>JAUIFA010000012.1 GCA_030429625.1 Alphaproteobacteria bacterium | reverse complement strand
GCGGGATTTATGGGATTTGTAATCCCCATCATCCCATAAATCCCTGACACTAACTAAATAATAGACTTGTTCCTCATTAAGAAATAGGACACTGATAAACGCTGATGAACGCTGATTTTGTAACTTCGCTCATATTTTATCTGTGTAAATCTGTGTAAATCTGTGGCCAAAAACCTAGATTAAATTATTCAGGAACAACTCTAAGGAACAGGGATTAAATAACTGTCGCAGTTGGCATAAATATTGACATTCTCGAATTTGAGCATAATCTTTTACCGAAGAGGTGAAAGATGAAAAAATATAATGTTGAAAGCGAACAACAAATGCGTGCATTTTTTGAGACATTATCTGAAAAAGATAAACGACGTTATGCAGCCGTTGAAGCACACAAACTCGGATACGGAGGCCAGCTATACATGGCACAAGTACTTGGATGTTCGGCGAGAACGATTCAAAGAGGTCAAGCAGAACTTAAAGCCAATGCCATGTTGCCAAAAGGACGAATTCGTCGGCCGGGTGGTGGTCGAAAACCATATGATAAAAAAACGACCTTTTGAGCCAGTGTCTTCTAGATGTGATCGATATGTATACAGCAGGTGACCCAATGGATGCAGACATCCGCTGGACACATCTTAAACCCAGAGAAATTTGTGAGCTGATATATGCAAAGTATCAACAAAAGACGAGCATCACAACTATAAAAAAGCTGCTAAGGCAACTAGGTTTTCGTCGCCGCAAAGCGCAAAAGAATGTGACGATGGGGCAAGTAGAAAACCGCAATGAACAATTTGAAAATATTGCCCGCTTGCGCCAACTTTACCAGAAAAATGGCAATCCTATTATCAGTATGGATACCAAAAAGAAAGAATATTTGGGAAACTTCTACCGAGATGGACACCTTTATACCCAACAAGTGATTGAAACCAATGACCATGATTTTGTCAGTACGGCCGAAGGCGTCATCATTCCACATGCGCTTTATGACTTGAAATACAATCACGGCTATATTCATCTAGGAACCAGCAAAGATACCAGCCAATTTGCGTGCGACAGCATTCGACATTGGTGGCTCACAGCAGGCAAGCACCTTTATCCGCAGGCAACCTCTATTCTGATACTTTGCGATGGTGGTGGCAGCAATAGTTCACATTATTATATATTCAAAGAGGAGTTGCAAAAGCTTGTCAATGAAATTGGTATAGCGATTCGTATTGCTCACTACCCACCTTATTGCTCAAAATACAACCCTATTGAGCATCGCTTGTTTCCACATGTCACACGAGCATGTCAAGGTATTGTATTCAAAAGTGTTGCCTTAGTTCAAGAATTGATTTCCCGAACAAAAACTTCAAAAGGGTTAACCGTGACGGTAAAGGTTTTTGAAAAGGTTTACCAAACAAGTCGCAAGGTTTCAGAATCATTCATGGCTGAAATGCCTATCATTTTTGATGATTATCTGCCCAAGTGGAATTATATGGCCAAACCTTTTCTTGAACATACGACAGTTATTTAATACTCAATCCTTAGGATTATAATGATCCTTTGTTGTGTTATTTAGGTGGAACAAAGCAGGGGATTTCTACAATTATTGAAATCTCCTGCATGTTAAGAAAAAAATACATACTATGCCACTAGCTTC
>JAUIFA010000006.1 GCA_030429625.1 Alphaproteobacteria bacterium | reverse complement strand
GATAATCTCTGCAAGCCCAGTGACGCCAGCGATTTATAAGTTTGTTTTACAAACGCAATAAATGGCTTAGGTTGTATGGAGATGTTTTAGTCTATCTGCGACCGTGGCGGAACTGGTAGACGCGCAGCGTTGAGGTCGCTGTGGGAGAAATCCTGTGGAGGTTCAAGTCCTCTCGGTCGCACCATTTATATATGCCCAGATGGCGGAATTGGTAGACGCGCTAGCTTCAGGTGCTAGTTCCCCTTGGGGAGTGGAGGTTCAAGTCCTCTTCTGGGCACCATTAGCGCATGATATCAATCAGCTCGTTGATGACTGAGGTGAGGAGGACTTGTTGCTGTTTGTCAACCAGTTGATCGTTTTGATCAAAGGCTTTTTCCGCAAAGCCGATGGCGGCTTGTTGAGGGATAACAATCACATTTATATTGCTCAGTAAGGTGCGCAGATGAGGCAATCCGCGCAATCCGCCAAGGCCACCGATAGAGGCGCTGATAATGGCGGCAAATTTTCCGGCGTAGACCTTCATATTGATGCGTGAAACCCAATCGATGGTGTTTTTCAACAGCGGGGAGGGCAGGCCGTTATATTCCGGTGAAGCAATAAGCAGAGCTTTGTGTGACTCGATCAATTTATAAAGCTTCTGGGCGTTTTCCGGCGCGCCACTTTCCGCTTCAATGTCACCGTTATAGATGGGCATTGGGTAATCGGCCAGATCAATGACCGTAACGTTGATACCAAGCTCTTTGGCGTATTCTGCGGCAATATTAATCAGCTTTTTATTGTATGAATCTTTACGCGCACTGCCGGCAAACATCAATATATCGGTCATAGATTTCTCCGTAAGGTAAAAAAATAGTACTTAAGAAAAACAGTTACACGAGAGTTATGCAAGGGTCTTTTTATTTTTTTCTTTGCAGTCAATCCATTTAATCAACGACACAATGCCAAACAATGTGATGGCGCATAGAAGCAACTGAATCTTGGTTGGGTGTGAGGTATAACCCACCAATGCTTGCAATAATTGACCAATGGCGCTGCGATCTGAAATCAGGGCGGAGCTGTCCCATACCACTTCCGACAAGCCTTCAAAATATCCCGCGGCAACAAGGAAGCCCGTAGCCTGAGACACCATCCCGACCACCAGAAGAATCAACAGCCATGAAGTGACTTTGAAGAAATATTTGGTCGACATTTTTAATAAGCCATAATAGATAGCCAGCCCAATTACTGTACCAGAAACCAAGCCAATTAGTGAGCCGCTAATGAGATCTGCGGTCGATTTCCCTACCAGTAACATGCTGTACATAAAGAGAACAATTTCTGACCCCTCACGCAAGATAGCCAGAGCAATGATGATTGAAAGAGAGATGTGAGCTATTTCACCTTCGGCAATAGACATTCCAACATGGTTCATTTTTGCCTTCATTTCTTTGCCATGCTTGTGCATCCAGATCACTGTGGCACCAATGAGTAATGAAGCAGTGAATAAGATAGAAGCATTGAGGATTTCTTGCCCAACACCGTTAAAAATGTTAGAGATTTGGTCAGTAAAAACTGCTACGGTAGCAGAGCCAAGTAGCCCTGCAATCACGCCACCACTAATCCATTTCATTCTGCCTTCAATGCCTCGGGTGGCAGCCAACACAATGCCCAGAATTAGAACGATTTCAAAGACTTCACGAAAAATGATAATGGCAGTGGATAGCATAATTGTACCTTACGTAAGCTTATTCAACAACAATTGTCCCTTTGGCGGTGTCTTCGTTAAATTCACCAAAATATTTATAGGTTCCCGCTTTTAGTGGGCCAACCAAAATCACGCCTTGAGAGTTGCCTTTGATGATTTTTTCACGGTTCATGTCGTGGCTTTCAAATTCTTCAGGCGTTGGGTCTTGATTGTCAACAATCAGGCGCACTCTTGTGTCTGCCGGAATGGTTAATGTTTCTGGTGTAAATTTATGATCTTTAATGGTGATGGTATATTCTTCTTCCGCATGGGCAGTGTTTACGCTGAAAAGAAGAGCGAGAGTAAGGATGGTAAAAAGTTTTTTCACGACGGAACCTTTATTGCTAGGGTTAATATGCTTATTAAGAATGATTCTGGTTCTTAACTAGGTTATATCTGTCATTATTGCAAGCTTTTTTTGATGATGGAAGTAGATATTTTTGTTTTAGTCGTTTTTTAACGATTTTCTTCTGTAAATTATAATGCCGACCAAGATGGCACTACCCACGCCCGTGGCAAAGGGGAAAAATACTGTGGTCAGAGAATAATGTTCCAACGCGGCAATGGAAAGAAAATTGCGAAAGGCCATAATGGCAAAGAAGCCCAGCTTTTCTTTAAAAGGGTCATCATACGCCTTACGCATGGTGGGGGCGTATCCTAACAGATCGATGGTGGTTAAAAGCAAAACTGACCATAAAGGGCTTGCTGTGACATACCACAAAGGGATAGACAGCATTGCGATGGTAAAGAACATCCAGTCTGTTTTTGTGATTTTGATCTCGCCCTTTTTTATGTAGGCTAACAGTGCCACATAGAGGGTGATAATGCCTGAGATTGTAATGGGCCAAGAGCCAGCGCCACCCCTTTCAAGAAACTGGGCAATGCCAACAATCAACGTACTGGAGCCCCAAATGACCCACGAAAAGACATGGGCGGTGGTTTTGCCTTTGTGGATAGAATAAATATAGGGTACATACGCTGCAATTGTAATACATACCGCAATTATGCCTATAATTTCCTTGTAAATCACTTCATACCAAACGCATATTAAGAATTATTTTTTAGCGTTATATCGTGAGTATAATACCTCAGGCAACGGAAATATATTAAACTTAGAATTCTTCCCACCCATCGTCATTAGCTGAGCCTGTCCCAATGGCAGCGGCAGCATGCATTTCAGAACTGGCCATTCCTTTAGGCGCTGAAGATTTTGAACTAATGGTCACCGGTTTTGCTTCCGTAAGCAGCTCACTGCTTTCTTCTCCAATATCAAAAAATTCCATCAAGACAAGGAGCTGTTTTGCCTGTTTGACCATATTTTCTGCCATTGCAGTACTCTCTTCTACCAAAGCAGCGTTTTGCTGGGTGGCTTCGTCCATCTGGGTGATGGCGGTATTAATTTCCTGAACGCTGGTAGATTGCTCATTGCTAGCTTCGGCAATGTCGGTAATTAATTGCACAAGTTCATTGAACGAGCTGGCAATCTCACCGAAGGTTTCTCCCGACTCATTGACCAGTCTTGTTCCATTCGATACCGCAGTTTCACTTTCAGTAATGAGTTCCTTAATCTCTTTTGATGCTTCTGCCGAACGGCTGGCAAGGGTGCGAACCTCACTAGCAACTACAGCAAAGCCTTTTCCCGCATCTCCAGCACGAGCAGCTTCTACCGCGGCGTTTAGGGCAAGAAGATTAGTTTGGAAGGCAATTTCATCAATGGTGGTGATAATATCAACCACCCGTTTGGAAGATCTTTGTATTTCGTCCATGGCCGAAACCGCAGAACCCACAACCCCTGATCCATTTGTAGCAATTTCATTGGATTGATTGGCTAACTCCACAGCATTTTTAGCGTTATCGGCATTTTGATTAACCGCTGCAGCAATCTCTTCCATGGAAGCAGCGGTTTCTTCCAAGGTTGAGGCTTGTTTTTCTGTACGCTGAGAAAGATCCATACTACCAGTAGCAACTTCTTGCGATGAGTTTGTGACTTCATTAGAGGCAGTGTTTATTTTACTGACCATGTCACGTAACCGTTGGATGGTGGTATTTGTTGCATCTTGCATAGCCTTAAATTCGCCTTTGAAGTCTCCAGTCATTTCTACGGTAAGATTTCCTTCTGAGAGATTAATAAGACTTTTTCTCGCCGCAGATACCGGAGATTCCACCGTTGCCATAAGATCATTCATGCTTGAGATAAGATTTTTATAAGCATCCTCAAACTGATCAACATCAATACGGATGGACAGATCACCACGATTAACAGAACCCACTACGTTGCTGATTTCTTCCATCATTTTATCAATCATGTACTTGTTCTTTTTATCTGCCGCATCCTTGTCTGCCAGTAACTGTATGGCAGAATTGATGCCTGCAGCACTTTGAGAAAACGCGCCCTGCATGCCTTCGGGGCGGATGGTGCGGTAATAAGCGCCATGGCTGGCAGCATTCATGGCAAGGGCAGATTCACGTACAAACGCATCGCTGGCATCAATCGACGCGTTTATGGCATTAGCTAGCTTTACGATGTCTTTCATACCGGGTTGTTTTTCATAATCAATAATTACCCGTTGATCAAAATCACCTTTGTAAATTCCATTACAGACATCAGTCATATTTTTTAATTTAGATGTGATAGAGCGTTTATTATAAATAAAATAAGTCAATATTATTACGGAAGATATTATTGCAGGCTCTATTCCCACTTGTGCGTTAGCACCACTCAAGAAAACAATTATTACGAGTGCAATTGCAGTAACAATACTGATTAGAATATTAGATAGAGAGGACAAATTCATCGTATTCTACTCCTTTATCTTCAAGAAATTTATGTAAAAGTTCGGTGCCCGCATTCATCCCATCTTTACGGTTAGAGTGTTTGGCTTCCTCTTTGAGCAATAAATCGTATATTTCAGAAATGGTAGCCACGGCTTTTGAATCCGGCTTGCGGCGGTTTGAATGGTAGCCGTTTATTTGTCCGCTTGGATCATAGCTTGGCGTGACATGCGCCAGAACCCAATAATGATCCCCGTTACGTGAGCGATTTACCACATAGGCAAAGATTTCTTTTCCGTCCTGTATTCTGTCCCATAATAATTTAAATACACAGCGTGGCATGTTCGGATTTCTAATAATACTATGGGGTTTTCCCATAATTTCGGATACTGAATAACCAGCAAATTTACAAAAAACATCATTAGCATAAGTAAGATGCCCCTTTAGGTTGGTTTTGCTTACGATAATTTCGTTAACATCCATCACCCTTTCATGACCGGTCATTTCAACCATAATATAACTCCCCTAAATTATATTAATATACTACATTTGTATCATATTGGAAATTTTAAGTATAGTATATATACTAGAAAAACACAACTAATGGTAATCTTTGACTTTATAAATAAGGATATTTGCATTTATCTGGTAAATAGTGTAGATAGTTTGTCACAATCAACCGTTTTTAATCATCATTTTTTTGGGGGGCATAATGGAAAAAGTTACCGTTGAACAAGACATGCATGCGCTTACTCCTCAAGAAGAAACGTATGAGTTAAAGAAAGACAAGGTTGAAATTATTCTTCAGGCATTGGATGTCGCGGATGTTTCGGGTGTGCGGGAGCATGTGGAAGACATGCACGCAGCCGACGTGGCCGAATTTCTCAATGTTATTAGTAACAACCAAAGACGAGAATTTATTGAAATTATCCGAGATGATTTTGATCCGGAAATTCTTGTTGAGCTTGATCCTGATATTAAAGACAACGTGGTGGAAGTTCTTGGTGCGGAACAAAGTGCTGAAGCCATTGCTACCTTAGAACATGACGATGCGGTGCAGGTCATTGAAGATCTAGAACAGTCAAATCAAGACGAAATTCTTGAGGCTATCCCTCAAGAGCAAAGAGACACAATTGAAGAAGGTTTGTCCTATCCGGAGGAATCTGCCGGACGTTTGATGCACACCAAATACGTCGCAGCTGGGGAGAATTGGGATGTGGGGAGTGCAATTGATTATTTACGTTCATCGGACGATTTGCCGGAAGTATTTTATTCGATTTTTGTGGTGGATAAGGAATCCGTTCCTGTTGGTTCTGTTCTCATCAGTAAAGCAATTCGTAATAACCGTGATGTAAAGATAAAAGACATCATGGAGGACAAGATATATACCATTAAGGATCAGATGGATCAGGAAGAAGTGGCCTATACGTTCCGTAAATATGCTCTGGCATCGGCTCCAGTGGTCAATGGTGATGGTAAAATGGTAGGGGTAATCACCATTGATGATGTGGTCGATATTATGAAAGAAGAAGCTGAAGAGGATATTTTGCACCTAGGGGGCGTAAAAGAGGCGGATTTATATGCGGCCTTTGTTGAAACATCCATGCACCGGTTTCCTTGGCTTTTGGTCAATTTAGTCACGGCAATTGCTGCTTCAGCAGTTATTGCAATGTTTGCTGCATCAATTGAACAATTGGTGGCTTTGGCCGTATTAATGCCAATTGTTGCGTCGATGTCAGGCAATGCTGGGACACAGACATTGACTATTGCGGTACGTTCTATTGCCACAAAAGAACTTACGGAGACCAACGCAAAGAGGATTGTGATAAAAGAGGTGTTGGCTTCGGCGGTCAATGGTTTGTTATTTGCAGGCATTGTGGGGCTGGTTTCATATTTTTATTATGACGATTTGTATTTGAGCCTTGTTTTTGCCTTTTCTATAGCGGCAGCGTTGATTCTTGCCGCCTTGTCCGGAGCGTTGGTTCCCCTTGGTTTGGTCAGAATGGGTGTGGATCCCGCTATCGCTTCAGGGGTGTTTTTAACCACAATCACTGACATTTCTTCTTTCTTTATCTTTTTGGGGTTAGCCAGTATCTGGTTGCTGTAATTATTTCTGACATGTTGTGCAGAAGAAGGTTGATCTGCCTTGCTGCTTGATTCGCTGTATTGTACAACGGCAGGTGATACAGTCCTCTCCTTCTCTCCCATACACACTGAAGCGATGTTGGAAATAGCCCATTTCTCCGGAGGATTGGACGTAATCCCGTAAGGTGGAGCCGCCCGATGCAATGGCCTCGGTGAGTATATCTTTGATGTTTTTTATCAATAAATCTGTTTCCTTTTTATTCAGAGAGGAGGCGTTACGTGTGGGTGATATTTTGCTGCGAAACAGGCTCTCACAGGCGTAGATATTCCCCACGCCAACGACCACATGACTGTCCATTATCGTATTTTTTATCGGTGTGTGTTTCTTTAAAAGAGTAGGGCGGAAATAATCTATATTAAAATTATCTGTCAGAGGTTCGGGGCCAAGTTGTTTGAATAATGTATGATCGTTCAATTCATTTTTCTTACACAGATCCATCAACCCAAAGCGTCGCGCGTCGTTATAGAGCAACACCGAACCATCGGTAAATTCCACCATCACATGGTCGTGTTTGGCCAGTTGTTCTGGCGCTTGCTCTAACACAGTTACTTTTCCACTCATTCCAAGGTGAATAATCCACACATCTTGGCTATCGAGCGTGATGAGTAGATATTTAGAGCGGCGAGAAATTTTAGTGATTTTCTGCCCTTCCAGACGTTCGCAAAAATCTATAGGAAACGGAATGCGCAAATTAGGACGCATGGTTTCTGCGTGGGATATTTCTTTGTCCTTAATTGATAGATTGAGCCCGCGCCGGATGGTTTCTACTTCTGGAAGTTCAGGCATGCTTGTTACGTGTTGTCATTAGAGAATTTTGCATCTATATTCCTTTGGCGGTAGCAGAGTGTCTTTAGAGAGTAGCAAGAGAGTAGCAAAGGGGAAATAGCATGTCAAAGAAAATTGATTTTGGATTTACACAGGTTGATTTTGAAGAAAAGGCTGGAAAAGTACACGATGTTTTTGCTTCGGTCGCCGATAAATACGACATCATGAACGATGCGATGAGTGGGGGGTTGCATCGTGTGTGGAAAAATCACTTTGTGAATATGCTGACCCTTAGTGATGGGGATAAGGTGCTTGATTTGGCGGGTGGCACAGGAGATATTAGCTTCCGGATTCTCAAACGGGCAAAACGTCTTGGGGTAGATGTGGATGTGATGGTGACGGACATCAATGAACATATGCTTGAACAGGGAAAACAAAGAGCCATTGACCATAATATCCTCTCCCATATTAATTGGAACATCGTTAACGCCGAAGAAATCCCCTATGAGGATGATAGCTTTGATTTTGTGACGATTGCGTTTGGTATTCGTAACGTTACCGATCGTACGAAGGCGCTCAAAGAAATTCACCGCGTGTTAAAAACCGGTGGGCGTTTTATGTGTTTGGAATTTAGCCATGTCGACAATCCGGTTTTGGGAAAAATCTATGATGGATTCTCCTTCAAACTCATTCCGTTTATGGGCAAACTTATTGCCAATGATGATGAGTCTTACCGTTACTTGGTGGAGTCGATCCGGCAATTTCCTAACCGAACAAAATTTGCGCATATGATTGAAGATGCTGGGTTTAAAAGAGTGAGTTACGAGACACTGACTCAAGGTGTGGTAGCCATTCACAGTGGGTGGAAGATATAGATGTTTCGTATGATTCGTAATCTGTTTTACATTCTGCGTGTATTGAGGGTATTGGGTCGTAATGACGCGCTTTTCTTTTTATACGAGGGGAAGTTCCCGTGGGTTGTGCAATGGATTGCGGTGTTTTTTACCCGCAAAATAGATTCCAACCGCAAAGGCCAAAACTTAGCCAATGCTTTATACCAGCTTGGGCCAACATATATCAAGCTGGGGCAAGCGCTTTCGATTCGAGCGGATATTGTAGGCGATGAATTGGCAGAAGATCTAGAAAAATTACAGGACAAATTGCCCCCTTTCCCTTTTGAGTTGGTAAAAAAGACGATTGAGAATGAGTTTAGCAAACCGGTTGAGGAATTATTCAGTGAGTTTGAGAAAAAGCCTGTGGCCGCGGCTTCTATCGCGCAGGTGCATTTTGCCAAAGACATGGACGGCAAGGAAGTAGCGGTAAAAATTTTACGCCCCAATATCAAGAAAAAATTTACTGCGGACATTGAGTTTTTATACTGGGCGGCGGCACTTATTTCCAATTTATTTTATGAGTATCGGAGGCTTAAACTTCCAGAGGTGGTAAAAAAATTTGCTACCACATCTTCCGTAGAAATGGATTTCCGGTTGGAGGCATCTGCGGCGTGTGAATTGGCAGAAAATTTTAAAGATACAGACTATTTTAAAGTGCCAAAAATTAATTGGGATATGACATCAGAACGTGTGTTAACAATGGAGCGGGTTGGTGGTCTTCGCATTGACGATGTAAAGGGGATGCAAAAGGCCGGCATCAATCCCGATGATGTACTGCAAAAAGCATCCAATGTGTTTTTTCTTCAAGTGTTTCGGGACGGGTTTTTTCATGCTGATCAACATCCGGGTAATGTGTTTGTTGATAAAGACGGCAATATCATTGTGGTGGATTTTGGTATTATGGGGCGGATCGATTTGGAAAGTCAGCTCTACTTGGCACAAATGCTCTTAGGCTTCCTAAATCGTGATTATCGTAAAGTCGCGGATATTCATTTTGATGCGGGGTATGTTCCGGCGGATCAAGATCGTGATTTGTTTATGCAGGCGGTACGTTCAATTGGAGAGCCTATTCACGGCAAGCCACAAAATGAAATTTCCATTGCCAAATTGCTGCGTCAGATGTTTAAGATAACTGAAGATTTTCAGATGGAAACCCAACCGCAATTACTGTTGTTACAAAAAACCATGATGCTGGCAGAAGGGCTAGGGAGAAAGTTAAACCCTGAGGCTAATTTCTGGATGATCAGTAAGCCGTTGATAGAGCAATGGGGTACAGAAAATCTTGGGGCAAAAGGCAAGGCAAAGCAGGTAGCCTGTGAGGCTAAAAAAATAATGACACGGGTGAACCACATTATAACCATAGCAGACAGACTGCCAGAAATCATCACCAGTGAGGGAATAAAACTGCATCCACGCACGATTGATGCTTTGGCACGCAGGCGTAGTAAAAAAATTGATTACTTGAAAATAGCCTTGTTATCCGCCGTTGTTTCGGCCATAACAATGCTGTTACTCAATATGATATAAGGGCACTATGTCGAACAACACTAAAAGCAAAAAAATCCGTATATTATTGATCATCACTGGCAGCATTGCTGCAGTAAAGGCGCTCGATGTTATTCGTCAGTTAAAAACCAACGGTCATGTGGTAAGTGTGGTCTTAAGTAAAGGCGGAGAGCAGTTTGTAACTCCCATGTCGTGCGCGGCACTTTCGGGTAATAAGGTCTATCAGGATATTTTTTCCCTAAACGATGAAAGTGAGATGGGGCATATTCGGCTTTCACGAGAGCATGATGTCATTGCAGTTATTCCTGCTAGTGCGGATTTTTTAGGGAAAATGGCTAATGGTTTGGCGGATGATCTTGCATCTACCCTATGTTTAGCCTCTGATAAGCCTGTGATTGTAGCTCCGGCGATGAACGTGAAAATGTGGGAACATGTGGCGGTCAAACGTAATGTTAGAACGTTGAAAAAAGATGGTGTTCATTTTATTGGCCCTGTACAGGGCGACCTTGCGTGTGGAGAACATGGCTTTGGTCGGATGAGTGAGCCTGATGAAATTGTTAATGAGATAGAGGCGTTTATTGGCCATTCTTGTGGGGTGAATAAAAGAAAAGGGCCGTTATCTGGCCTAAAAGCTTTGGTTACTAGCGGACCAACCCAAGAGAAGATTGATCCTGTGCGTTACATCACCAATTATTCCTCCGGTAAGCAGGGGCACGCCATTGCGTCGGCATTGTCGATGCTGGGGGCAGAAGTCACGCTTGTTGCGGGGCCTAATAATTTGACCAATCCGGAAGGGGTTCAGGTGGTGGATGTGGTGTCGGCTCAAGAAATGTTTGATGCGTGTGAGGCAGTTCTGCCGGTGGACATTGCTGTGTGTTCTGCAGCAGTGGCAGACTGGCGTGCGTCGGATATTTCCGGACAAAAAATTAAAAAACAGCATAAAGGGGAATCCCTAACCTTCACCTTCTCTGAAAACCCAGACATTTTAGTCTCACTCAGCAAGCATGGTAAAAAGCGTCCAAAGCTAGTGATTGGTTTTGCGGCAGAATCAGAACATGTGGTGGAAAATGCTCGGGTGAAATTGGAACAAAAAGGCTGTGATTGGATTGTGGCCAACGATGTTTCAGAGGGAAAAGTATTTGAAGAAGACGAAAATACCGTGCATATCATCTCGCGAACCGATCAGGAAGATTGGCCAAAATTGAGCAAAGAGCATGTTGCCCATCGTTTGGCAGCAAAAATTGCCGGAAATTTTAATAACAAAGAAGGGTAGTTTGAGTATGAGTCACATTGATATTCCACTAAAAAAACTTGATAATTTTGGTGATCTTGAGATGCCTTCCTATGAAACATTGCAAAGTGCGGGGATGGATTTGCGTGCGGCAATTGATGAAGACATGGTACTTAAACCCATGGAGCGGAAGCTGGTGGCCACAGGCTTTGCCATTGCGTTACCAGAAGGATATGAAGCTCAAATTCGTCCGCGCTCTGGATTGGCCTATAAAAATGGAGTCACGGTACTCAATAGCCCAGGGACGATTGATGCGGATTATCGTGGTGAGATCAAGGTGCTACTGGTTAATTTGAGCAATGAAGACTTTACCATCAACCGTGGTATGCGCATTGCCCAGATGATTATTGCCCCGTTTACGCAGGGTTATTTTAAGGCGGTAGACGATCTGGACAATACGGCACGGGGTGAGGGCGGTTTTGGTTCAACCGGTCGTCATTAGATCATGCCGGAGATACATATAACAGACGCAGAAGAATTACAGCAATGGCTTGCAGAGGGGCAGGCGGTTTTGTATGATGTGCGGGAAGTGTGGGAATATCAAGAAGGTCATGTGGACGGGGCGATATTAGTGCCGCTGGGGAATGTGGTTCTTAATAACATAAGCGTACCAGAGGATACAAATATCAAAATGGTGTTTATGTGTAAGGCGGGTGTTCGATCGCATATTGCGTGTGAAAAATTAATCTCAGAAGGAATCGAGCGTGACCTTTGGAATTATGCGGGCAGTTTTCTTGACTGGCAGGTACAAGGTTACCCTGTTGTGAAATAATCGATGACTTAGGGGTAAAAATTAGTTATCATGCAGGCTGATTTATCAATTTAAGAAAGACTATATCTATCTATGTCAGGAAATGACTTTTTAGGAGAAATTCCTTCCAAGGATGTTGTGAGGCAAAAAATCGTCGGGAAAAGACGGGCTGGCGATGTGGTGCATGTTTCCGGAGCGATAGAGGTTGAAAATGTTGGTAAAAGCTACAACAAGCGTCCGGTTTTGCGGGATATTAGCCTGAACATCAAGCGCGGGGAAGCGGTGGGTATATTAGGGCCAAATGGCGCAGGGAAAACCACCCTGTTTTACATTATCACCGGCCTGATTAATCCTGACTATGGGGTGATTAAATTAAACGGCGAAGACGTTACCAGCCTTCCTATGTATCAACGTGCCCGTTTGGGGGTAGGATATCTGCCACAGGAGGCTTCTATTTTCCGTGGAATGAATGTGGAACAGAATATTATGGCTATTTTAGAAGTGGTTGAACCAATTGCAAGCAATCGCAATATGATGCTCGATGAACTTTTGGCTGAATTTTCTATTGAACATTTACGTAAAGTGCCGGCCATTGCTCTTTCTGGTGGGGAGCGTCGAAGAGTAGAAATTGCACGCTGTTTGGCGGCGCGTCCTTCTTTTATTTTACTCGATGAGCCATTGGCGGGGATTGACCCCATCGCGGTGGGTGAGGTACGTAACCTTGTTGCCCACCTTAAAGACCGAGGCATTGGTGTTTTGATCACCGATCATAATGTACGCGACACACTGGATGTTATCGATCGTGCATATATTATTCATGACGGCTCTGTGCTTATGGACGGAATTCCAGACGAGATAGTTTCCAGCCAAGAAGTACGTAGTGTCTATCTTGGGGATGGCTTTAAAATATAATTTTTTAGGCTTCTTCGTTGATCCAGTTGACCAGTGCGCTTTTAGGTAAAGCTCCCACTTTGGTAGAAACTACTTTCCCACCCTTAAAAATTAATAAAGTAGGAATCCCGCGCACTCCATAGGAAGTTGGGGTTTCTGGGTTTTCATCAATATTGACTTTTACAACATCAATTTTGTCCCCAAGTTCAGAAGAAATTTCATCCAAAATAGGCGACAGTTGACGACAAGGCCCACACCATTCCGCCCAAAAATCTACCAGAACCGGTTTTTGTGAATTGATGACTTCTTCTTCAAAATTTGCATCTGTCGCTGCTTTTGCCATATTACGCTCCAAAATTACTGTGCTTATATGCTTAATATGGTGTTCTAAACACTCTAAGTCAATAGGCGGAGTAATTTATTTATCAATATTGAGTTCATCGATGAGTGGTGCTAAATATTTTTTATATTTCCGCCATTTTTCTACCGATTTATTGTTCATCGGTTCGCGTACTTGTGAGGTGCTGGCGGTTCTGACTGTGCGCTTGTTTTTATGGAAATCTAAGCAGGCATCGTTCCAGTCTACACCAACAAAATCAAGCAGTTTTCGGGTTTCTTCTTCCTGATTGGCTACCAGATTCTCATAATTAAGATTGTAGATAGGCAGGGGAGAGACGTCCTGCCAATAGTCCATCATACGTTCGTAATGATTATAAAATTGTGCGCAGGCTTTCAAATCATAGCTGTGAGAATTGCCGTTGGCAAAAGGCTGCATAAAGTTCGAAACGCAGCAATCCATAGCATTGCGCTGGCAATTAATGATTTTTGCATTAGGGAAGAGTAACCCAATTAGGCCTATGTAGTTAAAATTGGTAGGCATCTTATCGATAAATATTTTGCTATCATTACTTGAATCCCTACGTAAACGCTGCTCTAGCTGCTGGGCATAATCCAACAATTCGTCGTCTGAAACCTCGTTGATGACATTAAAGAAATCAAACGGTTCAGCAATGCCACGGCGTTGGGTGATGGTGCAGGCTACCCGAAAGATGGTGTCGAGCTCTCCTGTGCCATGTGCCTGAGGGTGGCTGCTGAGGATTTGTTCCGCTAACGTTGTTCCAGAGCGAGGCATCCCCACAATGTAGACAGGTGTTTTAAATTGTGAACCACGATGGGCACTCTTTTTAAAGAAATCAGATGTAAATATCTCTTTATTCTTATGGTATAAATAGTCCAAACGTTCAGGTTTAAAATCCATAAAAGGAAATTTGAGTGCATTCGCCTGTAGGTAATATTCAAAAGCCTGATCGTGTTTTTTGCAATCATCATGGATCTTGGCAAGGGCAAAAAAGAGCAGTGATTTTTCTTCATCTTCTAAGTTAGATATATCTAATAATCTGTTGATATTATTTACTATATTACTATCAATGTTGTCGTATTTATGGTTGCGAGCAATGGCGTTGATGATGGAGGCAGAATTAGGATTAAGGCGGTAAGCTTCATCCAGCATCTTCTTGCCTTCTTCATTAAAGCCTGAATTGTTATATAAGCGGGCAAGGTTAAAGAATAGAACGGGATTCTTATTGTCCAGTCGAATAGCGTTTTCAGCCAAGGCGATGGCCTCCTGCATGCGGTCTTGCTCGGACATTAACACCGAGAGATAGTGCCAGGCTCCCGTGTGACCAGGAACTTTATTCAAAAGCTCCTTATACATATGTTCCGCGTCCAGCCAGTTGCCGTCTTCATGTTTGGCTCGCGCCATTTTAAAGGCTTGTTCCGTTGTTAACTGAACTCCTTGAGGTTTCTGGAGGAGGTTGGAGGTAGTGGTGCCGGATTTTTTCTGTTGTGCTCTACGTTGTTTACGATTCATCTTCAATCCAGAAACCTTTTTTAATTAAGGGAGTTTCATTAAGTCCTGATGAATGGGAGACGGGCTGAGTGCCTCGCTTATTGATCAAATATTCGAGTTTTTTTATTGCGGTATTTTCCAATTGGGTTCTCGACATTTTTGGATCACATACGATTGAAGCCTCTACCCCTGATATGGGATCAATGGCCGTCATTTTGACATTTTTGCCAACCGAAATTGTTTCTATGATGATACCGTCTTTTGTCATAATAAGGCATCATATTCATTTTGATGTTATAATGCAAGAAATGCTGGAAACAGTGTTGATGTGCTGATATGCTGCGGAATCTAGATGTTAAAGAGAGGAATTATGTCGAAAAAAGCCAATGCTGCGATCCATTATGACGGAGAAAATTACAGTACGTCCGGCCCTAAGCTTATGGGTAAAGGTTCGGCGAATGAGAGTTTTCTCAAAGCATTTGTCAAACATTCCGACATAAAAGATTTTTATTGTTTTGCTCATAATCGTAAGAGTTTTGATGGATTTGGTGACAGCGCCAATCGTTACCTGAAAGAGCGAAAAGACAATAAAAATATTACATTTCGCTGGATAGCTCCTGATCGCCAGCATCAGTTTTCTGAACCGGGATGTTTTTATATTCCTGCTCCACAAATTGCCCAATATGCGTGGACACGTCGCGCCTATAATCAACGTGATTATAGTTTGTGTGGGCTAACGCATACGATTTCTTCAGAAGGGGTGATGGGACTTTTTGAAGACACAATCATCGCGCCAACTCAAGAGTGGGATGCGATCATTTGTACGTCACATGTGGTGCGTAAATCGATTGCGAATGTGGTTGATACTTATTCAGAATATATGCGGCAGCGTTTTGGCGGTCCAAAATTTGAGTTGAATATTCAATTGCCGGTTATTCCTTTGGGAGTCGATTGTGAGTATTATAAGGCTACAGAAGACCGTAAAAAGCGGGCAAATGCGCTGCGTAAAGAGCTAAAAATTGCCGAAGATGCTATTGTGTTTCTTTTTGTAGGGCGTTTGAGTATGCATGCAAAAGCGCACCCCACACCGATGTATCTAGCATTGGAAGAGGCCGCCAAACGTACCGGTAAGAAAGTAGTGCTGGTGCAATCGGGTTGGTTTGATAATGATGGGCAGAAGAAGGGGTTTCTGGATGGGGCAAAGACCATGTCCCCCTCTGTTATGCACATAATAGTTGATGGAAGAAAGCCAGAAATTCGTGATATTATCTATCATGCGTGTGATGTGTTTACTTCTCTTTCAGATAATATTCAGGAAACGTTTGGTTTAACACCGCTTGAAGCTATGGCGGCGGGGAAGCCTGTTGTGGTAACCGATTGGAACGGGTATCGTGATACGGTGCGCAACGGTGAAGATGGGATTACTATTCCTACGCTTGCACCCGCGCCAGGGCTTTCTTTTGATTTAGGACAAAGATTTGAAAGCCGAATCGATAACTATGACCATTATATCGGCACAGCCTGCCAGATGACCAGTGTGGATGTGGGGAAATGCGCAGATGCCTATACGGCGTTGATCAACAGCAAAGATTTACGCAACAAGATGGGCAAGGCCGGTCAAAAGCGTGCCGAACAGCTTTATGACTGGAAACATATTATTTCCAGCTATCAGGAATTGTGGGCAGAGCTTGGTGAGATTAGAAACAGTAAGGTCAATGAATCGTGCAAGAAACCGCAAGGTCAGCCTTCTCACCCACTATTTAATGATCCATTTACCATATTTGACAGTTATCCCACCGCACACATTAAAGATGAGGATGCGGTATGTCTTTGTGGCGGTGCGGATGAAAAACGATTTAACACAATACGTGATCTTGGGGTAAATAGTTTTTGCCTGTTGATTTCTAAGGAAGATCAAGAGGCAATTTTCCGTTATTTACAACAATATGATGGTAACACGGTCAGAGAAATTGCCGCTAATTTTCCTGATGAAAAACAATCTTTGGTCAAGCGCTACCTTATTTGGTTTGCCAAAGTTGGCTTGGTTTCAATAGGGGGGCATAATGATGCCCAGAAGGGGCAGGAAGAGCAATGTCTAGAGAAGGTAAGTGGCTAATTGTAGCCGTTTTATTAAGCATAATTATCTTATTCTTTATGGCCAGGGCATTTATCCCAGCTTCGTTCTTGAGTTTCATATTATTCAGTGCCGCGCTGATTGAAAAAATTATCCGTATCAGCGCAGCAAAGACTGCGTTTGATAAGGCTAAGTCGTCTACAGCAAGCACAAAAGAATCTTCTGATGATCAAATGACGGTAAAACAGGCCATTGAAATGTTTGAGATTGATGAGATGTATATGGAAGAAGATGTGCGGGCAGCATATAAGCGCTTGATGAACCTCAACCATCCGGACAAGGGTGGTTCTAAATACATTGCCAGTGAGATCAATCATGCACGGGAAATTTTACTCAAACACCGTGGCTACAAATAAAACACTTGGCGGGTGTGGCTCCGAATTAAATAGCGCGAGAGTGTTTTGTATTGGTCTGTGGGTTGAAATATTCATCAAAATAGGAAGCTACAACCCTCACTGCTGCAGCCGCTTCAGGGGTGACAGTGATGGTCTTTTTTGTATCAATTTCAATGATGCCATCGTCTACCAATCCCTGCATTTGGGCTAATTCAACATCGAAGAAATCATTGGATTTTTTAAATGATTCCAAAATGGTGGCCGTTTCGGCTTTTAAATTACACATAATGTCTTCGATTATTGTTTTGCGTAATACATCATCACCGCTAAACTCAATACCCCGTTCAGTGGCTAAGCCCCACTCCATTACCTCTTTTTCATAGAGATGAACTTTAGAATTATTTTGGTAATAGCCGGTGGGTAGATAGCTAATAGCAGAACAGCCCATACCAATGAGGGTGTCGGCGTTGTCTGTGGTATAGCCTTGGAAATTACGATTTAATGTACCTTCTTTGAGCGCAATTGCCATAGGGTCGTCAGGAAGGACAAAATGATCTAACCCAATAGAAATAAAGCCTTCTTTCACGAGCTTATCTTTAGCTTTATGGAACATTTCAAGCCGCATGTCTGCCTGAGGGAGTGCTTCTTCAGGAATCAGGCGCATGTGTTTTTTCATCCACGGTACATGAGCATAGCCAAAGAGAGAAATCCTATCGGGTTTTAAGGTTAGAGTTTTATCGATATTGTCTAAGATGCCCTCAACCGTTTGGTAGGGTAGACCGTAAATCAGGTCAATATTGAGTTTCTGAACATCAAACCCGCGCAGCAAATCAATGGATTCTTTTACTTGTTCATAAGGCTGGATACGATTGATGGTTTTTTGGACTTTTGCGTTAAAATCTTGTACTCCCAAACTACCACGATTGATACCATTCTTGCCATAGGCTTCGGCTTTGTCGTGTGTTAAAACTCTCGGGTCTAACTCAATGGCAATTTCTGCCGTAGGAAGTACATTAAAGCGTTCACGCAACATGTCCATGATACGAGTAAAATCATTGGCGTATAAGGAATTAGGTGATCCGCCACCAAAGTGAATGTGTGACACATCAAGTTTTTTTCCGATAGTGTCACTCACCGTACGTATTTCACGCAAGAGAATGTCGGTGTATTTTTCAACAGGTGCATATTTTTTAGTGATTTTGGTGTTACAACCACAATAGAAACACATCTCATGGCAAAACGGAATGTGAAGATAGAGAGAAACCGGTTTGTTGTTGGTGAGGGAGGATAGGCCTTGAGAAAAGTTCTTTTCTTTTACGCCGTCATGAAAATGCGGGGCGGTTGGGTAACTAGTATAACGAGGAACCTGCCTGTCGAGTTTAAGAATTTTCTGCTCTATAGGATTAAAAGACATAAAATCACCTTTGGTTGTGGCCGCCTTTATATATATAATGTGCTAATAGAGCAAGGATAGATCACTATTAAAAAGAGTGTTTTTCCTGTTCTTTACGTTTTTCTTCTTCCTCGGTTACTTTTTCTTTGATCCTGTCTGCGGCTTCAACCAGAGCCACAGTATCGGTCTGCCTACGGACAATGCCAGAAAGCTTTTTAAAAATACCGCGCATAAACGGGTGTAGCCCATCCAGCTCTTGCAGGAAATACTGTTCGTCGAGACGATAACACACCGTATTGCTTGCTGCGGTGGCAGTGGCGGAACGTTCTGACTGCTCAATCAATGCCATTTCCCCAAACACATCCCCTTGCTTCTTAGTCGCTAATACAATCCTTTCTCCGTGTTTTTCTTTAGAAATTTCAACCTCACCGTTGGTAATCATGTAGGCGGAATCTGCAGGTGTGCCTTCTTTAAAAATACATTCACCTGCTTTAAAATTTTCTAGTTTTAAACCGTTTTCATTCATGATTAAATCCCTTTAGCTCCTATTTGAAACATGTTGAATTTGTTGTTCTGTGGTTGTTTTTGCGGTGTTTACCAAGGAGGAGAAGATCGCTTTCATAAATGGGTGCAAAGAATTGATGCTGTTTTGAAACACTTCCTTTTTTAGCATATATACCCAGCTGTCTTCTATGGCCGTGGCCGTGGCAGAACGAGGATTGTTATTAATTAACGCCATTTCGCCAAAGATGTCGTTCCAGCCCAATTCATCCAGCACTACACGCTGTCCAGATGAGTTTTTACTAATCTCAACTTTACCTTTATCAATTAGATACACCGTGCCGGCTTCTTCTCCTTCAAGAAAGATAGATTCTCCTGCTTGAAAGTGTTTTGCTTCCATGTCTTCAATCATACGTTCCCCACAACCTAAAATTTTACTTAAATACCTCAAAAATTAAAATATTTGCCGGCATTCCAAAAATAATGTATATTGTTACTTGGTAAGGTTAGGATAACGGATTGTCAAAAAAAGTGATAGTAAAAATATGTTTTTGAATGGTAGTTTTTTTAAAAGAAGGGCTCTCCTTCTTTTTTGTGTTTCATGTCTTTGTTTAATTCCGCTTTCTTCGGATGCGTCAGATGGCAAAGAAAAATTATTTGAGGAATCCTTTGAGAGGATGCTAGCAGATCCTTCTGACGTGGATCTTACACTGGCATATGCCAATGCAGCAATAGATGTTGGTAATTATGAGGCAGCGATTCCTCCGCTTGAAAGAATGCTCTTTTTTAATCCGGAGCTATACGAAATAAAATTTCAGTTGGGCGTTATGTATTATAATTTAAAATCGTATGACGTTGCGCGTGAATATTTTGTGGATGCAAAATCTGGTGATTCCGGCAGTGATATAGCTTCTAGGGCTGATGAATATCTTAAGAAGATAGGAGGTTAGCCATGAAAAACATAAAAATTATACTATTGTTCTTGTTTTGTATCGGTTTTTTCCTTCCGCAGGAAAGTTTTGCTCTGAAAGTGGGTGTGGTCGGCGCGGCAAACCCTAACATCGGGGCAAAATCTGAAGAGGGGAAAACCCGAGTTCTTGAAATTGGTAAAGATGTATTTTTTAACGACACAATTACCACGGATGAAAATGGTAATGCCCAGATATTATTTCAGGACAAGTCGGCACTGACCGTGGGTAAAAATTCGCAGGTGAAGATTGATAAATTTGTTTATAACCCCAAAACCAAGGACGGGGAGTTGGTCATCAACGCAGTCAAAGGAGTGTTCCGTTTTGTTGGTGGTGCGTTAAGTAAAAATAAGCCGATGCAAATTAAGACACCTGTTTCTACGATAGGTATTCGTGGCGGTATTGGTGTGGTAAATGTTGCACCATCTGGGGCGACAGATGCAATTTTTGTTTTTGGGGAAGAGCTGAGCGTTTCTAATCTCAATGGTGAAACCTCTTCAACGGGTGATTTTGGGAGTATGATTGATGTTAAGGATGGTTATTCCCCTCCGTCTGCTCCTAGATTGGTGACTCCAGAGATATTGACACAGAAATTTTCTGGTCTTGCGGCAGATGTAGGAACATCGGGTGGTGCAAAACATGTTCCCACGAATACTGAAGTTAGACAGAAAGTAAATTCGCCTGCGCCTCAATCCGATGAAAATGTTCCGGCAAAGGGTAAAAATAATACAAGTAAGAGCAAGCCTTCTAAGAAAGAATCTAAAGGCAAGGAGGGTAATAATAAGCCCAAAGACGATTCACAAGAAGGTGATGATAAGGCAGATGATTCTCAATCTACACCTGATGAGAATGGTGAAGTAGAAAATCAGGATAAGTCACCAGATGAGTCAAATGCTCAAGAGCATGAGGGTGCACAAGAAGGTGATGGCTCAGAGCATACAGGGAACAATCCTGATGATGGTGCAGGGCAGCCACCACAGGAAGGCAATGGGGATGGTGCTGAAACAGATACAAATCACCCACCTGCAGGTGAACATGATGGCCTGCCGCCGGTGGGAGATGGTGAAAATGGTGGCATGAATTCTCCAGCGCCTCCTGCCAGTGAGGGTGAAGGAGGTATGAATCCTCCCACTGGAGACAATGCTATGGAAGGGGGATTTCCAAATGGAGGGAATTTTAATGAAAACCTTTCTGACGATGGTTTTGCCGGAGACAATTTAAATCCACCAATAGACACAACTATTCCCGATGGAGATGTTCCAGATGGAGGGAACAATCAGGGTGGTATTCCTGAGGGTGATACCAATAACCCAAACAATCCAAATAACCCAAATAACCCGCCGGATACCGATGGTAATGGTACGGATGATAACCCAAATAATCCAGACAGTAATCCTGATGGCAACACAGAAGGCGGGACAGATGGAGCAAATCCGCCTGATGGCAATGGTACGGAAGGTGGGACAGATGGAACAAATCCGCCGGACGATAGCACAAACAGTGATGGCGCAGATAGCGGCGGTACGGAAGGTGGGACAGATGGAAATAATCCGCCTCCTCCACCGCCACCACCACCGCCACCGCCATCTAATAATGCACTGGGCTATATCAGCCATCAGCATGGTGGGGTTGAAGGTTCTGGATCTGTTTTTGCGGGGATTATTCCTCAACAAACACGGTTCCCAGGGGACAGTAGTATACTTTCAGACGATCTGAATAATATTATCTCCAGTTATGTATCGGATTTTGATGGTTTGGGGGATTGTAATAATGCCAGCAATCATTGTCAGACAGTCAGTTGGGGCGTATGGGGCTATGCAGGGCTTGTTGCTTCCAATGCTTCGGATTCAGAAAAGCAATTGCATGTTGAGGATGGCAGAAATTTAGCGGTTAAAGGAACTTTACGTCGAGATTTGCTTAACCTTTCAGAGCATCTTGCAGACTTTGATTTGCCTAGTGATGGCATTGTAACTTATGCTGGTGATGTTTTCGGCAGTCGAGCCTTACTCAGTGGTGCCACCATCACAAATAATGTAGTTGAAACCGGTACATTTACTTCAACGGTGAATTTAAGTAATCAGAAGCTAACTGCCTTTAACGCTACGGTCACGGATGGCTATGATGAAATTAAATTTAAGCTGGATACCACATCCGATATTAATGCGACCGGTATTGCTATTTTTGAAGACATACCGGTTGTTGAGGATACAAGCAGTGCTGTGACGGTAAATAGCGGTAGTACAATTTCGGGTGGTCTGTTTGGTGCTGCAGTAGAAGAAATGGCCGGAACTTATAATCTTGATATTAATGATGGTGGCAGCCACAATATATCAAACGGTGTATTTTTGGGTGATCGCTAAAAATTATTTCTTGGCATAAGCTACTAAAACCTATATAACACTATATATAGTATACTATTAAAGTCATGTAGACTGAGTGTTGTTGTATGTTGTACCGTAGAAGCATTTCATGTAGAGTGCTATTCTTTATGGTTTTGTTACTTGTGGTGACAATGCCGATTTCTTCTTATGCGCGCGAAAAACAGGAATATATCAAACAATCCCTACTCTTAGAACAGCGTCTTGCTTCAAACCCTCAATACATTAAAATGTTACGTGAATATGTTAAGACTTTAGCCTATTTGAACGACGATAAAAATTATTTCGAAGCACGAAAACGTCTTAAGTTATTTGAGCGGGTACAGCAGGCAAAACGTGTGGTATCCAAACCCGTCAAAACACAGGTGGAGTATGGCTTTATCAAACCGGCTTCTTTTGCGACTATTTCCCCTTCGGCCGGAGAAGATCATTCAGAAGCTGCTATGGATAAGATGGACGAAGCAAGCAAAATGATTGAGGAGCAGAGAAAAGAGAAATCTGAAAAGGAAACTCCTGAGGTGATTTTGTACAAGAAACCAGAAACACAGACAGCTTCTTCTATTGAGAAGATGCTGGAGGAAGCACAGCATTATCAGGAGATTGGCAATTGGCGAGAGGCAGAAAAAATATACCTGAAAATATTAGAGAATCATCCTGAGCTTAGCCGTGCAAAGCTTGATCTGGCTTTGTTGTATATGAGGGTAGGGTATAATAAAGACTCTAAGGAGTTATTTGAAAAAGTT
This sequence comes from Alphaproteobacteria bacterium, assembly GCA_030429625.1. Taxonomy (GTDB): domain Bacteria; phylum Pseudomonadota; class Alphaproteobacteria; order Rickettsiales; family UBA8987; genus JAUIFA01. Next base: position 43,140 of record JAUIFA010000006.1, on the reverse strand, counting down.
TTAGGGCGTGGGGATACTCCAGAAGTAGTCAAAAACAACATTGAGATGGTGTTAAAGCAGGTCAAACAAGGGCTAAAAGAACATCAGGTTAGTGGGGTGGCGCTTGTTGGGTTAAACGCAGACAGCAACGGCAATTCGGTTTCCAATTCAGGAAATGTTCTTGTGGCAGATATTTTGCTGCCACTTAACCCTTCCAGTCAGGCAGGAGATGATGTGCAAACCCTTGCCTTAGCCTCGGTTAATCATCTTTATAATTTCGACTTTCAGCGTCAGGATGATTTTAAGACACAGTGGTTTAGTAACGTGACGGCCTATAGTTCTGAACAGCGAGATTTTGATTCACTTGATATACGGCTTTTATCCTTCAAAACTGGGCCAAAAATTAAACACATAGAAAGCGGAATGGGTTTGAGCATCAACGCGGGATATAACATGATTAAATTGGCGGGAGAAGAATACCAACAAAGCTTAATTGGGGAAGTGTCTGCCTCTTATCCGGTGAGCAAAGAGATGATTGCTGAAGCAGCACTGACGTACGAACATCGGCACTATGTGGATACGCTCACCAATAACACGATTTCGCTGCGTACTGGAGAAGCTTATCAGGCCAAAACAGGCTTTAAATATGCCCTAACACCAAAAGACATTTTTAATGCTTCGGTTTTCTTCAGGCAGGAAGTAACCCGTAGGGAGTATTATGACAATAATCAGATTGGCTTTTCTGGTGGGTTGCTGCATTCTTTTGATAATGGTGTGGTGGCCAACTTCGCCTCTTCTTATAAATACAGCGATTATGATGGGATTGATCCGTTTGTTAGCTCTACGATCATTCGTAGCGATCAGGAATTTGTCAATGGGGTAAATGTCAGTAAAGAAATTGTTGATAACATTACCGCATCGGTTGGCTACCAGTTTAAAGAGCTTGATTCGAGTTTACAAAATTACAAATACAAAAATCATAGATTGTCTACGTCTTTGGCCTACAGCTTTTAGAAGATTATTTGCTTTGAGCAACGTAAATACCATCCCATTGTGCAGGAGGGGGGGTGTCTTTGAAAGCCAAAATCCTTTGTCGGTAGAGATCACACAGCAGGGTAAGGTCAAAGCTTAATGAGCCACTGAGCGTACTTACCTGGGTAAGAAATTGGGTGGATTCCGTCCATTGTTGAGATCGGTAATGTTGTAAAAATCTGTTCCACAGATTCTGACATTCGGTAAATTCTTCTGTGTTGCGGAGTGTTTCATCACCAAGCAAGGCGTAGACAGTTACTGCTTTGTTCTTTCCCTTCACCTTAACTCTATCCAATTCAATGGTGGCCATTGTAGGGATTTCATTATGTGTGTGCTCACCAATGATAATGTTGACCCCATAGGATTTACTCTGTCCTTCAAGGCGGGAGGCAAGATTTACGTTATCGCCAATAATGGAATAATCAAAACGCTGTTCTGAGCCCATATTGCCTACACAACAATCTCCGCTGTTGATCCCGATACCGATGTTAATGGGGATAAAAGTCTTGCCATTTTCAGAGGCTTCTCCCTCGAGCGTGTGATTAAGGTTGTCTAATTCCTCCAGCATTTCCAGAGCACTTTTACAGGCGTGATAGGCATGCTGTGTGTCGTCAAGCGGTGCGTTCCAGAACGACATGATACAATCCCCCATATATTTATCAATAGTACCTTGATTTTTAAGAATAATATTGGTCATGGGAGTTAAAAATCGATTGATAAAATGAGTAAGCTCATGGGCATCAAATTTTTCTGAAATCGTTGTAAATCCTCGGATATCACAGAATAAGACGGATAATTCCTTTATTTCTCCACCAAGCTGTAGCTGTTCGGGGTTACGGGCAAGTTTTTCGACCAGAGCAGGTGACATATATTGGCTAAAAGCCTTTCTGACATGTTGTTTTTCTTTCTCTTCAGAAATATGTTTAGCAATAGAGCAGGTGAGATAAACAAGAATGATCGTAATGGCCGGTGTAATAGGGTCTGTTAAGATCATTAGTTCTGAAAAAGCCAACCACGAGCCAACAATCACCAGTAGCAACAGTGATAAGGTAGCAATAGCACCCCATAAGGCATTGAGCTTTGAGACAATAAAAATAACTATCAGTGCGGCCAGTGCCATAAAGAATATTTCAAATCCTTCAATGTAGCCACTGCGAGTAAGATATTTTCCGGTTAAAACTTGCTCCAGTGCCTGTGCATGTACTTCCACCCCGTTAGCACTTTGACTTAGCGGCGTTGTCCGGATGTCTTTTAGTCCCACCGCGCTGGTACCAACAAATAAAATTGTGCCCTCTATGAGTGAAGGGTCTACCTCATCACTCAAAATCTTCCAAGCAGGGATATAGCGTTCGGGTCTATGTCCGGTATAATAGATCCAATAGGAAGAATCTGACATTGTCGGGATAACAAAATCACCAATTTTGACGGAGGTCACTCCCGAATTATTACCAAAGTTTGCCTCTTGTCCGGAAGCGCCGGCCATATAGATCATATAATTGCTTGCGCCTTGTGCAGTGCGTAATGCTTCGGCGGCAAGAGAGGGGAAAAAATTCCCAGAGGCAGTATCAAGCTGGCGTAATATTGTCATGCGACGAATGATACCGTCTTCATCGTTACTGCCATTGACCGCACCGTTTCCGCTGGCAACCTCTTCAAACATGTCCATGGATTTGACCGCACCGGAAAAAGAGGGGAGAAAATTGTCAGGATACAGTTGGCTGGCACCAACAATGGGAAAAGAGGCCAGTATTTTTGGGATTTTGTGGGTGGCGTAGGGGGTCAAGGCAAAGCTAGTCACCACATTGGCTTTCTTTATTGAATCAACAAACAGTTGATCATGGCTTGGAATGTTATTAAGGTCTAGTCCTGTTATCAGATTATTTTCACGCCAAATAGGTAAAATTTGTTTTGGGGATGTTCTGTCCGGTTCAGCAAAGGTTATATCAAAAACAATGTTGGCCGCTTTATTCTGTGATAATTTGTCCACTAATTTTGCCATAGTGGTGCGTGGCCAAGGCCATTGACCGATTTTTGCTATACTTTGCTCATCGATGTCCACTATCTTCACGGGTAGGGGTTGGTAGTCGCGAGGTTTAAGACGTTGATAACTATCAAAAACATTAAGTTGAATCTTTTTAATAAATGTAACATCCGAACTTTTGATAGCAATACAGATCAAAAGCAATAAAAGAGATAGAATAATGGGAAATTTTTTAAATATGTACATGTTGTTTCTTAGTGTTTGCTGTTATAATATAGTATGCGACAAATGTAGATCTAGCAAGACTATATAATTTTTTTACGGTTTAGAATATGGCTAAAGTAACAAATGTACTGCTTGTTGATGATAACTACGATAATCGTTATCGGGTGATGCTGATGTTGCAGCAATTTGCCAATGTTCAAGTTAAAATTGCAAAAGATTATGATGAGGCTATCCATAATATAAGCGCTACATGGTTTGATGTAGTTTTGGTTTATAAAATTACAGAAGAAAATGTGAAAATTGCTACAAAATTTAAAGAAATGATGGGGCAAAGGATTATTGAAAAAAGTCCAATAGTTGTTTTTGCAACGGAAGAAAAACAAGCGGTTGAAGGCGGAGGATTTTTTGCTAAGCTTTTTGCCAAAAAGCCAAAACATCCGCCCCACAGCCCTATGATATTTGATAAAACCTACCCTAAAATGCTTAATATTGATATTTTGCAGGATAAATTTTTTGCCAATATTTTGGGATCAATTAGAAAGGAAAATGTTAAATACGACTCTGGGGAAGACATCGCCATGATGAAAATGCGTATGGATCGAGACATTGCCCATGCTATGGAGATTCTTGAACTTAAGAGCAATGCAAGGCTGGAAGATATAAAGCGCAACTACCGGCTGTTGGCTAAGGAGTATCACCCGGATTATGCGAAGGGAGATCCTGTTAAGACTCAGCAAAAATTCCTTGAAATAAAGCAGGCTTATGAGGATATTATGCACTATCTGGAAGAAAATAAATATCATGATTTTTAAAAATAGCGGCAAATAGCTATAAAACTCAGTCAAATGGTTAAAATATTACTTTACATTTGAGCAATTTTATCTTATTCAGGCACACCCTCTAAAGATAGGTTACCTTTCATGCGTAGTTTGTGTGATGGGGATTTTTTAATTTTTATGTAACTGGAATAGCAATATGTCTACTAAAATTCGTCTTACCCGTGGTGGTACAAAAAAACGCCCTTATTATAGATTAGTTGTTGCGGATAGCCGTTGTGCTCGTGATGGTCGTTTCATTGAAAAAGTGGGTTCGTATGACCCGATGCTGCCAAAAGGAAATGCAGAAAGAGTAAAACTAAAAACCGACAGAATTGAACATTGGCTTGGTCTGGGGGCAATTCCTACTGAGCGCGTGGTGCTTTTCCTTAACGACGCGAAAATTGGTCAAAATAATAAGAATGTTAAGGTGATAAATGCAAAACGCGCCAAGACCATTGAGCTAAAATCCGCGGAAATTGCTGCGAAGAAAGCTGAAGCTGAAGCCAAGCGTAAAGAAGAGGAAGCGGCAAAGAAAGCCGAGGAGAAAGCTGCTGCTGAGGAAGCGAAGAAAGCTGAAGAAGAAGCTGCTGCTGCAGCAGAAGCTGAGAGTGTTGAGGCGCCATCTGAAGAAACGGCAGAAGCTCCTGTGGAAGAGGCGTCTGCCGAAGAAGCTCCAGCAGAGGCTCCGACAGAAGAAGCAAAGGCCGAATAATTTATTCCTGTATCGCAGGGAAAAAATCTCAAGAGGTTGATGATGGTAAAGGGAGATAACAGTGCCTCTCTTGTCGCTATTGGCAAAATAGCCTCGGCTCATGGTGTGCGTGGACAAGTCAAGCTACTATCGTACACAGACCCCATCCAAACCATTGCAGCCTATGAAGACTCTTTGCAAGACGCATCTGGTAAGAAGGTTGCTTTAAAAATATCCGGTCAGGTAAAACATCTGTTATTAGCGACAATTGAGGGTGTAGAGGATCGTGATGCGGCGCAATCTTTGGCAGGAACAGAGCTTTATATTCCCCGTCAATTGTTACCCGAACCGGAAGAGGGAGAGTTTTATTACGATGATCTGATTGGTCTGGAGGTAAGAGATTCTGCTTCTAAGGTGTTTGCACATGTGTGTGCTGTGGATAATTTTGGTGCTGGTGATGTTGTTGAAATAAAAATTATTGAAACAGGGAAAACCCAATTATTCACTTTTGACGAAAAAACCATTCCGGAGGTTAATATAAAAGAGGGATATATTCTTATCAATGAGCCTGAGGTGGAAAATGCCTAGTCTTGAGATTAAAATCCTTACTTTATTTCCAGAAATGTTTCCCGGCCCTTTAGGGCATTCGCTTGCCGGAAAGGCGTTGGAAGAGGGTAAATGGTCGCTTGATGTAACAAATATTCGTGATTTTGCGGAAGATAGGCACGCAACAGTGGACGATATTCCTTATGGCGGTGGCGCGGGGATGGTGATGAAGCCTGATATTGTTGCTAAGGCCATTGACAGTGTACAAGACCGAAGACCTTTACTCTATATGTCTCCAAGAGGTACATTGTTCAATCAGAAAAAAAGTAAAGAGCTGATAGAAGCTGGTGGTTTTACAATAATATGTGGGCGTTATGAGGGTTTAGATCAGCGTGTAATCAACGAATATAACATTGAAGAAATAAGCATTGGCGATTTTATCCTTTCCGGAGGAGAAATTGCAGCGTTAAGCGTGATTGACACTTGCATTAGACAGATCGATGGTGTATTAAGCAACCCCTCAACTTTGGTTGAGGAGAGTTTTGGCGGTGGAAAGTTTAAGAATTTGCTTGAATATCCGCTATATACACGCCCTTCTGTGTGGCGTGGCCATGAAGTTCCTGAGGTGCTAAAAAGCGGCAATCATAAGCTGATAGATCAGTGGCGGTTGCAGCAATCGGAAGGAATTACTCAAGAACGCAGAAAAGATTTGTGGGAAAAGCACCTACGGAATAAGGAAGAAAACTAGTACTTATTCTACGGTACATGTAGGAATGAAGCCCATATAAATACTTATATGTAAGGTATATAAAATGAACGCTTTAGAAAAATTTGAACAAGAGCAGTTGGCTAAATTGACCGAAGGGAAGCAAATTCCTGAATTTGGCGCAGGCGATACAGTACGTGTGAATGTCCGTATTGTTGAAGGGAATAAAGAACGTATTCAGGCTTATGAAGGTGTGTGTATTGCACGCAAGAATCGTGGACTGAACTCTTCCTTTACAGTGCGTAAAATCAGTCACGGTGAAGGCGTGGAGCGTGTGTTCCCGTTATATTCTCCACGTGTTGACTCCATTGTTCTGGTGCGTCGTGGTATTGTTCGTCGTGCTAAGCTTTATTACATGCGTGAACTGCAAGGTAAAGCTGCCCGTATTGCGGAAAAAAGAGACGCTAAATAACCTTATCAACTTTTATGTGAAAGATGGTGTTGTTTGGCGGCTTTAACCCTCGCCAAGCACCGTTTTTTGCTGTGTATGATCTAGTGAATCGTTGAGGAAAGATGATGTTACAAAATTCTGATAATGCAAAACCACGTACCCTGTATGATAAGATATGGGAGAGCCATATTGTTGATCAAACTGCGGACTCTACCTTGCTGTATGTGGACCATCAATTGGTGCATGAGGTTACCAGCCCGCAGGCATTTGAGGGATTGCGTCTCTCTGGCCGCAAAGTACGTCGTCCAGAAGCCACCCTTGCCGTAGCAGATCATAATGTTCCCACGGCAGCGCGTGCGGGCGGAATTAAGGACGAAGTTTCACGTACGCAGGTGGATGCGTTGGACAATAACTGCAAAGAATTTGGAGTACCGTATATTGGTTTGATGGACAAACGTCAGGGTGTTGTTCACGTGATGGGGCCAGAGCAAGGCTTTACCCAGCCGGGTATGGTTATTGTCTGTGGTGATAGTCACACCTCCACCCACGGTGCTTTTGGTGCTTTGGCGCATGGGATTGGTACTTCTGAAGTGGAACATGTGCTGGCCACGCAAACCTTGATCCAGAGTAAATCCAAAAACATGAAGGTCGAAATTGTTGGCTCACTACATGCGGGGATCACCTCTAAAGACATTGCCCTTTCTATTATTGGCAGATTGGGTACTGCCGGTGGGACTGGCTATGTGATTGAATACGCCGGACAGGCGATCAAAGATTTATCCATTGAAGGCCGAATGACCGTGTGTAACATGTCGATTGAGGCGGGCGCACGTGCGGGTTTGATCGCACCAGACCAGAAGGTTTTTGATTATATTAAAGGTCGTCCGATGAGTCCACCAGCAGAAGAATGGGACGATGCGGTCGCCTATTGGAGTCAATTCCACAGTGATGATGGTGCCCAGTTTGATAAGGTAATTACTATTGATATCAATGAGATAGCTCCATTAGTGACGTGGGGAACCAGCCCTGAGGACGTAGTGCCGATTGACGGTGTTGTACCAAATCCGGCAGACATTAAAGATGAATTTGTGCGTCAATCTAAAGAACGTGCGTTGGAATATATGGGTATCAAAGCCGGTCAAAAACTAACCGACATTAACGTTGATACGGTGTTTATTGGGTCGTGCACCAACGGGCGGATTGAAGACATACGCGCGGTGGCTGAAATTGCCAAAGGTCGTAAGGTCACGGTCAAACGTGCCATGGTAGTTCCGGGTTCTGGTTTGGTCAAAGAACAGGCTGAGGCTGAGGGCTTGGATAAAATATTAATCGAAGCCGGTTTTGACTGGCGGGAACCAGGTTGTTCTATGTGTTTGGCGATGAATGATGATCGTTTGAGTCCGGAAGAGCGTGCGGCTTCTACCTCAAACCGTAATTTTGAAGGCCGTCAGGGGCGTGGTGGTCGTACCCATTTGGTTAGCCCTGCTATGGCAGCGGCAGCAGCGATTGCTGGACATTTAGCGGACGTACGTGAGTTGTTATAGGAGGGAATAATATCATGGAAAAATTTACTCAATTAAGCGGTGTGATGGCTCCATTACCGATTGTTAACATTGATACGGATATGATTATCCCTAAATTATTTTTAAAGACAATCAAGCGTACAGGTCTGGGCGCTAATTTATTTGACGAAATGCGTTTCAAAGATGACGGGTCAGAAAATCCAAATTTTGTTTTGAACAAAGAGCCATATCGTCAGGCAAAAATTTTAGTTGCGGGGGATAATTTTGGTTGTGGTTCCAGCCGTGAACATGCGCCTTGGGCCATTGCTGATTTTGGTATTCGTTGCATCATTGCACCAAGCTTTGCTGATATTTTTTATAACAACTGTTTTAAGAACGGAATTTTGCCCGTGAGTTTGCCGGAAGATAAAGTTGCGGAAATCAGTAAGTTTGCTGGTGGAGATCACCCTGAAATCACTGTTGACCTTAAATCACAAAAAATCAGAACCAACAATATGGAATATCATTTTGAGATTGATCCTTTCCGTAAGCATTGCTTGTTAAATGGGCTGGACGATATCAGTTTGACGCTGGAAAAAGAAGCGCAGATAACTGCCTTTGAACAACAGGCAAGAAAAAACACCCCGTGGCTTTTTGCCTAAGGGCGTTTGTTTTTATCTCCGCCAGCAAGAATATAACCAATGGTGTTAACCAGCCGGTAATAGGGCATGGATTGAATCCAGACTTTTCCAGGGCCGGTGAGTGTACTAAGGAACATATCTTCATTACCAAACATCACGTTTCGGATGCCTGAAATCATCTGAATATCAAAATCAACAGTTTGTTGAAAGGCTACGATGCTGCCCGTATCCACATAAATAGTTTCATTTTCTGCCAAAGTGCGTGTTTCTACCGACCCTCCCGCATGAATAAAGGCTGTGCCTCTTCCTTCTATTTTTTGTAGGATAAAGCCTTCGCCACCCATCCATCCTGCGCCCAGACGCTTTGTGTAGCCAATACCCACAGAAATACCCTCCGCACAGCACAAGAAGGCTCCTTTCTGAGCTAAAATAGGTGTGCCAAGATCATTCAAGTCAACGGGAATGATGTGTCCGGGGAAAGGTGCAGAAAAAGTCACTGAGTGGTTTTTATTAGCATGGTTGTTGGTAAAGTGACCTAGGAATGAGTTTTCTCCTGCCAATTTACGTTTGGCAGCACCTACAAGTGAGCCAAGAAGGCCAGAACCAGCCTCAGAACCATCAGATAATTTTGTTTGCATCTGGATGCCTTCTTCCATAAACATCATAGCACCGGTTTCGCCGATAGTCGTTTGTCCCGGAGCAAGGGTGATTTCAACAAATTGTATGTCATTGCCTTTTATGGCGTATTCAAACATGGTTTCCCCTTTTTAGTTTTGCGGACGTATGCCTAAAATATGACAGATTGTCATAGCTAAGTCTGGCTTATTTAACGTATAAAAATGGAAATTCTTAATTCCGGCTTCATTTAGAATTCGGCATTGTTCTACGGCAATGATGGCCGAAATCATATCCCGATTTGTTGGATTATTGTCTTGTCCATCAAGTAAATCGGTTACCCATTTAGGAATTTCTGTACCACACATCTTCGAAAATTTTTTAAATTGTTCAAAATTATTAATCAGAATTATTCCCGGAACAATCGGGACACTAATTCCTTTATCTAAACACTTATCTGAAAAAGAGAGATAGGTGTCAGCATTTAAGAAAAACTGAGTGATGGCACGGGAGGCTCCGGCATCAACTTTTTGCTTTAAATAGTCAATGTCTTTTTCAGGGCTTTGGGCTTCGGGATGGGTTTCTGGATAAGCAGCAACACTGATCTCAAAATCTGCCACATCTTTTAGTCCAGAAACGAGGTCAGATGCATAGGCGTATCCGCCAGGATAGGGCTTGTAGTTTCCGTTATGTTCAGGAACATCCCCACGCAAGGCAACAATATGTTTTACCCCAGCGTCCCAATAATCCCTCGCTACCTGATTAATTTCCTCTGTTGTTGCATTTACGCAGGTTAAATGAGCCGCAGGAATTAAAGTTGTTTCTTCTTTGATGCGCTTGACTGTGTTATGGGTTCGATCACGCGTGGTGCCTCCCGCACCATAAGTCACCGACACAAAGTCCGGTTTTAATGGTTCAAGAATTTTGATTGTGTTCCACAAGGAAGCTTCCATCGCTTCAGATTTTGGCGGAAAAAATTCAAAGGAAATATGTAGTCTATTACTAGGATTAAAATTTTCCAGTCGTGATAGTAAAGCGGTTTTATTTGTTGTCATAAGTTTTCTGTAGTTATATATATGGCTCGTAAGTTTGGCCTATATTGAGTCAATCTTCAATGATTATTTACGTTGTGACTTTTTTGTAACTATAAATACGATGTTTTATATTTGTGTATAATGATATTTACAAAACTCTATAGCGGCTCCTGTAAATGCGTTACAATCAGCAATAATATCCTTTGAGATAGGGTTTGTAATTTTTAGATGAGATTTACTGTGTTGTTTTTTAGATATTGTGTCCTTTTCATATTCGCTTTGATCTTTGTTATTGGCGACGTGATGGCGCAGGATGAGGACAGTTCTGATACAGTTGTTATTACAGGTAAGGCTATTGAGGAGCCTGACTCTATTGAGGAAGTAAACCGCTCATTGTTTGGCTTTAATCAGACAATTGATGATGCGGTGCTTGCGCCCTTTGCCAGAGGCTATCGCGCGGTGGTGCCGCAATGGGGACGTAATCGTATTTCCAGTGTGGTTAGTAATATAAATGAGCCGGTGGTGTTTATTAATTCGATAGCGCAAGGAAAGAGTGAAAAAGCTTTCACCAGCTTCTGGCGCTTTGTTATTAACAGTACTTTTGGTATTGGTGGGATGCTCGATATTGCTGGTGCTGCTGGGCTTGAGCCAGTGAAAGAAGACTTTGGTCAGACGATGGCAGTGTGGGGGCATAAAAAGAGCAACTATTTTGTGATTCCATTTATTGGCTCTTCAACAAACCGTGATACGGCTGGTCTTGTTGTGGATACCTTAACAAATCCATTTACATATGTAGGATTTCCCCTTATAGCGGTGATTCAGGGAACAAAGGTTGTGAGTAAACGTGAAGCCATGCTTGATTTTACCGACGATGTTGAAAAAAATTCCTTTGATCCATATGCGACCATGCGTAGCTCCTATTTTCAGCATCGTGAAGAAAATATAAAGAAATAAATACATAAAACATATAAGGTTTTAAGCAATGTTAGGAAAGAATGTGCGTCTGTTTTTCTCTGTGTTTTTGGTTGCCGTGCTGATAATGCCTTTGCAAGCGCAGGCAGCGGATGAGGCTGAAAACTTTGTTAATAATATCAGCTCAAAAGTGGTATCCATCATTAATGACGGAGCCATGGACGATAAGCAAAAAGAAAAGGAGCTTGAGATTCTTTTTAACAAACATGTCGACACGCAATGGATGGCAGGTTTTGTTTTAGGAAAATATAAACGTACCACCTCACCAGAGCTGATGAAAAAATATTTAGAATTGTACCATGTTTATCTGGTACGTAGTTATGTTCCGCGCTTTAAAGAATATGGTAGTAGAGATTTCAAAATTTTACGCATTACTCAGAGTGATGATAACAACTATCTGGTAAAAATGAAACTTGAAGGCTTAAATGGTCAGCCAGATATATTGGTGGATTATCGTTTGCATAAGGGGAAAGACGGCGAGTTGAGGTTAACAGATGTTATTGGCGAGGGAGTGAGCATGGTTACTACACAACGTGCTGATTTTGGCGGATTAATTTCACGCAAGGGAATGGAATATTTCTTAGAGAAATTAGAACAGAAAGTTAACAAACTGCTTGAAGGAAGTTAGTTCTGTTTATTTACCGCCTACCAAATAATTTTTCTACGTCTTTTAAATCCAGTTCAACGTAAGTTGGCCGCCCATGGTTGCATTGTCCTGAATGTGGGGTGGCTTCCATTTCACGCAGCAAACCATTCATTTCATGCACGTTGAGCCTTCGTCCAGCACGGACACTGCCATGGCATGCCATGGTTTCAGCAATATGTTCAATGGATTCGTTCAGTGAGATATTTTCTCCCGACTCGGCAATGTCTTCGGCAAGGTTTTCGATTAATTTTTTTGTGTTTACCTCACCTAGAATTGCTGGTGTTTCATTAACAATGACTGCACTGTTACTAAATTTTTCTAACACTAGTCCAAGTTTTGCAAATTGTTCTTTGCGTTCTTCAAGGCGATTGACATTCCCCTCTGAAAGTTCAACAACTTCAGGAATAAGCAATTTTTGTGATGGGGCTGTGCCTTGCTCCATATGTTTCTTCATTTTTTCATAAACCAGCCGTTCGTGTGCGGCATGTTGATCCACAATGATAATGCTTTTGTTAGTCTGACTGACAATATAGGTTTCATGCAACTGACAGCGTGCTGCTCCAAGAGGAAATTCTTGTAGGTGTGCAATATTTTCATCGGCCATTTCTTCGGCTTGTCTGGCCATGGGCTGTATTTGTACAGGCGATTGCTGGTATGAGGAGGCATAATTCTCATTTAAATGGCCGGTGGATGGGTAAGAAGAAGGTTGTCTTGCCGAGGGATAATGATAATTGGATTGAAACAGACGTTGTTGATCAGAAGCATTGTCTGGCACAGTAAAAGCTGATAAGGCCGCATTGGCAACAGTAGTGGAGGCTTTATGCCCAGCATTGGCCAGTGCGTGTTTCAGCGCGCCTACAATCAAACCTCTTATGTTGGCACTGTCTCGAAAACGCACTTCTGATTTAGCCGGATGCACATTTACGTCTACTTCTTCGTATGGTAGTTCAAGAAAGAGTACCACTGCGGGATGACGATCTTTGGCAAGGAAATCCATATAAGCCCCGCGAATGGCACCAAGAAGGAGTCTGTCACGCACCGGACGGCCATTGACAAACAAATATTGTGAGGCAGTGGTACGTTTGTTGTAAGTAGGGACAGAGGCAAAGCCAGTTAAAATTGCAGCATCACGCTGATTTTGGATTGGTAGTGCATTCATAGCAAATTCTTTGCCTATAATTTTCTCAAGACGTTGCAGACGAGCGTCTAACAGCTCACCTTGTTCGTTATGGAGGTCAAGGACTGTCCGTCCATCGGCGTTGAGGCTAAAGGCAATGTCCGGATGAGACATGGCAATGCGTTCAATCATATCCACGGCATGTTGTTGTTCGGTACGTTCAGTTTTAAGAAATTTAAGCCGGGCAGGGGTGGCAAAGAATAAGTCGTGTAATTCTACCTTTGTTCCATAATTCATTGAAGCTGGAATAGATTCAGATTTTTTACCCCCTTCAAGCTTTAACATCCAAGCATCATCGTTTCCTTGCTTTTTGCTGCTGATGGAAAGGCGGCTGACCGCGCCGATAGAAGGCAGAGCCTCACCACGAAACCCAAACGATGTGATGTGTAGCAGATCGTCGTCAGGTAGTTTTGATGTGGCATGACGTTCCACGCATAGCTCAAGCTCTTCTTTTGACATCCCCGAACCATTATCCACAACTGAAATTAGGTTACGTCCACCATTTTGTAGCGAAATATCAATTTTTGTTGCTCCGGCATCAACAGAATTTTCAACAATCTCTTTTAATGCGGAAGCAGGGCGCTCAATAACTTCGCCAGCGGCAATTTGATTGACCATCACTTGTGAGAGTAGGCGGATGTTATTCATGCAATTCACCTTTGTAGCTTTTTTGCCGCTGGCCATAAAACTGACCCATGTGCTGCGCACTTTGGGATGTGGCGGCAATTTGATTGACCATGACTTGTGAGAGTAGGCAGATAGTATGCATTATAAATCCTTCTCTGCCAGCAGTATTTTTGCAAGAATTTTAGCGTCTTCCACGGCAGGTTGATCGTAAGGATCAATTCCGCGTATGTAGCCACAAAGTACCGTCTCAACAATAAAATGCATGGCCAATTCACCAAGAATTTCTTCATCTAATCTATCAATAGTGATAGTGCGCACAGGAAGACAGTGTTTTGTAAAAGTTTGAATAACCGATTCATTGGAAAGGGTAATGACATCCCCAAGACAACGGTTGTGCATATATTCTAAGGCCGGATCATTAAGAATATCATTATCAAACGGCTCTCCCTGATGGGTGCGGTCGTAGATAATAAAGGTAAAAAATTTATTTTTTGGGCCGTCCAGATAGAGCTGTTGCTGGCTGTGTTGATCCAGTGTACCTATCCCGCGAATAGGAGTACTACCTTTGCCATTTTTTCCTAAACTCTCTGCCCAGATTTGTTTAAACCAATTGGTAAAGGGTTTGAGCCGGTCTACATACGGCATTAGAATATTTTGATTGATCCCAGCGTCTTCAAGGACAATATTGATAACAGCACCTTGTGCAGGCGAAAGGTTAGATCCATCGCGAAGGCCATCAATAACATTCTGCGCCCCTTTTTGTATTTTGTGAATGTCCATGCCCGTTACCGCAGCAGGTAGCAGGCCAACATTGGTAAAAATAGAAAAGCGCCCGCCGATTTTTTCTACATGTTCCAAAGCAGTGATGTTATGTTTGCTGGCAATTCGACGTAAGGGGTTGTCTTTTGGGTCAGAAATAATCCAGAAATGTTTGGAGACATTTTCTTCTCCAAGATGACCGATAGCCTGCTTTAGGCAGACAGCAAATTGTGAAAGAGTTTCTAACGTGCTGCCAGATTTACTAATGGTAATAAAACAAGTCTCTTTAAAATTTATATTGTTTAACAGATGGTTGAATGTATCTGGATCCACATTGTCCATAAAATGAATCTGGGTTTTGGGTAGGTTGAATTTACGCTCAATTGTTTTTAGGCCAATGAGTGCTTGTCCCGTGAGGGTGGAACCACCAGTGCCAAGAATAACCATATGTTTGAAATTATCATTTATATGAGCCGCTAATTCGTTGATTTGAGCTAAATTAGTAGCACTGTCTGTCAGATCAAATAGGGGGCGATTGCCGGAATTGGCTTCCTTTATCAACGTGTTTATGGCTACAGGAATTTGCTCCTGCATCATGGTTTTAAACTCAGTTTGTAACGCGGAATGAATAAAACAATTCTCTATGTTATGTTGATAACTCATTTTTCTCCCACAATTGCGATAATCGTATCGTCCGGATTGATTAATTTTCGTGCTATGTTATTAACCTGTTCTAAGGTAACCGAGGCAACATAGTCATTTCTTTTTTCCATAAAATCAAGTCCCAGTGCTTCATATTGGATAAAAGAAAGCCCGCTAGCCAGTTTGCTGTTTGAGTCCATTCGTAGAGGGTAGGAACCAATTAGATAGCTCTTGGCGGCGTTTAACTCCTCCTCATTCACTCCGTTTTCTTTTATATCATTAAGAATTTCATGCAGTAAATCAAGTGCTTGTTGTCGAGATTCATTCTTTGTTCCAATATAACCTTTAATAAGAGCGCTGTTGCGTGCGATTGTAAGATAGGAATAGGTGGAGTAGGCTAGGCCATTTTCTTCCCGAATCTTTTTAACCAGACGAGATTCAAACCCACCCCCCCCAATGATATGATTGAGAATATAGAGGGGATAAAAGTTAGGATCTTTATAGGACAGACCTTTTAAACCAAAAATAATGGAAGATTGAGGGTTGGGTTTTGAAAGAAAATACTCTTCGCCATAAGGTAAGTCTTTTACGTAACTGACTTTCTGTGAAGGGACGTGGTCTTCTTGTAAGGGCGATATAAAAGGTGTTAAGAATTTTACAACATCTTTTTGATCCACATCACCCACTATTGAGATAATAAGGTTTGACTTTCTGATATTGCGGTTGAGGAAGTTTAAAACATCGTCTTTTGTAATGTTACTAATACTCTTTACACTGCCTTTGACAGGTTGTGCGTAAGGGTGATTGCCATAGGCCAGCTTATTCCATGCCATTGAGGCCAATGTTTGGGGATCTTCTTCATCATTTTGTATGGCAACAATGGCTTGAGATTTTTCTCTGGCAATGGCTTCTGGTGCTATGTGAGGCTCCATTAGCGCTATTTTTAATATCTCAATGGCCTGAGTAAGATTGCTTCTTAACGTCTTTAGGCCAATGCGTAGAGAGTCTTTATCTGTATCAAAAGACAAAAGAATTGCAAGTTCCTCAAGTTTCTTTTTATAAGCCAATGCATCATATTTTCCCGCTCCTTCATCAAGAAGTCCGGCGGTTAAGTAAGCCAAACCCTGCTTATTTTCTGGGTCATAGGCGCTGCCACTGTTCTGAAAAATCATTTCGAGTGAGACAATAGGAAGAGAATCTTCTTCCACCAATAATGTTTTTACTCCCATCGTTTGGCTAAGGTCTTCTATGTCTGTTGCGTAAGAATTAAAACAGAATAAAAGCAATGTTAACAATATGATGTATCGCATATTTAACCTAATTAATTAACCTCATTATTTTCAACATCTAATGTGCCAATAACAAAATTATTGTTGGTTAATACTTTTTTTGCCGCGCGCATAATCTGTTGTTCTTGTACGTCGTTAATGTTGTTGACCCAGTTTTCAACATATTCCTTGTGAAGGCCGTTTGAGATGACGTGACCATAAATAAACGCCATTGATTTAAAGCCATCTTTTGAATAAATAAAATCAGCAGTTAACCCAAGCTTGTGGTGTTGTATTTCTTCTTCGCTGAGACCATATTTCAATAAGGCATCTATTTCTTGATTTACTGCGGCTTCAATGGTTTGAAATTCTACACCGTCTTTCGGGGTGATATAAATACCAAATGACGTTGGGCCGTAAGAAATATCGTTGTAATAAACACTGGCGCTGGTAGCAATTTTTTTCTCAATAACAAGCGATTGATAGAGTCTTCCAGTCTCGCCACCTAGGGTATTGGCAAGGATGTTTAGTGGCATGGCGTACTGGGTTTTGCCAGAATGGGCACTTGGTGCTTGATACAGTTTGACCCATTGAGGAGTTCTGACCCGATTGTCTTTGTAATTAACTCGGTTGTTTGTAATCGCAGGAGCGGCAGCGGTAATGTTACTGCGATCGAGCTTCTTGCATTGGGTTGGTGACTTTAGATTTCCGTAATATTTTTGTGCTAGAATTTTTAATGTATGTACGTCAGTATCTCCGGAAACCACCACTGTGGCATAACAGGGTTGATAATAACGGTGATAAAATTCATCCGTATCGGCTAACGATAATTTTTCTACCTCATCACGCCAGCCAATAACCGGAGTACCGTAAGGGTGGCTTTGGTAGAGTGCTTTGTTGACCTGTTCCATAAAAAGGGCGGACGGGTCATTATCAGTTCGCATACTGCGTTCTTCAAGTACCACAGCTCTTTCACGATTGACTACGTCCTCATTGAGAATGAGGTTTTGCATTCTTTCAGCTTCCATCATCATCACCAGAGGGAGATGTTCTTTAGCGATGGTTTGGAAATAGGCGGTAAAATTCTGTCCAGTGAAGGCATTGTCATCGCCACCATAATACGACACTAAGCGTGAGAGTTCGCCCGATTGTAATAGATTGGTTCCTTTAAACATTAGGTGTTCAAAGAGGTGAGCAAAACCAGATTTTCCAGGTTTTTCATCTGCCGCACCAACCTGATACCATACCATGTGGGTTACCGCTGGCACTTTATGATTGGGAATAAGAAGAAACCTCATCCCATTGTCTAAAGTAAATTCATGACTGATTTTTTCATAGGGCGAGCTTAGAGATAACGCCAACATCAGGCCGATGATTGTCAGTAAGGTAATGATGGAAATAGATTTATCTTTCATACATTGCCTAATTTTTATTTTGTTCCATCAGGCGTTTTTTCTCTTCTTCTGGATTGAGAACATTAGGGTCTTCTTGTGTTAATGCTTTGCGGATACTGCCGACAAAAGATTCGTCCTCTTGCTTTTTAACGTTATATTCTTCGGCAAGAATTTGGCGGATTTGATAGTTTGGTGCGATGTTGGTTTTTCTAAGCAGCAGTTCTTCACCGGTGGTTTTATCTGTTTTTTTAATAGGCTTTGCACCGGTAATAGTCGAATGTATGTCGCTACGTACTTTGTCTGAAACTATGTATTCTTTTTTCTCTGCCGGTTTAACCAGATTAAAGCTCGGTGGAACAGACAGTGCTGGGCGTGAAAGTACCATAAATTCATCGGGTGCTGATTTGGTTAAGCCAAGTGTGTCCTTTACCTCGCCTTTTTGACAAGCGCTAACGGCAAGAATAACACATAAAGAAATCAATGGTAATGCGTTATGTATTTTCATGGTTCCTCCCTTTATCTTCAAGAAACAGGCTATGAATTACTATCATAGTCGCCCCTATAAAAACAGCAATATCCGCAATGTTAAATGCTGGCCAGTAATATTGTCCAATGTGAAAAGAAAAGAAATCCGCCACTGCACCATAATTTAGGCGGTCAATGGCGTTTCCAACCGCTCCGCCGATAATTGAACCTAATGCCCACATAAGAAATTTACTATCATTTTTTTTCAGCCAAACAAGCAAAATAATACAAATGATGGTAGAGATTAAAACAAAGGCATATTTTCCATCACCCGGATTTTGGAATAAGCCAAAACTAATGCCATAATTCCACACCATGACCATGTCAAAAAAGGGCGTAACCACAAACTGGTTATTGGCAATGTCAAAGACTTCAATCATGTAATATTTATGCAATTGGTCAAGCACACAGACGACAAATGCTAGTAATATACCTTTTATAAACATGAAAAATATTCCTTTGCTTTGGCAATGTCCTGATGAATTTGATTTACTAAGGCGTCTACATTATCAAACTTTTTCTCATCGCGTAGGAATTTTATCAGTTTAACATCAATTTTCTGCCCATAAATATTTTCGTTAAAGTCAAAAATATGGACTTCAAGCAGATCATCTTCACCATCAAAGGTGGGTTTATTGCCAATATTACAGATTGCGGAGAGGAAGCTACTATTGTTTGTTTTTACTTCGCAGACATAGACACCAAAACGCGGACGGAGATAGTCTTTTAAGGCAATATTAGCTGTGGGAATGCTAATAGATGTGCCTTTTTGCTGGCCTTTTATCACCCGTCCCTGAATAATAAAATCATGGCCAAGGATTTCCACAGCATTTTGAATGTCACCGTTTTCTATATGAGTCCGTGCTTTGGATGAGGAATAACGTACATGACTTATGTCATTTGAAATTGTAGAAATTTGTGTCAGCGAGAAGCCATGCTCTTGTGACATTTTTTTTAGCAAGTTGATATCACCGCTGCGTTTTCTGCCAAAGATAAAATCGTCCCCAACAATGATATGAGAAATTTTTAGATGGCCAACAAGAACCTGTGCAATAAAATCTTCTCCGCTGAGGGTTGAAAATTCATTGGTAAAAGCAATGGCCGTCATATAATCAATCCCCAATTTTTCAATGTAACGAAACTTCTGAGCAAAATTGTTAATAGATATAGGTTCGGGATGATGGCGAAGCACCATAAGCGGGTGAGGCAAAAACGTTAAAACGGCAGAAGGCTTGTTTTCGGATTTGGCGATGTCCACAGTATTTTGTATGATAATCTGATGTCCTTTATGTACCCCATCAAAATTTCCAAGGGCTACTACGGCACCGTATGCTTGTTTCGGTATATTGTTGTAAGCAGTATTGTATTTACGAAAAAGATCATTATGGCGAATTAATTTCATACAATCTTTCCTGAATATTAAGCTGTGACCTCTTGATCTTTAGCCTTTTTCTCACCACGTATGTCCATAAATATCAAGATAGGAGCAGCGATGTATATGGAGGAATAGGTTCCAATAATAACGCCAAAGAGAACAGCAATGCTAAAGCCTTTAACCACTGCTCCACCTAGCCAGACAAGAGCAACTAAGGCGGCAATGGTTGTGCCAGCAGTGATGATGGTACGTGAAAGAGTGTCGTTAATGCTTCTGTTAAGAACTTCTTCAATGGATTTCTTTTTATATTTGCGTAGACTTTCCCTAATACGGTCAAAAATAACCACGGAATCGTTAATAGAATAACCAATAATGGTTAAAATCGCAGCGATGGAAGTTAGGTTAAATTCAAGCTGTAAAAAGCTAAACAAGCCAAGGGTTATAATACTGTCATGAATCAGAGCAGCAATAGCGCCAAGGCCAAACTGCCATTCAAAGCGAATCCAGATATAGATCATAATTGCAACAAAGGATAATATTAAGGCCAGTGCCCCGGACTGTATCAATTCATGCCCGACCTGTGGCCCAACAAAATCTACTTTGCGGTAATCAATTTTTTCATCAAAATTTTTAGCCAAATTTTCTTTTATTACGTTTACCGCGGCCATTTGTTCGTCGTTGCCGCCTTCCTGCTTCTGTACACGGATCATCAGATCGTTGTTGCTGCCAATGGTTTGTAAGGATATTTCTCCTAAATCAAGTACGTTTAAGCTTTTACGAAGATTCCCCAATTCAATTTCATTCTCCGTGCGTAACTCAACAACAATGCCGCCGGTAAAATCAATCCCAAAATTTAATCCTTTGCTGCTAAGAAAAAAACCGGAAAGAATAATCAATAAAATAGACAAACCAAAGGCAAGGAATTTTTGTTTAATGAAGTTTATGTTTGTTTGTGCGGGCACAATCGATAGTTTTTTCATATGGCCAATAATATTAGTTCTGTAAAAGTAATGCTGTTATATAAACTATATATCCGAGAAAGAAAACAATTCCTGTACATTTGGTTATTTTTTTTGTGGAAATCGTAATGAGATAAAACGCAATAGCAGCAATAGAAAAGACCCATAAATCAAGGTTAAAAAAGCTTTCCGAAATAGCGAGGGGCTTTAAAATAGCGGAAATACCTATTCCACCCATGATGTTAATCATGTTGCTGCCAACGATGTTTCCGGCCACAAGGTCACTGTGATTGTGCCTAGCAGCAATAATGCAAGTGACCAGCTCGGGCGTTGAGCTGCCAATGGCGACGATGGTTACACCAATAACTGCTTCGGATATTTCAAGAATTCTGGCCAAAGACGCTGCGCCTTCAACCAGAACATCTGCGCCATAGGCAAGGCAGGCTACCCCAATGATTGAATACGCAATGGCACGTGGGTTGGAGGTGTCTGGTGGTAGTTCGTCCTCGATATGTTCGTCTTTGTGTGATCTGGCCGTACGTACGGTATAAATGGTGTAGAGAATTAAGCAGATAATAAAAACAAAACCTTCATACATAGACACTTCTTTAGATGTCCAACACAACGCAACAAACAGCACGGTCATTGCCAAAAGGATAGGGCCATCACGTTTGATAATGTTGTTATGAATTATCACCGGTGCGATGATAGCAGTAATCCCCAAAACAAGCAGGACATTAGAGATATTGCTCCCCACAACATTGCCAATAGCAATGTCGGCATGATCAGAAATTGCAGCTTTGATGCTGACTAGAATTTCAGGTGCCGACGTTCCAACGGCTACAACAGTCAACCCAATGATAAGTTTTGAAATGCCTATATGGCGGGCAATAGTCACAGCGCCGCGCACAAGAATTTCCCCGCCAAAAAGCAACAACACCAGCCCGCCAATAATCTGCAATGCAATGATCAAAATTTATACCCCAAATTGAAATTTGGGTGATAGTATGGCAGAGCAATAAATAGTGCAATATAAAATGACACTAAGCTCCGTCATAGTGTGGCTTGACCGCGCTATCCAGAGGAATAATAACTGGATCCCGCGATCAAGTCGCGGGATGATGCCATACATTCTGTCATTCTGTGAAGCGGTAGCTTGCACAGAATCCATTTTTATATCCTCTGTGGATCCTGTGCTAATTTCTACGAAATTCCACAGGATGACGTTAATGGGTATGTTTTTTCTAATTTTAGGCAAAGAAAAACCTCCCGACACCAAAGTGCGGGGAGGTTTTGTATGTTGCCGCCGAGCTCTACTCCGTGAGCTTTGTCTGGATCTGCCCCCATAGAGGGTTGCATTTCTCATTGAGAGCCACAATCTGATGAAGCTTCTTTAATGCCTTAGTATCAGATAAGGGACAGAGATGAGTGTTCATCACGCGGTAACGCGTGATTATATCCTCAGCCCTTTGAAGTGCGTCACGTACCGAGTGGTAATTCGTACCAGTAAGGACAATGTAATGATAACAATCGCCAGGGGGGTTATCATTCCACTCAAGGATTGCTTTCAGTACGGCTTTAGCATCATTGCTTAGCTTCTGTTCCATAACGCATTCCTTTCGGATTTTGAACATCCACAGCAGCACTCAATCCATAAACAATCTAGTCTATGGAATAGCAAATTTGCGTTTGTTGAGTGAAAACCACTATAGATATTCAGTTGTTGTGTGTAACTGTCATCAAGAATCACCAGCATGCTAACATAATTCGACATAAATAGCAAGAATTAAGTCTATATTTACCTTTATCACCGTCTTTTTACAATGGGGATACGCCGCCAAATAAGAGATAAAAAATCTTGTTATTTGGTAAGCGTTATGTTATAAATAAAGTATGGCATTACATCTTAGAAAAATTTACACGTCATAGAAGTTGTTAGCATTGAATTGTGTATTTTTCTTGGGTCGTAATGCCTTTCTTGTCTTTATAAACTCTAACTCGGAGTATTAGTTATGAAAATTACTGTATCTGGAAAACAGCTTGATGTGGGTGTGTCTCTTAGCGAGTATGTTGAAGAAAGTTTAAACAATAGTGTAAAAAAATATTTTGACCGTGCAATAGATGCGGATGTTGTTTTTTATAAAGACGCTCATCTTTTCTGTACAGATATTATCGTCAACGAGGGAACAGGAAAGAATCTACTTATTCGCGCTCAGGCCAGAGAAGAAGATGTTTATGCTTCGTTTGATAAAGCAAATCAGAGAATTGAAAAACAATTGCGTCGTTATAAACGTCGTTTAAAAAGCCATCACCGTCCTGAGGCCAATAATATTTTGGCAATGGCGGCCACAAAATATGTGCTTAATGATGATGGGCAAGAAGTGGAGGAGGGTTTTGACCATACTCCGCTAATTATTGCTGAAAAGCCAACCTCATTAGAGATTCTTAGTGTTAGCGATGCGGTAATGCGGATGAATCTTGCCGGGCTTCCTGCCTTATTGTTTATCAATGAAAAAACCGATGGGCTGGATGTCGTATATCGTCGTGAAGATGGTAATATCTCATGGGTAGAGTCAAAACACAAAGCCTCTCTTTCACAAGCAGCAAAAGTAGCATAATTAATTCCCATGTCCGGTTCGGCTTCCACAGAGATTGTTCACATTGTTGGTGCCGGGCCGGGTGATCCTGAATTGTTGACCATCAAAGCCCACCGTCTAATTACTCATTGGGCGCAGGTGGTGGTATATGATCGCCTGATTCCTAAGGAAATCATTGAGTTAATTCCAGAAAATGTGGAGTGTATTTATGCGGGAAAATCGTGTCGTCAACATGTAATGACACAAGATGAAATCAATGAGACCCTCTTGGAGCAAGCCAGATTAGGTAAAAAAGTACTGCGTTTAAAAGGCGGAGATCCGTTTGTGTTTGGGCGCGGTGGAGAAGAGGTCGAGTATCTGGCAAAGCATGGAGTAGAATCTGAAGTTACGGGGGGAATAAGTGCCGCTTCAGGGATTAGTTCACTTCTTGGTGTGCCGTTAACCCATCGCGGTATGGCAACCAGTGTGCGTTTTATAACGGGTCATCAGCAAAAAGGTGAGGCCGTAGAATTAGATTGGCGAGGTTTGGCAGATCCTCAGACAACTTTAGTGGTGTATATGGGATTGAGCAATATCAGGAACATATGTAACAATTTGATTTGCGCTGGTCTGGCAGAAGACACACCTGCTGTGGCGGTAGAAAATGGCACGATGGAGAGTCAGATTGTCTGTTTCACCAATCTTGCCTCCTTGCCGGAAGTCATAGCCGAAAGAGGGCTAAACCCTCCAACCATTGTGATTATTGGTAAAGTTGTATCCCTCATCAATGACAAATATGCGAACTAAGCCTTCATCTTTACTATTTTTGTGATAAGTGCTTCAAGTTCTTTTGATGGGGTAATACTTACGTCACGATGTGGGTATGGGATGCTGATATTCTTTTCTTTAAATTTATCCCAAATGTCGAGCAAGATTTCACTTTGCACGTTTACCACGCCATCCCCAGGAGAGTTAATCCATGCCCGTAATTCGAGTAGAATGCCACTATCGCCAAATTCTATCACACGGGAGGCAGGAGTCGGGTATTTTAAAACACGGCTACAGGAAAATGCTGATTCTTCAAGAAGTTGTAATGCCAAGTGTAAATCGGAATCATAAGAAATAGAAATAGGAATTTTAAGACGTACATTAGGGTCACTGTACGACCAGTTTACCACTTTCTCGGTGATCAGATTCTCGTTAGGAATGAGATGTTCAAACCCATCACGCGTGATAACCGAAACATAGCGTGCGCCAAGAGAATTCACCTCACCATAAGTATCCTCCACCTGAATCACATCACCGGGTTTTACAGATTTATCTAATAGAAGAATGACACCACAAACAAGATTAGAGACAACTTTTTGTAAGCCAAAACCTAACCCCAAACCGATAGCACCACCAAAGACGGTCAGAGCGGTTAGGTCAATCCCGATACTATCCAGACCAATAAAAACAGCCAGAGTAATGAGTGTAATTTTTATGGTTTTAATCATCAATACACGCGTGGAGGGTGTCATCCCCTTGATGGATTTGATCTTGCGTTCTGAAATGCGTGAGATCAGCCCTACGATCCATAACAGAATACTAAAAGTGATGATGCCTTTAATGACCGTTAGGGCAGAAATATGAATTTTTCCCAAACTAAAAGCAAAACTATCAAGCAATTCAACAGTAGAACCAAGCTTACCGATGATGCTTAGTGCCGCCACACTCCACGCAATGGTGGCAATAATTTTTGAAAGCCCTGGGATGCGAACCATGCTGGAAAAAAAGCGAATGACCACCCAGGCCAGATACAGCTTGGCAATGATGGTGAGTAAAATTGGGTTAAAAGCCTCGCTGCTGATGATGGCAATGGCTAGCCACAGGAAGGAGAGATTAATGATAGGGAAAATCAGCTCTATGAGTGCCTCTTCGTTGTATTGGTCAAGCTTGCTCTTGTCCCAACGTTTGGAAACATAACGATCAATGATTTTTTTAGGCTTCTTGCTTAACAAAGAGGCGATGACAGATAGCAAAATGGCAATGGAAATTTGCAGTGTACCTTCATAGCTTAAGAAATACGCCTCAACCAGCTCGTACATATCCATAATGATACTATCAATTGAAAAATTTTCCATGTTTCCCCTATATAATCATGTTAGGATTGACTATATAACAGTCTCTTGGCGATTGCTAGGTTCTGTTTAATATTTTTATAAAAAGAAAGAGGGGGTGCTTGCGCACGCCCCTCTGTAAAATCGGTTTATCACAACTTGCCAGTTCTCTTCCAGCGTATGACAACGACCAGACCCAAGAAAAGCATCAACCCTGTAACGATAAGGATAATGCCAATCCAATCAGCGTTATAAGGTTGGGTAGGTTTTTCTACCACCATGCCGTCGCTGGTGATCACCGCCAGTCGCAGATTTTCATCTGCTATATTCCGTGTCATCGGTTGCAGATGTGCATCTGCTCTGTCCAACATCACCGTGTCAGCGTACGTCGTTGCATCTCCAACAAGTCGGTTCAGGATTGAGTCTGAACTTTTTGTCAGAAGTCCTCCGATAATTACCAATATCGCTCCTAGAAGCAGTATCAGTAATATTTTGGTGGCCCAGCGTAACGCAGGTTTATCCTTACTCATACGTCACTTCCTTTCTGCTTAGTACACGTTCAGTCGATCTCATCGTCAGATGATAGCTCAATGGCAGGGTCGTCTGTTTTACAGAACAACATCCATGCCAAAAATATTGCTAAGAGGATGAACAGGTTGACCTTTGTTGGAGTGTTGCTCAAACCATCTAGATCGCCCATTAGGTGTAGGCTTACAAGTATGGTCATGAGAACGCCCGCAACCAATGTGAGCTGAAATACCCACCAAGGTTTATCGTGCATTTGATTCACCTTTCCTAGTTATTCCACCTGAACGTTCTCCGTCTTTGTTCCTTCAACTGCCCTTTGCACACTCGGTTCTGTTAAGAGCCTGACAAGCAAAATGGCAAGGATCAGAAGAACAAAAAAGAAAATGGATGTTTTAAATCCAAATCCTTTTGCAAGATCGTCAAGTTGGTCGTTTGATGACATGATCCTACCCTTTCATTTATTTTGGCCTGAATGTCCAATGCAGTAACTGTGTAGAGTCACTATAGAAATGTCCGTGAATCCTTTCAAATTCATTAGTCAAACGTTTCAATTTTCAACTCTAATATATTGGTAGATATACTAATTGTCAAATTTAGAAAGAATTAAGCAATTTTAACAAGAGCATGACGTTTTTTGCCGGCAGAAAGCTTAATTATGCCATCTGAGTTGATATCGGTAGAGGTAATGACTTGTTCGGCATCGTCAATCTTTTGATCGTTTATTTTTGCGCCGCCGCCTTTGATTAAGCGGCGTACCGCTCCACCAGATTCTTCCAAGCCTGCGGTAACAAACAGTTTAAATACCGGTATTCCTGCATCTAACTCTACCTTGGAGATTTCTACCGTGGGTAAATCGTCCCCAATACCGCCTTGTTCAAACACCTTTTGTGCAGTGGCTTCGGCTTCTTTTGCCGCGTCTTTTCCGTGGGCAAGAGCGGTGGCCGCATTCGCCAACTCAATTTTTGCCTTGTTGATTTCTGCGCCTTCTGCTTGTTCCAACTGGGCAATTTCCTCTAGGGAAAGCTCGGTAAACAAACGTAAGAAACGGCCAACGTCGGCATCTTCTGTGTTGCGCCAGAACTGCCAATAATCGTAAGGCGAGCATTGGTCTGGGTTAAGCCATATTGCGCCGCTGGCGGTTTTACCCATTTTAGCCCCGCTTGATGTGGTGATCAGTGGCGTAGTCAGGCCAAAGATTTCATCGCCACCAAGACGACGGTTCAGCTCAATACCGTTAACAATATTGCCCCATTGGTCAGAGCCGCCAATTTGTATTTTACAGCCATAATTTTTCTTCAATTCCACAAAATCATAAGCTTGCAACAGCATGTAGTTGAACTCTAGGAAGCTGAGATGCGATTCCCGTTCCAGACGTAATTTTACACTTTCCATGGTCAGCATACGATTGATGGAAAAATGAGGGCCATAATCACGTAAGAAATCAATGTAGTTTAAGTCTTTCAGCCAATCGTCATTATTCACCATAAAGGCGTTGTTGGAGTTGGCATCAAATTCGTCTTCAAATTCCATAAATTGAGCAAAAACATGCTTGATGCTGTCCATGTTGTTCTGAATATCAGCATCAGAAAGCATTTTGCGCGATTCGTCTTTGCCAGAAGGGTCGCCCACTTTAGTCGTCCCGCCGCCCATAAGGACAATCGGCTTATGACCCGATTTTTGGATGTGGCGGAGAATCATAATCTGAATAAGGCTACCCACATGCAGTGAAGGAGCAGTACAGTCAAAACCAATATAAATAGGTACATTTTTTTGTTCAGACAGCAGTTTCTTTAGACCGTCCGTGTCCGTACAATCGCTCAAATACCCACGTTGTTCAATCAGTGTGAATAGTTCATTTGTCATTTGGTCAAAATCC
Source organism: Alphaproteobacteria bacterium (assembly GCA_030429625.1). GTDB lineage: Bacteria > Pseudomonadota > Alphaproteobacteria > Rickettsiales > UBA8987 > JAUIFA01. The sequence continues at coordinate 15,496 of JAUIFA010000006.1, read as the reverse complement.
TGCTAATTTATAGTCCTCGGGGTCTAATATATAAGGATAAAAAGAGGCGATGTCAAAGCAACAAATGCTCAGTGCGATTGGTTTGATGAGTGGAACGTCGATGGACGGAGTCGATGCAGCGCTGCTCTATACGGACGGACAGCAGATTGAGCTTACGGATTATTTTGTCCATCAGCCTTATTCAGAAAAATTTAGAACGAAATTACGAAATGCAGTAATGAGTAAAAAAGTTGGTGATGAGTTGGTCAAAGAATTGACCAAAATACACGCTAATATAATTAATAAATTACTTAAAGAATCTAATTTATCATACTCTAATATAAATATAATTGGATTTCATGGTCACACGATTGATCATCGGCCTGATCAGGGGCTAACTTGGCAAATTGGGGATGGTAAATTATTGGCGACATTAACAAAAATTGATGTGGTTAATGATTTTCGCAGTGCAGATATGGCTGCCGGTGGACAGGGCGCACCGCTTGTGCCATTGTATCACAAAGCGTTGCTAAAGAACCATGATCAGCCTATGGCTATTCTGAATTTAGGCGGAGTAGCAAACATAACCTATGTCTGTGGAGAGGAGATTATAGCATTTGACGTGGGGCCGGGCAATGCGTTGATGGACGATGCAATGATGGCGAATTTTAATCTCTCATGTGATGAAGGAGGTATGTTGGCTAGTAATGGACAGGCTGATAAGGGGATATTAGAGTATTTGTCTGCTGATAAGTTTTTTAAAAAACAGCCACCAAAATCGCTTGATAGAGATCATTTTGCTTATGGACTAGAGGAATGTGCTGATTTGTCGCCAGAAGATACGTTAGCAACACTTAATGCTTTTACGGCTTTGGGTATTGCTAATGCTTTGAAATATCTGCCGAAGAAGCCTGCTAAGCTTTATGTTTCTGGTGGAGGAGTAAACAACCAGATATTAATGGAAAATATTAATCAATATTGTCAGATGGAGGCCCTCAATATCACTGAGTTGGGTGTAAATCCAGATGCAGTGGAGGCACAGGCTTTTGCTTATTTAGCGGTGCGTAGTCTTAAGGGATTGCCCTTAACTTTGCCAACAACAACCGGAGTTAGTACGTCTTCGGTAACTGGCGGCGTTTTCTGTCCGGTCTAATTTGACCACGACGTTTAATATCAATGATGTTGGTTGAAATATATTCATGCATAACATCGTTAAGGTCATCAATTTGATTGCGGAAGAAATGATCCGCTCCGCCAATAACTTTGTAATCAACATTGATATTGCGTTGATTTTCTAGTTTTTCAGCCAGATTAGAAACCGCATCTTCATCAACAATACTGTCCTGATCTCCTTGAATAATTAAGCCGGAACGTGGACAGGGAGCCAAAAAGCCAAAATCATACATATTTGCAGGAGGTGAAACCGTGACAAAACCTTCTAATTCAGGGCGGCGCATCAATAATTGCATGGAAAGCCATGCACCAAAAGAAAAACCACCCACCCAGAAGGTTACCGCATCAGGGTTTTGGGTTTGTAACCAGTCCAGTGCTGTTGCTGCATCGGTTAATTCACCAACTCCATTATCAAATTCACCCTCAGAACGTCCAACCCCACGAAAATTAAAACGCAAAACCGAAAAACCATTACGGGCAAATGTTTTGTAAATATTATAGGTCACCTTGTTGTTCATGGTGCCGCCGTGTTTGGGGTGTGGATGGAGAATTAGTGCGGCAGGTGCGCCTTTATTTTCGTTATGATGATAGCGACCTTGAATTCTTCCCTCAGGACCATTGATGATAATATCCGCCATATAATTCCTCTACGTAACCCTAGTTGCGATTCATTCGCAAAGATAATAGTTGACTATTTAACTTGGTTATTTTAATAGCCCAGCTAGGTTAACTGTGCTATAATAGTCGAAGCATTATATAGACAGTTGTGAATGATATGTAAAGAATTGAATATAAAGATGAGTAAAGTTTTATAATTATGGGCATATTTGCGGAAATAGATTCGTTTTTTGATCGTGATCCGGCGGCAAAATCTCGGGCAGAGGTTTTCTTTTGCTACCCAGGCTTTCATGCTATGGTAGCCTATCGTTTTTCCCATTGGTTATGGCGGCATAAAGTTAGATTTTTGGCGCGGTTTGTTTCCCAGCTTGCTAGGTTTTTTACGGGCATAGAAATTCACCCTGGTGCGACGATAGGCCAGCGTTTTTTTATCGATCATGGTATGGGTGTGGTTATCGGTGAAACGGCTAAGATTGGAGATTATGTAACGATTTATCATGGTGTGACTTTGGGAGGAACAACCTCGCATGACGGGATTCGCCATCCGCAGGTGGGTAACGGAGTGATTATTGGCTCAGGAGCACAGATTTTGGGCGCGATACATATTGGTGATGGGGCGCGGATTGGTTCAAATGCTGTGGTGTTAAAAGATGTGGCGCCAGATACAACCATGGTGGGGGTGCCCGCACGTGCTGTGAAGCTTGAACATCCCGAAGTAAAAGATAAAAAAGTGGATTATGAACATGACACACATTTTGCTGCCTATGGAACAGAAGATGATATGCAAGACCCAAGACAGCTGGTTATTGATTCATTACTTGAAGAAGTTAAAAAACTTAATAAACGTATGAAAGAAATTGAAAACAGAGATGAAGAATTAGCAAAATCAGCAGAAGAATGGGATGTTCACAAGTCTGATATTGCCTCAGGAGGATAAAATATGATGTTAACCACAAAAGGGCGCTATGCCACGATGGCCATTGCTGATTTGGCGTTGTATTCAAAATATGATCAGACAATCAATAAACATAAACCTGTTTCATTGCTCCAAATTGCGGAACGTCAGGAGATTACACTAGCCTATTTGGAGCAATTATTTGCAAAGCTGAAAAAACACGCCATTGTAAGTTCTGTACGAGGGCCAGGTGGTGGCTATATTTTAAACAAAGAGCCAAACGACATTACTATTTATGAGTTGGTTAGCGCCGTAGAAGAACAGTTGAAAATTACGCGTTGTAAGGATCACAAGGACAGTGGATGCATGAGTTCAAACGGCAAGTGTTTAACGCATGATTTATGGCATGGGCTGGGCGATGTGATCAAGCAATATCTTTCTTCAGTGACCGTATATGATGTGGTGTATGGTGAAAAGAAAGTTATTGATTTTCTTGGTCAGGATATTGCCTCGGATATTAAAAACAGGAAGGCCGCAGCGAACATATAACATTAAATTGGTTTTTAAATAAATGGAAAAGAATAAGAACATATATTTGGATCACAATGCGACCACTACGGTCAAGTATGCGGTGCGTGTGGCTATGTCAGAAGTGATGGCGGAGCCGCTTAATGCGTCCTCAGTGCATTCTTTTGGTCGTAAGGCTAAAAAATACATTGATGAAGCGCGAGCAAATATTCTTGATGCGGTGGGGGCAAAAGGCCAGACATTGATCTTTACCGGTTCAGGAACAGAAGCCAATAATTTGGCAATTAAAGGGTTTAAGCAAGCTGATTCTATCGTGGTTTCAGCGGTGGAACATATTTCAGTGTTAAAGGCCGTGTGTAAAGGCTCAGGCGGGATTGTTCCGGTTAATGACAGTGGTTTGGTGGATTTGGAGGTGTTAAAGCGTATTTTACAGAATTCCAAAGGACGCTCATTGGTATCTATCATGCTGGCAAACAATGAAACCGGTGTTATCCAGCCCATTGGCGAGATTGCGTCCATGGTGGTAGGTTCCGGTGGCTTTATCCACTGTGATGCCAGCCAGGCAATTGGCAAGATTGATGTGAATTTTAATGAACTTAATGTGGATATGATGAGCATATCAGCACATAAATTTGGCGGGCCTCAAGGTGTGGGAGCACTGATTATTAAAAAAGGTTTGGAAATTGATCCTATCATTGTTGGAGGTGGGCAAGAAGGCCGTTTGCGTGCTGGAACAGAAAACGTTATGGCCATTGTTGGTTTTGGTACTGCCGCACTGTTGGTTGGCAAAATGGACAGTGCTTTACGGGATTATCTTGAGGATCAAATTATGTCCTTTGCTCCGGAGGCATTAATTGTAGGTAAAGAGGTCAGTCGATTGCCTAACACTACCTGTGTGGCCACCCCTAATATGCCCAGTGATACGCAGCTTATTTCGTATGATCTTGCAGGAATAGCGGTGAGTAATGGTTCAGCATGTTCTTCAGGAACGGTGCAGGAATCGCATGTGCTTAAAGCCATGCAGTTGGATCCCAAATACATTAAAAATGCGATCAGGGTGAGTATTGGGGTGGACACGTTGAAAGAAGAAATCGACGCGTTTATGGAAGTATGGAAGAAAAATTATAATAATGCAGTTAGTGAAAAACAGGCTGCGTAGGGGGATAGAATGCCAAATATTGTAGAAATAAATAAAGCCCGCAAAATGCCAATCTATATGGATTATCAGGCCACTACGCCGATGGATCCTCGAGTGTTTGAGGCGATGACACCGTACTTTATGGAAAAATTTGGTAATCCTCATTCTCGCTCCCATGCCTATGGTTGGGAAGCAGAAGATGGGGTGGAAACCGCCCGCGCACAAATTGCGGACGTGATTAAAGCCAACCCAAAGGAAATTATTTTTACCTCTGGAGCGACTGAGGCCAATAATATGGCCATCAAAGGAGTGGCGCATTTTTATCAGGGTAAGAAAAACCATGTCATCACCGTCAAAACTGAGCATAAATGTGTGCTGGATTCATGCCGTCATCTGGAGTCAGAAGGGTTTAAAGTTACCTATCTTTCAGTGGGTAAGAATGGCCTTATTAATCTTGATGATTTAAAAAATGCCATTACTGAACAAACTGTTTTGGTTTCAGTGATGGGGGTGAATAATGAGATTGGTGTGATTCAACCTCTAAAAGAAATTGGTGCCATCTGCCGTGAAAATAAAGTGTTTTTCCACACAGATTGCGCGCAGGCTTTTGGTAAGATTCCTTTGGATGTGGAAGAGATGAACATTGATTTGATGTCTATTTCCGGTCATAAAATTTATGGCCCGATGGGCATTGGTGCGCTTTATGTACGTCGCCGTCCGCGCGTGCGTTTGCAGCCCTTAATCAACGGTGGTGGGCAGGAAAGGGGCTTGCGTTCAGGCACGTTGCCAGCTCCTCTGGTTGTTGGATTTGGTAAGGCAGCGGAATTATGTGCTCAGGAAATGGAATCTGAAAATAAACGTTTAATCAAGCTACGTGATAGGTTGTATCAGGGCTTAGTCTCAGAGATTCCTGATGTATATGTTAACGGTGATATGGAGCAGCGTATTCCGGGGAATTTGAACTTAAGCTTTGCCTATATTGAAGGTGAATCGATGCTAATGGCGATTCGTGATTTGGCTGTCAGCAGTGGTTCGGCCTGTACGTCGGCAAGCTTAGAACCCTCCTATGTGCTCCATGGTATTGGTCTGGGAGATGATTTGGCTCATACGTCAATCCGTTTTGGGATTGGACGTTTTACGACAGAAGAAGAAATTGACGAGGCGATTAGAATTGTCAAAGAAAATGTACAAAAATTACGAGATCTTAGCCCGCTTTGGGATATGGCTCAAGACGGTATTGATATTAATTCGATTGAATGGGCTGCCCATTAATTTTTATAAGGAGAAGTAAAATGGCATATTCAGATAAAGTGATCGATCATTATGAGAATCCTCGTAATGTTGGAAAGATGGATGAAAAAGAAGGTAATGTTGGTACTGGTTTGGTAGGTGCGCCTGCCTGCGGTGACGTGATGAAACTTCAAATTAAGGTCAACGATGAAGGGGTCATTGAAGACGCTAAGTTTAAAACGTTTGGCTGTGGTTCAGCTATTGCGTCTAGTTCCTTGGCAACGGAGTGGATCAAGGGGCAGAATGTGGATGAGGCGGAGAAAATCACCAATAAGGATATTTCTCAGGAATTGTCACTTCCGCCGGTAAAAATTCACTGCTCGGTTTTGGCTGAAGACGCGATCAAGGCTGCCATTGCGGATTACCGCAGTAAAAGAGGTTAGTTGTCATCCTCATGAGGGTAACACCCGAAATGGGAAGATTTGTATGAAAAGATTGTATAACTGGATTCCCAGACTACGTCTGAGAATGACAAAGGATGAAAGATGAAAAAGGCAATTACCATTTCAGATGCTGCGGCAGTGCGGGTCAAGGAGTTGTTGGACAACAGAGGGAAAGAATCTGCGGGCATTCGTGTTGGCGTACGCAAAGGCGGCTGCTCAGGTTTGGCCTACACGATTGAATATGCCGATGATGTGCAAAAGTTTGAGGAAGTGATTAACGATAAAGGTGTCACGGTGTTGATTGATCCAAAGGCAATCATGTATCTTATCGGCAGTGAGATGGATTTTGTGCAGGACAAGTTTAAATCTGGTTTTACGTTTGTTAACCCCAATGAAAAGGGGCAATGCGGTTGTGGAGAGAGTTTCCACGTCTAAAGGAACATTGATTTAGGTATGATTTTTAATAAACATAATGAGAATTTTTTTACCTTATTCGGGTTGCCAGAATCTTATAATATAGAAGTCGGTGCGTTAGACCAGATTTATTTTAACCTGCAAAGAGAGTTTCACCCTGATAAATTTGGGAATACATCTCCGGCAGAAAAACTCGCAGCAGCACAAAAATCCCGTATTATTAACGATGCTTACAAAATTTTGAAAGACGATTTGCATCGTGCGGAATACCTTCTATTTTTGCACAATATTGTGGTAAATCAAGACAATAAAGAAGGAGTGCAGCCTTGCCGGATTTTGTTGGCAGAGGCCATGGAAATGCGAGAAAATCTTTTAGAGGCGGAGACTTTGGAAGAGGTAAAAAAGCTGGAGAATAAGAATAAAACCATGCGTGATGAATGTGTTGAACGTTTATCAAAAGCCTTTGTTGAAGGTGATTTAAAAGAAGCCGGACAGCTTTGTACCCGTATGAAATATCTGGATAAATTTGTAGACGAAATCAGAATGAAAAGGCTAAAAATCGTATGATGTTGATTGATATACATGAACCTGGACAAACACCTTTGCCCCATCAAGGGGGTGCATCGGTGGGTATTGATTTGGGTACCACAAATTCCCTTGTGGCTATCTCTAATCAAGGAATCCGTGAAGTCGTTAGTGACAAACAGGGTAATGTATTGTTGCCCTCGATAGTGGCGTACGAAGGCGGTAAAATCATTGTGGGGCAGGAGGCGATAGAAAAGAAAGGAGCAATTCGTTCGGTTAAAAGATTGATGGGCAGAGGGGTAGCAGACATAAAGAAAATTGTTGAAGACCTTCCTTTTAAGATTGTAGACGATGAAAATAAGGCCATTGTTAGGATTGATGTGGACGGTAAGAAACTTACGGCTATTGAAGTGTCTGCTGAAATTTTAAAAACCCTAAAAAAACGTGCAGAAGATGCGTTGGAAAATGAAGTGGACAGGGCAGTCATTACTGTTCCGGCGTATTTTGATGATGCTGCGCGTCAGGCAACCAAAGACGCAGCAAGGCTTGCTGGGCTTGAGGTTATGCGTTTGGTTAATGAGCCAACCGCTGCGGCTTTGGCATATGGCTTGGACAATGAAGCGGAAGGCATTTATGCTATTTATGATCTTGGTGGTGGTACTTTTGATGTCTCTATGTTGCGGATGGAAAAAGGAGTCTTTCAAGTTCTGGCAACTGGTGGAGATACTGCCCTTGGCGGGGATGATTTTGATAACATAATAGCCCGATATTTTATTGCTGAGTATGGTTTTGATAACAAAGATTTTAATGCGCTGGTGACTATCGCTAAAAAAGCCAAAGAGTGCCTTAGTGATAATGATAGATTTGAAACCGAATATAAGGGCAGCAATATTTCTATAAATGTAGAGAAATTTAACCAGCTTATTGAGCCACTTGTTTTAGAAACTATTGATATCATTCAGAATGTTCTGGTGGATTCACGTGTGCATAGAGATGTCATAAAAGGTGTTGTGCTGGTGGGGGGTTCTACCCGTGTGCCATTGGTGCGGAAGAAAGTGGAGGCGTTCCTTGGTATCGCGCCATTGACTGATGTGGATCCGGACAAGGTGGTGGCCATTGGGGCGGCGGTTCAGGCAGAGTCTTTATCGCAGGGGAGTAATAGTTTGTTGTTAGATGTGACGCCGCTTTCCTTGGGGATAGAGACCATGGGTGGGTTAACCGAGGTTATTATTCCAAGAAATACGCCTATCCCAGCTTCTGTCTCACAAAAATACACTACGTTTAAAGACAATCAAACCGGGCTTAAAGTGCATGTGGTGCAGGGGGAGCGGGAGATGGTGTTCCAAAATCGTTCATTGGCTGATTTTGATCTGATGGGTATTCCGCCAATGGCGGCGGGTAGTGCAGTCATTGAGGTGACATTTACTATTGATGCGGATGGCTTATTAACCGTTTCCGCACGGGAAGAAACCACCGGAGTGGAACAAGAAATTCAGGTAAAACCTTCTTATGGATTAGCCACGGAGGAGGTGGAAACGATGCTGCGGGAGAGTATGGAACATGCCCGCGAAGATATTACCGCTAGACTTCTGGCTGAGTCACGTATTGAAGCAGAAGTAGCAATTAATGGGGTGTTGTCTGCTCTTGAAAAAGACGGTGATTTATTGGAGGATGGGTATAAAGCAACCATCGATCAACAAATTGAGCGTGTAAAGCAACTGCAGCAAGGGCAAGACCGTGATGAACTAGACTATGAGGTAGGTCAGCTGGACAAGATATGCACAGATTTTGCCCAAATGCGTATGGATCGCGCTGTAAAACAATTTATTGCGGGCAATACGGTAGAGGATATAGAGGAAAAAGTTGATTTTTAATAAAATTTTAACTATAATGAAAAAATAGATTTTTATAACAGGAGAAAATTATGGGTATTTTAAGCACACTAACAGGAGCTGGTGAAACTTTTACCGATGCCAATCAGGCTTTTCAGATATTACATGACCCCAATGGTTTAAAGGGTACCAATAACAAAGAAGTCATTGCTGATGCGATTGATGGTGTAATGAAAAATGGTTTTAGCGATAGGAGTATAGGTGAGCTTGCTGGTGCAGGGGCGGATAAACTGGTGACAGACGCACTTCTTAAGAAATTTTCTCAAGACGGTGAGGTGGGACGATTGGAAGGAGCGGCTGCCGTGGCAGCGGGTGAAATTGCACAATTTCTTGCTTCTAAAGTGGTGACCGCATTGGTGCCGGATTTTGGCCGCCAAAATGATGAGGTAGTTCAACAGCAACTAGCAGAAGGTCAGGATGTTGGTGAAGTGCGTCAAGGCATGATGGGTCGGGTCGCAGATCAGCTTAAAGACCTTGCTGGCAGTGGTTTTGGAAAAGTGGCTATTGGTGCGGTAATTGCTGCGGCTGGTTATTTTGGTGGTAAAGCACTATTGAATAATGAGCCAGATCAAGAAAATATTATTGATAAAACAAGAGATTTTCTGGCTTCTGGTACAGAGAAAGCCCAAGAGGCAATTACTAATATGTTGGGTGATGATGGTCGTGCAAGCTCTCAAGAAGCACAGAGTTTTGCTAAGAATACAGGGATTTCACCGGAACATGGGGAGGTGGTGCAAGCCACTATCAATGATTTTGCCAATAAAAATCCAGAAGTTGTAGAACAGGCGCGTGAAGATTTTAGCCAAAATTTTGATAAGGCAGTTGCAGGGCTGGATCTTTCTGGTATAAGTGGGCTGCAAGGAACTGTAGATGCCTCTTCACAATCACACGTTGGAGCAGGAAAAACCGCTACACTAGAAAGATAATAGGGGAATGACTAAAATTACATTTATTTATCCTGATGGGACGGAAAAAACAGTGGAAACGGCCAATGGCGTTTCCGTGTTGGAAGTTGCACATGCCAATAATATTCCTTTAGAAGGAGCATGTGAGGGGTCTTTGGCCTGTTCTACATGCCATTGTATTGTAGAAGATGAAGAACTGTTTGATGCATTGCCAGAGCCTTCGGAGGAAGAGGAGGATATGCTGGATCTGGCCTTTGGGTTAACATTAACCTCTCGGCTTGGCTGCCAAATTATGGTCACGGATTTGCTTGAAGGTGCAAGGTTTCGCCTGCCGGAAGCAACAAGGAACATTGCGTCTTAATCTTTTATTTTATTCAAATATTTTCTAGCCTCTTTTGTGTCAATCCTTTTTAAGGAAGCAATAGCACTTTCCCTTACCCATTTGTTCTCATCAAATAACAATACGGCAATATCACTAACAGCAGACTTATCCCGTATCTTGCCCAAGGCTTTAGCACTTGTTGCCCTTACATCCGGATCTTTGTTCGATAAATGTTGGCGGATTAATGGTGCGCTGTGATAGGCATTTTTTCCAAGCCTACCTAATATATAAATACTATTTAAGAATTTTTTCTTAGATATATTTTTATCATTAAGCTCCCTGATTATAAGATCAGCACCCTCTTTTCCCATTGATTCAATACTATAGATAGCTCTTTCAAAAGCCTGTTCATCATCGGATTCAATAAAAGATATGGGGTTATATTTTTGTGTTTGGATTTTTATCCGAAGTGCTTCTTTAAAATCAATACTACCAATGGAGTAGTTTTGGTAGGAATAAAAACCTAATAACCCTAACCCCACTAATATTATAAATATGGAGTAGATGGAGAAAAAGTGGGTTTCTGAGTTAATTTTATGAGGCATTAGAATACAGAAAGTTTGTCAAATAATGTAGCGATTTGATCGATAGAAATAGGCTTGTGTATTACAGCATCTGCATCGATGTCATAAGCCTCATGTCTTAACTTTTCCTGTGGGTCTTCCGTGGCAATAATTATAGGAACAACCTGGCCTTGTACATTGTTACGGATATTTTTCATTAATTCTTTAATATCCGTATTATCCATGTGCCAATCAAGAAACACCACATCGGCAACCCCACTGGTGATAAAAGATAAAGCATCATCTGCCGAGCTAACATTGACTGTTTGAAATTCAAGGGATCTGGCAATAGAACCAATGACCTTACCATTGACGCTCTTATTGTCTACAATTAAACATACTTTATGTTTCATTTCCCCCCCTTTCGTCTCTGCCATACCAACAGACAGTATCACAGCTTAAGATATCATAAAATTTAGCACTTTACAAACATAGTATTTTGTTACTAGCCTAGTATAATTTTATTTAGGAAAAATAATATGGGTGGGTATTGGCGATGAATAAAAGGATGGTTTCCATTTTTGGTGGGGTGGCAGTTTTTGTGTTGCTAAATCTGCTCACACCATTTGCCGATCTGCCGATTGTGGCTTGTCGGGTTATCTCGGTTGTGTTTTTGATGCTTACCTTGTGGATTAGTGAAGCAGTGCCAATTCCTGTGACGGCGCTCTTGCCAATGATTTTATTTCCGTTGCTTGAAGTCATGCCATTGAAAGACGTTACTAGCAACTATTCTCATCCCATTGTCTACTTATTTTTTGGGGGATTTGTGATTGCTATCGCAATGCAAAAATGGCAGTTACACAGAAGAATTGCTCTTTCTATTGTTCGAAAAACTGGCACAAATGCCAATGGAATTATTCTCGGTTTTATGTTGGCTACCGCATTTTTAAGCATGTGGATCAGTAACACGGCAACCACGGTAATGATGTTACCCATTGCGGTTTCAGTATTGGAAATTATTTTACCAGCCTGTGGCAATCACAGCGATTTAAGCAAATCGGAAAAATATTTTGCCTTGTCGCTGATGTTGAGCATTGCTTATGCGGCCAACATAGGTGGGACAGCCACGTTAACAGGAACCCCGCCAAATGCTATATTTGCAGGGTTTATGGACGAGACATATGGGTATGTAATTGAATATTCAACGTGGATGATTATCGGTGTACCTTTTGCTCTGGTATTGTTATTTCTGTGTTGGTGGTTAATTTGCTTTTTTATCTATCCCAATAATTTGGGTCTGCTTGAAGAGGCTGGCAGTTTAATAGAAGAGCAGTACCAATGTCTTGGTAAAATGGACTACGCAGAAAAAGCAGTAATGGTTGTGTTTGTATCAACAGCTTTATTGTGGATATTCAAGGGATTATTACCAGTATATTATGTAGAAGATTCAATAATTGCGGTGGCGGCGGCAGTATCTTTATTCCTTATTCCTATGCCGGAAAAGAAAGGATTCATATTGGATTGGGAAGACATGAGAAATTTGCCATGGGGAATATTATTATTGTTTGGAGGTGGATTGAGTGTGGCGGCGGCTATGAAATCCAGTGGATTGGTTGAGGTCATTGGTAGCCATATAACCACTTTCTCATCCCACGGAATTCTTATTGTTCTTGTGCTCTCGCTGTTTATTGTTTTGTTATTAACAGAATGTATGAGTAATTTGGCTCTAATAACTGTATTTTTGCCGGTATTGGCAGCCATGTCCTTAGAATTAGGAGAAAATCCATTGTTGTTTACCGTGGGGGCAACGTTGGCCTCGTCTTGTGCTTTTATGCTGCCCATGGCAACACCGCCCAATGCCATTGTCTTTGCAAGTGGGTATATTCATATACCTCAGATGGTTAGGGCGGGAATAATAATGAACATCGTGTCCATCGCATTGATAGTAATATGTGTGTATAGCATCATAAGCTGGAATTTCTCTATCTCTCCGGCCACTGTTCCTGATTGGGCAATTTTCAATAAATAAGTTGATTATCTTTATATTCTAAAGAGTTATCTTGTGGATAACTACTATATATAGTTATGATGTATAAAATCTATACTATATATAGGAGATTCTTCTAGACAAAGCAGTTTTAAGACGGTATTTTCAGGCTGGGAATTTTTATGTTTAAGAGCTGCACTTAGCTTGCTTTGGGGAGAAAAATTAGAAAATGTCTAATATTTCTGGTACATCGGCGGACGAATTATTGGTTGGTCTGGCTGAGGCTGACAGTATCGTTGGTGGTAGCGGCAGTGATACGCTTGAAGGTATCGGAGGAAACGACACATTGCTTGGTGGCGTTGGCAACGACTTGTTGGCCGGCGGAACAGGCAACGATATTCTCATAGGTGATGAGGGAGATGATACACTTTCCGGAGGTGGGGGAGCAGATACCCTTTCCGGAGAAGCTGGTAATGATTCAATGTCGGGTGGAGATGGTGCGGATTCCATTTTTGGTGGAGCGGGCAATGACACTCTTGAAGGAGATGATAATAACGATACGTTAAAAGGTGGCTCCGGCGCGGATTCTATAAGTGGTGGTGGCGGGGGCGATGTTCTTCGTGGCAATCAAGGAGCCGATACATTGCTTGGCGGGGGTGGTGAAGATGATTTGAAGGGTGGTCAGGATAATGATTCATTAAATGGTAATTCTGGGGACGATACACTCAATGGAAATTTGGGAGATGATACGGTAGAAGGTGGTACAAGTAATGATTTTGTCCGCGGTGGTCAGGGTAATGATTTGGTTACTGGTGGTGCAGGTAACGATGTTTTAAATGGCAATAAAGATGACGATACTCTTGATGGCGGCATAGGAGACGATACACTAAACGGAAATCAAGGAACAGATTCGGTCGATGGTGGGTCCGGTAATGATCTTGTGCGTGGTGGTCAGGGCAATGATACGCTTTCTGGGGGTGCTGGGGACGATAGCATCTACGGTAATCTTGATGATGATATTATTACCGGAGGTGCGGGAGCAGATAGCATCCGTGGTGATGAAGGGGATGATTCGATAGATGGGGGTACTGGCAATGACAGTATTTTTGGGGGTACTGGCAATGATACACTCATCGGAGGAACAGGGGATGACTCTTTAGGAGGAAATGCCGGAGACGATACCATAACATGCGATGCTGGGGCAGATGTTGCTGTTGGTGGTCAGGGAAATGATACGATTGATGGGGGCAGCGGATCAGATACTATAGATGGCCAAAAAGACGATGATGTGATTACCGGTGGTACGGGTAATGACTCCTTGAATGGTGGTTCAGGAAACGATACGATTACTGGTGGCACAGGTAACGATACTATCGACGGTGGTTCGGGAACAGATACAGTTATTTTAAGCGGGAATTTTGCTGATTATACGGTGGACAGAACCGTAGATGTAGTCACGTTGGTTGGGGATGATGGTACGGATTATATTTCCAATGTTGAGTATTTTACCTTTGATGACGGGACAATTACCCTAGCGACGCTGCTTCAAACCGGCGCAGGACCAGATCCAGTGTCTCTAAGTTATACTCTGACTTCAGGAAATGATAATTTTACTGGCGGCGGGGCTGGCGATAGTTTTACTACGTCGGAGGCTAATTTTGCGGCTACGGATACTCTAGTTGGTGGCTCGGGGAACGATTCAATTATTTTTACCGATGCGGCCACCATTACTACGGCGGAATTGGTCAATAAAACAGGCATCGACATTATTTCCCTTTCTGCAGCGGGTAATAGCATCACCATCAGCGATGTGTTCGTGGATGCATCAGACAATGATACAGTGGAATTAGCGAATTCTACGTATACCATTACCTCTTTAGATACGTCCGATGTGGATTCTGCAAATACAGTTGAAATTGCGGGTACGGGTGCGGTAACGTTAAGCAATAGTGGAAATCGTGTGGTTGCTAAAGATGGAGTGGATACCAGCATCGTTGGTGGCAGCGGGGTGGATACTATCGTCGGGGGTACGGGCGATGACGATATTACTGTGGGTGCAGGTGCTTCAGTGAGCATTGCCGGTGGCGGTGGAAATGATACTATTCGTTTGGTCGCTAGCAACGCGATGACAGGAGATACGGTTACGGGAGGCACGGGCACAGATGGTGTGGTAATTACCGGAACAGGAGCGCTGGACATCAGTGCATCAGGTTCATTCTTAACGGTGGAGACCATTACTCTGGGTGCTGGTACGGTTAGCGGAATTACGGTCAATGCTGCAGATATAGCCAGCTTGACTGCTCTAACCGGAACCAACGGAACTGGGCAATCCCTGACTTTAGGCGATGCATCCGACATTAGTGGGGTGACAGTAACCGACGTAGAGACTTTGGCATTTGGCGATTTCTCTGTTTCGGTTGATACCGCCAATGTCACTGCCTTTAGTACGGCCATTACCGGTGGTGGAGCAGGTACATTGGTATTGGAAGAAGCAGCAGCATTTGATCTCAGCAGTACAGCACTGACGGGGGTTACTACCATCAGCATGAACGGCACGGCTAAGGCAACACAGGTAACAGTGGATGCAGCGGATATTGCCAGTGTAACCACTCTGACTGGTGCGGCAGGCACAGCACAGACTATTGTGTTTAACGGTACGGATGACCTGACTGGTATCACCAACAGTAATGTGGAAACGCTTAGCTTTGGTAATGTAGCTATGACGTTGGACACAGCCAATGTTACTGGATTTTCTACCGCCATCACTGGTGGGGGAACGGGCACATTGGTATTGGAAGAGGCTGCGGCGTTTGACTTTAGCAGTACGCTACTGACGGGTGTGAGCACGATCAGCATGAGCGGCACGGCCAAGGCGACGCAGCTG
>JAUIFA010000004.1 GCA_030429625.1 Alphaproteobacteria bacterium | reverse complement strand
CACTCAAAGACTCAATGTTGTAAACATCGTCCAAAACGAAAATATCAAGCCCAAAAGGTGAAACATCTTCTGCGCTAACAGATACTTCTAAACTATCAAAACCAGCACCACCATCAACATAATCGCCTGCTCTGGTGTTTGTGATCGTATCGTTACCGCTACCGGTTATATAAGTAGAACCCTCCATCGGATCGCTACTGGTATTGACCGTACCCACAATATTTAGGTCATTCTCTCTGTCATCCAAAATCACACCAACTGCTTCGGCCGTTACGCCTGAAACATCCACCTCTGTTAGACCTTCGTTCCAATAATCATCTTCTACAACCACATAATTTCCTTCTCCGGCATCACCCACAACACTCAAAGACTCAATGTTGTAAACATCGTCCAAAACGAAAATATCAAGCCCAAAAGGTGAAACATCTTCTGCGCTAACAGATACTTCTAAACTATCAAAACCAGCACCACCATCAACATAATCGCCACCACTAGCATAAATTAAATCATCACCGGCGCCACCATTAAGATAATCCTCTCCGATACCGCCAACAAGTGTATCATTGCCTTCGTCTCCGTATAATACATCGTCACCAGCGCCGCCATGAATGTAATCATCCCCATCGCCACCATGAATAGTATCATCTCTATCACCACCATATATCACATCGTTCCAATCTCTTATATCAGGAAGATCTATTTCTTTTTTTATTTCATTAATTTTTTTCATTTTAAAGCCTCTTCACTTCTTAGGTTAATAACTCTCTCTACATTTAGACTTTATCATAAATAGGGTGCATACACAATGTATTTAGTTAAAATATATTTAAAATTATATATAAATTGATTCGATTTGGTTAAATAATTTACCACTGTATTGATTCAGAAGGATAAATAATACACTGGCCAATCTGTGTTAAACACACCCGCACATCATTTATTTGATTATTTTACTTGCAATCATAATAAAGGGCGTTATAGTGCGCGACACTTTAGTTAGGCGAGGCGGCATGCCGACCTTTCCTTAGATACTATAATTCAATCTGTTACAGATGAAACATATACGTATACGTATATAGTAATTATTTGGCTTCTCTGGGTGATCCGGAGCGGCACTGAACCAAAGCTAAAGCATTGTTCGATTACGAACAACTTATAATAGGAGTTGTGACATATGTCATTATATGAAGCTACGTTTATCGCCCGTCAGGATATTTCTGCCGCCGATTTACAAAAAGTTGCCAACGACTTTAAAGAAATTGCCACCTCTGCTGGCGGTAAAGTTGTTAAAGAAGAAGATTGGGGTCTACGTACTCTAACCTACAAAATCCATAAAAGTAAGAAAGGCCATTACATTCATTTTGGCCTTGATACGACCAAAGAAGCAGTAGCAGAAATTGATCGCAAAGCCCGTCTGAATGAAGATGTTGTGCGTACTTTAATTGTAAAAGTTGATGCTATTTCTAAAGATCCATCGCCTTTACTTAACGAAAAATCAAACGAAGAAACGGAGGCATAATGATCCAGAACGATGCTCGCAGTAAAGTTTTCTTCCGTCGCAAAAAATCCTGCCCCTTTTCTGAGGAAGGCGCGCCGAAGATTGACTATAAAGATACAGAATTGCTAACCCGTTACGTTTCCGAACGTGGTAAAATTTTACCACGTCGTATAACATCTGTGTCTGCAAAAAAACAACGTGAATTGGCAGTAGCCATTAAAAGAGCCCGTGTTCTTGCCTTATTACCATTCACTAAAAATTAATCATATTTGTGCGTTTGTCACAAAACATTAGACGGAGAAAAAGATGCAAATCATTCTTCTAGAACAAGTTAAGAATCTGGGAAATATTGGCGAAGTGGTCAAAGTAAAAGACGGCTATGCCCGAAACTTCCTGCTCCCAAATAACAAAGCGCTACGTGCGACGAAGTCTAACATAGACTTTTTTGAAGTACAGAAAGCGGAAATCAAAAAACAGAACGATGCTAAAATCAAAGAAGCCGAAGCTACTGCTAAAAAAGTGGATGGTATTTTGGTGGACATCATTCAACAAGCGGGGGAAGACGGCCGCCTTTATGGTTCGGTCACCATTGCGGATATTGCCGAAGCTGTGAGCCAAAAATCCGGTCAACAGATTGAACGCAAACAAGTCGTACTGCATGATCCAATCAAATATATTGGTATCCATGAGGTGGATGTGGATCTGCACGCGGAAGTCAATGTTAAAGTGGATGTCAACGTCGCTCGTACCTCAGCAGAAGCCAAAATCTCTGCAGAAAAATTCAAGAAAGGTGAGCGTGTGATGGAAGGCCCATCCTCTGAAACCAAAGCCGAAGAGCAGGCTGCCGAGGCAGCCCCTGCCGCAGAAGCAAAGGAAGAAAAGCCTGAAGCAGATGCAGAAGCTCAAAACGCTAAAGACGATACTGCTTCAAGCGAAGAAGCCGCATAGATCAGATCAATACAATTTGAAAAAACAGTAAAAGCCGGGGATAAAATTCTCCGGCTTTTTTGTTGCCTTTCGATAGAAAAAGGCTAGACTGTTCCTTCAGAGGGACTGTTAGAGAATGAGCACACCAAAAGACAATATTATCACCATTGATACAGAGTTGCCTGAGAGCAGCTCTTACCGCGAAGTGCCTTATAATATTGAGGCAGAACAAATTGTTCTTGGAGCCGTGCTGACCAACAATGAGGCACTAAACCGGATA
Organism: Alphaproteobacteria bacterium; assembly: GCA_030429625.1. GTDB lineage: Bacteria > Pseudomonadota > Alphaproteobacteria > Rickettsiales > UBA8987 > JAUIFA01. Next base: position 370,687 of record JAUIFA010000004.1, on the reverse strand, counting down.
GCAGATTTTTTACGTGATGATTGTTTTTACGAACCGGTTCACCGTGATATCTACTCTGCCATTGAACAGATGAACGACAAGGGGCTTATCGCCTCTCCCGTGACCTTAAAAAACCGTTTTGATAAGCACGAGGCTCTTAGTGATGTGGGCGGTGCGAATTACCTCGCTAAGCTTGCCGGTCTGGCCAGCGGCATTGTTAACATCAAAGAGTATGCACTGATCATCTATAATTTGTCCATAAGCCGTCAACTGATTGACATTGGTGAGGACATGGTCAATAACGCCTACAGCTCCAGCGGGGAGGAACGTGCGTCTTCGCAAATCGAATATTCCGAGCAGAAATTATTTAATCTGGCCAGCGAAGGCAGCAGTGACTCTAATTTTGAAAACATAAAACTGTCTGTCACCAAGGCCATTGAAATGGCTGACCACGCCTCCAAGCGTGATGGAGCCATCAGTGGCATTCCTACCAAATTCCTTGACCTGGACGAGTTGCTTGGCGGTTTGCATAATTCTGATCTCATCATTCTTGCCGCCCGACCTTCTATGGGAAAAACTGCACTGGCTTTAAATGTTGCTCTCAATGCGGCTCAGTGGCTGAAACAGGATCATACAGAAAAAATGAAGCAATACGAGGCAAGTCTGGGGGGAAATAATAATACTCCTGAACCTGCACCCATGGGAGCGGTGGGGTTTATCTCACTGGAAATGTCCGCCGATCAGCTTTCTACCCGCTTACTTTCGATGGAAAGTGCCATCAATGCCATTAACATCCGGCGTGGTAAGCTAAGCCCTGATGATTTTGAGAATCTGGTCAGAGCCAGCAACACACTGCATCAGCTCCCAATTTATATTGATGACACTCCGGCACAAACCATTGCAGCCGTGCGCACCCGTGCCCGACGTTTAAAGCGCAAGCACAATCTTGCCCTTCTGGTAGTAGATTATTTGCAATTGTTACGAGGAGTCAGTAAACATTCTCAACAAAGCCGTGTGCAAGAAATTTCGGAAATCACCATGGGATTAAAGGCCATTGCTAAAGAATTGGACATTCCTGTACTGGCATTGTCGCAACTTTCACGGGCAGTAGAATCGCGCGATGACAAACGTCCGCAACTGTCTGACCTGCGTGAATCCGGTTCCATTGAACAAGATGCCGATTTGGTTTTGTTTATTTACCGTGAGGCCTATTACCTTGAACGTAAACGTCCGGCAATTCCAAACTATCCCGACAACCCCTCTCCGGAAAACATTGCCGCCCATCAAGCTGCCCTTGAAATTCTTGGTGCTTGGGAGGAGTCTGAGGTTGGCCAGCGATTTAAAGAAATCCAAAATCGTACCGAAATTATTGTTTCAAAGCACAGGCATGGCCCCATCGGCAATGTTACCTTAGTATTTGACCATTCAACTACCAAATTCAAGAATTTTTATAGTGATAATACAGGGCACTAGCAATGAATACTGACCATGCCCTAACGACCCTTACTGTCGACCTTGATGCCATAAAATATAATTACAATGTACTTACAGAATACAGTGGAGAAGCAGAATGTGCTGCGGTGGTCAAAGCCAATGCCTATGGGCTAGGAATCGCGCCTGTGTCCAAAGCCTTACAGCAATCCGGTTGTCGTACATTCTTTGTTGCCACACTGGACGAAGCCATTGAACTGCGCTCTGTTTTAGGCAACACCCCCCGTATCTATGTATTCTTTGGCGTGCAAAAGGGTGAGGAAGAGGTCTTTATCCAGCATAATATCCTTCCAGTTCTCAATGATTTTTATCAAATAGAGTTATGGAACAATCAGGCAAAGTCCACACAACTGCATGCGATTATCCATATTGATAGTGCTATGAATCGCCTTGGCCTGACTATGGAAGACGGCCACCACCTCAGCCAACATCCCCAATTATACTCCAACCTGAAAATTGACTATGTTATGAGCCATTTGGCCTGTATTAGCCAAGTGGACCACCCCACCAATGGACAACAATTGGAGAGATTTACCCAAATTGGCCGTTGGTTTGAAGGCATTCCCTTGAGTTTTAATAATTCCGGAGGCATATTCAACCTTCCTATCGCTGCGAAGAATCTTACGCGCGCAGGTATTTCCATCTATGGATCAAACTCTGTACCCGAAACATATCCAGACCTAAGAAATGTAATTACATTAGAATCACAAATAATTCAGATACGCCATGCTAAGAAGGGCGACAGTGTTGGATATGGTGCTACTTACACCCTTCCAGAAGACAGCATGCTTGCTACTCTGCCCGCAGGCTATGCCGATGGTTATTTGCGCAGCCTAGGCAATAAATCCTACGCGTATATAGGCGATATTAAGGTTCCAATCATTGGCCGTATCTCAATGGACTCTATTATATTAGATATTTCTAATATAAATAAAGATGTAGTGACGGTGGGGACAAAGGCAGAACTTATTGGGAAACATATTTCCGTGGACGAAGTGGCACATATGGCGGGAACCATTGGCTATGAAATTTTAACTACCCTTGGCCAACGCTATAAAAGGTGTTATATCGGCGGATGAAACTACATTGTTAGTTGATAGAAAACAAACAATCGTTTATATTCTCCAAAACATAGTAAATTTCAATGGGCTGTAATGAATATTTTTGCAATATTGGGTCGGGTAGTCATAAAATTTTTGGCCGTTGTTGGCCGAGTGTCGCTGTTTACCTCGCGTGCGGTAGCTTCGGTTTTTTCCCGCCCCATCTATCTGCGCCAAATTGCCCGCCAAATGCTTGAAATTGGTTATTATTCTTTGCCTGTTGTTGGATTAACAGCTATTTTTACTGGTGCAGTGCTGGCCTTACAGAGTTTTACTGGTTTTGAGCGCTCCGGCGTGGGAGCAGAATCATCTATCGCTTCCATCGTTATCATTTCTATCACACGTGAACTTGGGCCTGTACTGGCAGCATTGATGGTCGCCGGACGCATTGGCGCCGCCACGGCAGCAGAAATCGGCACGATGCGCGTGACCGAGCAAATTGACGCATTAACCACCCTTTCGACTAATCCTTTCCGCTATTTGATTGCCCCTCGCCTACTTGCTGGAGTTGTCACTCTGCCAATTTTAGTGCTTATTGCCGACATTATTGGTGTCTATGGCGGTTATCTGGTGGGCATCCACAAGCTGGGCTTTAGCGCGCCTACTTATCTTCAAAGCACGTTTGACGCGCTGGAATATATGGACGTGGTTTCGGGTCTTACCAAGGCCGCCGTGTTTGGCTTCTTAATTACACTCATGGGCTGCTATCACGGTTACAACTCTAAGGGTGGCGCACAAGGTGTTGGCCAAGCAACGACCAACGCAGTGGTCAGCGCTTCAATGCTGATCTTATGCTTCAACTACATCATTACGGAGCTGTTTTTTGCATCATGAGCCAGAATCCTCCAAAAATTGAGATCAAAAATCTTTGTAAATCCTTTGGCAAAAAGCATGTTTTGAATGGGGTGAATTTGTCGATCCCCAAAGGCGAGTCTTTGGTGGTCATCGGTGGCTCAGGAACGGGAAAGTCAGTGCTGTTAAAAAACATTATTGGCCTGATGCGACCCGACAAAGGCAGCATCAAGATTGATGGGGCAGAAACCAGCAAAATGTCACAGGGGCAAATTGACGATTTAATGCACAAATTTGGCTATCTGTTTCAAGGTGGTGCGTTGTTTGACAGTTTAAAAATATGGGAAAATGTGGCCTTTGGCCTGACCCATGCAGAAGGTGTCCCCCGTCCAGAAGCTAGAGAAATAGCTATTGAGAAGCTAAATTCTGTTGGGCTGGGTGCGGATGTGGCCAATTTATACCCTAGTGAACTTTCCGGTGGGATGCAAAAACGTGTGTCGCTGGCACGTGCCATTGCCACTTCACCAGAGATTATCTTTTTTGATGAGCCCACCACCGGTTTAGATCCAATCATGGCGGATGTAATCAATGAATTGATTGTCAAATGTTCCAAAGAATTGGGTGCAACCACCATCACCATCACCCACGACATGAACAGTGCCCATAAAATTGCTGATCAAATTGCCATGATCTATGAAGGTGAAATCATTTGGAATGGCAGTACCGATAAAATTTATAAAAGTGGCAACGATTATGTGGATCAGTTTGTCCACGGGCGCGGCCACGGGCCAATCAAAATCAAATTACAAGACCACTAATCTTAACGGCTGTGGCCACCCTCATGACCATTGCCATTGGCGGGTGCTTTGTCTGGCAGGCGCACAGCCCGATCAGCTTCCACCACTTTAAGAATGTCTTTACGTTTGGCCACCACCGACACATCCATTGCCTTTAACTGCTCTTTGCTAAATTGTCTTAACAGCGTATCATAAAAACCACGTTCAATTTCTTGAGATTGACCATCAACAATTTCTCTGGATTTAAACGGGCGATTGTGGACGATAATAGGCTTGTCTTTCATGTCCGGATGACCGTTGGCTTTCATCATCAGCAGTAAGGCGGTTTCCTGCATGGTTCCGGCACCACCGGCCTGAATCACAAATGCATCTGCGCCACGCACCATCTTTTCCATACGATCAAAGATATCTTTGGTGAGAATCAAACCGCCAATCTTGTCCATTCCCGGCGGAATTCCTTCAATCTGAGCGGTTTCTTGGGTTTGCACTCCAAAACAACATACATTATTATTGGGCAGAACCTCAGTGCCATGGCTGCCCGCAGCATGGGCAAACCCATCTTTGTCCCGCAACATCTTCTGTACCCGCTTAACTTCATCACCAGAAAAATCGCGTATTTTTCCCTCTGTAAAATCGTGCACTGCCTCATTAATATGCCCCATCATGGACTTTGCTCCACCCCCAGAAACATGACCAAAGCCTTTGTCTGCTAGGTTCCAGGAAAGGGAATAAGCATCTTCTAACAACTGGGGATTTGACGTGCTGGCCGAGCAAAAAATTGCCACATTGTATTTTTTATGAGCAATTTCATCCCCAGAGGAACGATCCTCCGGCAATTCCATTCTCCCCGTATAATGTGTTTTTGCCTCATTAATCCAAGTGGCAGCCTCTTTAACCGACGACACCACTTTGACCACATCATGAATGTCCTCTTTAATCACCCCCTGACGTTTTAAGTCATACAGGATCTGCATAGCCGGATGTTTTGACACCCCCTCTTTTTCAACAATTGGGTCAACAACGACAAAGGGTTTATTGTCCAATTTTGGGTCGTGAATCTGCTTACCCACAAACAAAGACATGACCTTAAACAAATCTTCTGTTATCTGCCCCAACGGTTGGTTTAATTCTGGGTTAGCAATAAACAGATAGGCATCCCTGTCGTTCAACAGGCCATCTTTTATGCCGCTTGCTACTTTTATTTTTTCTGACTCTCTTACCGAAATATTTTCTCCGTCAAGTGCTTCTACAATCTCTAGCTGAGTAGATAAATTGAAGGCTCCGGCTACGCCAACAACGAATTCACCTTCATATTGTTGTACATTCTGCACTTGTCCGGTTTTAATACGGCACACCTCAACAAGTAATAAGCATGCCCGCGCCAACGCACTATAATTAACAAGATGTTCATGATTATGCCCATCAAGCTCGGCCATAGTTTTGCCATCAGGATTAAAACGAACAGGTGTCTGATAGTGATCAGATTTATAGACTGCCTCAGGGTTTAATGGCCTTGGCTGAGAAATGGCGACATTGGTTTCTGTCCCCGACACACCCATCACCTCAAGGCGTTTTCCTGATTCTTGATTTAAAGCAGCCAAACCCAAAACATTGCGCTCAATCATCCGAAAATCAAGGTCTGGTATGCGCTGGGCGATGGTGCTGACGGCACCATAAAAATTATCAATCCCTCCCATCGCATCCATTACCGGACCTACCTCATTACCAGGAAAGCTCTTAAATGGAAAAATATGGTGGTGCGTAGCATCGTCAATCACATAACTGCCCCGTATTTTATCAAACTCTGGCTGTTCTACAATGCGCTGGTCGAGAAAATGCGTACCACGATCATCTGCCAAGAAATAAACATTTTCTGGTTTTAAACCAAGTTTTAGTAAATGTTTTTCCTGCAAATCTGAAGAAAGCCCGCGCCATTTCTTGAAAGCCTCCTCTAACTTTTCATACATATTTCCTTCTAAAGAAGCACTGGTCTCATGAGCACTTTTGATGGGCCCCATAAATTCTTCTACTCCAATAATTTTTACATCCGCGCCAATATTAGCAAAAACCATCTTCATTTCTTTAACTTTCTGGGCATTATTCGTTGCCACCACAAATGTTGCACCGGAAGGAATAGCTGGATCAGAAAATTCCTCTGGGTCTCTTACAATCGATTCCTTTCCCAGCAAACTGGTTCTTAAATCGTGGGCTATTTCTTTGGTCATCTTTCTGCCCACAGAAAGAAAAACATCTTTTGCTTCTAGAACATCCAGATTATCAAGAATTCCAACAGCTTCTAACAGAGGCATCCAGGGAGATCCCTTCCTTTTTCTACTCTCAATGATAAAAGGTTTGTCAAACGGGTCATCTTTTTCCGTACCATTCCTTTGTAGCTTTTGTAATAAAATGCTCACCATCTCATAGGCAGTATGAAACCCCCCTTCAATGGCGATAAAACCTTCTGTACGCTTAGCAATTCTTTCCATCGCCTCAGGGTTCTTAACCGAATGACGGTTGCCACAAATCCGAATGGAATCAAAATCTAACTCATCTATGTCTCGCTTTAACTCACTACGCCGTTTACTACTGATGGAACTGATAGGAGAAATACTAACGACACCAGCAGTTTCCTGAACCTTACCATCTTCATCTTCAATTCTATAATAGGCATGCGGCTCTTCGGAAAGATGCTGCCCCTTACTCATCCTCAATGCCAATTCTGGCACCCATTGTGCCTGTTCATCGGTTAGAATTGGTTTCTTGCCCTCAATAATGTCTTTGAATAATGTCTGAGCTTCCTTTAATTGCGCAATCAGCGCACTGTTATAAACGATTGGGTCACCTTGAAGCATTATTTCTTTCTTCCTCTTTATCTTAAGAACACAGCTAAGGTGTATTTATACAGGATTGTTGTTAATAAAGCGTCAACAGAAGCGGATTTCTTACGGGTTTTTACAAATAATATTGCAGTTAGAGTGATATTAGCCCATATTTATTTCCTAAGATGGCAAAACTGAAAACAACATATGTATGCACTTCTTGCGGGTCGGTTCACAGTAAATGGTCTGGTCAGTGTACCGATTGTGGCACGTGGGATTCTATCACTGAGGAGGCCGGATCACGTATTTTCTCAAAAAGCGGTTCCGCTGAAAGCGCCCAAATCATTCACCTTTCCAACCTACATGAGACTAGTGAAACCCCCGATAGAGCCAAAACCGGAATAGATGAGCTGGATCGTGTTCTTGGTGGAGGTTTGGTTGCCGGATCGGCTATTTTAATTGGTGGCGACCCGGGCATCGGCAAGTCTACCATGCTGCTACAACTGACTGCCAACATGTCCTCTTCTGGCCTAAACAGCCTGTACATTACGGGCGAAGAATCCGAAGATCAGGTGCGCCTGCGCGCCAAAAGACTTGGTGTGGGAGAAAGCCCTGTCAAACTGGCTGCTGCCACTTCTGCTAACGACATTATGGCGACCATAAAAAAAGAAAAACCTGATGTCGTGGTTATTGATTCCATCCAGACCATGTTCCTTGACAGTGTGGAGTCTGCCCCCGGCACGGTTAGTCAGGTGCGCATCTGCGCCCATGAGCTTATCAGTCTAGCCAAACAAAGTAACACCGCTATTTTGCTAGTAGGCCATGTGACCAAAGAAGGTCAGATTGCTGGACCAAAAATTCTGGAACATATGGTTGATACCGTCTTGTATTTTGAAGGCGATCGTGGGCATCAGTTCCGCATTTTACGCTCGGTAAAAAATCGTTTTGGGGCAGCTAATGAAATTGGTGTATTTGAAATGACCGGTGATGGTTTGAAAGAAGTGCCCAACCCCTCATCATTATTTATTTCTGGTAAGGCCGGAGAAGTCAGTGGCTCAGTGGTCTATGCTGGAATGGAAGGCACACGTCCGGTAATGGTAGAGATCCAAGCCTTGGTAGCTCCCACACAAAATGCCAATCCCCGCCGTGCGGTGGTGGGCTGGGACAGCAACCGTCTGGCTATGATTCTAGCCGTACTTGAAACACGAGCCGGCATAAGATTGGCCGACAAAGAAGTCTATCTCAACGTAGCCGGTGGGCTTAAAATTAATGAGCCCGGAGCTGATTTGGCCGTAGCCGCCTCCATCGTATCTGCGTTGACCGATCTACCCATACATGCGGGTGGGGTGGTGTTTGGAGAAATAGGACTCTCAGGGGAGATCCGCCCAGTTGGTCAAGCTGCCAGTCGGCTCAAAGAAGCAGAAAAACTTGGGTTTAAAAGCGCGATTGTGCCTCCCGACGCACAAAGTCAAAGTAAGAACTTTATTTGCAAAGAAATACGGTATATAACTCAACTAAAGAACTTTTTGGCAGAAAAATAAAGGGGTGTTGGCTAGAAGTGTTTACGTTATTTGATGTAATAATTTGTGTTATTATTTTACTGACCTCCGTGGTCGCGTTTATGCGCGGTGGTGCACGGGATATGCTCTCTCTTATCTCATGGGTGGGCGCAGCGATTCTTACCATTTATTTTTACCCCTATTTATATTCCAAAATTGAGGGCACCTTTGTCAGCCAAACCATGAACAGCCTTGCGGCCATCGTTCCAAGCTTCATTGGCTTTCTAATTATACTATCTCTTATCAGCGCCACAATTCTTGGCAGCCTAGTCAACGTTCGCTTAGGCATTCTGGATCGTTCCTTTGGCGCTTTTGTTGGGTTTGTGAAGGGGCTTGCGATTGTTTCTGTTCTACATTTCTGTATCATTCTAATGATGGGTGAAGAGCCGGATTGGCTACGAAATGGAGAAACCTATAAGCTTTCACATTTTGGCGCAGAAATTGTTAAAGACATCACAACAGATTTAGTGCTTGATGATGATACAATGAAAGCCGAAGATAGCACTGAAAACTTACGAAACCATTTATCAGAAATTTTTGACAATCAAGCTCCCATAGAAAATAATATTATTGAAGATGTGGGCAATGTTGAAATGGATCGTTTTGAAGAAGAATTTATTAATGAAGAAATCATTGACGAAGGCCAAAATTCCGATTACTAGATCCGCTAGTTAGAACTTATAGAAGCAAAAATATATGCCTAAAAATTTTACAATCAAGCGTAATAATATAGATAAGATTCTTAACACTCATCCTTTCTCCTACAATCCTGATGATCAAGAGCATTTAAAAGAAGAATGCGGTGTCTTTGGCATCATTGGGAACAGTGAAGCTGCAGCACACACCGTCTTGGGGCTACATGCCCTACAGCATCGTGGTCAAGAAGGCGCGGGGATTATCTCGTGCGACACAGAGAAATTTTACAAACATATGGCCTTCGGTAAGGTTGGGGATAAGTTTAACAAAGCCAGTATTATCAAAAGTCTTGAAGGTGACAGCGCCATTGGCCACAACCGGTATTCCACCAGCGGCGGCCAGAAACAAATTGCCAACATTCAGCCTCTTTTTGCTGAAATGGGCTGCGGAAAAATGGCACTTGCCCATAATGGCAATCTGACCAATGCAGTAACTCTACGCAAACAGCTAATTAAAACAGGCAGTATTTTTAGTACGACGATGGACAGCGAAGTGGTCATCCACCTACTTGCCACAAGCAAAAAAGGTAATGTTACTGATTGTCTGATTGATGCGCTAACTCAGGTTCAAGGCGCTTATTCTATGATTGCTCTGACCCCCGAAGCGATGATTGGTGTACGTGATCCTCATGGGGTACGCCCCCTTATGCTTGGTATGCTTGATGGGGCTTATATTTTATGCTCTGAAACCTGTGCGCTTGATATTATTGCTGCTGAATTTGTCCGTGAAATTGAGCCGGGAGAGATGGTCATCATAAAAGATGGAGAAATACAAAGCTTAAAACCATTTGAGAAAGCACCGTCAAAATTCTGTATTTTTGAATATGTCTATTTCTCACGTCCCGATAGCATTATTAACGACAGAAGCCTTTATAATGCAAGAAAGAATATGGGAATCGAGTTGGCCAAGGAGATGCCTGTGGGTGCGGATGTGGTGATTCCTGTGCCCGATTCCGGTGTAGCCTCTGCCATTGGCTACAGTCAACAATCAGGGATTCCTTTTGAGTTGGGCATCATCCGTAATCACTATGTCGGGCGGACATTCATTGAACCCACCGATTCAATACGCCATTTAGGGGTTAAATTGAAACACAACGCAAACAAGCCTATCATTGAAGGCAAAAAAGTTATCCTCATTGATGATTCAATTGTCCGTGGCACAACGTCCCGTAAAATTGTTGACATGGTGCGTGCGGCAGGGGCGAAGGAAGTGCATATGCGTATTTCCTCTCCACCGACCATAGGCCCTTGCTTTTATGGTGTTGATACGCCAACCAAAGATAAATTACTTGCCTCGAGAATGTCGGTGGATGACATGGCCGAATACATCAACGCTGACAGCCTATCTTTCTTGTCGGTGGATGCCTTATACCGTGCCATGGGGGAAACAAAACGTAATAACGATATGCCACAATATTGTGACGCGTGTTTTACGGACGAATATCCCATTGAAGTAGTAGATAAAAACAGCAATCGAGCTATTGAGTGCTAGTAATTTATGTCTGAACTTATTTTAAAAGACAAAGTAGCGCTGATTACAGGTGCTTCACGTGGAATCGGTGCGGCAGTGGCACGTAGATATGCTTCTCTTGGTGCACATCTTATTTTAATCAGCCGAAAAACCAAAGATCTTGAAACCGTGGATGACATGATCCAGAATGACGGGAATCCGCCAGCTACACTGGTGGAGCTTGATTTACGCAAGTTAGAGAAAATCGACCAGCTAACATTAAGCATAGCACAACGGTTTGGAAAATTGGATATCCTTGTAGGCAATGCAGCAACATTAGGCGAACTTGCGCCTGTGACTTCTATCAGTACAAAGTTATGGGAACAAACCATGACCACAAATGTCACAGCAAATTATTGCCTGTTGCGAAATTTTGATCCCCTATTGAAAAAGTCAGATGCTGGGCGAGCCATTTTTGTCACTTCTGGCATCACCTCTTCTTTTCACCCATTTTGGAGTGCCTATGCTGCTTCTAAATCGGCCCTTGAAGCTCTGGTTAAAACTTATGCTGCTGAGGTAAAAAATTCAAACATACGCGCCAATCTGATTGATCCGGGAAGAGTGAACACACAAATGCGTGCTATTGCCTACCCTGGAGAAGACAAAAATAAACTCGCCACCCCAGAGTCCGTGGCTCAAAGCTTTGTGGATCTGGCAATGCCTCAATGCAGCCATAATGGAGACATCATCAAAGCACAACGCTCCTGATTGATGAATTAATTATCAACAGAGTCAAGAATTAGGGAAATTGCTCGAATTTTACCGGCACGGTTCTCGTCTTCATCCTCCTTGATGTCCGCCACCTCTGCTAGCCCATCCATGATGACATCAAAACGTTCTCTACCCAATATGTCACGCACTTGGCTAAGAAATTCACGATAGCGCGGTGGGTGATTCAAACTGGACAACAAATCTTCTACCATAAAACCAATTTTCAAGACGATCTCCTCGTCCAATATGGCAAAAAGATATTCCGCAATGGGAGATTCAGAACTGTCAAAATCAATATCATCCTGCCGGCTCACCAATGTTTCGTATACCGTTTTTGAAACCTTATCCAACTCCCTGCTTAAGACATAATCAATGTGCTTCATATTTGCCGCAATATTTTTTAAAGACTTGTTCATCGCCACAAGACTGGCAACCGCCTCAAGCAACCCAATGGCCGCTAATTTTGCCTGAATATATAAAATCCCAATGTCCAGATTCTTTTCTGCCTTATGTTGCATGTCCTTAATTTCAATGTCTGATGGGTAGCCATTAAAAGAAATAAATATGTTCTTGTAATTTACCTTGTCCCTTAAAAAGATAAGCGTGCTTAGCAAGGCTTTACGATAGTCAACGATCTGAAAATCATCGTCCCGCAAAGCACGGGAATATTCTGGCAACAAGCGCCATGTTCCTTGAATAAAATCAATAAAATCACCTTCTCTAAAATCATTGACGTCACAATTGGCTGTTTCCACCGCAATTTTTATCGCCAGATCTATTTCTTCCTGATTTAAGCCTACTTGCAACGCACAGAATCTGTCCACAAGTTCATCAAACACTCTCTGACCACGAAAAGGAATTGTCGCCGCAATGGCAAACACTATGCAGGCAATATTTTTCATTGGCAAGCCCGCATCGTAAAGATCTTCCATCGCCACCATAGCACTGAGACATTCATTGAGCCCACCAGGGTTAGACTCTCTGGCTTTTAAGGAAAGCTCATGACCCGGTTCAAACCCAAAAACACCCAACAACACAGCAATACGTTTGTTATAACGGTATATATCTTCCTTAAGATAGTATGCCCCCCCATCTGAAACCATGATGTATTTGTCTATTATTTGTAATATTTCTGGGACAACTTCTTTATCAATCCCCAATTGAACAACATCATGATAATTCCCAATCAAACATTTAAAAGCATTGGCCTTTTCTATGACCGATATGCCGCCAAAGCGCGACTGCGTTTTTGAGTCTATCGGCCGAGCAATATCTTCTCTGTGTGAATTATCATGATACAGACGGTTTGGATGAGAGTGACATTTAAAAGGAAGCAGCAGAATTGGACTATCAAAAGGGATTTCTCCACCACCAAGATGGACAATTGCGTCCCTAATTTTTTGCTTTGAAGAAATAATTTCAGATTCTATCATAATCAATCTATATAATATCAAATTCTACTAATGGTAGCAAAAATGACAGCTTGATACTATTTTTATTTTCCTCCTAACAAACCATTTAACAATTTCTTACCAATATCATTATTCATTATTTTATCAGTGATTTTCTTCACCTCTTTATTTTCCAACAACTTCATTTGATCCACATTCTCAATAACAGCAGCGTTATGGTCAAATTTTATTTTTGGATCACGAATATCGCCTTTTATCAACACCGGAACTTTTAGCCCGGCATCCCCCACTCCGACAATATTAGGTGATATGCGATATTTGATCCAACCGTCGTTCAGATTAAACGTCCCCTTACCTGCAATGGGCGAAAGAGGAATATTGATGTTTAAATCGTCATTAGTAAAAACACCTTTATCAATGGTGATATTAGCCGAAGCTGCCACAATATTTGTCATCTCCTGCGAATCGGTCATAATCTGATTGATTTTTTCCAGCGCACGGTTGGCCAAAGCCGCCACATCCAACCCTTCTATACCCCCATTGGTTAAACTGATACGAAGATTACCAAAAAATGAGCCTACCAAATCCTTCAGAGAAGCACCTTGAGCACTCAAATCCTTGGCGACAAACGTAAATTTACCATTTGCCTTGCGAGGGGCATCAATGTCTGTAAGAAATCTGCTTATGTCAACATTGTCTATGTTCAAATTACCGTTGAATTTTGCTGTATCGTTCACATTCAACGCGCCATCTGCCATAAACATTCCGCCATAAATCCCCATTTGATCTACCACAAACGAGGCAATGTTGTTTTCCACCTTAAGATTTGCGTTTACCTTTTCAATATTGGCCTGCCGAAAAGAAATATTCTCTGCCTTAAAAGACGCATCAATGTTCAGATTTTTAATAAATGCAAAATCAATGGCTGCATCACTCCAGTAGTGAGCAAATGGTTTTTTCTCCTGTTCTTCAACCTGATCCCCTCGTGAATCATCTCTCATAACCTCTTGATTTTCTACCGGATCAAATTTACCAAGCAATGAAAATAGCGGTATGACCTCATCAATATCCAGCCCTTGGAAGGCTAGCTCTGATGTAATGGACTGAGTACCATTTTCCGCTATGGTATAGTACAAATGGCCATTACCATTGGTTTTGGCAGAATGAATAAGCAGATCTTTTATCGTAGCCACCCCATAATCAAACGACATAATGGCTGATATTTTATAATTGATCGGCGATGTAACATTTATTGAAACCCTGCTTTCCTTACCCTCACGGATAAAATCCGCATCATCAACATACAGTGTCATCTCAAATTCTTTGCCGTTTACCATTGATGTAACATTGATGTCCACAATGTCAGAAAAAAGCATCTTCATTGCCGAAAGTTTTATATTAAGAGAAGAAATATTTATCTGCTCAAACTGACCGTTCTTTTTACCGGAAATATTAATGTCTGAAGCAGAAAAAGACATTTCTGGCAAAAGGCTGACAGATACCTTGCCGTATATTTTTGTATCCCCACCGGTAATGGCGGATATTTCCCTTTCGATGTCTGGACGAATCTCATCACCGGAAAGCAGGGATGGCAAAAACCATAACGCCCCGAGCAGCACAAAAAGCCCAATAATCGTAGATACTAAAAGTGTTCGCAATATTGATTTTATCATAACGACCTTACTATCCCCAAAAACTCTTTATGATCGTAGGCATGTTTGGCATCCGAACCATTATTTTCTCTATGGTATATCAGCGCATCGGCATTATTACCGTATAAAAACCCAACTATATTCGAATTATTAGCAGTTTGCAAATCGGTAATGCTATCGCCGACAAACCATACCGCATCATTATAATTTCCTCTGTCATACATAACAGATGTTTTCTTCAACGCAAGCTCTACAGGATGGTGGGTTGGCTTATCATCCTTGGCATCGGTGGCACCTATAATGGACTTAAAGTATGGCTCCAGCCCCAGATATTTGACTTCATCACGCAGGTAATCCCCTGTTTTATTGCTTACCACACAAAGCTCTATATTTTTATCTAAGAGTGTTTCAAGCGTTTTCTCCACCCCCGGCATGATTTTAATTTCATCAAGATGCACCTCCAGAAAGCTGTTGTAATAATGTTCTCTGGCTTCTTGCCATCTGTCACCAAAAATTACAGGGAATGAGTTGCGCAGCGAACCGTGTATACCTCTCTCCCCTTTCATCACCTGATCAAAAGTAAGTGGTTGCTCTCCCATAAGAATGAACGTTTTTTCAAGAGATTTATGGATAATATGCCATGTATCGGCCAACGTATTGTCCCAGTCAAACAGAATCACATCAGGTTTTTTTGAAGGCATAATATGTATCTTTAACACTTCTGATGAACATGGTGCTGGTAAAGCTGGTATAGTTTCTTACATGTTTTTCCAACCTTTCCACTGGCAATTTTCTTACCATCTATACAGACAACCGGCATCACCCCCATCGTAGTGCTGGTGATAAACACTTCCTCTGCATCGTATAATTCCTCTAGCGTAAACGCCTCTTCACAAATTTCAATGCCATTATTATACGCCAAACTCAGAACCACAAACCTCGTAATTCCACCCAAAATTTCTTCATCTTCCGGATGGGTTTTTACCGTCCCGCCTTTGGTGACAATGAACGCATTTGATGCACTGCCTTCTGTAACATATCCATCATTGGCAACCAGCAATGCCTCTTTAGCGTCACGCTCCACTGCATATTGCTTGGCCAATATATTGGGTAGAAGAGAGATTGTTTTTGCGTCCCTTCTGCCCCAACGTATGTCCGGTGCGGTCAAAGCGTTGACCCCTTTTTCATATTGTTCAAGCGGAGGAGTCCTGTCGCTGTGAATGGTGATAACCATAATCGGCCAAGCTTCGGGTGCAGGAAAAGCATGGTTGCGCCGCGCAGATCCTCTGGTAATCTGCAAATACACAAAGCCGTTCTTCATTCTATTTCTGCGCGCCAACTCATAGATAATGCTTTCCATAACTCTGGCGCTCATCGGCGCACTCATTGACAACACAGAAAGGGAATGTCCCAGACGCTCAAAATGCATCTCCGGCTCAAGCAATTTGCCATTGATCAGATTAATCCCCTCATATACCCCATCGGAAAACAAATAGCCCCGATCTTCAATATGCACCGTAGCATATTGGTGCAGCACATAACGACCATCCACATAACTGTATCTAGGTATGGGCATGTTGTTTTTTCTCCTTGAGCACTAAAAATAATCGATTTTAGCTGAAAATATTCTATCAACCTTGGCCAGCTGGCTGGTGATAGACAATAGGATTATTCTATCATTCACAAGAATGGTTGTTTTATCATCAGGAACAATCACCTCATCATGCCTTAAGATCGCGCCGATACGCACTCCTCTTGGCAAATGTAAATCTGCAATGGTACGGTCCACAATGGCGGAATTATTTACTGCCTCAATTTCAAGAATTTCAGCCACCCCTCCACAGATAGAATGTGCCGCGCGCACCTTACCTTTACGAATATGCTGCAGAATAGTTGAAACCGTCATCTCACGCGGATTAATCACCACATCTACCCCCAAAGACCCAACCAGAGAGCTATAAGAACGGCTGTTATTAATCAAAGCAAACGCCATTTTTGCGCCATATTGTTTACATAATAACGACGACAAAATATTAACCTCGTCCCCATTAGTCACTGCAATAACCGTGTCTATGGATTCAATATTCGCCTCAAATAAAATCTCCTGATCCAAAGAGCTACCATTGATCACCGTAGTATGTTCGAGTTTTGTCGCGATATACTCTGCCCTGTCTGTGTTAAGCTCAATCACCTTGGCATTAATATCGGTATCTTCATTCTCCAACGCCTTGGCAATAAATAAACCAATGTTCCCTCCACCAATAATCAATACCCTGTGGGCTTCCTTTTCCTCATGACCAAACAGCGGCATCACTTTGGACAGATGTTGGCTGTCTGCAACAAAAAATATCTCATCACCGGCACGAATTTTCTCAGTCGGGTCAGGCACAATCAGCATTTCACGGCGCAATATCCCTAAAATGGAAACCCGAAGATTGTCAAACCTCTCATAAATATGATTGATCGGTTCATTAAGCAGCGGACAATTATCCATACAACGCACCTCAACCACATTCATTCGCTCCCCACCGAAAGGAATAGAATCCATAGCCCCTGGAACATGCAACCGGTTGATGATGGCATCGGCAACTTCTTTTTCTGGCGAAATAATGTAATCGATAGGCAAGTGATCCTGACGATACATATCTTTCCAAATCGGATTAAGGTAATTCTGGTGACGGATACGGGCAATTTTCACCGGAATATTAAACAACGAGTGTGCCACCTGAGACACCACCATATTAATTTCATCTGAAAGCGTCACCGCAATGATCATTTCGGCATCCGCCGCACCGGCAGATTCTAGAATGGGCGGGTGCGAAGGAACCCCACGAATGGCCGAAACATCCAGAGTATCATTAATTTTCTGGATTATCTCAGGGTTGGGATCAATAATGGTAACATCATTGCCTTCACCGGCAAGCTGACGCGCTATACCAACACCAACTTGTCCACCACCACATATGATTATTTTCACGAAAATACCCCTGAATCGTTCTATAAAATTATAGTATCTTCTGCAATATACTACGCAGGGACAGGTTCATCAATACCAACATTTAGCGATTTCAATTTTCTGTGCAATGCCGAGCGTTCCATACCAATAAAAGATGCCGTGCGGGAGATATTACCACCAAACCGGCTGATCTGTGCCACAAGATACTGTCTTTCAAACACTTCTCGTGCCTGACGTAATTTCATGGACATAATGTCCGCATTAAAATCCGGAGCCATCACTGCCGGAGTCAGAGAAAATATCTCCTTAGGCAGCATCGTTGAGGTAATCGGATCATCAATTGTCCCCGGACACATGATCAACAACCACTCAATCACATTCCTCATCTGTCGGATATTCCCCGGCCAGTCGTAGGCCTGAAGCGCCGCAAGAGCATCTCCAGAGATTCGACGCATGGGCAACTTCATTGTCTCAGCCACATGAGCTAAGAAATAATCACAAATCATGGGAATGTCTTCCCGACGCTCTCTTAACGCCGGAACATGAATGGGAACAACATTTAAACGGTGATAGAGATCTTCACGCAAATTACCGTCCGCAATCTCGTCATCAATGTTTTGATGGGTGGAGGCTATCACACGCACATCCGATTCAATTTGATATTCCCCACCCACTCTCTTAAATGTTTTATCCTGCAGAAAACGTATAAACTTACCTTGAATCGGTAGCGGAATGTCCATAATTTCATCAATGAACAATGTGCCGCCATCGGCTCGCTCAAACACACCGACCTTGCGCGCAGGAGCATTAATATCGGTATTGTCTTCTGTACCAAAAAGTTCATGTTCTATCATGTCCGAAGAAATATTGGCTGTGTTTAACACAATAAACGGCCCTGCTTTTCTGTGCGATTTATCGTGTATAATCTTTGCCACCGCTTCTTTGCCTGAACCCGACTCACCCGTGACAAATACCCGGCTGCCCGTAGGCGCAACCTTTTCAATTGCCTGCATAAGCTGAATAATGGCCAATGATGTACCATTCATAACGTTGGGTTCGTTAATACGCACCTTCAGTTCGGTGTTTTCTGTTTTCAGATGCGATGTTTCAATCGCCCGCTTAACAACATGCAGCAAACGGTCTTCTTTAAAGGGCTTTTCCAAATAATCATATGCACCGATTTTCAAAGAAGTAATCGCTGTTTCAATGGTACCATGACCACTGATCATCACCACTGGAACATGGGGATATTTCCGGCGTACTGTTTCAAGGATTCCCAAGCCGTCAAGCTCACTGTCTTTAAGCCAGATGTCCAGAATCACTGCATCGGGAACTTTTTCGGACAACGCTTCAAAAGCTGAAACGCTATTTTTTGCTGTACGTGTGTTATATCCTTCATCCGAAAATACATCAGAAATCAGATCCCGAATATCGGCTTCATCATCAACTATTAGTATGTCTAGCACAAAGTACCCCTATATCTATAAATACTATAGTGATATTTATGCAACAAATGAGATAAAAACACAACTAAAAAATTTATAATTATGCATATTTTTTGATCCACCTATGGGCTACTAGGCTTCTTTTCCTATTCCACCTTAGGGAATTGCAGCAAAACATGTGCTCCGATGATCTGTTCAGACTTGTTGCGTAAGTTGCTTATTTTAACCCGTCCATAATGGTCTGACATGACCTTACTAACAATTGCCATGCCAAGCCCTGTACCTCTTGCTTTGGTAGTCACATATGGCTCTGTCACCCGACTAATAATGTCCTCAGGGAAACCTGTTCCGTTGTCCGTAATTTCTACGTTTATATAGTCTGATTCAGAAATCGTTATCTCTATCTTTTTATCCCCACCATCCTTTTCTTCGAGTGCCTCCGCGGAATTTTTCAGCACATTGGTTAACACTTGTGATATCTGTCCGGCATCCCCATTGACCAATATAGGCACATATTTTTTATCTTCTTTTGGCGCATGGAACATAAATTCTATAGCGTCATGCGCGGTTTCCTGCGACAATAATGCCTCCCTAACCAAATCAATAAGATTCACCTGCTTCAGACTTGGTGAAGGCATGCGAGCAAAACTGACAAATTCCTCCACAATGTTGCCTATGTTACCAACATGCCGGGAAATCGTATCAAGATAACGGTAGAATAACTCTGCATCTTCTCCTTTGAGATCTTTACCATATTTCTTCTTCAGACGTTCGGTTGAAAGATGTATTGGTGTGAGGGGATTTTTAATTTCATGGGCAATTCTGCGCGCCACATCCGCCCATGCCGCACTTCTCTGAGCCGATTGCAGCTCAGTGATGTCATCAAAGGTTACAATAAACCCCTCCAGCTTATCGGAGAATTCTTCCCGAACCACCCGTACCAACAAAGCAGACCGTCGATTATTCCGCACAATGGAGATTTCTTCCTGTAACATGGTCTGCGGGCTATAGATCACCTCTTCAAGCAATCTGATAGCCTCAGGAAATATCTCGGAAATATTTTTCCCCTGCAGTTGTTTTTTCGTTACTGAAAGCAAATTGGGGGCGGTTTTATTGTACAATGTTATGGTCTTTTTTGAATCCAGCGCAATAATCCCCGCTGTCACCCCAGAAAGCACATCTTCGGTGAATCTTCTACGTGAATCAATAATCTGATTTACATCCATCATCTCCCTATTATGCCTTTGCAACTGCTCAGTCATACGGTTAAAAGCACGGTTTAGGGTAGCAATCTCATCGTCTTCTGGACCTTCTTTAACCCTTGTATCCAAATCCCCCGCCTTCACGCGCTCGGTGCCACGGATCAAATCAACAATTGGGTTCACCAACTCACCAGCGAAGCTAATCCCTACCCATAAAGCAGCAAACAAGAGTAACAATGCCACAATAACAAAAACAATCCCAAACTGTACTTGCTGGCTGGTCAAACGCTGTTTGATTAAGCTGTATTCATAGACCGCCCCTTTCGAATTTTCCATGTGTGCAAGAACTTTCTTGTCTACAAACCGGCCAACAAGAAGGTAGGCATCGTTAAAACGGTACAGCCGCAGTAACGACAAGATTTTATCACTTCCCAACTCACTCACATGCGGACTGATATACGTAACCACATCTCCCTCATCAGCTTTTTCAAGCAAATCTGGCCTTTTTTCCTTTAAAAACTGAATCTGATTTTCCAGCGAAAAACTAAGCTGGGTACGTGCAATAACATCATTACTACCAAAACTATCGTAATCGCTTTTACGAAACACCATTGCCTCATTTAATGCCAAAAGCCTTGCCTGAGTGGAAACATCTCGGGCAAAATTCTTTGGATCGGCGGAAAAACGCTGATATTGTGAATTCAAATAATTGGCAATGGTCAATGCATCAGCGCGGATTCTGTCACGATGCTCATCAACATACCCCTCAGCAACCTTCACAGATTCCTCAAGAACCGTACCCACTCTATCACTGAACCAACCTTGTATAACAAAAATAGAGTAGAAAATAGAAAATACCGCCACGATTCCTGTGGGAATGATGGACACCAGACTGAACATAATGACAATACGCGCCTGCAATCTTGATCCTACCGATCCCCGCTTTCGTGCCAACCACAAGCTGGTAATTTTATTGGCAATAACCACTGCCAACGCCAACAAAAATATAATATTGATGCTTAATAAGCCCAGAATGAGTGTGGTGTGTGGTTCGGCTGGATTTGAATTGTCCGAAATCGCAAAATAGGTGGCAATGGACGAAAAGAAAGCTGCCACAGCCAGTATCGAGGCCACGTTTGCCGCAAACCATTTACGCCACGCAATCACCAGCTTTTTTGTTACTTTCCCCATTGAAAAACACCATAATTCATTATGCTAAATGATAGTACTCATTAAAATATATAAGGTCAAAAACTAATCAATGATAGCGAAATGAACAATATGGTTAACAAAGAGTTAATTTAGTTTGACAGACTGTTGCATTCTTGCTATATTAACAATAGGAACATTAATGGGGGGATGATATGTATCCAACGGCTATTATACAGTCTCCTTCACCAGCGTCACTTTTTGGGTCTGCCATATCGGGTAATGATATGGTGGTTGAAGCTAAAGCTTTACCCACACATATTGTGCCCCCAGTTCCAACGGTGATAAAAGCCGAAAATGATCTTAAAAATAATCCACTCATTGATAAAACCGTTAACAGCTTTCTTGCCTCACAGAGTTCTGAATCAACCCAAAAAGAATATCGCCTGAATACAAAACCACGAAACGATACGCTAGGCTTGGATGACGATTCTGAGTTAGAAATAGAGTCCAAACCTAAAAACATTGAAATAAAAAACCTTGATTCTTTTATGAGAGAACTTGAACAGCGCAATGGCGAACGTAATCTCAGAGAGTTATACCACCAACAAGCAACCAAAGCATTAGAAAATGCAGATCAGTTACGAAGCAGTTTTTCTCTACGCTATACAGAAGATATTCCCCCACAAGATCTTAAACCAGTTTCCATAGTGGTTTGATTTCTCTCTTTTTCTGCTCTATACTCTGCAGATGAAAAAAATTTGTTTTTACGGTGCGGGTGCGGTTGGCTGCACATTGGCCGTCAGATTTAGTGACGTGGCTGATGTAAGCCTCATTGCACGAGGAGACAATCTCGCTGCGTTGCAAGCAAACGGCCTAACCTGCAACACACCAAAATGGAGCAAGAATTACCAATTCACTTACAGCGATGATATCGCTACACTGCCTGCTCAAGATATAATCTTTCTGACCACAAAATCCCACCAACTGCCCACCATTGCACAAAATATTGCTCAAATATTGCAAGATGAGACCATCATCATCCCAATGTGCAACGGAATCCCATGGTGGTTTACCAACAATATGGATATATTTGAAGACTTTAACCTTCAGGCCGTTGACCCAACTGCAATATTACAGAAGTCTATTCCAACCCACAATATTATTGGCGGATTAACATATGGTGGTATGAAACTAGAATCCCCTGCTGTAGTTAATACCATGACTCCACCCAAAGTAATTTTTGGTGAGTTGGATGGCAGAAACTCCCAGCGAATCGAAGAATTGGATGCTCTGGCACAACAAGCAAAATTCAAAGACCCTACCACAGACAATATTCGGGGCGCAATTTTAACCAAGTTGTGCTGGAATATTACCTTCAATATTTTGAGTGTTATTTACGAACTGGATTCAGGTTCTTTGGCAAAAGATAAAACCATTGGCCATCGGGTTAAAAAAATGATTGCTGAAATGGAAATCTTATCAAAAAAAATCAATATTTCCATGCAATTAACCACACAGGATCATATAAATATCGCAAAAACCCTAGATAAATTTAAACCTTCTATGCTGCAGGATTATGAAAATGGAAATCGTCTGGAAACCGCTTCTATTATAGATTCCATAATGGAAATGGCCAACTTCTTGAACCTTTCCTTGCCGGAAATAGCCTTAGCACAGGAAGAAATTTACAAAAAAATTGGAAAATAGTGTTTTTTCTTAAGGACTTATTAAGATTTATATGTTATGATGAGGGTTGAGAAGTGATAAGCTGAGGGGTATTTTTGTGTTCACCCCATAAGCTGAAATTAGAAATGAGAGGAATTTTGACTAGACATGTAGTATGAGTCAGAAGGAGGCCAAGATGGCAGTTGATAACACAA
Organism: Alphaproteobacteria bacterium; assembly: GCA_030429625.1. Classification (GTDB taxonomy): domain Bacteria; phylum Pseudomonadota; class Alphaproteobacteria; order Rickettsiales; family UBA8987; genus JAUIFA01. The sequence goes on along the minus strand of JAUIFA010000004.1, from coordinate 347,535 downwards.
CGAACACGACTATTTACAACCCTGCGGCGGTGGTAAACACCGTATCCAAGCATAAGGTTGAAGGCTCCGCGGTCAGTGCGACACCGAGCCAACCAAATCAGTCTAACAAAGCAGTAAAGGTAGAGGTTTCTCATCAAATCTCCGCCGTTTCGCGCGCCCGTGCTGCAGCGGGAGACTCAAACCTTTCCGCTGAGACATTGGCAGCAATTTCGCAAGGAAAGCTTCCTCCGGCAATTGCACAACAAAGCATTCCGCCTGAAGCGGTTCAAGCAGCCGAACAGACGGCACAAATCCAGCAAAATGATAGTGGCAACCATGAAACGGTAGATTATGAAAGTGCCGAGGCGCTCGTTCGTGCCTCTCAAGCTTTTGAACAGGCCAGTCAACTTGCCGGCAAAATAATCACATCGCCCCCTGCAGAGGCATTGGTTTCTCCAGCTCCTGCTGTGGCGGAAGCAGCACCTGTACAAACGCAGGATACTGCCACCGTGGCATTGGGTAACAGTGCGGACATAACCGTATAAAATAACGAAGGGGAATGTCTGAAAAGACATTAAAAGAGGTAATAATATGCAAATTGGTGGACCATCTTTTTCAAGCAACATTGCGGCGATCCAACAGACCAGCGCAAGTGCGAATAATAATAAGGTAACCCGTGAAGATAAGGAACAGCCTGTTCGTGAAGTCTCCGAATTGGGCAAACAACTCTCTTCCACCGGCACGATCGAAGGTGTGGGCGATTCGCTTAACATTGATCCGGCAGCTGAGGTCGGTTCAAACGTAAATATTCTCGTTTAGTCTTGATTATTTATAATATTGATCTATAACCCTCTTTCATACATAACAATGAAAGAGGGTTGGTCTTTATGCCTATTTCCCATCAGACGCTTTATGATGCTCTGTATAATGCATTTCCTGAGGCACAAATTGACATTGAAGATTTACGTGGTGATAACGACCATTACGCCGTGACAATTGTCTCCCCTTCTTTTATAGACACATCACGCATCGAACAACACCGCATGGTACAAGACGCGGTCAAGGATCATGACATTCATGCCCTTGCAATTAAAACCACCATACCAAAATAAGGGAGAACCACCATGTCAGACACTCAAAACACCATCGACAATATTGTTAAATCAAATGATATTGTGTTGTTTATGAAAGGAACTGGGCAATTCCCACAATGCGGTTTTTCTGCAGCGGTGGTACAAATTCTTGATTATCTGGAAGTGCCGTTTCTGGACATTAACATTCTCGAAGATAATGATATTCGTGAAGGTGTAAAACAATACAGCAACTGGCCTACTTTACCGCAGCTTTACGTCAAGGGTGAATTTGTCGGCGGGTGCGATATTATACGCGAAATGTTTGAAGATGGCGAATTACAGGAATTGCTTTGCCAAAAAGGTATTCTAGCCGCTTAAGATTGTATCATGCGTATTAAGAAAAAAATCGGCCTGCTTGGCGGCAGCTTCAACCCCGCTCATGAAGGCCACATTTATATTTCCAAACAAGCCAAAGAGCTCTTAAAACTCGATGAAATCTGGTGGCTGGTTTCCCCCAATCACCCGACTAAGCCGTCTGAACAAATGGCAAGCTTTGACTCTCGTGTTACATCGGCAGAAGTAATTACAAAAGAATTACCTTATATAAAAATATCAGACTTTGAATCTCTTGCTGGAACTAAGTTTACCTGCGACACCATCCTAGAGATAAAGAAAGATTTCCCCAACGATAATTTTGTCTGGCTTATGGGGGCGGACAACCTTGAGAATTTCCATTTATGGAAAAACTGGCGGAACATTCTTAAACTTGTCCCTGTTGCCATACTAGACCGCATACCTTATAGCCCCCGTGCCCTTGCCAGTACAGCGGCCATATCTTATTCTGGCTACAGAATTCATGATCTGGAGCAACTTGTTGCTGCAAATCTTCCAGCTTGGGGTTATATACATATAAAACCAATGGATATTTCTTCCACAGAAATAAGAGGAGAGAAAAATGACTAATATCGCTGTAATTTTATCGGGCTGCGGCCATCTGGATGGTGCCGAAATCCGAGAATCCGTTTTAGCCTTAACCGCTTTGGATAAGGCCGGTGCTAAAGTTTCTATCTTTGCCCCCGATGCTGAGCAACATCATGTAGTCAACCATCTTACAGGTGAAGAAACCGGCGAGTCTCGCAATATTATTATTGAAGCAGCGCGTATTGCCCGCGGCAAGATTGCTCCGCTTTCCGAGTTAAACGTAGCGGATTTTGATGCGCTGGTGATGCCCGGTGGATTTGGCGCAGCAAAGAATTTTTCCGATCTGGCGTTTAAAGGCGGGGATTGTACCATTAATCCGGCGGTTAAAACCATTATTACCGGCTTCTTTTCCGCCGGTAAACCCATTGGTGCGATTTGCATTGCTCCGGCAATCGTTGTTGCCGCACTTAAGGGTAAAGCCACTCCAACTGTGACCATTGGTGACGATGAGGATGGCTTGATAAAGGCTCTTGGCGGCACGCATCAATCATGCAAAACCGAGCAATGCGTCATCGATAAAGAGCACAAAATCGTTACCACTTCGGCCTATATGCAGGATGACGCACGGGTCTATGACGTGTTTTTAGGTATTGACAGGCTCGTACAAGCTGTTATGAACCTGACTAAATAACTCGGATATTGATATGGCTAATAGATTGCGTTCGGAATTGCTGGCTCCTGCCGGTTCGTTAAAGAAGTTAAAAATGGCAGTAGTCTATGGTGCCGATGCCGTTTATCTTGGCACACCGGACATGAGCCTGCGCACCAAATCAGAATTTTCATTGGAAGAAGTGCTTGAAGGCGTAGAATTTGCCCATCAGCATGGAGTCAAAGTCTATCTGACGCTGAATTTATTTTCCCATAACAAAGACATTGAAAAACTGCCTTTGTTTATTGATACGGTACGCAAAGTCAAGCCGGACGGGCTGATTATTGCTGATCCTGGGGTTTTCCGCTATGTAAAAGAACATGCTCCCGAACTGGAACTGCATATTTCCACTCAGGCCAATGTCTGCTCATGGTTGTCGGTCAAATTCTGGGAAGATAGCGGTGCGAAATTGGTGGTCATGGCGCGGGAAGTGACCTTTGCCGAGCTGGCAGAAATCCGCGAGAAATGCCCGGACATCAAGCTGGAAGCCTTTGTCCATGGCTCGATGTGCATGACCTATTCCGGACGCTGCCTGCTTTCTAACTTTATGGCCGAACGTGGCGCAAATCAGGGCAATTGTGCACATAATTGCCGTTGGAACTACACGCTGCACATGCGCCTGAAAGACGGCACCATCAAAGAATTGGAAATCAACGACGACAATCGTGAGCTTTTTGAATTCCTGTTGGAAGAAGAAGTCCGCCCCGGCCAGTTAATGCCTATTGAAGAGGATACTCGTGGCTCTTACATCCTCAATTCCAAAGACATGTGCATGATGCCCAAGCTTAATGAATATCTGGAATTGGGCGTGGATTCGCTCAAACTGGAAGGGCGCAATAAGAGCCTGTATTATGTTTCGATGGTCACAAGAGCCTACCGCATGGCGATGGACGATTGGGCAGCTGACCCTGAGAATTGGGACCCTAAACCTTACATCAAAGAACTGGATGCCCTACCTAACCGCGGCTATACGCTTGCCTTCCATGAGGGACGTTTGACCGATCTGGCGCATAATTATCAAGGCAGTGCTTCCCTTTCTGAGATTGAATTTGCCGGATACATCATTGAACATACCGAAGACGCATTGATTTTTGAGGCCAAAAACCGTCTGGTTTCCGGTGACGTGCTGGAATTTGTCTCGCCAAACCATCGTGAAACCATCCTGCTGCGGATTTACGAATTTGAAAACATCAAAAACGGTAAAACCACGCAAGAGGTTCATGCCGGGCAAGTGCCTCATGTACGTATTCCTTACGCATGGTTTGATCAGGAAGACCCCACCACCCTCAAAGAACGCCTGCCACTATACACCGTCCTGCGTAAAGAACGTGAGCTGACCGAATACGAACGCAACCGTATCAAGCTGGACGTCGAAGCGCGTTTGTTGGAAATGGGCAAAGAGTCCCACGACATGCACGACAAGAAAAAGGTAGAGTTGCTCGAATCGCTCAAAGCCAAACTGGAAGAGAAAAAGCCCAAAACTCCGCGCATTGGGGTAGAAGGTTGTTGCGGCAAGGGTTGTAATGGTTGTATGGTGTTCTGGAATGACCCTAAATACGCCAAAGCACGTGATCTTATGGCGACAAAGAAAATGGGTGAACGTTTAGACCGGAACATGCGCCAAGCAAGCTAGATATAATGTCCTTAAATGAAGCCATAAAAGCGACTAAAAAAACCATCGAGATAACGGATCAGTTCCAGCAGGCCTTTGATATATTAGAAAAGACTAATATAAATCTTTTTATCACCGGAAAAGCGGGCACCGGCAAATCAACCTTCTTAGAATTTTTCCGCAAGAAAACCGCTAAGAACGTTGCCGTGGTCGCCCCTACCGGCGTTTCTGCCCTTAATGTACGTGGCCAGACCATCCATTCTTTCTTCGGCTTTAAGCCGGCTTTTATGGCGCCTGATAGCATGAAAGCCAAGCTCTCACCGAAGAAAATCTTTCAGGAACTTGAAATCCTCATCATCGATGAAATCTCTATGGTGCGCGCGGATGTGTTTGAAGCCATTGAGGCTTTTTTACGCCTTAACGGCCCGCATAAAGGCATGGCATTTGGCGGGGTGCAGATCTGTGTGATCGGCGATTTATTCCAGCTGCCACCAATTGTGTCTTACAGCGAGGAAGAAGTGTTCTTCAATTATTTTAAATCCCCCTTCTTTTTTGATACGGAAGCCTTTGCCAAAGCCGATTTTAAAACCATCGAGCTGGACCATATGTTTCGCCAGAAAGATCGTGAATTTATCGCCGCATTGAACGAATTAAGAGCCGGTTCAAACCATCAGAACATCATTGATTTCTTTAATCAACGCCATGTGCCCGATCCTTCGCATCATCACAAAAGCCATGTCACCATGACCACCACCAACAAAGTGGCCGAGCAGATCAATCAGAGTAAATTGAACGCCTTAAGCACATCCATTTACAAATATTATGCCACTATTTCAGGTAAGTTTGACAGCAATGAAAGCCGCCTCCCTGCTCCAGAAATATTAGAGCTTAAAGAAAACGCCCAAATTATGTTTGTACGCAATGACCAGAACAAACGCTGGGTCAACGGCACAATTGGCGTTATCAAAAGCCTGCAGCCTACCTCTATTGAGGTTGCTATTGTTAAAAACGGTCGCCCACGCACTTATAAAATTGAAAAAGAACGCTGGGATTCGATCGCGTATGAATTTGATGAAGAAAGCCAAACCGTAAAGGAAAACGTCATCGGCACCTATACGCAATACCCGCTAATTCTCGCCTGGGCGATTACCATCCATAAAAGCCAAGGCAAAACCCTAGACAGCACCATTATTGATTTGGGCAGTGGGGCGTTTGCCTCCGGCCAGCTTTATGTGGCGCTGAGCCGTTGCCGTGAATTTGAGAACATCACCCTTAAAAACCCCATCACCCACCGTGATATTAAAAATGATCATCGCGTTAATGAATTCTATAATAAAGTACTAGCGTAATTACTGCAAATTCCAACAAAAAAGGGGAGCATTGCTCCCCTTTAATGTTTTTAAACCTGCTCAGTCTAATGACTTAAAATCGCAAGCAACAATAAAGCCACGATGTTGGCAATTTTAATCATCGGATTGATCGCAGGACCGGCTGTATCCTTATACGGATCGCCTACTGTGTCACCTGTGACCGCTGCATGGTGAGCATCAGAACCTTTACCACCATGGTTACCGTCCTCGATATATTTCTTAGCATTATCCCATGCACCGCCACCGGAAGTCATGGAAATAGCCACGAAGATACCTGTGACAATGATACCAAGCAACATCGCACCAAGGGCAGAGAACGCTGCTTCTTGACCGCCCACCATATTAATAACAAAGTATAATACAATAGGTGAGGCAATAGGAAGCAAGGATGGAAGGATCATTTCCTTAATCGCTGCACGTGTAAGCATGTCCACACATTTGGCATATTCTGGACGGGCTTTTCCTGTCATAATCCCTTTGATTTCTTTGAACTGACGACGTACTTCAACCACCACAGCACCCGCCGCACGGCCAACGGCCATCATGCCCATAGCACCAAAGAGGTAGGGCAGCAAACCACCGATAAACAGACCTACCACCACATACGGATCTTGCAGTGAGAATGTCACATTCAGATCAGGGAAATAGTGTTTTAGATCTTCTGTATAAGCAGCAAATAACACCAATGATGCCAGAGCCGCAGAACCAATGGCATAGCCTTTGGTCACAGCTTTTGTAGTATTTCCTACCGCATCCAATGCATCGGTAATTTTACGCACCTTAGCAGGCAAGCCAGCCGATTCGGCAATACCACCGGCATTGTCTGTTACCGGACCATACGCGTCCAGCGCCACAATCATTCCCGCAAGAGCAAGCATGGTGGTCGCAGCAATGGCAATACCATAAAGACCCGCAATCATAAAGGTAGCAATAATACCTGCAGAAATCACCAACACAGGTAACGCACAGGCTTCCATAGACACCGCTAAACCTTGAATCACATTGGTACCATGACCCGTGGTCGAAGCTTGTGCAATCGAACGTACAGGACGGTATTCTGTCGAGGTATAATATTCGGTAATCCACACGATAAGACCGGTAATAATCAGCCCCGCCATGGCGCAATTAAACAAATCCATACCGCCAAATTCAGCACCTTCTATCGCGCCCGTTCCAAGCATTTGAGCGGTTAAGATATAAATAAGGATGGCCGAAACAACGCCTGTAGCAATTAAGCCTTTGTACAAAGCACCCATGATGTTTTCTGAATCACCAAGACGAACAAACAATGTGCCCACCACCGAAGCAATGATACACGCACCGCCAATGGCAAGCGGGTAGATCATAAGAGTGTCTTGCAATGCGCCGGTGAAGAAAATTGCTGCAAGCAGCATAGTAGCCACCATGGTTACCGCATAGGTTTCAAACAGATCGGCAGCCATACCCGCACAATCGCCCACATTATCGCCCACATTATCCGCAATCACCGCAGGGTTACGTGGATCATCTTCGTCCAAACCGGCTTCAATTTTACCACACAGATCCGCACCAACATCCGCCCCTTTGGTAAAAATTCCGCCACCAAGACGGGCAAAAATTGAAATAAGAGAGGCGCCAAAACTCAGAGCCACAAGAGCTTCAAGCAACATACGGCTTTCAACATTCTGACCTTTAAGGAAAATATAATATCCAGTGACACCAAGAATCCCAAGACCAACGACGAGAAGACCGGTCACCGCACCAGAACGGAACGCCACACCAAGTGCTTGACTAAGTCCTTCAGAACGTGCCGCTTCAGCCGTACGCACATTGGCACGTACAGAAACCAACATACCAATATAGCCTGCTATACCGGAAAGGGCAGCACCAATGACAAATCCCAACGCAACAAGTTTTCCAAGGAAAAATGACAACAACACCGCAATAATAACACCCACATAGCTAATGACGGTATATTGTCTTTTTAAATAAGCACTTGCACCTTCTTGAATGGCCAACGCCATGTCTTGCATTTTTTTAGTTCCAGTTCCAACCGACATGATGTTACGAATCATGGCAAAACCGTACAGCAGGGCAAACACACCACTACCAATAATGTACCACTGAATATTCTCCATAGACTATTCTCTCTCCAAATAAATTTCACGTTTTTAGGGCATCCCATACGCCCACAGGCGACAAACATTGCAGATGTGAATAAAGATTGCAACTTTAATTTATTGTGATCGACTCAGGGCAGAGAGATTTATGGCTTAACCATAGTGATTATTGATTGTGTTGATAATATCTTCAGGCGGGTTTTCTCCCCAACCTGAATAGAGCACTGTGCCATAATCAGCAACATCAATATGATCAGATTTGATATTTTGCAAAAAGAGGGGGAGTTTGGCTTTATTTTCCACCTGCAGATAGTGCCATACTGCCTTGCCGTTATTATCACCCCGCACCAAATACACCAGATCACCTGAAGACGTTTTTATTTTATCAATAAAGGACATTAAAGGCCTTGTATTTTCTTTGGTACGATAGCAGATTCCGCCGTTGGGTGCTGTACAATGGTGCTGGGATTTTTGGATTCCGGTAGTCTTTGCGTTTGCACTGATGCCTTCATTATTTCGGCGGCGATATCAGGGAATTTTTCTGCAATATATTGTGCCAATTCTTTATCTTCTTTTATCACAGAAGGTTTTGTACCTCTAATTAACCGTTCTGCAAGCGCTTCAGACACAACTGTTTCCAAAGTGGCAACATTGATGATAATGTCTTTCATGGTACAGTTTTCTTTGATGTCAATGTTACGTAAATTACAATCAAGCATGCTGACACCGGTAAGGTTAACATTATTAAAAAGGGCATGTTCCAATCCAGATCTGTCAAAGATGACATCAGACAAATCACTATCAAATACTGCGAGTGCCGAAAAATCCGACCCATTCATTTTTGCACGGCGCAAAGTAGAATGATCTATGACAGTATTCTGCATCCTCACTTTGATAAAGCGTGCATCATCAAGATTGGCTTCGCTGATAAAGGCACGGTCTATTTCTGCTTTATAAAAACTGGAAAAAGCAAGATCAACATCAACCATGGTAATATCTGACAATTGGCTTCTTGCTAAGCTTGTATCTCGTGCTTGAATGGAAAATATTTTTTCACCTGAAAATATGTTTATGGTGCTTTTGCCACGTATGTCCTGCCCTAGAAATTTACCGCGTAGAGAAATATTTTCTAAGTCTAGCCCATCAGGCAGAACCTCCCGCCTAGCGCCGTGTGTACGATAGGTAACGTATGACTCAGCTATTGCTGTTTTAAATAATCTCAGATTTTCATTATTCATATTCGAAAGAACCACTTACTGGAAAATTGCTGGGCATGCTAACATAAGCAGGTTAATAAATGATTAACATCTTCGAATTTATTCGAATATTGCTTGGAATTGGCTCAATATATGCTTATGATACTGGCTAATTGAAACATATTGGGAGATAATGTGTTTAATAACGTTATATTATTTATCATTTTATTTATCACATGGGTGGTGCTTTCAGGATATTTCGGAAGTTTTTTCCTTATCAGCGGGGCGGTGTCCTGTCTGATTGCTTTATATTACGCCAAAAAAATGGACGTAATCGACAATAATTCCTATCCCATATATCTCAGCCCTAAAATAATGACGTATTTTTTTTGGTTGGCAAAAGAAATACTAAAATCCAGTATTGATGTGTCTGTCCGTGTGTGGCAGCCAAAGCCCAAAATTTCACCAATGTTAGCATGGGTAAAATCATCTCAGAAAAACGATGTGGGTAAAGTTGCGTATGCCAATTCCATCACCCTGACTCCTGGCACAGTGTGCATTGAAGTCTGCGGGGATGAGCTGTGTGTCCATGCGCTTAATGAATCCGGTGTGGAAGATCTAAAAAGCGGGTATATGGACAACAAAGTAACAAAGGTAACCGGATGATAAATATTATTGTCATTAGTGCGATTCTAATAAGTATGCTGTTGATTCTGATCAGAGCATTACGTGGAAAAACATTGTTTGACCGTATGCTTGCTGCCAACAGCTTTGGTACGAAGACGGTGATTCTGATTGTGATGTTGGGCTTTATCACCAACAACACCATGTATCTTGATATTGCTTTGGTGTATGTAATGATCAATTTTATCGCCACCATCGGCTTCTTAAAATTTCTGACTAAAGATTCGTTGGGCAAAGAGTAACTTTATGGAAATATATCTGTCTTATTTTGGTTATGGATGTTTTTTGCTCGGCAGCTTTTTTATGGTTACCAGCGGCGTAGGGATTTTACGTATGCCGGATTTTTTCTCGCGCTTACACCCAGCAGGCATCAGCGACTCCATTGGCCTGCCGTTAATCTTATTAGGCATTTTGTTTAACACTGAATTTGGACTGATTACTGCCAAAATTGTTTTTATTATTGTTTTTTCCATGCTTACCAGCTCCACAGCCTGTCACGCGCTTTCAAAATCAGCATGGCTTTCTGGACAAGAGCCGTTAGGGAAAACCATTGAACGTAAAAAGAAAAAGATTGTGAAAAAAATTGTGAAAAAAAAGGCGGATAAGAAGTAATAATGGATATGTTAGCTACCGAAATTGTTAATATTGCTTTGTTGTTTATGTTGGTCATTACTGCCATTGCCGTAGTTGTGGTACGTAACCTTCTGGTGGCCACCATTCTCCTTACAATCTATAGCTTACTCATGGCTGGCACATACCTCATTCTTGGCGCACCGGATGTGGCCATCACAGAAGCGGCTATTGGCGCGGGCATCAGTACGGTGTTGTTTTTGGCGGCAATTTTGCTCACCGGCAGAGAAGAAAAACCCATGAGCAACCCTGTTCCGCCACTCCTTGTGATGCTCATCACTGGAGGTGCTTTGGTTTATGCTACTTTTGGGCTATCCGATTTTGGTGACCCTGCGGCTGTCACCAACAATTATCTTATCCCCTATTACATCAAAGAATCCTATCACGACATGGGCATCCCCAATATTGTAACTTCCATTCTGGCCAGCTATCGTGGTTTTGACACACTAGGAGAGACCTTTGTGGTGTTTACAGCCGCCATCAGCGTCTTGGCACTCATTGGTGATAAGAAAAAGAAATCTTAGGAACAGATAATGATTCAACCGCCAGAAAACATTCAACCCGAATGCATGCATTTTGGGATATGCGGAGGATGTAGTCTACAAAATCTTGACCCAATCTCGTATCGAGAACATAAAGAATCTTTATTAAACCATGCGGTTGAGAATGCTGGTTATTCATCATCACAGATCGAGGATCTGGTATTTATTGGCAAAGGAAGTCGCCGTCGAGCCATGCTTCACATACAACCGACAAAAAATAGTATCCTATTTGGTTATTACAAAAAGAATACTCACAACATCGTAGACATTCAACATTGTCCAGCGCTTGAAGAGGAGCTGGAAAAACTTCTGCCAGAATTTAGAAAACTCATTGAGCAGATGCATTCACGAAGGGCCATCAAAGAATTAGATCTTCTTTTGTCCGACAGTGGTATTGAGGTACAAATCTCTGCCACCAGCGACATTGATGGTTCTGATAGAAAGACAATAGAGACGTTTTGTGACGCACATTCCATTGCCCGCTTTATCTGGCGCACCCGCCGCGAAGCACAGAACATTGTTTATGAATATCCTTCGCAACTGGCATTTGGGGACATTGTAGTCAATTTGCCTAAAGGGGCGTTTGTTCAAGCAACACGGGAAGGACAAAAAGCCATCACTGCTATTATCACCACAGAATTACAAGGGTGTAACCATGTGGTGGATTTATACAGCGGGTGTGGCACGTACACCATTCCAATATCACAAAGTGGGATGGAAGTAGTTGCTATTGAAGGCTCTGGAGCCATGGTCAATGCATTAAACAAAGCCTGTACGGAGTTTGAAATCAACAACATTTCTGCAAAGAGCCGCGATTTATACAAAAAGCCTCTTACTGCAAATGAGTTAAACGCTTTTGACGCAATAGTCATCAACCCACCGCGTAACGGAGCGGGTCCACAAATTGAAGAAATTGCCCAATCATCTGTCCCGAAAGTCATTCTGGTTTCGTGCAACACCCACACGTTGGAACGAGATCTGAAAACCCTTAAACAGCGTGGCTATGTGCTGGAAAGAGCCATACCTATCGACCAATTTTATTGGACCAACCATCTGGAATCGGTGGTGGTATTAACTAGGCCACATTAGAAAGCTTGGTTTCAGGTCGTGCCCCGATATGAGAGATGATTTCTGCCGCACTGATACTGGCCAGACGGCCACATTCAGCCAGTGATTTGCCCTGTGAATAACCGTAAAGAAAGCCTGCCGCATAGAGATCACCCGCACCGGTAGTATCCACCACCTTGGCAACATTCTCGGCAGCCACCTCAACCACCTCATCCTTACTGATGACCATTGAACCTTTTGCGCCCAACGTAATAGCCGTAACATCACAATGGGTTGGCAAGCGCTCAATCGCCTCTTCCAGATTTGCCACCTGATAGAGCGAAAGAATTTCTTCCTCATTGGCAAAAAGAATGTCGACATTTTCTTTAATCAACGCAAGGAAACTCTCACGATGACGATGCACACAAAACGGATCAGACAATGAGAATGCTACCTTTCTTCCAGCGGACTTAGCAATATCCACCGCTTTCTTCATGCATTCAATGGCCCCTTCATCGTCCCACAAATAGCCTTCTAAATAACAAATTTGTGCATCCGAAATTACCTCTTCACGAATGTCGCTCAAGGAAAGATGTGCAGCCACCCCAAGATAGGTTAACATGGTACGTTGCGCGTCCGGTGTAACAATAATATACGAACAGGCCGTCGATTCGTCCGACTCCCTCTCCGGCGGCCTAAACATAAAGGACACCCCTTCATTGCGAATATTGGTTGTAAACAAATCACCCATTTCATCGTCTGCAACTTTGCCGATGAACGCGGTTTTTCCACCAAAGGAAGCAACACCAACGGCAGTATTCGCCGCAGAACCTCCTGATATTCTGCGGGCATCGGGTGTACCCACATGCAACTTGTCCACCGTCGTACAATCGGTCAACGTCATCACCCCTTTATCGATAGAGTGAGAACGTAAGAAATTATCTTCCTCAAACACTAAAATATCCACAATGGCGTTGCCAACGGCAACCACATCATATGTCGTTTGGCTCATAATTTTGTCCTTATTTCTTTATTCCGGAGAGTCGTTCCATCATCATTTCTAAAATACGGTCTTCGTATTTGAGAACACCCTTTTCCCACACTGGGCCCGGCCAAGCACGGTCTTCCGTATAACGACCAATAATGTGAACATGCAGCTGTGGAACTTGATTACCCAAGGCTGCAATGTTGATTTTATACGGCTCAAATTCATGTTTAAGATAATCACTCACATAGCATATTTCATCCATAAGCAACATTCTGTCTTCATCATCAAGATCAATAATTTCAACCAATCCCTCCTGCTTAGGCACAAGGATAAGCCATGGGTAATGCGCATTATTAGAAAGAAGAACCGTGCATAAATCCAGCTCTGCGACATGGAATGTGTTTTTTTTCAGAATGGGATGAAGCTCAAACATTGCAAAAAATTCCTAATGATTTTATAAGACATCGCACAGAAGGCGATTATAACGAACTTAAAAGGAAAGTGAAACAGTATGTTTACATTAATTATAAATTATACCAAACCTCTGGACGAAGTGAACAAAGTACGTGAAGAACATCTGGCCTTTGTAATCAAGCATTTTGAACAAGGTACTTTTATCGCATGCGGTCGCCAAGAGCCAAATGAACAGGGCGTGGTTGAAGGTGGCTTGATCTGGACACGAGGAATGCCACGCACTCAATTAGACGCTATCATTGCACAAGATCCGTATGTAATTGAAAATGTCGCAGAATATAAAATTATAGAATTTAACCCGCTGCGCCACCACGCCAATTTAAAAGAGCTGCTCTAAAATCTCCGCCTTACTACCCGCCAAGCACCTCTTTAACCTTGGCAGCAAGCTGGTTAAGGGTAAACGGTTTTGGCAGGAAGAAAAATTCCCGCTCCGAGCCGTAGGATTTTATAAACGCGTCCTCACCGTAACCGGAGATAAATATCACCTTAATATCAGGATATTTCTTCAACACCTCTTCAACCATTTCCGGTCCTGTGACCCCTGGCATCATCACATCGGTCACAATCAAATCAATATCCTCACCTTTTTGGTCAATGATTGACAGAGCCTCTTCGCCATGCTCCGCTTCCAAAACATTATATCCCTTATTTTTCAGCGCCCGACTACCAAACATCCGTACCGGCACTTCGTCTTCAACAAGCAATATCGTACCTTTACCGGTAAGATCCCCTATTTCTTGCACAACCTCTTGTTTGGTCTCTTTTTTGGATTTATCTTCCGCAAAATGTTTAATGTAAATGTAAAAAATTGTGCCTTGGCCTTCCACGCTTGACACAAAAACATAACCACCTGTTTGTTCCACAATACCCAACACCGTTGCCAGCCCCAGCCCAGTTCCTTCACCAACATCCTTTGTGGTGAAAAACGGTTCAAATATCTTCTGCTGCACTTCTTCGGACATACCACAGCCAGTGTCTTCCACCTCAATGACCACATAGTCCCCATCAGCAATTTTATCGCCCTGCTGGGAAGAAACCAAATTTTTAGGCAGAGGATTGTCCTTATTTACCACGCAATTGCGGGTTCTGATTGTCAAAACACCTTTACCGCCCATCGCATCACGCGCGTTGACACACAAATTGACCAGAACCTGCTCCAACTGCCCCTGATCAACCTTCACCGTGGACAGCCCTCGGCCATGCTTGATTTTCAATTCAATATTCTCCCCTATCAAGCGTCGGATCAAATTCGAGATATCAGATAAAATCTCTGTCACATCCATCACTTCAAGCTGCAATGTCTGTTTACGTGAGAAGGCTAAAAGCTGACGCACTAAGTCTGCCGCACGGTTAGCATTTTGTTTGATCTGCATTACATCCGCAAAAGACTGTTCCCCAGGAGAATAACGGGTTAAAAGCAGATCACAGAAGCCAATCATTGCCGTAAGAAGGTTGTTAAAGTCATGCGCGATGCCACCAGCAAGTTGTCCTACCGCCTGCATCTTTTGAGACTGCACAAATTGGCGTTCAAGATTTTTCTTCTCAGAATCGTCAATCAGGTACACAATGTACTCCACCTCATCAACGTTATTGTCGATCGGTGTGACAAACAGGGAAACCGTAACCTCCCTGTTTCCAGCAAAATGGATGTCGATGGACTGGCGCTCTCCTTCATAAGAAACTTTATTGGTTTTCATCAAAGTAGAAAAAATATTTTTAGCATCGTCATCAAGCATTTCCAACAATGTTGGTTTGACCCCCCCCACCTTATTGACCAAGTCGTCAAACGCTTCGTTCGTTCTAACGATGTAACTGTCCGCATTAAGCAAAACGATGGCAATGGGGGACTCCTCAACAAAATGGTGCCAGATTCTATCGACTTCTCCCTCTTTAAAGGATTTGTCGGATGACCTTCTTGCGTAAACTTTTTTGTCCTCGGCTTCCTCTTCATCACTCCTGCTTTCATCGCGAATGACAAAACCACAACGATACAATTCCGGCTTCTTCTCTCCTTCAATCATGATCTGCTTCAGATACATTTTATGAGAGCCACCATCTTTGGTTTTAAACGCAATGTTGCCTTCGTAACGCTGGTTAAAACTTCCCGGCTCAAGGCTGTTACCAAAAATAATATCCCTAAATTTTGCCTCTCCATTAATCAACTCATCAGGGTGATAGCCCAGAATGGAAGACAGTTTATGATTTACATATATCAGGGTGCCATCTTCTTTGGCCTTATACACCCCCCATGGCATCTCATCAAAAACCTTGCCCAGTGAGCGGGTAATATCAAAGGATGGCACATCAATATTAACCATTTTATCCTGCTCTCCTGAGCGTGGCAGATAGCGGGTAGCCTTAAGCACGAAATAGCCTTTCGGTCGCTCGATGGGATAGAGAGACAAGTTGACTCGACGCTCTTCCCCGTTTAAAGTTTTTAGCGCAATGGGCAGCCGTGCCTTTCGGCCAGAGACAATCGCCGCATAAATTTGTTCTTTCGCATCCTCTTTAAGCTCCAACGTGGCAAGAAACGCATCCAGCCCATCTCTTTCACCAGGAGACTGATAGTTAAAATACTGACCACAGGAGGGGTTATAATAAGTGATCTCATGATTTTTACGGATAATCATAAGGAATTCAACATCACTGCCCGCCGCACCGGCAAGAATCGCCTTTTCATATTCATGGGTAAACACCACATCGCTGAGCTTATCAATATGGGTAATGATAAAAAATATTAAAACCACAAACATAGAAGAAATGATTGAAAATGCGGCAATAGTGCCAAGTATTTTTAAGAAATACACACTGGCAATCACGCACGCAAAAAGCATCAACACAACAAGAATAAGTCTTACCACATCCGGACGCAGACGGCGACGAACAAAGCCGGATTCTGGAACATGCAATATTTCAGTATTACGATAACGTTTTTCACTCATAACGTCATTTCCCTATAGGAGTAGCCTTACTTACATACAATTGGGAGGAAGTATATCTTAATTTACGCACTTCTTCTAGTTTTTCCTTTTAGGCGATAGACGTAGCCAATGACCTCGGCCACTGCCTGATAATGTTCAAGAGGAATTTCCTGATCCAGCTCAGAAGAGGAAAATAACGAACGGGCAAGAGGCTTATTTGTGACCACCACGACGTCGTTTTCTTCTGCAATTTCAATAATTTTTAGGGCAATATGATCCTGCCCAAGAGCAACCACTAACGGCGCAGGCATTGTGTCCATATCGTATTTTAAAGCCACAGCATAATGGGTCGGGTTACGAATTACCACGTCCGCATCCGGCACAGCCTGCATCATCCGATTCTGCGCTCTTTGCATGCGTATCTGCCGTAATTTTGCCTTAATCTGCGGATCACCCTCAGATTGCTTATATTCGTCTTTAATTTCCTGTTTGCTCATTTTTAATGATTTTATATACTCAAATTTCTGATACAGAAAATCCACCAACGCAATGACCAGCATAATGGAACAAGCCGCCACCACCATCTTAAATGCCATGGACGACAACACCACCAACATTGCCATGACATCATAATCCGCCAGCTGTTCCAATTTAGGGAAATCTGATTCAATGGCTATATAGGTTCCCACACCCACAATGGTTATCTTTAACACTCCTTTTATAAATTCCACAACCGAGCGTAAGGAAAATAAGCGTTTTAGGCCCTTAACAATCGAAATTTTCTCCAATTTTGGTATGAGCGGCTCAGACGAAATCACAATACCATTCTGAAAAAAGCTTGAAGCCAACGCCACAACAATGGTGGCAATAATCGGCGCAAGCATAATTATGGCCACGTCCAACATGGTTTGAGAAAGCAAATTGGGAACATTGGATTTGTTGAGTACAAAATCGTGCCCATTTTCGATAAATCGGCGTAAGCTCAGTGTTGCATGCTTCATATATGACGGCGCAAACCAGATAATATTTAACGCCAATACCAACAGCACCAAGAAATTTGTTACCTCACGCGAAAAGGCGACCTGCCCCTTTTCTAATGCTTCCTGCATTTTTTTATGCGTCGGTTCCTCGGTTTTTTCTGAATCGTCTCCCTCTGCCATCTCACATCATCCAGATTCTAAGATTTCTTGGCAGACTTCTTCGCAGGAGATTTTTTCTTCTTATCCGCCGCAAAAGCCATAATTGGTTTTGCACCGTCTTTGACGACCTTCTCGCTGATGGTCACCGAAATAAGATCGTCCATGCTTGGTACTTCATACATCAGATCAAGCAAGGTGTCTTCTATGATGGCACGCAACCCACGCGCACCCGTTTTTCGTGAAATAGCTCTTTGTGCAATGGCACGTAGCGCACCGTCGGTAAATTTAAGTTCCACCTCTTCCATCTCAAACAATTTCACATATTGCTTAACTAACGCGTTCTTTGGCTGGGTTAAAATTTGAACCAACGCATCTTCATCAAGATCTTCCAAAGTGGCGATGACCGGCACACGACCAACAAATTCAGGAATCAGACCATAACGCACCAAATCTTCTGGCTCCAATTTAGAAAGCATTTGACCAATTTCAAGATTTTCATTGTTTCTCACCGAAGCACCAAAACCAATCGAACTTCCTTCTCGGCGATTGGCAATGATTTTTTCAAGCCCCGCAAAAGACCCGCCACAGATAAAGAGAATGCCCGCCGTATCGACCTGCAAGAATTCCTGCTGTGGATGTTTACGTCCGCCTTGTGGAGGAACAGATGCCACCGTACCTTCCATAATTTTTAACAAGGCTTGTTGTACACCTTCACCCGAAACGTCACGTGTGATGGACGGATTTTCAGACTTACGGGAAATCTTATCCACCTCATCAATATAGACAATGCCACGTTGCGCGCGTTCTACGTTATAGTCAGCCGCTTGCAGCAGACGCAGGATAATATTTTCAACGTCCTCACCCACATAGCCCGCTTCGGTTAACGTTGTCGCATCCGCCATAGTAAACGGCACATCAATGATCCGTGCCAACGTTTGGGCTAACAATGTCTTACCGCATCCCGTAGGCCCAACGATCAGTATATTGGATTTGGCAAGTTCTGGCTCACCGCCTTTTTCCATGTGATCAACACGTTTATAATGGTTGTGCACAGCCACAGAAAGAATTCTTTTTGCCGATTCCTGCCCAATGACATAGTCGTTTAACACATCGTTAATTGTCGCAGGTTTGGGAATACTGCCATCACCCTCAACAGTAAGCAATGATTTGCTTTCCTCGCGGATAATATCAAGGCACAATTCGACACATTCATTACAAATAAAAACCGTGGGCCCAGCGATGAGTTTACGCACCTCATGCTGGCTTTTACCGCAGAATGAACAGTATAAAGTGTTGCCTTCGCCACTGTTTGTTGTGTTATCTTCAGAATCAGACATATGACCTACCCAATTTGTTACTTAGTAGCACCTGCTTTAAGAGTACTTTCCTTGAGAAAAAAAGACAAGGCAAATAATAGACAATAACAGAGTTATTTCTTAGTACCGATCTCATCGGGACGTTTTTCAACAACTTTGTCAACAAGGCCAAATTTTACCGCATCTTCTGCACTCATAAAATTATCCCGCTCCATTGCTCTTTCAATTACCGCAAGCTTCTGACCGGTATGGGAAACATACATGTTGTTTAAGCGTTTTTTGAGATTCAGGATTTCCTGAGCGTGGATTTCAATGTCCGTTGCCTGTCCTTGAAAACCTCCCGAAGGCTGGTGAATCATCACCCGCGCATTAGGAAGTACGTAGCGCATTCCCGGCTCTCCAGCCGTAAGCAAAAGAGACCCCATCGAAGCGGCCTGCCCCATACATAACGTGGCAACTTTTGGCTTGATATACTGCATGGTGTCATAAATCGCCAGACCGGATGTCACCACCCCACCGGGGGAATTAATGTACATGTAAATGTCTTTGTCTGGGTTTTCTGATTCCAAAAACAAAAGCTGGGCACATACAAGCTGACTCATATGGTCATGAACCTGGCCATTGACAAAGATGATACGCTCCCGCAACAGGCGAGAATAAATGTCAAACGAGCGCTCACCACGACCGGTTTGTTCCACAACCATAGGCACCAAATCCATCCTAGCGCCTACATCACCATATAAATCTTCCATATATTTTTACCCCTGAATTACTGATTTAAAAGAAAATTACACGTCAAGTTTTTGCAACTCTTCGACCGTCATCTTCTTTTCTTTTACAGTAACTTTATCGAGAATAAAATCAACAACTTTTTCTTCCAGAATTGGGCCTTTTAATGCCTCAAGATTTTCTGGGTTATCACGGTAATAATCAAAAACCTGTTGTTCTTGCCCAGGATATTGGCGCGCTTCAGCCAAAACAGCCTGACTGACCTCTTCCTGATTGACCGTCAGCTCATTTTTAAAACCAATTTCAGAGAGCAAAATTCCTAACTGAACTCGACGATGTGCCATGTCCTTATATTCTTTTTCCAACTCGGCTTCCGGCTTTTTAAATTCCTCTGCTTCTGGATTATGCTCTTTGGCATGTTGCACCTGATGCCAAATAGAATCAAATTCCATTTTTTCCATAGACTCAGGAACTTCAAAATCATGCTTGTCGTTTAGCGTATCAAACAATGCTTTTTTGGCGTGTGTTCTTGAAGCCGCATCAATTTCTTGGTTTATTTGGCCTTTAATAGCCTCTTTAAGTTTTGCTAGATCTTCAAAACCAAGCTTCTTCGCCAATTCGTCGTCCGCCTTACTGGCAGCAGCTTCCAACACCTGATGTACCTTCACTTTAAACAAGGCGTCTTTACCGGCAAGGTCGTTAGAATGATATTCGTCTGGGAACTTCACGTTCACCTCAACATCATCACCAGCCTTTGTTCCAACAAGCTGATCCTCAAAGCCAGGAATGAATGAGTTGCTGCCCAATTCAAGCTGAAAGTCCTCACCTTTGCCACCATCAAACGCAACACCATCAACAAATCCTTCAAAGTCAATCTTTACTGCATCGCCCTTTTTAGATTTGCGCGCAACTTCTGAGAATGATTTACTCTGCCCTGCAACTTTTTCTAGGGCGGTGTCTACTTCTTTATCGGTTGCTTCAGATTTTGGTTTTTCAATGGTAATTTTTGTAAAATCCACCTCTGGAACCTCTGGAAGAACCTCAAATTCCATTTTATATTTCAAATCTTGGCCTTCGTTAAAATCAAGAATCTCAATCTTTGGGCGCATCGCCGGACGTAGAGATTCTTTTTCTAGGGCAGCGCGCGAAGAACGATCTACCACAATCTCAAGCACCTCCCCCAGCACTCTTTGTCCATGGTTTTTCTTGATGATATCCATTGGCACCTTGCCCGGACGAAATCCTGGCATCTTAATATCTTTGGCAACAACTTCAAGACGGGCATCCGTCTCTTTTTTTACGTCATCTGCCGGTACCGTAATGTTATATTCACGTTTTAATTTTTCAGATAGAACTTGTTCTACTTGCATGGAGAAACCTGTATAAAATATTAATATGACGATGTAGGAAACAAACCCTGATCCTACCTATTTCTTGAAAATAAGTGGTACGGACGGAGGGACTTGAACCCACACACCTCGCGGTACTAGAACCTAAATCTAGCGCGTCTACCAATTCCGCCACGTCCGCACGACATATTTTCAGGAAATATCTAAATTTCGCTGCGCAATCTATAGGTTAGATAGAACAAATGCAACAGTATTTTTCACATTTCCCGTATATTTTACCTTATATCTACCCTAATGATTGACAGATTCCTCCTCACATTATATTATTTTAAAATTGTAAAATTATGGTTATATTATGAAACACTCCAAAGCCGTCGAAGTTCTTGCCGCATTGGCACAAGACACCCGCCTGTCCATTTTCTTGTTATTGCTGGACAGCTCTGACGACGGGATCTGCGCCGGAGAGATTGCTGAAAAGCTTGAAATTCCGCCAACCACCCTTTCTTTTCATCTCTCACAATTAAAATCATGTGGCTTGATTGAAGGCGTTAAAGAAGGGCGGTCTATCATTTACAAAGCCAGTCGAAAACGCGCCAAACGTCTTGCCGGATATATTACCGGCAAAAGCTAGTCCTTTTTCTTACCGTAAATCTGCTGTGCCCTGTCTTCAAATGCTTTAACCATGCGTGAGACCACCGTACAGAATACTTTGTCCAGCATATTACTGAGAATTTTTGATTTGAAGGCAAATTCTAAGAAAAATTTTATTTCACACGAGCCATCCTCACACGGACGAAAGCTCCAATGGTTTACCAGCGCTTTAAATGGGCCCTCCACCAACCCTACATCAATGGAATATACTCCAGATTGACAATCCTTAAGCCATACTTTGGAAGTATACGAACTTCGGAATGCTTTAAAATTTATCAAAAGCTCAGCAATTATATATTCCGCTGTTTCCTCACGAATTCGACAAGCCGACACCCATGGCAAAAATTCTGGATAAGACCTTACATCCCCCACAATTTTATATAATTGCTCCGCAGAATAATGTGAACGATATGTTTCCTCGTGCGTGTGCATATAAAACAATTCAGCTTTTGACAAATTTCTGTTATAATGAGATGTTTTATAATTATATATTCTAACATACGCAACAAATATAGCCCAAGGAACCATGGTTTCAACCAACAGCGACAAATATTTTAACAAGGAATTGTCTTGGCTGGCGTTTAATGAGCGCGTCCTGCAAGAAGCGCAAAACAGCTACAACCCGCTGATTGAACGCATGCGGTTTCTCTCTATTTCTGCCAACAATCTTGATGAGTTCTACATGGTCAGGGTCGCTGGGTTAAAATCGCAAATCACCCACGGCGCAAAAGATCCGAATTATGATAGTTTCGAAATTATAGAAGAATTGCTTAAAATTCATCAGCGCAGCAACAGGCTGATGAATGCCCAACAAGAAAGCTGGAAAAAATTTATCGACGAAATGCGCTTGCGTAATATTGATATTTTAAGTCCAAAACATTACCTGTCCTACGACCTAAAATGGCTAAAACAATATTTTAAACATTATGTTGCTCCCTATTTATCCATTGAACATGTCCAGAAAAGTGAACCTTTTCCCTTAATTCCTAATCTTGGGGTAGCTGCCTGTGTATTTTTGGAAGAAGATGACATTAAGAAACGCGTCATTGTGAATATTTCTTCAAAACTGCAGCGATTCATACAATTGCCCGCACTGCGTGAAACCAAGCCCGAAAAGCAAAAAATTCGCTTTGTGACCTTGGAAGATATTTTAAAATTATTTGTCAAAGACCTCTTCCCCTCTGCCACTGTTTCCGATTATGGGATTTTGCATGTAATTCGCGACAGTGAGTTAGTGCTTTCCGACGAGGCAGACGATCTCATTAGTTCTTTTGAAAGAGCATTAAGCAAACGCAAAGAGGGTGACATTGTCCGCGTAACTTTCTCTTCTTCTATCTCATCCGAAATGGAGCAATTTTTGTCTGATCGGCTCAAGATAGATGAAAAAACCATCGCTTGCAGCAGTGCATTTCTTAGCATCAATTATCTTTCTGAATTGTGCGAAAAAGATTGTCTGGATGATCCAAACTTAAAATATCGCAAACAAAATATTCGCTTTCCCGAGCGAATCAATGATTATGGCGGCGATTGCTTTGCGGCCATTGATGCAAAAGATATTATTATTCATCACCCTTACGAAAGTTTTGATGTAGTAGTCAAATTTCTACAACAAGCCGCCAATGATCCTTATGTAACAGAAATTAAACAAACACTCTATCGAATTGGAAAAAATAACTCCATCGTATTGGCACTGATTGATGCCGCCAAAGCCGGCAAGAATGTCACCGTTGTGGTGGAACTGAAAGCCCGCTTTGATGAAGCCTACAACCTTAACTGGGGTAAAGAGCTTCAAGAAGCCGGCGCAAAAGTGATCTATGGTATTCCTAAATTGAAAATACACGCCAAAATGTCTTTGGTCCACCGGAGAATTCCAGGTGAAGATGGAGCGTTAAAAAAACATTCCTATGTGCACTATGGAACAGGAAATTATCACCCCCAAAACGCACAGATTTACTCTGATTTATCCTTCTTCACCGGCGATCCCTTTTTATGTTCTGACGCAGAGAAGGTTTTTAACTTCCTTGAAACCAATACCAAGCCAGAAAACCTTAAGAAACTGGCGATGGCGCCGTTTAACCTTCGTCAATCTATCGAGAAGCTGATTAATACAGAAATCAAAAACGCCAAAAATGGCAAGCCAGCCCACATCTGGCTGAAGATGAATTCTCTAGCCGATGAAAAACTGATCGATAGATTATACGAAGCCTCTTGCGCCGGGGTTAACATAAAAATAATTGTACGCGGAATTTGTTGCCTTAAACCTGGCATTGCCGGACTCTCAGAAAATATTCAAGTCAAAAGTATTGTCGGACGATTTCTTGAACATTCTCGAATTTATTGTTTTGGGAATGGAAATAACCTCCCCTCACCAAATGCAAAAGTCTTCATTGGCCCGGTGGATTGGATTGATCACAAGATTGACCGCAGGGTAGAAATTATGGTACCCATTGAAAACCCCACTGTCCACGAACAGGTTCTGGGGCAAATCATGCAGGCCAACATCAACGACAGAAAACAAAGTTGGGATCTGCAAAGCAACGGTGAATATGTCAGGCTGCCCTTTAATAAATCAGCCTTTTCCGCCCACGAATTCTTTGTTTCTAACCCAAGCCTGTCTGGACGTGGCTCCGCTCTTAGGAAAAAACCCGTAACCTCGTCCTATATCTCAACCACTCAGCCAAATTATTATAGTACCGGCAAGGAAGTGGCCGTCATTGACATTGGTTCAAACTCCATAAGGCTGGTTATTTATGATGGTTTAAAGCGTACCCCGCTTGCCTTGTTTAACGAAAAAGTATCCTGCAAGCTGGCCAAAGGGCTTGAAAAAAGTAATTTACTAAACCCCAAAGGGGTGATGTTGGCCTATAAATCTATCGAACGCTTTGTCAAAATTGTCCGCTCAATGAAAATTAAGGATCTGATCTGCTTTGCCACTTCTGCGGTACGCGACGCAGTAGACGGGATGGATTTTGTTTACAATGTTGAAACCAACTGCAACATCAAAATTCAAATTCTTTCTGGCAAAGAAGAGGCCTTACTGTCTGGATTGGCGATTGCTTCTGCCTTTTATGCTGTTGATGGCGTGGTGGGCGACATTGGTGGTGGCAGCTTGGAACTATCAAAAGTTGGTTTTGATCCAGACAACCGCGCTAAACACGCCAAACACAACATTGTTAGCAATCGTTTCAGCTTCCCTATCGGCTCATTAAGAATGCAGGAATATTGCCGAAAAACACCCGAGAAAGCTGTAAATATCATAGAATCTCACTTAAAAGAATTTCCATTTAATACCACATTAAAAGGCAAAACTTTTTGCGCTGTGGGCGGAGGTTTTCGGGCCATTGCAAAAATACATATCTCCCGCACAAGGCATCCTGTTAAAGTCATTGAACAACTTTATGTCACCCCATCCGACCTTATGAAAACCATTGACCTTATTCTTGGCTCATCCTATCGGGAACTTGAAGATTTACCCACTCTTTCACCTGGTCGGGTTGACACATTAGTTCCTTCCACATTGGTACTAAAATCCATTATAGAAATCGGCGAGCCAGACATCATAAGTTTCTCTACTCATGGCATACGTGAGGGAATTTTGTTTAACAAGCTTGAGCCTTTTATACAAGGAGATGACCCTCTCATTGCTGGATGTTCGGACATGATTGACCATTTATCCCCTGACTCTTCCATTACCGCTGCCAATGAAAAACAATGGGTAGAATTTGGAGAATCATTGCATAAATGGATATCGCCTATCTTTAAAAACATTCCAAAAGACACCAACATCAGCAACGTGGAACGATTGCGTAAAGCCGCTTGTATTTTGGGGTGTTTGGCATGGCACGAACACAGTGCCTATCGTGCCGACATGGCATTTCGTTGGGTAATCGACTCGAAGATTCCCGGCATGAACCACATCGAAAGGGTCTTTATTGCCAGCGCACTCTTTCATCGTTATCGTGATAAGGACGATCCGTCCACCACCCGAAAACCACAAAATCTTCTGCGACAAAGCCAAATTAAGCATGCCAAGATTGTGGGTCAAGCCATGCATCTTGGTTATCATCTTTCCGGCGGATCACGTAACATTCTCACCCGTGTAAAGCTCTACATCAAGGGCGAAGAGCTGATTTTATCCTGCAAGAAAGACGACCAGTCCTTGGTAAACAGCGAAGTGTATAAAAGGCTTGAGAAACTGGCAAAAACGATGGGATTAAAAATACACCCATCGTAGCAATTTCTATGGTATAAATATTATGAATACATTATATACTGGACGGTAATGCGTAAATTTAGTGACAAAATATTTGAGGAAATAACCCGAGAGCTTGCCTTCATCTGGTCAGCGCACCGAGTTCACAAACTTGACGGCAAAATGCGTATTTTTACTCCACGCTCTGTCAAAGTGTGGGACAACAGTGATCCCGGCCTTGAAGTGTGGTTTGGCCCCGGCGATATTCCAGCGGTAATAAAAAAGCTAAAATTATTTTATCGTTCTGCTGAAACACCCAATTCTGTATATTTACTTGACCCCATTGTCTACAAAATCTCACCTTCGGCACCACCGCGTGCCTTAGGTAGTGGGATTGTCTGGGCTACTGCCGTTTGTCCAGAGGGTGAAGAAGTCTCGGATCAAGTACTTGAAAGAGTTCATGAACTTGGCATTTACACCAGCCTTTTACACAGAGGAGACAATCAGCGTGCCGGAATAAAAATGATTGGCTACCTCAAACAAGCTGCCCCATCCTTATACAAAGGCCCGCCGGAAGAAGGGGGCATTATTCAAGGCGTTCAGGAGTTGGCAGATTTGGTTTCTATCAGTGATGCGTCAGACGTGTCGCGACATTACATACTGTCCGGGCTGGAATATCACCATAGCACCGGTGACATTCAAAGTATTTCCTACCAGCAGATTCATGGCGAGAAATCCTTTACCAGTATGGCGGACATTGAATCGCATGCCATTCATCTTCGCAACGTAGTGGCCGCAGGCACGTGCTGGAACGCATACGAACGCGACACTTGGATTTATGGCCTCTTTGGTGCTGATTTGGCCAATCTGGAACGAAATCTAGCGCAAAAAGCTGCCAGCGACGAGATGATTGCCCGTATCTGTAATGAGATTGATTTGATCTGTGAATCCAATAAACGGGTTGGCCTTGAAGGTAAAATGCGCCTCTATTCTTCCATAAATCAGGATCGCTGGCGGTCAAAAACAGAAGGAATAGAATTCTGGATAACCGGAGATAATTCTCAGGAAGCCGCACGGCAGATTGGTGAACTTTACAATGCTGGAAAGCTTCCCAACACCCCTCTTTTGCTTGATCCGGTAGTGTATAAAGAAGGCGCGCAAAGACAAATGCTTCCTGTGGGCATTTCTATTGTCTATACCACCGGCATCAGTGTTGGTCTGGAAGAATTTAATCCTGAATCGCTCGAACGTATTCATAATCTTGGGCTGATGACCGGAGAAATTATCCGCGCGGGCGATGAGGCTTCCGGACTTAAAGTATTGGGCTTTCTTGATGAAGCCTATCATTTTAGTCCCGAAGAAATAGAGGCTTATAAAAAAGAATTACAGGATTTGATCGACAGTCTACAGGAGGAAGAAGATCCTCTTAAACCTAAAATAGCAGAAATCAGCATTGAAGACGATGAAGATGAGGACGAGGAACAAGAGGATGAGACGGAAGATGGGGAAGAAAGTGAAGATGACAAAACCTCTGAAGAAGCAGCCCCAGAAGAAAAAAGCGAAGACAACGTTATACTTGACGTACGACCGTCCCCTGGCGGCAGAGAATTGTTCAACATCATCAATTGCAACGGAACAGAATATTGGCACACTTACATGCTCACTGGGATGGAATATTTATGTACCAACGGTAGTTTTGCTAATTTGAAGATGGATCAAGGCCTGCCCGATTCAAAAGAAGAACGGGCAAAGATCATCGAGCAACACACCATCTCCCTACAATATGTTCTCGATGCAGGCAAATGTTGGGAGGCCTATGACCGCATGCATCCACTATGGCAACGTTTTGGGGTGGACGTAAAAAATCTCGATCACAATCTGGAATATTATAATTTGTGCGGACGTGATTTTAAATTGCTGAACATGACCGGAGAATCCCGTGAAGATGGTGACGAAACCTTTGAATTCTTTGCCAAAGGATGGATTCCTAAAGCAGCGGTCACTGTGCTTGTGGCCACGGGTGGTACAGGTAAAAGTAGCTTGGCACATAGGCTGGCGGTTCTTGCCTCAATTGATTGGCGGGACGACGAACCCAACCCTATGTTCCTTGGCTCAGAGATCGATAAAGAAAACTGCAAAGGCTTGGCGGTGTATCTTTCTGGCGAGGATTCTGCCGCCATTGTCAACGCACGGGCAAAAATGATTGATCCGGAAGGACGATCCACACGGTTGCTTCTTAAATGTAGCAATGAATTTGACCCAAATCCAGACGGTTCAGAGGGCACACTGGCTGACTTCCTGCATTATTTGGATAAATTGCCAGACGTTGCCATTTGTGTGATTGACCCAGCACGAAAATATTTAATTGGCGACGAAGACGACGCAGAAGTGGTGGGTGATTTTTTTGAGGCAATTGAAGAATTTGCAGTAAAAAAGAATTGCGCTATGATTGTGGTTCACCATATGACCAAAGGCGCCAAACCAAAAGACAGTCGCGACATGTTGGATCTGCTGCGCGGTTCACAGGTCTTTATTGACCGACCACGGGTGGTCATCGGCTTGTATCGTGACAACGCCCACACCATTGCCGGCTTGGCAAAAAATAATATCCCACCGGGGCTGGGCATGGTCGAAGGCGAGCGGATCTTTGTGCGTGATCCGGAACGTCTGGATCTGTTCTGGGTACCGGGGCCAGAAGGGGTGCGTACCTTCACTGTCAGCGAAGAGGAGTTAAAAACCATTCGTGAAGAAGCCCAGGCCAAGGCCAAAGCCATGGAAGAAGACGAGAAGAGCAAGGAAGGTTAATTAAATATTACGGTTTTGTTCCCGTTTAGCAACACACGATGCTCAATGTGGTATTTGACTGCGCGGGTCAATACCTGACTTTCAATGTCCTGTCCGAGTGATTTTAGTTGTTTGGGGGATTTGCTATGATCCACCCGAATCACTTCCTGCTCAATAATTGGGCCTTCATCAAGATCTGACGTGACATAATGCGCCGTCGCACCAATGATTTTCACTCCACGATCATGAGCCTGTCTGTAAGGGTTTGCGCCCTTAAATCCCGGCAGAAAGGAGTGATGAATGTTAATACACCGACCTTTAAGCTTAGCACATAAACCGTCCGAAAGCACTTGCATGTAACGTGCTAATACCACTAGATCCGCACCGGTGTCATTGACAATCTTAATGAATTCGCCCTCCTGCTCCAACTTAGTTTCCGGCGTAATAGGCAGATGGTAGAATTTCAACTTGTGCCAATCGGCCATTTCTTGTAAATCCGTATGGTTCGACACCACCCCAACAATCTCAATAGGCAGATTGCCGGTAAAATAATGGTGAAGAAGGTGAGCAAAGCAATGGCCATCTTTAGACACCGCAATCAAAACTTTAGGCTTATATTCAGTATTATAAATGTCCCATTGCATGCCAAATGTTTCTGCAATGGAGACGAAAAGTGATTTGATCCGCTCCCGATCTTGAAAATCTCCCACCGTAAATTCCACACGCATAAAAAAGCGTTGTGCTTCTTGGTCACCATATTGTTGAGATTCAATAATGTTGGCATCATGTTCGGCCAGAAAACCCGAAACCGCCGCCACAATTCCCGGCTTATCGTCACATGAAAATGAGAGTATGTATTCTTTTGTATGGGTCATAATCCGGTGATTATAAGCATCAAGCTTCCTTTTGGCTATATTAATTTAATAAACATTGTTTCTCTTAACACTTTTTTTACTTTTAGTGCTTATAGTGAATAGAACGTTGTCCATTATAGCTTCTTACAAAAAGGGAATATTCTATGAAAATACCCACACAGATTGAACATAAGGCCGTTGTTTTTTATCATGCTAATTGCAAAGACGGCTTAACCTCTGCCTGGGTAATAGACCAAACCTTAAATCGGGGAAAAAACGCAGAATTTATTGCCCTGCCACATTACAACACGCATGATGTATTACTGGAACATCTGAATAAACTTGATAAAAACACGGATGTACTTTTTGTTGATATTACTCCTCCATTTGAATTATTTGAGGTTCTGGTGGATACATCGCGCCCCAAATCTCTAACCATTCTTGACCATCACCCTTCTGCCCGCGACGCAGTAGAAAAAATAGCTGGCTTAAAAGGTACCAATGCTAACATCATTTTTAACGACGAACACGGCATGGCTGGAACCACATTGACTGCCACAATGCTGAACCCAAAACTACTTGAAGATCCACGCTACTGGTTTTTACAGGCCATTGCCGACATTGATTTGGGTGCGGTTCATACCAACCCGATAGATTCCGACATTACCAAAATATCGGCCTTGATTGACAACCAACCAGGATATGATCGCCTAGAATTTTTTAGGTTTCTTGATAAGATGTTAGAAATTAGTCGGGAAGAAACCATTGCTGTAGGCGCAGAATTATTACAACGCGATATTCGCATTTCCAACCGAGCACTAAGTGTAGTAAAGGGCATTCCTGGCCCCGGAATTGATGGAAGAGAAACCGAGATTCCTATTCTTCATGTCCGCCCATTTATGTTGTATGACATTGGAAAAGATAAGATGTTTCCCCGCACCTTATGGCCAGTATTTTATGATATGTTCCCTGAAGCACCGGTGGTGCTAGTTGCCGTAGACCGTGACGATGGAAAGGGAAGCATCAGCATACGAAAAAATCCGCATCAGGCAGAACCATTCGCCAATTTAGACTTAAGCACTCACTCTGTGAGATTATGGGAACATTTTGGTGGTAAAGAGCTCAATGCTGGTGGCCGACATGATGCAGCTGCGATGCATTTTAGCGCTCCGGAATGGGAGCATATTCTAGACAAGCGTATTGCCACCCACAGTAAAATCCTTAACGAACTTAGCGGGACGGTCAAAGGGTTTAATCTGGCTAACTTTATGCGCCCAGATGTTCAGGATGATCTACCTTCTTCCTCTTTAGGAAAATAAACATAAAACAAAAGGGCGGTTACATAAACCGCCCTTTCTTTATAGTATGATGGTGGGATGGTTTTAGAAACCCATACCGCCCATACCGCCCATACCACCCATATCCGGCATGGTAGGCGCATTATCATTATCGGCAGGAATGTCTGCCACCAGTGCTTCAGTTGTAATGAGCAAACCGGCGATAGAAGCGGCATCTTGTAAAGCCGCACGCGTTACTTTAGCCGGGTCAATAATTCCGGCGTCAAAAGCATTTACTTCCTCTAAAGTTTGAGCATTAAAGATTACATCTTCATTGCCTTGACGACGAAGATTTCCAGCAACAACCGCACCATCTACACCTGCATTTTCAGCTATCTGGCGAAGCGGTGTTTCCAACGCTTTACGTACAATATTGATACCGGCTTGTTGTTCATCATTTGCGCCCTTGAGTTTATCGAGCACTTTTGCCGCATATAGCAGAGCCGCACCGCCACCAACAACAATACCTTCTTCCACTGCCGCACGCGTAGCACACAAAGCATCGTCCACACGATCACGACGTTCTTTCACTGCCACTTCTGTTGCACCACCAACTTTGAGCACCGCCACACCGCCAGCAAGTTTTGCCAAACGTTCTTGCAATTTTTCTTTGTCATAGTCCGACGTAGTGTTTTCAATTTCATTACGAATTTGATCTGCACGCGCATCCACATTGGCTTTATTACCCGCACCATCAACGATAGTAGTATTGTCTTTACTGATGGTCACTTTTTTGGCCGTACCCAGCTGATCGATAGTGATGTCTTCAAGTTTTTCACCCAACTCATCACTGACCACATGACCACCGGTTAGAATAGCAATGTCTTCAAGCATGGCTTTGCGACGATCACCAAAACCAGGTGCTTTCACCGCGGCCACTTTCAACCCACCACGTAATTTATTGACCACCAATGTTGCAAGAGCTTCGCCCTCGACATCTTCGGCAATAATCAATAACGGCCGAGAGGATTGTACCACGGATTCAAGTAGTGGTACTAGCTGTTGAAGAGCCGTCACTTTACTTTCGACGAGAAGAATATATGGGTTTTCTAGGTCTACTGTCATTTTTTCACCGTTGGTGACAAAATACGGAGACAGGTAGCCACGGTCAAACTGCATACCTTTGACAATCTCATGTTCAAAATCCAGCGACTTGCCTTCTTCCACCGTAATCACACCTTCGCTACCCACTTCTTCCATGGCTTCAGCGATTTTATCACCAATTTGTGTGTCACCATTGGCAGAAATCGTTGCCACTTGAGCAATTTCTTTTTTGCCACTCACTTTTTTAGATTTCTTAGAAATCTCATCAACCACCGCTTCTGTAGCAAGGTCAATGCCACGTTTAAGATCCATCGGGTTCATGCCCGCAGCCACCGCTTTGGTTCCTTCACGCACGATGGCTTGCGCCAAAACTGTTGCAGTAGTTGTGCCATCACCAGCAATGTCGTTGGTTTTGCTGGCCACTTCACGCACCATTTGTGCTCCCATATTTTGATACGGGTCTTGCAATTCAATATCTTTTGCCACCGACACACCGTCTTTGGTGATACGCGGTGACCCGAATGATTTTTGTAACACCACATTACGACCTTTTGGTCCTAACGTTACCTTTACCGCATTGGCAAGCTTGTCAACACCTATTAAGATTTGTTCACGTGCTTTTGCACCGAATTCAATTTGTTTTGCCATGTCTAAAACTCCGTTTGTCTAAATTTTGTTGTATTTGTTTGAGGAACGTATCCTGCCCTTAAGCAGCGATCACACCAAGAATGTCGGATTCTTTCATAATCAACAGCTCTTCGCCGTCAATTTTGACTTCTTGTCCGCCCCATTTACCGAAAAGCACTTGGTCGCCTTCTTTAACTTCCAGAGGCGCTACCTTGCCCGAATCATCACGCACACCCGCACCCACAGCAACAATCTGCCCACGTGTTGGCTTTTCCTTCGCGTTGTCGGGAATAATAATGCCACCAGCAGTCTTAGTCTCTTCTTCTAAACGACGTACAAGAACACGGTCATGTAATGGTTTAAACTTCATCTTTCTCTCCATAAGTTTACTGTACAAAAACATAAATGTTAATGGCTATATAAGAGAGAAAATAAACGAATCAAGGGTTGTTAAAGAAAATTTTTTACTTTTTTACTTTATCCCCCCATTCATCCGCCAGAGCATTTTTGAATTCTTCAAGTTTTTTAATGGTGTAGGTGGCCTTAACCTCAAGATACAACGCCGCAATGTGGGGGATAAGAAACACCAGAACCCAGCCAAAACCGGCAAAGCCATACACCAAGGTCCATGTCTCCAACTCTCTCATAATGGCAAGTGCCGTCTGGTTGGGCGAACCACTATAGCCGATGGAGGCCAGATGCGGTGTCATCCCTGAAAGATTAAACGCAATAATGGTTTTGGAGGCAAACCGCCCAGGGCGACTGTCGGTGATCAATGCGGCCATGCCCGGCAGTAACCCTACCGCCACAAACATAAATACCTGCATGTATCCTACCGATGCTAAACCCACGCCTGAAAAAGTCAAAAATACAATGACCAAAAGCATGTTGGTCAACAAGCGGGAAAAACGCTTTTTCTTCAGGTCAGCGACCTTCTGGCGGTGTTCGGCACGCATCTGGGCAATCTGCCTCAGACCGTCTTCTTTGCTTTGTGCTTCGGCCAATGGAGTCTATCCTTTTACTACTAATGATGCTGCCTTTTTCCCCGAAATAATAGCACCTTCGATGGTTGCTGGCAATCCTGTATTTGTGTAGTCCCCCGCAAGTATCAGCCCTTGATAAGAAGTGCGGTTGTCCGGACGAATTTTGTTCATCTCTGGCGTACAAGAAAATGTTGCACGCTTCTCAGTCAATACTCGATAAGGCGGAATTTTTAATTCTATGTCCAAGGATAATTGCAAATTTTTCCATATTCTTTTTGCCAGTTCTTCCTGTGGCAAGGCCAACAACTCTTCGTTGGCAGCGCTTGTGGTGCTCGAAATTACTTGATCTTTAACAAAGAACCATTCCACATCACCACCAACGATGCCCCAGAAATATTTTTCTTCTTCTCGCAATTTTTCTGCCAGCTTTGGTGCATAAAAATGCACATTTATAATGGCGTTATGTTGATCTGGCATATCAATATCCGGCAACAATTTTTTAGCTGTAGAAGGATTAACGGCCAGAATAACTTTATCATGCTCACGGATTTTTATTTCCTGATCCGCAAAACGCAGCAAGGTAATTCTGTTGTGATGCAGCCCAATTTTATTCACCAACTTATTGTAATGAATCTCTGCGCCACGTTTTTGAACATACTCTATGGCAGGGTGGATGAGGCTGTCTGCCCAAGATATTTTTGGCACATACGGCCTTAGGGCTTTATGCCCGCCAAAGAATAGTTTTAACATGATGTCTCGCAAATAGGTTGCCGATGCCATCATGGTAGGAGTGTTTAGTAAGCTGACGGTCAACGGGTTCCACAAACGTCGATACAACACACCACTGTCCGCCACTCTTTGTCCAACTGTGTGATGATCGGATGAAAACAACAGTGACAAGGAGTGAATATAATCCTGAACATGAGCATCGGGAATCATCTGCCTAGAGCGCAAAAATGTTTGGGGGGTAATGTTCCAACGCGTCCCTTGTTCAATATCAATAAATTCCACACCTGAATCTGGACAGAAAAATTTCTCTCTTACTCCAAGATGTTTTATAAGCTTCAACGCCTCTTTATTGGCTCCTAACAACAAATGGTTGCCATTATCAAGTTCACAACCAAGCTGGCCATCAACATAGGAACGGCACCGCCCTCCGGCAAACGGTGCGGCCTCATAGAGACGCACATCTGCTCCCTTATCAACCAGACACACCGCCGCAGACAAACCAGAGACCCCTGCTCCTATAATGTATGTAATCGAATCCGACACACGCCCTCGCAACATAATTTCAACTACATAGCTATAGAGTAAATAGTTGACTTTGACAATAATCCGCCTATACAAGCAGGCAAATTAACCAAAATGTATGGAAACACTATGCGTATTAACCTGTTGCCCACAGGCATAAACCCTCCCAGTGATCTCAATGTTGTCGTTGAAGTTCCTATGGGAGACAATCCTGTTAAATACGAAATGGATAAAGCGTCCGGATCGCTTTATGTTGACCGCTTTCTTCACACCTCCATGCATTATCCGTGTAATTATGGCTTTGTTCCACACACTCTTTCCGGCGATGGAGATCCAATAGATGTACTCGTGGTGACTAATTATCCTATACAGGCCGGAGCCATCTTACGAAGTCGTCCGGTAGGCGTGCTATTAATGGAAGACGAAGCCGGAATGGATGAGAAGATTCTTGCCGTGCCCGTTTCAGAGCTGCATCCATTCTACGATAATATTTATGAATATAGTGACTTGCCTGACATTCTTTTGAAGCAAATTTCCCATTTCTTTGCCCATTACAAAGACTTAGAAGACGGCAAGTTTGTCAAAATTATCGGCTGGGAAAACACTGCCAAAGCCGAAGCCATTATTCTCGATGCCATTGCCGCTTACAAAAAAGATTATCCTGACGGAGACATCGAATAGTTTTTTGACATAAAAAATTCTGAACTCCACCTGTGGTTTATAAAATATCCACATAACACTCTTTTCTTGATAGTAGAATATATGGTATGATTTAGATGACATAACACCATATATTGTATAGTGTTCTACCCCCAAAAATTATGCCAAAAATTACTCAATAAAATTAAAAAATTTCTTGGAAAAATTTTTTCTAGCACTTCCGCGACCTATCGTCTGTCAACAAAACTTTTTTAAAAAATATGCATAAATTTTATTTACCTTAGGAAAAAACTCCTTAGTCTAGTCAGTCCAAAGTGAGAAGATCATACATTTCTTTAAGAATGCAGAACCGCTAAGCTATAAGAGATAAAATGGGGTGGCCCGGGAGAGAGACTAAATGCCTAAAAATATTGTTATTTTACAGTGGGGTACCCGTTAATGGACACCGCATATGCCACAGAAATTAGCCCCATACAAGAGATATGGAACCGCGTCGATGCCAACTTACGTTTTGCCCATGGGGAGGCTACTTACAACAGCTGGTTAAAACCAATAAAATTTGAATCTGTGGAAAATGGCTGCATCATTGTTTCTACCCCCACCCGCTTTATAAAAGACTGGATAGAAAAAAACTACGGTAATGAAATATTAGCTTTATGGCAACAAGAAGATCCCTCTATTGCTGGGATACAGATTGTGGTTAAAGAAGTTTCCGCATCGCTCAGCATGAACGAACAACACAAGCAGGCAATTACTACCACAACCATAAACGACTACACAAAAACCAAAACCAACAGCATTATTCTTGATCAATGTTCTTCAACCTTAGATCCTCGTTTTACCTTTGAAAGTTATGTGGTTGGCCCTTCCAATGAATTGGCACATGCTGCGGCGCGTAACATTGCCGAATCCAACCAGATTCTTTCTGGCAACAACCCTTTATTTTTATACGGTGGGGTTGGTTTGGGCAAAACCCACCTCATGCACGCCATTGCCAATCACATTAACAATTTTTCTCCTGAACGTACGGTGATGTATCTTTCGGCAGAAAAGTTTATGTACCAGTTTATCAAAGCCTTGCGTGATAAGGATGTGGTATCTTTTAAAGAAATTTTCCGTTCGGTAGACGTGTTGATGATTGACGACATCCAGTTTATTTGCGGTAAAAACAGTACACAGGAAGAATTTTTTCACACTTTTAACGCACTGATTGACGATAACAAGCAGCTTGTGCTTAGTGGAGATCGTTCTCCGTCGGATCTTGATGGCATGGAAGACCGGATCAAATCACGACTGGGTTGGGGTCTGGTGGCAGACATCAACGCCACAACTTTTGAGCTGCGCTTGGGTATTTTACAGTCAAAAATTGAGAACATGCAGGTAGACGTACCCAAAGACGTATTGGAATTTCTTGCACGCAAAATTACCTCCAACATCCGCGAACTTGAAGGCGCATTAAATAAGGTTGTGGCTCACTCACAACTGACAAAACGTGAGATTACCCTTGAAAGCACGCAGCTTATTTTGCGTGATTTATTACGCACAAGCCAGCGTAATGTTACCATTGAAGACATAAAAGAGAAAGTCGCTGACTATTTCAATATCCGCATTTCAGACATGCATTCGGCACGCCGCTCACGCAATGTGGCTCGTCCACGTCAGATTGCCATGCATCTTTCTAAGCAACTTACCGCCCACAGCTTACCGGAAATTGGCCGGAAATTTGGGGGTAAAGACCACACAACCGTAATGCATGCTATTAAAAAAATTGATGAATTATGCAGCACAAACAAAGAAATTGCTGACGATGTCCAGCTCTTGACCCGAACCATTCAGGGTTAGCTGTGTTGTTGTGTTTAAAAGCTTCTGCGATAGCATCTTAATTGCTTGCAAAGGGTTAATTCCTGCTATATAAAAGATTATATTTGTTAATTAACATTTAGGATCAACATGGCTGAGGCGGCACAAAAAATGGCGGAAGGTTTCCCTATTGCATTAACCATTGAGCGTGTGGTTTTACTAAAATCTCTGGCTCGTTTACAAAGTATCGTAGAAAAACGCAACACATTGCCTATTCTCTCGAACATTAAGCTTGATGCTAGAGATGGCGCACTTACTCTTACTGCTACAGATATGGATATTGTGGCAGCGGAAAAGGTTTCTGCCAGCATTGAAACAGAAGGCTCCTTAACCATTCCTGCACAAACACTTTATGACATTGTACGAAAATTGCCAGAAGGCTCACAGATTGCTATCAAAACCAATGAAGCCTCTTCGCAGATTACGGTGCAAAGCGGCAGTGCAAAATTTAACATTTCCTATCTGCCATCGGACGAATTTCCAATCATGTCTGAAGGGGATCTTTCGCATCATTTTACCCTACCGGCGGATGAGTGCCTAACGTTGATTGAAAAATCACGCTTTGCCATGTCCACTGAAGAAACCCGGTACTATCTTAACGGTGTTTATTTTCACTCCACACAAGATGATGACGGCAATCTTTTAAAATCCGTAGCCACGGATGGTCACCGTCTGGCACGTATCGAAGTAGCTCAGCCAAAGGGTGCAGAGGGCATGCCTGGGGTCATTATCCCACGCAAAACCGTTAACGAATTGCACAAACTCCTTGGGGAACAGGGAACAGATGTTGAAATTGCCCTTTCTGAAAGCAAAATTCGCTTCACCTCTGGCAATATCTCTATCCTTTCCAAATTGGTTGATGGGACATTCCCAGATTATGTCCGCGTTATTCCGGAAGGAAACAACAATATTCTTGAAATTGACCCTGCTGTTTTGACTCAAGCGGTTGATCGTGTGTCCACCATTTCAACGGACAAATCTCGTGGGATAAAATTCTCACTTTCTTCAGGCACACTAACCCTTTCTGCACAAAGTCCGGAATCGGGTTCTGCTACTGAAACGGTGAGTGTCAATTACGACGCAGACGACATCGAGATTGGCTTTAATTCACGTTACATGCTTGAGATGCTTGGGCAGCTTGACGGTGAAACTGCTCAATTCCGTTTTTCCGATGCCAATTCACCTGCATTGGTCAATGACCCAAACGACGTTCGCGTGCTTTACGTTATCATGCCGATGCGTGTGTGACATAACGTATAGTTCTGTAGAACCAGAATTATACGCTTTATCGCCGCCGATTAAGAAGACAACATGAAAGCTGATATTTCTGTAGACCACCTAAAGCTAACCAACTTCCGTAACTATGACTTTGTTGAAATGGATTTTGGTAACAAATTGGTGGTTATTACCGGAAAGAATGGGTCAGGCAAGACAAACTTATTGGAGGCCATTTCTCTGTTGACCCCAGGTCGGGGTCTCCGCAACGCCACCCTCGGCACAATCAGTCGTTATGACAACGTTGCTAAACAACCTCTACCTTGGAC
This sequence comes from Alphaproteobacteria bacterium, assembly GCA_030429625.1. Lineage (GTDB taxonomy): Bacteria > Pseudomonadota > Alphaproteobacteria > Rickettsiales > UBA8987 > JAUIFA01. The sequence goes on along the minus strand of JAUIFA010000004.1, from coordinate 308,970 downwards.
AATTTTTTCCAAGATTTTTAACACCCCAGACCAAATCACCATCGGCACTGGTAAAGACACTTCTAAAGAAAGTGATCGCAGAATTATCAAAGTAAACGGGGAGGAAATCAGCAACCAAAGCCATTTAGCACACTATTTCTCGGTATGTTATCTTACCCCACAAATGGATCAAACATTTTCTGAGGGCGCAACATCCCGCCGCACCTATCTGGACAAACTCACCGGACTGTTTTATCCCGAACACGTCAAACAAACTGCCGTTTATAACCACGCACGTTCTGAGCGAAGCAAATTGTTAACCAGTGGTCATTATGACGAAATCTGGCTGAACACAATTGAGAAACGCATGGCAGAACAGGCCGTAGCCATTGCCGCCGCAAGAAATGAGGTGGTGGCTCAATTGCAAGAAGCCATAGACGCAAGCAACTTAACTTTTCCTAAAGCACAGCTTTGTGCGGATGGGATGATAGAGCACAATCTTAAAAACAACAGCGCGCTGGAATGTGAAAACATGCTGCAACAGAATTTTAAAAATTCACGCGAGGAAGACCAGAAAAACGGGCGCACAACATACGGATCGCATCGCAGTGATTTCACGGTTATTCATTCCATTAAAAACCAACCCGCGCACATCTGTTCCACTGGCGAGCAAAAAGCTCTATTACTGTCCATCACTATGGCGTGCGTTCGGGCACGAAAAAACTGGGCTGGCACCTCTCCCATCCTGCTTCTCGACGAGGTTGTGGCGCACCTAGACAAGCAAAAAAGGGCAGAATTTTTTGAAGAATTGCTCCATTTAAATACACAAACATTTCTTACCGGCACCGATTCCATCTTATTTGATGAAATAAAAGGGAAATCACAGTTCTTAACTGTTGATAATGGCTTCATTCTGGGGTAGAAATGGGGTGTATTTCTAGGAGATTTTCTTCAAAACAGAAAATCACAGAGATGGTGGGTGTAACTTAAGGAAAATATCGATGAACGAACAAAAAATTGCCCGTGAAAAACTCATAGAAGACTCTGCGATTGAGGAGCTTGTGGCCAATGAAAAAATGGAAGGCGAATATGGTGCCGATTCCATCAAAGTTCTCAAAGGGCTTGAGGCCGTACGCAAACGTCCGGGCATGTATATTGGCGATACGGACGATGGCACAGGCCTGCACCATATGGTCTATGAAGTGTTGGACAACGCAATTGATGAATCTTTGGCCGGCCATTGCGATATTATCACTGTGGACATTAACGAAGACAACTCAGTCACTGTTGTGGACAATGGGCGCGGCATCCCTGTAGACATGCACGAGGAAGAAGGCGTCTCCGCCGCCGAAGTCATTATGACACAGCTGCATGCCGGTGGTAAGTTTGATTCCAACTCTTACAAAGTCTCTGGTGGTCTACACGGCGTGGGTGTGTCTGTGGTCAACGCACTTTCTACCAAACTCACCCTAACCATCTGGCGGAATAATAAAGAGCATTACGTAGAATTTAGCCATGGTGAAACTGTGGAATCGCTTAAAGTGGTGGGCGATGCCAATGGGCGCAAAGGAACTGCCGTCACGTTCTGGCCTTCTTCCGATACATTCTCTTTTCTTGATTTTAGCTACGAAACATTGTCACACAGAATACGAGAGCTGGCTTTCTTAAATTCCGGCGTACACATTGTGCTCACCGACAAACGCAGTAAAGACGAAGGCGGCAATTATCTGACTTCCGATTTATATTATGAAGGTGGGATACAAGAATTTACCAAATATCTTGATCGCAACAAAAAGGCCATTCATGAAGCGATTTCTATCACCGGAATGAAAGAAGAAATCGGAGTAGAAATTGCCTTAGAATGGAACGACAGCTACCATGAAAATGTGTTGTGTTTTACCAACAATATCCGTCAACGTGATGGTGGAACACACTTAATGGCCTTCCGTTCCGCACTGACACGCTGCGTTAATAACTATGCCAATTCCATGGTCACCAATAAAAAACAAAAAATCTCTATTTCAGGAGAGGACGCACGCGAAGGACTCACCTGCGTGGTGTCGGTCAAGGTGCCGGATCCAAAATTCTCCTCCCAAACCAAAGACAAGTTGGTCAGTTCTGAAGTACGTCCGGTGGTCGAATCCATCGTCAATGAGAAACTGGGACAATGGTTTGAGGAACACCCAGCTGAAGCCAAAATCATTGTAGGAAAGGCGTTTGAAGCTGCACATGCCCGTGAAGCTGCCCGCAAAGCACGCGACTTAACCCGCCGCAAAGGTGCGTTAGACATTGCCAACCTGCCTGGAAAACTCGCAGATTGCCAAGAAAAAGATCCTGCCCTTTCTGAATTATTTATTGTGGAAGGGGACTCAGCCGGTGGATCGGCCAAGCAAGGGCGCACCCGCAAAACTCAGGCGATTTTGCCACTAAAAGGTAAAATCTTAAACGTGGAACGTGCCCGTTTTGACCGGATGCTGTCCTCCCAAGAAGTTGGCACATTGGTAACGGCTTTGGGCACAGGCATCGGGGAAGATTTTGATATTGAAAAGCTACGCTATCACAAAATCATCATCATGACAGATGCGGACGTAGACGGCGCACATATCCGCACTTTACTCCTGACGTTTTTCTTCCGCCAAATGCCGCAAATCATTGAAAATGGCAATTTATATATTGCCCAGCCACCTTTGTATAAGGTGAAGAAAGGCTCTTCAGAAGTCTATCTAAAAGACAGCAGCGAGTATGAAAAATTCCTTATCCGCACAGCTGTGGAGGACGCAGTCTTTACTTCTGCCTCTGGTGAACAGCGCAGTGGGGAAGATTTTAAACAGCTTATCGAACAATGTTCTTCTTTTAATTCATTGATTACAAGCCTTTCACGCATGGCACCCATTGAAGCGGTGCAGGCCACCGCGCTGGCCGGCGCTTTTGATAAATCTGTGTTAGAAAATGCAGAAATGTTCAAACAAAAGGCTCGGGCCATTGCTGACAATCTTAACGCCAACCTAGTGAGTAAATTACACTGGAACGCTTCGACAGAAGGGGCAGGAAGAGTAATTTTGAGCCGTACGGTACGAGGGGTTTCTGAGGTGATGAAATTGACGGACTCGTTGTTTAATTCCCCTGAAGCTTCTCAGCTAAATTCCATTGCTAAGAACATTGCTGACGCATTTAGCACCACCGCAACTTTATCACGCAAAGGTGAAAGTTTTGCTATTAATTCACCGCTTGAATTAGCAGAAATTGTAGCCATTGTTAGTAAAAAAGGTGCCTCCATCAGCCGCTTTAAAGGTTTGGGGGAGATGAATGCCGAACAATTGTGGGAAACCACGCTTGATCCGGATGCACGCTCTCTGCTGCAAGTAAAGGTTAACGAACCTGACGATGCTGATGAAGTCTTTTCTACTTTGATGGGCGATGTGGTGGAACCACGTCGAGATTTTATCCAGAAAAATGCGCTCAATGTAGTAAATCTAGACGCTTAATCTTCCAGTTTTTTACAACCATTCTCTATAGAACTTTCTAAACGGGTCATAAATTCGTCCTTCTTCAGGCCGTTTTCAATGACCTCCAGAAACTCGAAAGTGATGATCCCCGGCTGTTTTATCCAGCTATTTTTACCCCAATATTTGCCGGAATTTAACGCCACAGTAACCACCGGTGCATCGCTATTGTTATAAATAGCGGCAAGGCCTGCCTGATATTTCCCTTTTTTGCCATAAGCTACCCGCGTCCCTTCAGGAAAAATAACAATCTGCCGCCCTCTACTAAGCCTATCCTGCGCTTGGCGCACCAAGTCTTTTAGCGCACGCATGCCAGCTTTTCTGTCTACGGCAATGGTTTTAATCCTGCTGATATACCAGCCAAAAAGAGGAAGATATTTCAGCTCTTTCTTCAACACATAAACCGGGCTTTGACACAACAGGTAAAACACCACTGTTTCAAACGCAGATTGGTGTTTGGAGGCGATAATACATGCACCTTCAGGTATTTTTTCCTTTCCCCGCACTTCCCATGCAATGCCCACCAGAATTCGTGCAGCAATGACTACCCCATGCGCCCAGAGACGACCGGCCAACACCACATAATTAGGAGGGAGCACAAGCAACGGAATACAAATAATACAAACAAATAATGTCCAGAGGTAAAAAAACAGATTGAAAATGGTTGAACGGAGTAACAACATTTAACTGGTTCCACTTCCCCGGCGATAGGACAATTCTATTTGCAGTACCGTACCGATAAGTTTGTTATATTCATCAATAATCAGTTCTCTTGTGCCTTTGCTCTTCCACCATTTGTCTACTAGAACCTGTTCCGGTGCTACGGCATGTTTAATTATTTTTACTTCCGGTAACAGATTCTTTAATTCTATGTAGCTTCTTTCCATGTGGTAATTAGACGTAACCAATCGTATGGTTCGGTAGGACTTATCTCTTACCCATTGAAATACTTCAACAGCATTTTCTTTAGTTGTTTTCGCTTCATAACCAATTTCAATGCGTCGGGACAAATCGTCAAAATGTTCCCTTGGGTATTGAGAAATATTAAAAATATCCGCAATGGTCACGCCTTCTCCTGCACCGGAAACAAACATGCGTCCTGCATAGTTCTGGTCCAGAAGCCTGATCGCCTCACGCAACCTATCACTTCCTCCGGTCAGCACAACGATGGCATCGGTATGATCCTGCATATCATTGCTCTGATTGGCAACCGATGTAGCAAACCACACAAGACCGCCAGCCCATATAGCACCGAATACGATAAGTAACAAAAAAATTAGACGTAGAAATTTCATATATAATTTTGTATGTTAGTTTCACAGCAATATAGCAAATGTCGGTATATTAATAAATGAAAATATCATGCTGATTACATGTAGTAAATGCGATACAAGTTTTAACGTCCCAACGGATAAAATACCGGAGGCAGGGCGCAAGGTTCGCTGCGCAAATTGCCAACATGTGTGGACGCAGATGCCACCGGAAGAACCCAGTGAAGTGGAAAAGGAAATTTCTGCCCTGCAACAATCCGAAGCAAACCCGGATGGCGTGAGCACGGAAGATATTCTTAAGCAAAGTCATGAAGAAAATCAGGAAGAGGACTCTAAAAAAGCGGACACCGTTGCAGAGGGTGCCGATGATAATCAAGAACGCAACGATGGTTCCAACAAATTAAAAGAATTGGTTTCTAAGCTTAAAACGCTCAATATTGACAAAGTTCTAACGGGAAAGATTGCCATAACAACCGGCTTGTTAATAATTCTTATTTTACTTGCTCTGCTGGCCAATCACAATGCTTTGTCCAGTCCAAATTCTTTTTATTCCGGGCTGGGTATGACCAGAACGGACGGGCTTGCCTTTACTTCCTTTAAAGTAGAAAAGAATTTTGAAGACCAACATATTCGCTTTGTCGTAAATTCAAAAATTGCTAACGAATCTGAGGAAGCAAGAGAAATTCCTCCCATCCGTGTACAGGTTCTCACCGGAGCGGGACGTACTATGAAAGAGGACAATATCCCTATTGAAAACAACATCATTCAGCCTGGTGAGAAAATCGCTTTTGATGTAGAAATTATCGCCAGTGGCAAGGCTGACCGGCTGGTCTTTGACATCGGCAATGGCTGGGAAAAATTCTACCGTTAATGCGATTTAAGAAATTCCAAAACCGCATCAATCTGTTCTTCGTCCATCAACATCGGTGCGTGACCGATACCGGAAAATTCAACATAACCTTTCACCCAATCGCTCTTTCGCATTCTATCTGCCACCTTTTTGGGCAACAAATCTGATTCCCCGCCACGGATAACATAGGTGGGGAGTTTTATATGTTCCCACATAGCCCACAGATCCATGTCCGGCAATTTACGCTGCTTACCACGATTGTTCCAAAAGCCGTCACCAATATGCCTGTCATAGACAAATTCATAGGCTCCATCTTCCCTCTGTTTAAAAGCATGTTTTAAAAGATGCTGCCAATGTTCTTCTTCTCTTACCCCAAACGGCACCATAATCTGGCGGTAATATTCTTCAGCCTCCTGCCATGTTCCAAACCCCATCTTCTGCCCGATATATGAGCCGATACGCATCAACGATTCTTTGGGAATAAACGGCCCAATATCGTTAAGAATCAGGCGGGAAATTATTTTTTTTCCTGCATCCGCCTGTGATTCTCCCGCAGCAATCATCATCCCGATTAACCCACCCATAGAGGTGCCGATAAAATCGACATCGTATAGATTTAGCTGGCAACAAAACTCCATCACATCCGCACAATAAAGTGGGTAGCCATAATGTTTTGGTTTTTGCAGATGGTCACTCTGGCCACGGCCGACAATGTCGAGCGCATAAACCGCATAGCCCTGTGCCACCAACGCATTTGCCAGACAATCAAAATCCCTGCTGTTGCGTGTCATCCCATGAACACACAACGCTTTTCTCTCACTCCCCTCATCGCCCCAACGGAAATAAGCCAATCGATGCATACCCGTGTCTTTCTTAAAAATAGCCGGTGGATTGGGCAATTCTATGTGGTGTATTACAGGTTCTAACATGACGCCCCTAACACCGATAACGGTCAATTATCAGACCGGAAATATCCATCTCGGGCTCTCTTCCTTCAATAATATCAGCGGCGATACGGCCGCTTCCAGCGCACTGAGTCCACCCCAACGACCCCTGCCCAGTATTAAGATACAGATTGTCGTATTTGGTTTTACCGATAATGGGTGGGCCATCGGGCGTAGACGGACGCAGACATGCCCATTCAGTAGCCTTTTCCACATCACCGCAACCAGGGAAATGGTCGTTGACGGCTTTCTTAAGCATGTTTACCCGAACGGCATTGACGCTATCGTCATAGCCCGCCATTTCTGCCGTGCCAGCCACCCGCAGTACATTCCCCAACCGGCTATAGACTAGCCGCTCACATTGGTTGGTGATACTAAGACGTGGAGTTTTGCCTTCGTCTTCCACTGGCACCGAAATACTGTAGCCTTTGAGCGGATAAATGGGCACATCAATGCCAACTTTACGCAACAAAAGTGAGCTATAACTACCAATGGACACCACATACGCATCGGCAGTGATCTCCCCCTTATTGGTACGAATGCTAGAAATGCTGCCTTTATTGACAATCATGTTTTCAATGATGGTTTCGTATAAAATTTTGGTGCCGTAATTTTCCTGACAATACGCAATAAGGTTCTGGGCAAACGCACACACGTCCCCCGATTCATCAAACGGGAAAAACGCCCCACCACACATTTCTTTGGCCATGTGCGCCAAGGCAGGTTCCCGTGCGACGCATTCTTCCACCGTCCATTTTTCGTAAGGGGCGCCCAAATCCGCCTGTATTTTAGCAATCTCAATTTCCGCATCCAAATTCTTTGGGTTACGAAATGTGTGGATGATGCCTTGCTGAATATAATCAAACTCAATTTTTGTATCCGCCACAATTTGATGCATCATCTGACGAGAATATAAATCCAACGCCAAAATAATCTCCAAATGTTTTTGTGCTTTAGCGGCGGTGGAATTAAACACATATTTCAGTGCCCATTTCCACATCTGATAATCTGCCCGAAAGCGGAACAATAATGGCGCGTCGTCTTTGCCCAGCCAGGTGATGGCCTTTTTTAACATTGCCGGATTGGACCAAGGTTCGGCATGGCTATAAGAAAGCTGACCACCATTGGCATAACTGCATTCCCGCGCGCTTTGGGGCTCACGATCAATCACTGTCACATCGTGACCGTCTTTTCCTAGGAAATAGGCCGTTGTAACCCCAACAATTCCTGCCCCAAGCACCACAACTTTCATTAGACTTTTTCTCCCCCAAGGTTTATACACTAAAGCACTATAATGACCCTATGGTCTGATTATAACAACATAGTTTTAAAAAGCGAATGACAAATCTCGACACCAAAGAACTTTTACAATTTGCCGAACAATTGGCCAATGCTTCCAGCGATATCATCCGCAAATATTATGGCAGGGAAGTTGATTTTGAAGTCAAAGAAGATTATTCCCCTGTCACCAAGGCTGACAAAGAGGTGGAACGTGCGCTGCGGGCGATGATCCGTGCCACCTATCCTGAACATGGCATCATTGGCGAGGAGTTTGAACCAATTAATCCAGACGCACGCTATACTTGGGTACTGGATCCCATCGACGGCACCAAATCTTTTATGATTGGCCGCCCTATCTTCGGCACGTTAATTTCTCTCTTAAGTCGCAATCCCAAGCTTAAAGGCACAGATGCCGAATCCACCCCTATTATTGGTCTGCTTGATCAGCCAATTCTGGGTGAGCGTTGGGTGGGCGCTTTAGGATATGCCACAAAATTTAATTCACAGGACACTGCCGTACGGAAGCGTTCTCACCTTGGAGAATCGGTACTGTGTACCACCTCCCCCAATTTGTTTAACGAAGACGATTTTGCCAAATTTGAGATCATCCGCAAAAAATCACAATATGTGGTCTATGGTGGGGACTGTTATTCTTATGGTCTGGTTGCCCGTGGCACGGTAGACATTGTCATTGAAACCGGACTGAAGATGCACGATTTTCTTGCTCTGCGTCCTATTATTGAGGGGGCAAAAGGCATCATGACCGACTGGGAAGGCAAGCTGATAAACGAACATTCTGATGGACGTGTCATTGTCTGTGGTGATAAACAAATTCATGATCAAATCTTAGACATACTAAATAAATGAGCAAATCGTTACACATCATAGGCGGTGGGCTAGCCGGTTGTGAGGCTGCCTGGCAGGCGGCTGAAAAAAACATTAATGTGGTGATCCACGAAATGCGCCACGGAAGCAGTCTGACTCCCGCCCACCAAACCGATATGCTGGCCGAGCTGGTCTGCTCCAACTCCTTTCGTGACAACAATTATCTGCGCAGTGCCATTGGCTGTTTGCACGAAGAAATGCGTCGCTGTAGCTCTTTGATTTTGTCCTGCGCCGACGCACATTCCGTCCCTGCTGGCGGCGCGTTGGCGATGGATCGGGAAGCGTTCTCCAACGCAGTACAGAAGGCTATTTATGACCATCCCAACATCACAGTGGTTCGAGAAGAAGTCTCTCAGATTCCACCTGAAGAATGGGGAATCTCCATCATTGCTACCGGCCCGCTGACCTCCTCAAAATTGTCTCAGGCCATTATGGAAATTTCCGGTCAGGAACATCTGGCCTTTTTTGATGCTATTGCTCCCATTGTCCATAAAGACTCAATTGATTTTTCCAAAGCATGGTATCAGTCCCGTTATGATAAAAATTCGTCCACCACGTCATCCTGTGGGTCGACGCAAGGAAACAGCACAGGATCCATGGATTCTGCGCAATCATTACATGATTCGCAGAATGACAAGAGCTGTGGCGATTACATCAACTGTCCGATGGATAAAGAACAATATTACACCTTTGTGGAGGCGCTGATTACCGGTCAGCATACTGAGTTTAAAGAATGGGAAAAAAACACCCCTTATTTTGATGCTTGCCTGCCCATTGAGGTGATGGCCGAACGCGGCAAAGATACGCTGGCTTACGGCCCAATGAAACCTGTGGGGCTAACCAACCCGCACAGCAGCGAAAAGCCGTTTGCTGTGGTGCAGCTACGTCAAGATAACCAACTGGGCACACTTTATAACATAGTGGGCTTTCAGACCAAACTAAAATACGGTGAACAAGAGCGCATCTTCCGCACTATTCCGGGTCTAGAAAAGGCTGAATTCGCCCGCCTTGGCGGAATTCACCGCAACACTTATGTCAACAGTCCCAAAGTGCTGGACGAACATTTGCATTTCAAGAAAGCACCCCATGTGTTTCTGGCAGGGCAGGTTTCCGGTGTGGAGGGTTATGTAGAAAGCGCGGCCATGGGATTATTGACCGGTCGCTTTGCTGCCGATGAGATTCTAGGCAACACTATTAGCCCGCCACCGCACACCACAGCCATAGGCGCGCTTATGGCACACATTACCATCGGCCATAAAAATTATGACCAGATCGGCGAAGAGCAAAAATCATTCCAGCCAATGAATGTGAATTTCGGCCTGTTCCCACCTCTGGAACAGCGTACCAAAAAGAAAGAGCGTAAAGAGGCTTATTGCCGCCGTGCCCTTGACGATATAGACAAATGGCTGGCAATGGAGTAGAAATGAGAGCGCAGCTTTAGCGGCGCATGAACGTAAAAGGGTTGGACGAACGTTAGTAAGGACTAGCGACTAAGTAGGAGCGCAGCCTTGGTGGCGCATGAACGTATAAAAGGACTATCTATGAAAATTGCAGTAATTGGTACGGGTTATGTGGGTTTAGTTTCAGGCACCTGTTTTGCTGAACTTGGTCTGGACGTTGTCTGTGTCGACAAAGACAAACAAAAAATTAAAGATCTGGATCATAATATAGTTCCCATCTTTGAGCCCGGTCTTGATGTTTTGATTAAGAAAAATGTCGAAGCAAGCAGATTATCTTTTACGACGGATCTAAAGCATGCTGTTAGTGGCGCGGAAGTCGTTTTTATCGCGGTAGGCACTCCTCCGGATGGCCATGGCGGGGCGGATTTAACCTATGTGCATAATGTTGCGCGCGAGCTGGCAGCAACCATTGACGATGAGACGGTGGTGGTAACCAAATCCACCGTTCCAGTGGGCACAGGTGAACAAATTCAAAGTATTATCTCCAAAGAAAATCCAAAACTCAAATTTTACGTAGCCTCCAATCCAGAATTCTTACGTGAAGGCTGCGCCATTGAGGATTTTTTAAAGCCTGATCGGGTATTGGTCGGCACAGAAGCCTCTGAAGCACGTTCGGTGATGGAAGCACTTTACCGACCATTGTCTGACCGTAATGTGTTTGTCATTCACACTGACATCAAAACCGCCGAGCTGACCAAATACGCTGCCAATGCGTATCTGGCAACCAAGATTGGTTTTATCAACGAAATTGCCGATATTTGTGAGGCCAGTGGCGCAAACATTGAAGACTTATCCCGTGCCATGGGCATTGACCATCGCATTGGCGCCAATTACCTCAAACCCGGACCAGGTTTTGGGGGCTCATGCTTTCCTAAGGACACACTGGCCTTGCGAAAAATGTCGGACGATTATAACCGTCATGCCAACATTGTTGATGCGGTCATCCGCAGCAATGACCAACGTAAAATTGCTATGGCAAGCAAAATTATTCAGGCCTGTGGTGGCGATGTGAAAGGTAAGAATCTTGCGATTTTAGGGTTAGCGTTTAAAGCCAATACAGACGACATGCGTGAATCCGCCTCGGTCTATATCATTCCTGAGCTGATAAAGAACGGTGCTAAAATTAATGCCTATGACCCGCAGGCCATGCAACAAGCCAAAGCGCTGTTGCCACAGAAAGAAATTATCTGGCATGACAGCGCCAAAGATGCACTAAAGGGCGGAGATGCTGCGGTGATTATTACCGAATGGGAGGAATTTGCGGATAATGGCTTCCTTAATGACGTGACTACCTTACTAAAAACCCCCATTTTGGTGGACTTACGTAACCTTTACACACATGACCGAGTGCAACGGCGCGGCATTGCCTACCATTCCATCGGAAGAAAGCCCGTATAATATGGTACATTTTGTTGAAAAACTTTCCCGCAAAGAAATCGCCTGTGCGCTGTTAACCCGCTTTGAGGTGCCGCACATCACTCGGCAAAATATCGTCGAAGTTATTGCTTATATTCACACAGAATTATTTACTTATACCCATCCAGATGAGAACCCGTCATTCTGCGGGGAGTGGAACGACAGCGCAGAATCCATGGATCCTGTGCCCGCAGATTCTGCGATGCAGCCTCCGCGTCACAGGATGACAAACAAACGATTCTTTAAAGCCTGCGAAACTCTGGCACATGACCTCTACGGAGAAAAGCCAGCATCACATTTCTTAGCAGAATTTAGCTATCATTTTCTGGCAGCCAATGTTTTTACCTATGGTAACAGCCTAACTTTGCGCTATTTCCTCCATATTTTGGGCAGGGACTATCCTCAACATTTCCCTTACGGCATTGATTTTCGCCGCCTTACCGGTGAGGATATAAGGTTAATCTCACATGAAGTTGATGCTTCTGAAAAACTTATAGAAGTGTTTGAGCACTCTCTAAACCCCGATTATGATCCCAAACATTTTGATGAAGAAGATCTTTGGTCTGATCTGGACGATGCCAGTATCACCGTTGGCAAAGAACGCTTCTTAAGCTACAAAAGTGAAGGTGAAACACCCTATCTTGTGGCAATCAATGGTGGTTTGGTGAAGCTTGAAACCATTCAACAGGATATTGAATACCATCTTAAAAATAACGAAACATGGTTTTGCGTTTCAAGGGAACTTTTCTCCGGCAATCTTATGGACGAAGAGCCTGATTATGTGGACGGAATTGATGTCAGTGGAGATACTGTACCCCTATTGCATCTGGACAGAGATTACCTACGCCTCGTGCCTCAATCGCGTTTACAGAGCATTATCAACGACATTTTTAAAGACGTTGTGGCAGCCAAACATACTCCCTCGTTCTACATGACCATGGGTGGCAGTGGCAGCGGTAAAAGTGGCCTGCTTGACATTGCTAAAAAAGAGCTTAATGACCAAGAACTAGTCACCGCCTCTCTTGACGACGCACGCACCTACAGCCAGCTTTACCCGCTTTATCTAAAAGCCAGCCACCATAACGACGATTATAAATCTTTGACCCAGTTTGCCAAAACCATTCGTAATCGAATTATGGAACACGCGCTTAAATTTGGCTATAATCTGTTTTATGATGGTTCCGGGGTAGAATATAAAGGTCAGTATAATAAAATTATATCCCGCTTTAAAAAGGCCGGATATCGCACCAATATTCTCGCAGCATCCGCCCCGCTGATTATTGAGAAAGATCGTGGTGATATTTCCTATCCCGTCATACGACGATTGGAAAAACGTGCCAACAAGGAAGAAAATGCGCGCGGGGTGCCTTGGGATATTGCCATTGAGAAACATATTGGTTATGCCCGCTCCAAACTCGATGCCGCACGTGACTGGAACGTAGACCGTCTCACCGTGGAAGATCGTGGAGGTGAAAAAGGTGAGCAATATATGGTGGAACAATTATATATGTGTGATGTAAAAACATATAATGATTTATGTGCGGCAAAAGAGCTTGGTGGCCACCCATTCTTACATAAATTAACTGAGCTTGGTTTGATAGAAAAAAATATGAACGAGCAATTTGCTCAAACCATTGATATGACATTGTGTGCCTTGGAAGAGGATAAGGTGCGGCTGTTGATTACGCTGGACAAAATCCGTACCTTAGATGGGTTACAAAAAGGCGCGCTTAATGCAAAAGCTTTTGGTGAACAAGACTTGCTCTTCAACACACACCCTTACCATATCCCGGCCATTGACTATCCGCTTGATGTTAGAGAAAAAGAAGAAAAATATTACCCTAACCGTCTACGCCATACCACCGAGCACAGCAATCGCTGGATTCCACACAATCTATAAACACATAATGGACTAAGCAGCCAGTTGATCTTGTTTTTCAACAATACTTTCATATCTTTCCATGGCCGATTGGAGAATCATTCTTAGCAGGTCTTCATAACTGTAATTGCTAAAGCCTGCCATAAGATTCAACTTTCCATCCCAACACCAACCTGGATTTGGATTAACCTCCAACAGTTTAATGGTTCCCTCTCTATCGGCTCTAAAATCAAAACGGGCATAGTCTCGACAACCTGTTCTCTCAAATAATTTTGTTGAAGCATCCACAATTTTGCGTCGGCTTTCTTCATCAATCTCCGCTTCTTTATACGAAATATCATTCCAATAGGCCGATTCTGGCAACCATTTTGATTCATAGCCCAGAATATTCGGCATCTCTCTAGGCAGTTTACTGTAATCCACCTCTAGAACTGGCAATATTGTGTAGTTCCCAGCATTGCCTACCACCGACACACTATATTCCTTTCCCTCAAGAAATTCCTGAATCAGAACCGGAATCCCCGGTAATTTTTCCCTCAGAATTTCTAGATAATCAATAAGGCTCTGTGCGTCTTTTACCACGGCATCTTTGGTAATGCCTACCGAACTGTCGCCATAATTTGGTTTTAAAATAGCAGGAAATATCGAAGGGATCGAAGCCGATTGGTCGGAAGGGTCATAATAGGTTTCTTCCGGAACAGCAATGTCCAAACTCAACGCCAAAGCACGCACAAGAGATTTGTTATAACACAATGCCAGTGCCGCTGGCCCAGCGCCGCTGTAAGACATATTAAACATCTCTAACAGTGCAGGAACGTGCAATTCTTTAAACGCATCGTTCTGATACCCTTCGTCACAAAGATTTAATACAAACGCATTTGGCCGAGCCTGTAATTTATTTATGAACGAAGCATGATTGTCCAGATACTGAAAGTTAAACCCTTCAATGTTGGCCAATGTATTTTTCAGGCGATCCACCGTTTCAAGATCTTCGGCATTGAATTGCCCGTCTTTTTTTATGCTGTCTCCAAGGCGTGGATCCCCCAGCAGAACCAAAACATCACGTTTGATAGAGGACACTTTACGCACCGCTTTTTTCACTGGCGCCTGTGCAACAATAAACAATCGATTGGCCATCATTCCAAGATCATGACCTCGGGTCGAATCGGTTGTCAAACCCGAATGAACTTCTATGTCATAAAACTTAAGCTTGTGTAACAAATTGCTAATCTGCTTCTCATCGTAGAGCCTTTCAGCGTAAAACTGGTCGGCGATAACACCTTTTTCTGCGTGCACAATCACCTCACGTGAAACAATGCGCGACCCATCGTTGGTCAACGAACGCTCCCTACAGACAAAGTGATCCTGATCAATCCACTCCCACGAGCGTGGTTCAAACGAACTCCTCATCCATGCCCCATTGGTAATGTCCAGAGCAATCCTGCCTTTGGAAACCAGCACTTTCTTTATGGATTCTAAAACACAGACATCGTCTTCTTCATGTTCAAAATAACCAAACGAGTTGCCCATCAAATACACCACATCCTGTGTATTTTCTCCCAAGCGGAACTTCCTAGCATCACCTTCTGAGAATTGTACCGGCAGACCCAGAGCATTTGCTCTTTTACGCGCCAAACGAATCAGATAACGTGAGCGATCAACCCCCGTGATGTTTCTAAATCCTCTTGATGCCATTTCCAGCGCATGCCTTCCTTGTCCACAACATAAATCCAGCACCCTATCTTCGGGCTTTATTGCCAAGTTTTGAACCAACGCATCCACATCCCGTTTGGTGTTTTCGTGATTTTCTACCACATCACCGTCTGTTTTCAGATACAATGAATTAAACAGCCCCTTCCACCATTCAGAGGGAAGATGGCGTTCCAGATCAGAAACCGGCCCCAATGTTTTATGTGGCGCACGCTGAGTATTATTTGATTGTTGTTTTTGCATAAAATAACCGTTCCAAAAAAATTTGACACACATTATACTGCGCCAATAATAATTCCTTGACCATGGTCAAGAAACTTTGGATTTATATGAAAAATACCCACCACATCAATTTGCTAAAAACAGTTCCGTTCTTTGCCGGATTGGAAGAAGAGGAGCTGATGTTTTTCATTCATCAAGCCTCCCTTCAAGAATATAAAAAGAACCAACACATCTTCAATTATGGTGAACAGGCCGAGCAGTTCTACATTATGTTAGAGGGCTGGGTAAAATTATACAGGGTCAACAAAGACGGAGAGGAAACTGTCATTTCGCTGGCGACGAAAGGGGACACATTTAGCGAAGTGGCCACATTTGAAGGTTCGGATTATCCCTACAGCGCACAGATTGTGGGCGGCAAAGCGCAATGCCTTGTGATACAAGCCTATGTCATACGTGAAAAAGTCCGCCACAATCCCAATCTGGCTTTAAAAATGCTCGCCTCTTTGTCACACCATTCAAACCAGCTGAGCCTTTCGTTTGAACACATCACCAAGCTGACCACGGCCCAACGCTTTGGCTGCTTCTTGCTTAAACTCTCGATGGATCAACATTATCAAACTGTTTTGCGCTTGCCATACAGCAAATATCTTGTGGCGTCGCGCTTAGGCATGCAGCCAGAAAGTTTTTCCCGTGCCATGAACCGGCTCAGTAACGACTTACACATTGAATTTAAAGGCAAAGAAATCCACATCCCAGACATTGATAGGTTACAGGAATATTGCGAAGTGTCGTGTTTTAATAATGAATCGTGCAGCCTTGAAAACCGCCTGACCTGTAACAACCCCCAATGCGACGTCTACCGAATCTTAAAATTGATGTGAGGATTAGAAACTTGCAATCTAAGCACGTCATGCTCTAAAATACATTATTAATAAGGAAATGGCGGTTCATGGACACAAAAATCACTGAAGAATCTCTGTGCTGAGATTGGCTAAGTGGTTGCCATAACTAGAGAATGATTTATGCTTATGGCGTTGGGGTTTCCTATGGTTGGGGATAGACAAAGATAAAGTCAAACATCTCCTAAAATGGCATTGTCGCTTGCATTTTGCCCTATCATAATTGCGATGTTATCACTTACCCATGGCCAAAATTCATGTTTTTCTTTTGTTGGGTAAACACTAATGCTTACCAGTTTATCAGTTTCCGCATCTAGGTACTGTGTAAAGTCATGAATGTTATATTGCTGGCAAAAATCAGGAGCGCCTTCTTCTTGATCATAAAGAATCCAAGCTAGAGGAAAATATTTCATCATAAACAGAACTCGTCGCGGTGTTTTCTCCGGCTCAACCATCATGAAATCAGGCTGCACCATGACGCTGTCATAGCAATGTAGCCAGAAACCTATCCGAAGTTGATTTGGCAGCATACTTTTTGGATTATTGATAAAATTTTGTAGATCAGAGTGTGAATCATTCACACAGCCACGAGATGCCGTTAAAAAAGAGCCGACTAATGAGCGAGCTATTAAATTGGGTTTACACTCAAACCCCCAAGAGTAATGGGGAAGATATTTGAAGGAATCTATCTTGCTTCTTACCGACTTCGAAAATGCGGCAAGTTCCTTATCGTAAGGGTCTCCTAATACACCGTTACATTTTTGGCAGAGCGTATAAAAATGAATACCGTTTTGTAATTGGTATTTTTGTTGACCAAAGAAATAATGTTGTACGTTACGTTTCCTGCGATCTTGTTCAATACAAGATTGAGGAGGCACATGCGCTTGGCTCATCCTTAAAGGTTTATTGCACAGATTGCATTTAGAGTCCTCTCCCTTGCTTCCAAACACCTGCGCTTTGCTTTTTTTCTGCATCATTTCACCACCCCGATTACACCCGTACCACAAAAACCAAAGTACGGGTTTCAAACCCAAGCATTTCCCGTACGTTAGATGATTTCGCCTAAGAAGATTTTATAGGAGAAGGAGTCTATAGAGAGGAAAAGACACATAAATTCCAACCTTCACGAACTCTCTAGTACGGATTATAAAGCCCTAAACCGCTTGTAAATCAAGATTATTTTTGTTGCAACATCATGCGCATGAAAGTTGCGATACATATAATGGCGGACGGAGTGGGATTCGAACCCACGATAGAGTTACCCCTATACCTCCTTAGCAGGGAGGCGCCTTCAGCCACTCGGCCATCCATCCGCATTCTTCTTAATTTCACACGCTTGGGCAGGAAATTATAATTATCTACATATTTCTAAGCCGGAGCTTATAGGGTGGGGAATCTATGACGCAACGGACAATATTGCAATAAAAATTTCGCAATATGTTGCCATTTGAGGTGTTTTCTGGTTTATATGGCCTAAAAAATAAATAGACACATCGCAATGAGGAACATAGAGGCATATGGCGACACACACGCAGGACGTTAAAAAGGTGGAAAATAAAAAAAATGAAGGGTGGCTAACATCATGGCCATCGTTGATTCTGTTCTGCATCGTTTTGCCCATTGCCTTCCGTAGTGTTTTTTATACTCCTTTTCATATTCCCTCCGGCTCAATGAAGCCAACCTTGCTCATTGGGGATTATCTTTTTGCCTCAAAATTCACCTATGGTTACAGCAAATATTCCTTCCCGTTTGCGATCAAGTTTTTTGATAACCGAGAAGAAAGCACCGGACCAGAACGTGGTGATATTGTAATTTTCCGCCCGCCTCCTGCCCCGTCGGTAGACTTTATAAAACGGGTGATCGGTCTGCCTGGCGACACGGTTCAGGTCAAAGAAGGAGTGTTGTATATCAACGACAAAATGGTAGAACGTGAAAGGATAGAGGATTTTGAAGAAGTACAGGAAGACGGCTCGGTTTTTAAAGCCGAACAATATATTGAAACCTTGCCTAACGGAGTATCGTATCACGTGCTTGATGCGGACAAACATGGTCGCCTTGATAACACCATGATCTACCACGTACCTGAAGGAAACTATTTTGTGATGGGTGATAACCGCGATCACTCCGCAGACAGCCGGACAAATACGGTAGGCTTTTTGCCAAAAGAGAATCTTGTGGGAAGAGCCGAAGTTATTGCCATTTCCACCAAAGAGCCAATTTGGCATTTGTGGAAATGGTTTGGCAATTTCCGTGGCGAACGAAACCTCACTGACCTTCATCCTTAATTTTATGGGGGGAAACATGGAACATAAATTAGATTATAATTTTAAGAACAAAGAGTTGCTTGAAAAAGCTCTGACTCACCCAAGCTATGCGTCTGAGAATAATACACGCAGTTATGAGCGTTTAGAGTTTTTAGGCGATTCTGTCCTTGGGCTGGTGATTTCACGCCTTTTATTTGATAAATTTAGTGACGAACGCGAGGGTGATTTAGCCAAACGACGCTCTGCCCTTGTTTGTGGCAACACGCTTTCGGAAGTGGCGCGCACCATGCATTTAGGCAAGGACATTCTTATGAGCTCTGGCGAAGAAGCCAATGGCGGAAGGGACAATGATGCAAATCTTGAAAATGTTTTTGAAGCGTTAATCGGAGCGATCTATCTCGACGGCGGAATGGATGAGGTCACGGATTTTGTTCTGCGCCATTTTGAGGAGTTGACCCATTCCATGACCGAGCCTCCCAAAGATGCCAAAACCCGATTGCAGGAATGGGCGCAAGGACAGGGATATCCTTTGCCAGAATATAAAACCGTTTCCATCGAAGGCCCCCCTCATGCGCCAATGTTCACCGTAGAGGTTTCCGTAGAAGATAATGGCTCCGCTGTGGCACATGGCCCATCGAAGAAAACCGCGGAACGCGATGCCGCACGCCACCTCTACGAAAAGATCGAAACCGATGTCCAATAATAACCAAAAATGTGTGCGTATTACCTTTGTTGGCACACCTAATGCTGGCAAATCAACCTTGATGAATCGGCTGGTTGGGGCAAAAGTATCCATCGTCACCCCAAAAGTGCAAACCACCCGCACCCGTGTTACGGGCATAAAGACAGTGGGTGAGACACAAATAATTTATCTCGACACTCCCGGCATTTTTAAGCCCAATAAGATGCTCGACAAATCCATGGTGAAAGCGGCATGGGAAGGGTTAAAAGACACGGACTTTACTGCACTTTTGGTTGACGTGCAAAAAGGTATCGGTGATGAAGTAAAGATGATCATTGCCGGAATTAATTCCCGTCAGAACAAAAACATTCTGGTGCTTAATAAGATTGATCTTATTGCCCGCGAAAAATTATTGGACATCACTCGTGAAATAAATGAGATGGCCAATTTTGAGGCAACTTTTATGATTTCTGCCCTAAAAGGAAACGGCGTTGAGGATCTGGAAAAATATTTTACCCAGAATGCACCAGAAGGGCAGTGGATTTACCCTGAAGATCAGATGACTGACCTACCCTCACGCATGTTTGCCGCAGAAATCACCCGTGAAAAACTCATGCTGTGTCTGAACAAAGAGATCCCCTATAATTTGATGGTAGAAACCGAACAATGGGAAGAAAAACCTGTTTCAAAAAAATACCCCAATGGCAGTGCCAACATCCGTCAGGTGATTTATGTCACCAGCGAAAGTCAGAAGAAGATTGTTGTCGGTAAAGCAGGGAGTAACATAAAAAAGGTAGGAGAAATGGCCAGAAAAGAATTGGAATGGGCATTGGAAATGAAAATTAATTTATTCTTATTTGTCAAAGTGCAAGAAAACTGGCTGACTAACCCGGAACATTACCGTATGATGGGGTTAGATTAGGGGAATAAAATGCGGACATGGATACTAATCGCACTGTTGCTTTTATCATCAGACGCTTACGCCTTAACCGTTTGTAAATGCACCGAAAAGCAATCTGTTGAGGAAGAATTTCAGCGTGCCTTCGCGGTTTTTACCGGCACGGTGGAGGACATAAAAATTGGCATTGGGGCAAATAAACGTACCAAAGTAACGTTCAAAGTCCATCGTTCATGGAAAGGCGCAACCCACGAAACCATCTCAGTATATGCTGCGGGTAGCGGTCTGTATTCACGGGGCAAAGAACTGTTATTGTGTAATTATCAATTTACCGAAGGTCAAACATATCTAGTGTTTTCCCACCGAAAGCATAACCGCAACGGGCTAAGTTTTGTCAGCGAATGTGGCAACACAACCAATTATAAATACGCCACCAACATCATTAACGAACTGGGGGTGGCCATGTTGGAGCCAAGCAAAGAGCCTTACATCCCCGAAGTTGTCTATAAAGACGAGGAACGTCAATTACATTTGGGCGGCAATGGGCAGGAGCAACATGATGCAGTGGAATGATGACGCGATTATACTCTCCAGCCGACCTTATTCGGAAAACAGCCTTGTTGTGACTCTACTTTCCATTGAGCGTGGTCTACATAGCGGGATGGTACGAGGTGCAAAGAAAAATGCTGCCATGATTCAGCCCGGCAACCATGTGTGTGCGGTGTGGAAATCCCGCCTTGAGGAGCAGCTTGGCACCTTCCAGATTGAAAGTAAAAAGAATTATGCCAGCCTGATTCTTGACGATCCGCTCAAGCTCTCAGCAATGACCTCACTATGTTCGTTGCTCTGCCGCACCTTGCCAGAAAGAGACCCTCACCCTCAACTTTTTGAACATATGCTTGTTTTTTTGACTGACCTTGTTGAAGCGTCTAAAGAAGATTTTCTTTCTGATTACATAACCCTTGAACTGTTGATATTAAGTAATCTTGGCTTTGGCCTTGACCTTTCCGAGTGTGTGGCAGGGGGCAGCGCTCAAAATCTGACTTATGTTTCGCCCAAAAGCGGCTGTTCTGTTAGCCATGAACATGGGCTTGCTTATGACACAAAACTTTTGAAGCTACCAAGCTTTCTACGCCCAGAAACCGACCTCACCTCAAAAGAAAAGGCGGGGGATATGCGAGAAATTATTGACGGAATCACACTTACCAATTACTTTCTTGAGAAGTATATTTTTACTCAAGACTATGCTCACATGCCCCCGGCGAGAGAACGTTTTATTAACCGCATACAAAAACTGGGTTCTAATAAAGATGATACATAACCGCAATTCCTTAAAACGCGTAATATTTTTAGTAACGATCTTTGTCGTTTATTTGGCAAGTTTAAGCCCTGCTCATGCTTATCTTTGCTGGGATGAAAAACACCCCAAACAGGTGCTCGAGAATGCGGATTATGTGTTTACTGGCGTAGTAAAGGGCATCTCCGACCTTGAAAGTTCTGAAGAGGAATTAAAAACCGCACGCCAATCGATTAATTTTAAAATAAAGGATATTTGGAAAGGTTTTAATGTCAACCCTGTGTTTGTAGAGGTAGACACAGAATCATTCTATGAATATGATTTTAAATTGGATACCGAATATCTGGTATATGCCTATAATTTGTACGACGGAAGAATCAGCATTGTTGGCTGCCCACGAGTAAAGGAAGTCACGGCCGTCGCCAAAGACATAAGGCTGCTTGGAAACCCTCTTGAACTTGTGGCCAATGGCAATAGGGCGACTGTGATCGAAGTTGCTGATGAGCCTGAAGTTGTGGTAGAAGAGCCCGCATCGGAAGAAAGTGAGCCTTCCATAGACGACCAATTATTGGAATTGGTAGAAGAAGACATGGTTGGAGAGACTGTTACCGAAGCAGATCTTGGAGAAGAAACTGTCCCTGCTGACATTCAGAATACAGAAGAAAATACTGTAGAGTCTGACAATGTGGACAGTGAAGAAAACTCTGAAGACACAACGCTGGAAGAAGGCTTGTTAGACGAAGCCGCTCAGGCTCCAACAGAGGAAAATGCTCAAACTGCCTCAGATACTGAAGAGCTTATTATCCCTGAAGAAGAGGCTCTTCCTCTGGAAGAACCGATATTTGACGAAGACTCTCTTATGGAAGAAGAGCCTGTGTTTGAAGAAGAACCTCCTGTAGTAGAAGAACATAATGATCTGCCTGCTCCAGTGGACTCCACTGACAACCCTGATGAAGAAATCCCTCTGGAAGAACCTGTTGATGAAGTGGCCATAGCAACAGAGCCCCTTGTTGAAGAGGCTGATATCACAGATACAGTAGGTGCTGAGGAAGAGGCCTCACTTGAAGAAAAAGTAGGAAACTTGGCCGAAGCCATACAGGAGGATGCTGACTCTGTAGAAGCGCAGACAATTTCAGAGGAATCAGCCCCTCAGCCAGACACAGCAATCCCCAACGATGAAATTCCTGTTCCCGCCCCTCTTGTGGAAGAAGCAGAAGAACCTACCGCCCCACAAGAAGAGGGTGAAAGCGAGAACAAGCCTAATGATTCTGAAGCCCCTGTTGAACCCACCACACCAGAAAACCTAGAGCCAGAACTTCCTGATTTTCCACCACTTGAATTTGAGGATATGGCTGAAGTCCAAGATCAAGAATAAAGGGTTGGATTTGTCGTAAAAAAGGGTATAAGAAGCGTTATATCCAGAAGATAATATATTGAGGACGTGTGAGCGATAGTTCAAATGTAGAGATAGTTGATTTTAGTGAAGCTCTTGGAGAGCGCTATCTTGCTTACGCCCTTTCTACCATCACTTCTCGCTCGCTTCCCGACGTTCGTGACGGGCTAAAACCAGTACATCGACGTTTACTCTGGGCGATGTTGCAGCTCAAGCTTGACCCAAAATCTGGTTTTAAAAAATGCGCCCGTGTGGTGGGGGATGTCATCGGTAAATATCACCCGCATGGTGACGTGGCTGTGTACGACACGATGGTACGTTTGGCACAGGATTTTGCCGTACGTTATCCTTTGGTGGACGGGCAGGGAAATTTTGGCTCAATTGATGGTGATAACGCGGCAGCGATGCGTTATACCGAAGCCCGCATGACCGAAGTGGCCGTCTGGCTTTTGAAAGACATTGATAAAAACACGGTCAATTTCCGTGAAACTTACGACAGTCAGGACATGGAACCGGTGGTATTGCCCGCCTGTTTCCCCAATCTTCTGGCCAATGGTTCCGAAGGGATTGCCGTGGGCATGGCCACGTCTATTCCTCCGCACAATGTGGAAGAAATTTGCGACGCGTTGCTCTATCTGATCAAATCTCCCAACGCAACGATCGAAAAGCTAACCCAATATATCCAAGCACCAGACTTCCCTACTGGCGGTGTTTTGGTTGAATCCAGAGAATCAATTATTGCTACCTATTCCACTGGCCGTGGATCGTTTCGTGTGCGGGCAAAATGGGAGACAGAAGATCTCGGTCATGGTGTCTATCAGGTAGTGGTGACAGAAATTCCCTATCAGGTAAATAAATCAAAATTACTTGAAAAGATCGCACAGTTATTTAAAGAGAAGAAGCTTGCACTGTTGGGCAATCTGCGTGATGAATCGGCTGAGGAAATCCGCATCGTCTTTGAACCAAAAACCCGCACGGTCGATGCCCAAATGCTTATGGAATCCTTATTTAAACTCACCGATTTAGAAAGTAAGTTTAACCTAAACATGAACGTGTTAACACCGGAAGGTTCTCCACAAGTGATGAATCTGCGGGAAGTTCTAAGCGCCTTTTTAGAGCACCGGCATGACGTGCTTATCCGCCGCAGCAAATACCGTTTGGAAAAAATAGAGCACAGGCTGGAAGTCTTAAACGGGCTGATGATTGCCTATCTCAATCTGGACGAAGTGATCCGCATCATCCGTGAAGAAGACGAACCAAAACAGGTGATGATGGACAAATGGCAGCTTAGTGAGATTCAGGTCGAAGCCATATTAAACATGCGTTTGCGCTCTTTACGCAAGCTTGAAGAAATTGCCATCCGTACGGAGCTTTCTGAACTAGAAAAAGAAAAGACCGCTTTGGTTGAACTGTTGGGCAATGAGAGTCTACGCTGGAAGGCCATTAGTGACGAAATAAAAGACATTAAACAGAGTTTTGGCCAAAAAACCGAATTGGGCAAACGCCGCACCGACATTGGGGATGCCCCAAAAGATGTGGTGATTTCCATTGAGGCCTTTGTTGAACGTGAGGCCATCACAGTTATTTGCTCTAAATTGGGATGGATCCGTGCCTTCAAAGGGCACAATATTGAAGAAGAATCTCTAAAATATAAAGAAGGCGATGAAGGCCGCTTCATTGTTAAAGCCTATACCACAGACAAACTGGTTATCTTCAGCAGCGACGGAAGATTTTACACCATTGGCTGCGATAAATTACCGCGTGCCAAAGGCCATGGAGACGCCTTACGTCTGATGATTGATATTGAGCAAGGCCATGATATTGTGGCTATGGACACCTACCAGAAAGGCCGAAAACTTTTGGTGGCCTCAAAGGCAGGAAAAGGTTTTATTGTCTGTGAAGACGACATCTTAGCCACCACAAAAAACGGTAAGCAAGTGCTCAATGTTCCTGAAAATGCCCCCAACATAAAACGCAATACCGCCTTCCTATGTACACCCATTACAGGAGATCATCTGGCCATATTAGGCGACAATCGTAAATTGTTGGTTTTCCCTGTGGCAGAAGTGCCAGAAATGAAACGTGGCCAAGGGGTTCAATTACAACGTTATCGTGACGGCGGCCTTGCCGATGCCAAAAGCTTTAATTACGAAGAAGGCCTAACCTGGCAGTTGGGCGAACGTGTCCGCACGGAAAATAATTTGATTGATTGGGAAGGCAAACGCGGGCATACTGGGCGTATGCCACCCAATGGCTTTCCTAAGAAAAATAGCTTTAGTTGATTTATCATGAAATTTTTTGCATTACTTTTTAGTTTGTGTCTTGTTTTTCCTGCCTTTGCTGAAGAAACAGCACCGGATGAAAATTGTGACAAGCTGGCTGAAAATCTTGAAGCCTGTACCCTCTACAAATGCACAAAAGGCGTGCCAGACCCACATAAATTTGTTATGCGGCATGAAATTCTAGGATTGATGGAGGCCCAAGGCGAACAATATTGCCATCACAGTCAGACCATCCCCGGCAATGGTATTATCGACTGTAACTACCCCGAACATGTGCGTAAAATGATGGCCAAGCAGTTGCGGGGAGATGTCACAGCGATGGAATCGGAATTAATCAGTAATTATTTTCATCTTTATTGTCATATCATCGAATAAAAATGCGTATTCTCGTTCTATTTTTGTTACTCTTAACCGCGCGCCCATCCTATGCAGCAAATATAGGCACCTGTACCGATCTGGTCGACAACCTCTTACACTGCAAGAAATACAGCTGTTCCGTGGTAGAGGAAAAAACAAATTTTATAACCAGTTACACTGTACATGGCCTTCTAGGAGGCATAAATCGATGTTTTTTTACCCAAACACTGCCAAAAAATTTGCTCTATAGCTGCAAATACGATACTGAAGGCTATCAGGCAGCCGCACGCATCATCGCCAATAAATTTGATGGCATTACACAATTGTCAAAAGAAGATTTATCTGCCATAGAAAAAAATGTTAAAGAAGGCTATTGCAATATAATTAACGATCAAGCCAACTAAACTCTCAGGAGCACCATATGACAAAAAATGTTCGTATCTATCACAATCCTAGATGCACAAAATCTCGTCAAGCACTGCAATTGCTTGAAGAAAAAAACATTACGCCGGACGTGGTTTTGTACCTGCAAACACCGCCCGAAAAACAAACCCTTATTAATCTTGCTAAAATGCTTGGCCTTAGTGCGAGAGGGATTATGCGCACCAAAGAAGATATTTACAAAGAACATAACCTTGGAGATACCTCTTTGAGCGAGGACGATCTTTTCCAAGCCATTGTAGAAAATCCAATCCTGCTTGAACGCCCCATTGTGATCAGCGATAATAAAGCGGCCATTGGGCGCCCAACGGAAAATATTCTTGGAATCTTATAATGGATTATTTGGTTGGATTAACAGAATGGATAGACCGGTTTAATCGCGCCATTGGGCAATTTGTGTCTTGGATAACCCTGTTCATGGTATTGGCGACCACCCTAACGGTAATTCAACGCTATCTTTTTGCTTCAAATTATGTCTGGGAAAGCGAACTCATCATTTTTGCTCATGCTTTAGTGTTTTTGGCTGCTTCTGGTTATACATTGCAAGAAAATAAACATGTTCGGGTCGATATTTTGTATGAAAGAATGTCGCCAGCCAAAAAAGCACTGTTTGATATTTTAGGAACATTGTTGTTCCTAGTACCTGTGGTGTCAGCAATTGCCTATTTTTCTGCTGATTTTATCATAAGTTCCTGGCAAATTCTTGAAAAATCAAGGGAATCAAGTGGCTTGCCCATAATTTATGTTCTGAAAAGCTTCATATGGCTTTTCTGCTTTACTTTAATCACTCAAGCCATTTCTTTAACGCTAAAAAATATCGCTGTTTTAAAGAAATCATAGTTTTATTAACTTTTTGTTAATATTTTTGTAAAGTAAATGTAATATTTCTGTTCATTTTTAATCATTTTTATGATACAATCAAAATAGCTGTAATTGTTTATGAGTAAGATTCTTAGGGATCTTGTAATTACTTCTAGTTGTATTTTTTGCACCTGGGGTTGATTTTTCATAAATTTGTGTGTATACTTTAGTGAGGTTAGGTAATGTCTTTAAAACGGGGAGAGGATATAAAGGTGTTCAAGTCATCACTATTGTCAGATTTTGAGAAGTTCAGAAATGAACCTTCTGTAAACAGTCGCGCGTCTTTGGCAAATCAAATATGTCGGCACTTTAACGAAATAAATTTTAATCCTGAAGAGCTGGAGATTATTTATGATATTCTCTCCTTTCTAACGATGGATGTGGAAATTACTATCCGCAGATCCATTGCGCAGGTGATAAAGGACAACCCGAAAGTTCCTACTTTCATTGCTAAGAGGTTGGCCTACGATGTGTCAGAAGTGGCCACCCCCATACTAAAATATTCGCAGGCTTTATCAGAAAGTGATTTGGTAGAGATTGTTCAAAGCACAGGGGAAGTTGCAAAATTAAATGCCATTGCCAGTCGGGACTATGTTCCGGAGAACGTATCAAATTCATTGATTGAAAAGAAAATCGATGAGGTGGTGGATACATTGCTTAATAATAAAGATGCGGTGATCACACACAAATCTCGTGAATTGATTTTTGAAGCTTTCAGCCAATCCGGTTCTGTGTTGGAAACTATGGTCAAACGTGGAGGGCTAAGCCCAGAACTGGCTTCTAAGATTGTGTCTTTTGTTTCACAAAACGTAGCCGAAAGTCTGGTAACTGAATATAACATTTCTACCGATATTGCTTCTGAAGCCGCTCAACATGCCGAAGAAATGATCAATGTTGATATGATTGGCAGTCAATTAAGCGAAAAGCAAACGCTTGCACTCGTCAAGCATCTGCACGACAGTGGAAAATTAAATCATTCCATCGTGCTACGTGCTTTGTGCCGCGGGGATATAAATTTCTTCTATGCTGGGCTAACCATGCTGGCAAACATCTCATACGAAAACACTATCAAATTGGTGAAGGCCAACGACGAGAATGCGTTTAACTCCTTATTTAAAGCAGCCTCAATGCCAACAACCATGTGTAAGGCAAGCTATCTCTTGTTGCAAACCATAAAGGACTTTCCTCAAGGCAGCCTGTCACCACGCTCTTATTACACGAAGCTGATCAACAAAATTACCGCACTGCGATACGATAAGACCGTACCCAACATGCGCTATTTTCTTGCTTTGATTAGCAATCTTAAGGATAACTCTTCGGCCTAAACTATTTAGCGCAAAATTTTGGTGTTATCTTGTATTTTCTCTGTTATAATGATGGCTTACTTAATAACGGTTTTTTAATGAGTTAAGGCGGCAATGCTTTATGGATGAGTCCAGCAAATTATCACGTGAAGATATTGATAAGCTAATGGGTACTCATGATGCTGATTCCAAGATTCAGATCATCGAAAAATTATCAAGACAGTATGAGAATGATGATTTTACCAAGAGTCAGCTTGAATTGGCAGAGCAAATTTTCCGTTTATTGTTAAAACAGGCGGAAACGGAAGTGCGCAAAGCCCTTTCTGACAATCTTATGTACAGCAAAACTATTCCGCATGATGTGGTATTTTCCCTTGCACGTGATGTGGAGGAAATCTCTCTTCCTGTGCTTGAATTCTCAGAAGTTTTGAGTGACGACGACCTGATTGAGATTGTTCAAAATACCCAGACTGCCACCGCGCAAGTAGCAATTGCCAGTCGACGCAATGTGTCGGAGGATGTGTCCAAAGCACTGGTTAGCACCCATAATTCTCAAGTAGTGGGTACGTTGCTTAGAAACGACAACGCCCATATTGGGGACGACAGTTACGATATTGTTCTTGATGATTTTTCCAGCAATGAAGCTATTGTTGATTCAATGGTGACACGAGGATCACTTTCTCCAAAAATTATCGAACATATGACAGACAAGGTCTCTGAAACTATTCAAACCATGTTGGAAAAGAAATACGAACATTCTTTTAAAGACATCAGTAAATTCTTCAAAGAAAGCAGTGAAGTTGCCACTTTTAAATTCCTGAGCCAACAGAGTCTGGATACGGATCTTCTTGATCTTGTTGACCGGTTAGAAGAAAGCGGCACATTGGAAGACTCACTGGATCCAGTCTATGGGTCTCTGAGCCAACTGTTAGACGGCATTGAACAAATAGGACAACTAACTCCTCTTTCTGCTTTGTCTCTGGGTCACCAAACACTTTTTGAAATTGCCATATCACGCTTAACCGACGTACCATTGTCAAACGTACAAAAACTGGTGAGGGATCGTGAGGGCGGCCTCAGTGCGTTGTATAAAAAATCAGAACTGCCGCCAAAATTATACGAAGCAGTATATTTTGTCACAGGTGTGATTCAAGAGATGGATGCACAACACAAAATTGACGGTTCCAAAAGGGCAAAGGACGATCTTCATACTTTTGTAAAAAACATTATCAACGAATCAAAAGATAAGAACATTCCTAATCTGGCACATTTTATTTCTGTTATACGCCAACATATCGAGAGCCTTGACGGCTGGTCATAGTGCCAGATCAAAAACCCAACACTATCTTTATCTTATCCCACACGGAAAGCCGGATTTTTTGTGTGGTTAAGGAAAAATTATCCGACCGGATTTTGTTGAGATAAATTTCATATATCTTTGCCATTTCAAGCGCTGGAAGCATATTATCTTTGTTTTCTTCTGAGATATTCTCCTTAGCCTTTATCAGGTAATATTCTGCCCTTTGCGCCAATTCACAAGATATTTGGGACAATGTCACATTGTATTTTTCAAGGTCTGTGGCAATATCCTGCGGTGAGATGTCAGCAAGATCATATGACTTAAGCAAATCCATCGGTAAGTAAATTCTGCCTTTCTGCGCGTCTTCATATATATCTCGGATGATATTAATCAATTGTAAGGCTTTACCCAGATTGTCCGCAACATTATGCCCAACCTCGTTGTCTTCTCCAAAGATGTTTACTGACAAATGACCAACACAGGAAGCCACATTATAACAATATTCTTCCAAACGTTTTACGTCCGGCTTTACCATCCCTTCAATGTCCATACGCATCCCAGCGATGATACTGTCAAAATATTCTTTTTTCAGATTATAGCGATGTATCTGGGGCAATAACGCCCTTGTGATAGGATGGGTTGGATAATCAGAAATCTTTTTACTAAACAAGGCATCTACTTCCTTTTGCCAGAAGGCAATATTATTCTGAGCCTGCTGCAATGATTCTGCCTCATCCACCGCATCGTCCACCTCATGGCAAAACGCATACAGGGCAAACATGGCTTCTTGTTTTGACTTCTCCATTTTTAATAAGGAACGCAAGAATGAGCTTTTTGCTCTCATGTTCATTTGAGTAATTGTATGTGTATTAAACGACGAAGAAATGGCTGTTTTTAGTCCATGAATAAATACCTTAACATAATCAAATTTTGACAATTTCACTTTGGAGGCAATGGGGTCTTTGTGTCGTAAAGATTTGGAAAGCTTCTGTGCAATGTGCCAGATTGTAGCAATCTCCATCCTCAGGCGGAAGCTTTTTACCGTTGAAAAGAGGCTGTGTGCCTCCTTAAGCATCACATCCACCCTGTCAAGCACCTCATCAATCATTGCCCGCAATTCAGGTGAGGCCTTTTCCGCAGAAAGATCATTATCTATCAGCCCGTTCATGGGGAAATAGATCCGGTCACGTTCCTGATAATCCTCTTTGATATCTTGCAAATGATTGAGAATCTGTAACACACAGCAAATTTTATCTGAAGCCGTGATGTCCGCGTAATATTCCTCCCCTATTTCAAGTACCGCTCTGCCCACCGGTGCGGCGGAGCGCATACAATAATCAATAAGTTCTTCCCAGCTTGCATAGCGGGATTTTTCTACGTCCTGCATAAAAGCATCCAACAACGCCCTACCATGGCGAGAATCCAACTTGCCTTGACGAAGCAGCTCTCGATAAGGTTTTGCCCACTCAGGCATGTTGGACTGATTGCCCGCAACGGACAGCGATATGGCGTTTAATAAATCTAGTCTTTCTTGGGGTGGAATAGCATTATCATCGGCAATATTATCACTGTGACGGGCAAAATAATAAAAGCTAATCACGTCTTTGCGTATCTTTTTGGGCAAAAGAAGAGAGGCCACTGGGAAATTTTCATCACCCCGCTTGTCTATGGCCAATTGCGAATAATCGTACGGTGCATTGGCATGTATGGTTGATAATCTCCCTTGCATGGGATAGTTATGACAGAATGTTATGGTTTTTCAATAAAATTGCTGTATAGGCTAAACTTTAATTTCTAATATAGGTAGTAATGACCAACAATCGTGAAAATTCTTATGGCAGTCGTACACTCATTGTCCATCCGGAAATCAAAGAGGCCGACAGTTATGACATGCGCTCCACGGATGATCATCTCCAAGAGATTGATGGGCTGGCACGTGCCATTTATCTTGAGATTGTCCATATGGAAATTGTTCCTATACGCGAAGTCCGCCCTTCTCACTTTCTTGGTAAAGGTAAAATTGATGAGATGAAATCGCTCATCAATGCTCAAGATGTGGAGCTGGTGATTTTCAACGGCACCCTCACCCCTGTGCAACAACGCAATCTGGAAACGGATTTAAAATGTAAAGTCATTGACCGTACCGCCCTGATTCTTGAAATCTTCGGCGAAAGAGCCGCCACCAAAGAAGGTGTGTTGCAGGTATCTTTAGCCCATTTAGAATATCAAAAATCCCGCTTAGTACGTAGTTGGACACACTTAGAGCGTCAACGTGGTGGAGGCGGATTCCTTGGTGGACCGGGGGAAAGACAGATTGAGTCCGACCGTAGGGTGATTAATGACAACATCACCAAGATCAAGCGTCAGCTTAAAACCGTGAAGAAAACCCGTGACTTACACC
The DNA here is from genome assembly GCA_030429625.1 of Alphaproteobacteria bacterium. Taxonomy (GTDB): domain Bacteria; phylum Pseudomonadota; class Alphaproteobacteria; order Rickettsiales; family UBA8987; genus JAUIFA01. Next base: position 277,191 of record JAUIFA010000004.1, on the reverse strand, counting down.
GCAAATCACGCAAAAAGATTCCTTACCCCATCGTGGCTTTGGTGGGCTATACCAATGCAGGAAAATCGACCTTGTTTAACTTACTCACCGGAGCAGATGTCTATGCACAGGATGCGCTATTTGCTACCCTTGATCCCACCATGCGTGAGGTGGTGTTGCCTTCCAAGCGCAAGATTATTCTTTCCGACACGGTAGGGTTTATCTCACGACTGCCTACTGAGCTGGTCGCTGCTTTCCGCGCCACATTGGAAGAAGTGGTGGAGGCGGATCTTATCCTCCATGTGCGTGATATCCACACCCATGACAGCCAAGCACAAAAACAAGACGTGCTCAATATTCTGCAAAGTCTAGTCTCTCAGGATGTGATTGATGACCAGCTCTATGAAGTACTCAACAAAGTGGATCTGCTAGATAAACAATCCATTGAGCGCCTAAAAACCAAAAAAACTCCTTCGATTGCAGTCTCCGCCTTACGCGGGGAAAACATAGATCATCTTCTGCACAAGATTGACCATTTCTTTGATCAGAAAGACATTGAGATTACCATCAAACTCCATGTCTCAGAAGGCAAAAAACTGGCTTGGATACATAATCACGCTGAAAATGTTTCGACAAAAATGGCTGAGGATTACATGTATGTGTCGGCAACGCTGACCCATAAGAACGCCGCATTGTTTGAGAAAATGCAGCAAAGCTAGACTACTGAAATTCTGCATGATATAAGCCGCCTTATGAAACTTGAACAAAACATATTACAGCAGCGTCCGGAAATTGACCTCACCGTTCCTTATGGGGAGAGTCGGGTGTTGTTGCACAGCTGTTGCGCGCCATGCTCTGGGGAATTGATTGAGGCCATGATCAAGGCAGGGATTGACCTGACCATCTTCTTTTATAATCCCAACATTCACCCAAAAAAAGAATACGAAATCCGTAAGAACGAGAATATCCGCTACGCCAAAAAGCTGGGCATTCCGATTGTCGACGCCGATTATGATGTGCAGAACTGGTTTAATAAAGCTTCGGGTATGGAAAACGAGCCGGAGAAAGGTATTCGTTGTACCATGTGTTTTGATATGCGTTTTGTGCGCACCGCCCAATACGCCAAGGAGCATGGCTTTAAAATATTCACCAGCTCACTGGGTCTTTCACGCTGGAAAGATATGGAGCAGATCAACCGCTCAGGCGAATTTGCCGCCAGCTTTGTCGACGGTGTGACCTATTGGACGTATAACTGGCGCAAGCAGGGTGGCGGCGCACGGATGTACGACATCGCCAAACGTGAAGAATTTTACAAACAGGAATATTGTGGCTGCATCTATTCTCTGCGTGATACAAACAATTGGCGGGAGAAAAACGGCAGAGAAAAAATTGCCATCGGGGAAGAATTTTATCAGCAAAAAATCAATGACAATCATTCAAACAGCCCAGAGCATAAACCCAATGTGTGTTTTGGCGGAGAGGAATAATGGATCCGGACATCATCACCACCATCGCCGCCACCCTAACAACGGTTAGCCTGTTGCCGCAGATGATTAAAACCATCCGCACCAAGGAAACCCATGCTATTTCCCTGTGGATGTATATTTTATACGTCACGGGTGTTGGTTTCTGGACCTTGGCCGGAGTGGCGCTAAATTCCACCCCCATGGTCATCGGCAACGGCATTGGCTTTTTTATGGCTTGCATCATATTGGCGTTAAAAATCAAACAAGATGTTTTGGGTAGAAAACCCTAAGTGTCATACCGCGACGTGATCGCGGTATGACAAGACGATTAAAACTAAAAAAATTCTAAAAACTGCTCGACTATAGACATCTAATCTGGCATATCTACCCAACATATTTTTAATAGGTTAAACCGAGTATTACGACATATGGCAACGAAGACTTCAAAAGTGATCATCCTTGGTAGCGGCCCTGCCGGAGCGACGGCCGCCATTTACACCGCACGCGCCAACCTGCAACCGATGATGATTCATGGCATTCAGCCCGGCGGTCAGATGACGATTACCACCGAAGTGGAGAATTACCCCGGATTTGCTGATGTGATTCAAGGCCCATGGTTGATGGAACAAATGGAAAAGCAGGCGGCCAATGTGGGAACAGACATTGAGCATGACATCATCAAAGAAGTAGATTTTTCCAAACGTCCGTTTAAGATGATCGGCGAATCCGGCGACGAATATGTTGCTGATACCGTCATTGTCTGCACAGGCGCACAGGCAAAATGGCTTGGGCTCGAATCGGAAAAGAAATTTCAAGGTTATGGCGTTTCCGGCTGCGCGACATGCGACGGTTTCTTTTATCGTGGCAAAGAAGTCATCGTGATCGGTGGCGGGAATACGGCTGTGGAAGAAGCGTTGTATCTAACCAAACATGCCTCAAAAGTGACCTTGGTACACCGACGCGACGCACTGCGTTGTGAGAAAGTATTGGAAGACAGGCTTCTGGCACATGAAAAAATTGAAGTGATCTGGGATACGGTACTCGAAGAAGTCCTTGGCGACGAAGATCCGCTAGGAGTCACTGGGGCGAAATTGAAGAATGTTAAAACCGGCGATGTTTCAGACATCAAGATTGATGGCGTGTTTATTGCCATTGGTCACTCACCAAATACCAAAATCTTTCAAGGACAACTTGCAATGGACGAAGAAGGCTATATAATCACCGAGCCTGACAGCACGCAAACCAGTGTTAAAGGCGTGTTTGCGGCTGGAGACGTCCAAGACAAACACTATAGGCAGGCCGTCACCGCTGCAGGGACAGGCTGTATGGCAGCACTGGAAGCCAGCCGTTTGCTGGAAAGCGAAGCATAAGATACGGGGCCATAGCTCAGCTGGGAGAGCGCAACGCTGGCAGCGTTGAGGTCAGGGGTTCGATCCCCCTTGGCTCCACCACCCTTTTTCTCTTATATTACAGCAACTTAGGTGTTTTTCGGTGTCTCGCGCGGTGTGCGGGACTTATGAAGCCATTTTATTTCCATAAAACATCATGACCTCTTGTTAGGGACAAAATAACGGGCATTTCTTGGATTTACATCAGCGGCAAATTCCCGCTGACCTCATGGATGATTTAATTGCTTGGAAGTAAGGCTTGCTCTTGTTTTTGCCAATCCCAGTGATTGCAGGCAATAAGCTTTTCGATGTGTAGCTGAGAAGATGTATCTTTTGATGCCATCTGCTTAATGATTTTAGGAGATAAAAATGGCAACTTACAGGCTCGTTTTACATATTCTGGACTGTGATTCTGCACAGAGGCAATTTCTTTCTGTGTCTGGTAAATGCCATCATCTATCTACTGATTCCAATAAAAGGACTTGGCTAGCATGATGAAGGTTTTGTCATCAGGGTAGTGATGCTGAGCATCTATACTCAGAGCATAAAAATATGTGAAAATAGCAATTTACCCTGTTATTTTCTTTTTATGATATTAGGCAGTACCCATTTTTCTATCATGCCCTCAATTTGTGTTTCCTTAATGGGCTTGTTAAGGTAGTCGTCCATACCTGCTTGTATACAACGTTCTTCATTACCTTTCATGGCATCTGCTGTGATTGCTATGACGGGCGTATGTTTTTTTGCCTCTTTTGTTTCGTATACCCGAATGGCTTGTGTGGCCTCATAGCCATCCATTTCCGGCATGTGACAATCCATAAAGACAATATCATAGTTAGATTTTTTATACATGTTCAGGGCTTCTTTGCCGTTTGATGCAGCATCCACCATACATTCTCGTTTTTTCAGAATGTTGACCACCAGCATCATGTTTACCTTCATGTCGTCCGCGATCAAGGCACGCACTCCAGGGAAAATTTTCCGGGTTTTCTTTTGTTTTTGTTTGCCGGATGTGCCCATTTCCAACAAAACATTGCGGGTAATAAGCTGATCTTCTTTGTGTCTTTTTGCTGCGTCCAGTACGTACATAATCATATTTTTTAGTGTTAAAGGGTGATACGGTTTGATGATCAACCCCAAAAACCCCATCTTTAAAATCTCTTCTCGAGGCGCAATGTCCCCTGATGCGGAAGACGTAACCATAATCAGGGGCATCTTTTTTAATGCAGGATTCTTTTTGATTTTTTCTGCAAGTTGGGGGCCACTTATATGCGGCATCTGTCTGTCAATTAATGCAATATTGTATGGTTTGTTTTCTAACGCGGCTTTTTTTATCAGTTTTAACGCCTCTTTAGCCGAAGACGCTATATCACACTCCATGTTCCAGCTTATAGCATATTGAGCAAGGATGTAGCAATTAACCGGAAGATCATCAACAATTAATGCCCGTACCGCCGACAAATCAACGTTTGGGAATTCTACTTTAGGGGAATCTGCTTTTTTGCCGCGCGGTAGGATAATATCAAAATAGAATGTGGATCCCTCTCCTAACGTACTTCTGACACCGATGGATCCTCCCATCATATTGGTCAAGGTTTTACAGATTGCCAGACCAAGACCCGTACCGCCAAATTTACGTGTGGTGGATTCTTCTGCCTGAGAAAATTTATTAAAAATGTAATCCTGCTTATCCTCTGGAATACCAATCCCAGTATCTTCCACTTCAAAGAACAAATGTATTTTATTTTCTTCCATCTCTTTTGAATGAATACGTAGCAATACATAGCCTTCCTGTGTAAATTTAATAGAATTACTAAGTAAGTTAAGAATAATCTGACGTACACGGCCCACATCGCCAACATAACAGTCGTGCATTCCTGGTTCAAACTCAACAAGCAGTTCAATGGCTTTTTCCTGAGCGTGAAGCATCACAACATCCATGATATCTTCTATCGACGAATATAAGTTGAAATTGATCGGCTCTAGCTTAAGCTCACCGGCTTCAATTTTGGACACATCAAGAATATCATTGATAATTTCTAACAATGCCTCACCGGATTTATGAATTATCTCTACCCAACTCTGCTGTTCTTTCGTCAGTTTTGTGTCGGAAAGCAAACCTGCAACACCCAACACCCCATTGAGCGGTGTACGAATCTCATGGCTCATATTTGCCAAAAACTCTGTTTTGGCTTTTGCTGCCGATTCTGCCCGTTCTTTTGCCTCTACCAATTCTTTGGTACGCGTCTCCACCATTTCTTCCAAATTCTGGCGGTGTTTATCCAATTCCTGATTCTGCTCTGACATTTCTTCAGACATCAAAGACAAAGCACGTTCCTGCCGTTCACGTGCTTTGTTAAAATCATCATAAGCCTTTGCCACCAATTCAAGTAGCAGCTCATAATCTATTGTGCCTTCAATATTTGTTGCCTTATGTATCTGACGTTGCAACAAATGGGGCAATTGCTGATTTTTATCATTGCTCATGTAATATTGTTACCGTCATTGTTTGATTGTGCAACCCACATTCCTTGGTAAATTGCTGATGACAAATTTCCCCGTAGGAATAAAAACCGATCATAGGCACCTCATTATTCAACGCCGCGGAAACGGCTTCTGTCTCATCAGAGATTTCTTGCCCTAAAAGCAATTTCCTGCCAATGCAACTCACAAGAATAGCCAGGCTATTGGAGGATAATTTTTCTCTCTCTGCCAATTTTGCTGCCTTAGCCGCACCATTAACCAAGTGGTCAAAATCGCCGTGCATTAATTGTGCACTGTAGCCTTCTGGTACGTCTCCGGCAAAAATCATGGCTTTGTTTTCTTCGTCAATCCCTACCACCGTGCGCACAATATCATGTTCTGAACCTTCTTCCGGACTGACACTAAGTGGAAATAATAAGGCACTGCCTGGCAATCCTTCGGCTTCCTCACCAAGATAGCGTTTATACAGATCCAGTGCGGGTTTTCCGTCAAGCTCATACAATATATTATTCTGGGATTTTGTAATGACCCGTTTCGGGCCAAACACGTCCCACCCCCCAACGCTGCCATAGCCAATTTTCAAAGCATCACCATAAAACCCTACCGCAGCTATCGTATTCATTTTTGGTGTAGCATCCAGGCCAACAAATGTCTGGCCAAAATCCGCAGCATCTCCAGCCAAGCCACCTGTGACAATCACATCTTTATCAAAAACCGAATACAAACCCCGCACCAACTCGCTACCGTTAACGTTTGTACCGTTGGATAAGATAAACACGTTGGACAGGCCTTCTTTTTTCAGTGCTTTTGCAATCTCTTTGCCTTTGTCAAACGACTCTTTATTGTCTTTAATTTCAACGGAAATGGTTTTTAGTGGTGTGTTGTCGAACTCTATGGCGGCCAACACAACAGAATTATCCAGCACGTCGTTGTCGTAAATCTCACCGCCCGTACTGCAGCCAAGAAGATGTGCATGCGGATAGAGTGATTTTATCTCTTCGTAACGTTTACCAGAATCAAGCAATCCTTTGCCACCGAAATAAATGACCAGATTGGCATTCTTGATGTGCTTTTCTTCCTTTTGACGCCATCCGTTTTCCTGTGTCCATATTTGTTGCTCTACTTTCATATTATTGCTCCTCTGGCGTACTAAAATTTAACCATTTTTCCATCATATCAGCAATTTCTTGCGTCTTGACCGGCTTATTAAGATAATCATCCATACCAGCATTAAGGCATTTTTCTTGATCCCCAGTCATAGCATCAGCGGTCAGTGCGATAATAGTAGTATGGTCTTTAGTTTCTTTTTTCTCGTGCTTTCTTAGGGCCTTTGTTGCTTCAAAACCATCCATTTCCGGCATTTGGCAGTCCATAAACACCAGATCATATTCAAACTTCTTCAGCATGTCCAGCCCCTCCAATCCATTGGCTGCTGAATCAACCCGTACACCATATTTCTCAAGAATCTTGGTAAGTAGCATTAAATTCACTTTCATGTCTTCTACAACAAGAATTCGCTTATCGGGATATTGTTTTATCTCAGAAGTGGCCTTATCGGCCTCATCACGCATCAGGCAGGTGACCATGTGCCGGGTAACCAGCTTATCTAGTTTTTTGTTGTTTTCCCGGCTGTATAAAATAATTTTCAAAAGTGCTTTTAGTTGTTCCGGATAAAATGGCTTGGTAAGAAACCCGGTAAGCCCTTTTTTCTTAAGTTCTTTTGCCGGTGCAATCTGACCTGCCGAAGTAACCATCACCAATAATTTGTCTTTTAGGTTTTTGTTTTTACGAATTTTCTGGGTAAACTCTAGCCCGGACATGCCGCCCATCCGATAATCCGCCAACGCAACATCGTATGGCTTGCCTTCCTTAAATGCCTTATTTGCAGCTTCATATGCCTCTTCTGCCGAATAAAAAACATCACATTCCATGCCCCAACTGTGCAAATATTGATACAAAATCTCACAATTGGTTTTATAATCGTCCACCACAAGTGCTCGGTATCCCTTAAGATCAATTTTCGGTATGTTATCGTTAATCTCCTCCTTAGTACCAATGGGCAGCAAAATATCAAAATAAAAGACAGACCCTTTCCCTAATTCACTCTTTGCACGAATAGACCCTTCCATCATTTCAGTCAGTGATTTACAAATGGCCAGCCCTAGACCTGTTCCACCAAATTTGCGTGTGGTAGATTCTTCTGCCTGAGAAAATTTATTAAAGATATACTCCACCTTGTCTTTTGAAATACCAATGCCAGTATCCTGTACTTCAAAAAAGAGGCGTACTTTTTTCTTCCCTTCTTTTTTTGCCTTTATTTCAATAAGCACATGTCCTTTTTCCGTAAATTTAATGGCATTGTTGGTAAGATTCAGAAGGATTTGACGCACGCGCCCAGGATCTCCCACTACAAATTCTGGCACGTCCGGCGCAAACTGCACCAATAATTCAAGGCCTTTTTCCTGGGTCTGCAAGCGCAACACGTCTGTTACTTCTTCCACCGCCGAAGAAAGATTAAAATTGATGGGCTCCAGTTCTAACTTCCCCGCTTCTATTTTGGAAAAATCAAGAATGTCATTGATGATATCCAACAAATTTTCACCCGATGTTTTGATAATGTTGGCCCAACCATGTTGTTCTGCTGTAAGTTTTGTGTCCAGCAACAGTCCGGCCATCCCCAACACGCCATTCATCGGAGTACGAATTTCGTGGCTCATATTTGCCAGAAAGTCTCCTTTTGCCGCGCTGGCGGCTTCGGCAGTCTCCTTTGCGTCTCTTAATTCTTGCTCCTTTTGCTTTTGTTCCGTAATGTCACGAACCAGACCAATAAACAACAATTCTTTGTTTATTTCTATTTTTGTAACATTCAAATACACCGGAAATTTTTTCCCATTTTTATCAACGGAGGTTAACTCTCTGCCAACCCCAATAACCTTAGCTTCGCCGGTCTTAAGATACCTTTTTAAATATCCATCATGCTTACTTCTGTCCGGCTCCGGTACAATTATTTTCACATTCTGGCCAATGGCTTCCTCTTTCTTATAGCCAAACATTTTTTCTGCTTCGGCATTGAAAGACTGGATAATACCTTCTTTATTTATGGTAATAATTCCTTCCTTCACATTATCCACAATGGCTCGAATATGCTCTTTTTCACCCCACAATCTTTTGCCTGCCTCTATGGCTTCAAGTTGGGCTTGCTGTACATTTTCAATATATTCTTCTAGCTGCTTTTGGAGATGTTCTTTTTCTGTTATTTGTTTACGTAATTCCTTTCTTCTCCCTTTCTCTTTGCGCTGCTGTTGAATTAAAAGATAAAAGTAGCCGGCAATTAAGAGAGTGATGCCCATTCCACCAAACAAAACTGAAAATTCTGGCCATTTTTTACGCTCAAATCTCCCGGGCTTAGGAAAAAAGGTAGTGTATATTTGATTTTTCGAAACTCTAATTATGTCCTGAAAGATAAAGTTATCCTTTTCTGTCTCAGGAAGATTATTTCCCAACACAGAGAAGGTTGCCTGCAAACCATAATTTTCTAAATTTTCTTTTTGCTTCTCCAGCTGGTCAATAAGCTCGGCAGAATTAACAATGCCCTGATCGGAAAGATCACGGGCTAATAATTCTAGCGCCTGGGAATAGACCCTAGACTCCAGCACAAAATATTTGTGTGTTTCTTTCTGTTGTACGTCTCTGATAAAATAAAAAACAAAGAAGGAGATAAAAATCCCAAACACTACCGCCGCTACAACCGGCATGTAAGTCTGATGCTTAGCAAAAATAGTGGATTTGCTCTTGCCTTCTTCCCGATAACGTACACCAAAATAAAGGGCCGTGCCCAGAATAAGGAAGGTCACACCTGCAATGCCTAAAGCGATGCCCGTAAAGCTTTGCTCCGGATCGTAGCGACACTCTGCCCAAGGAATAAAGACAGTGGCCGCCATTCCGGTATAATGCATACCGCAAATGGCGGCACCCATCACAAGCGCAGCAATCCCCTTAAACAAATATTGAAACCTTCCTTTGTGCCGAGCTAGGGTAAAAGCAATCAACAAGGCCGCTGCCGAAGCAGAAATAGCAATCGCCACTGAGAGCGCAAATAGCCCTGGCGTATAACGAATATCACCATCCATTATCATGGCTGCCATTCCGGTATAATGCATCGCGCAAATTCCAATGCCCAATAAAATTGCGCCCACCGTAATCTGGTAAACGCTTAACCTTTCTCCCTTAACAATGTCCAACACAAAATAGGCAATGGCAATGGCCACAAACATAGAGAGAAATGTTAGAAACGGATCATACTCAACATACATTGCCATCTTGTAGGCAAGCATGCCGATGAAATGCATTGCCCAAATCCCAGCACCCATGGCAAACGAACCGCCAATGTGCAAAATAACTTTATTGTTTTTATGTTTGCTTGCCAAATGGGTAGCAAGATCCAGTGCCGTGTAAGAGGCAAGAGAGGCAACAATGTAAGACAAGGCAACCAACGGCATAATGTAGGTGCCCGACTCAGCATTTTTGGGAGCAGAGCCGTATATGAAAAAAAATTCTGGTAATTCTAGCATCTTAAGCCTATTCTAGTATGGGATATATAAACAACTTTTAGTATAACCTTTTTTTTGCAATCTTCCAGTAATAATTCATCTAAAGGTTGTAGCAGTAAAATTATGTTGGACAATACACAGATTAATAAAGAAACATTTGAAGCAGCATTAAAGAGCCGTGAAAGAAGAGATGATCTACAAATTCTGATAGTAGAAGATCAAAAATTTTCCCGCCTGATGCTTAAAAATTTTCTTGCTAAAAACTACAGCGTAATTGATGTTGCCACCGGAGAAGAGGCACTGGCAGAATACATAAAAAATGCTCCGGATATCGTATTCTTAGACATAGAGCTCCCAAAAATAAGTGGGCATAATGTGTTAAAGCTACTGACACAACTGGACAAAAATGCTTTTATTGTAATGGTCACAGCAAATTCTTATCAGGAAGACGCAAGAAAGGCAGACCAATTTGGTGCCAAAGGCTTTGTGGTCAAGCCGTATACAAAAGATAAAATATACGAATCTATTGATAAGTTTATTGCAGCCAAAGAAGAGGAGAATAGCTGATGAGTGATCCGGTAAATTTAACCAACCTTCGAGAAATGACTGACGGTGACGTTGAGATGGAAAAGATGTTATTCGATGAGTTCTTTTCGTCTTCAGAAGAATGCATTGTGGGCATGGAAAACAGCTGTGTGGATGGTGAAAATGAGGGTTTTCGTACGAGTGCCCACGCACTCAAAGGCACCTCCATTAATTTGGGAGCTGATAAACTTGGGGAGCTGTGCAAAGAAGCTCAGGAAAAATACGATGCTCCTGCAGCGGAGAAACAAACCATGCTTGAAGGAATAAAAGCAGAGTACCAGAAAGTAAAAGATTTTCTGGAAGCGATCTATTGATAGAAATTATATCAACACCCGTACAATGGGGAAATATATGAAAACCTGCCTTATTGTGGATGATATTGATTTTAATCGAGCAAAAGCGACAGTCCTACTCAAAGGATTAGGTTTCAATGTTGAAACAGCAAGGTGTGCTGCTGAAGTCGGGATGTATTTTGAAAAACACGGAAAACAAGATATTAATAATATAAGTGTGGTGTTAATGGATTGGCATATTCCCGGTGTGGATGGCGTTAAAATGGTAGAGTTAATCAAACAAGTGCACAGTAACATTATTGTTTTTTTATACACGGCTGTTGGCGATGATCAAGAAGGGCAGACACTAGCAAAAATGGCTGGAGCGGATGGATTCATTTCGAAACAACTCTCCAAAGAGAAGTTAATAAAAGCTTTTAAAGAAAAAGGGTTGTTTTAGAAAACATTTAACTTAATCTGCTCGTTGTGCTTTTCTTTAGACCCATAGCTTTATTATTAGTAACAAATATAGTTCACAGGACGAAGTCATTTACTTTTACCATAAAATTCTGTAGAATCCACAGAATGAAAGTTATGTTTAAAAAACTTAGTACAGTGTTTATCGTTTTTGCGTTGGTATTCTCTTCAATGGGAATTGCTCCGGATGTGTCGGCCTGCCCGATGAAACGGGGCGGCGATATGCAAACGATGGATTGTGCCCATTGTCCTGACTGCATGTCGCATGATAAGAATGACGGCAATAAAAACAAATGCTGTGATGATGGTTCTGCTCGTTGCGGCATGTCCTCTTTCTCTGTTTTCTACGCCCCTACCACCGTTCAGGTTGGTACTTTTGGGGGAACTAATATAACATTCATACTGGATAACGAGCAGGCCATGTCTGTTCTGCTCATGCCGGATAAACAACCTCCCCGTATTCTGTCCTAAAACAAACTGACGAAATCGTCAGTTTGCTTTGTCACGTCCGTATAAGCCTTATGCTATACGGAGCACAGTGGCGTTCCATCCATATGTTAACCTATAAGGACAGAAATGATGAAACATATTATTTTAACCATTGCCGTTTTGCTGCTCAGCACGGTGACCGCTTACGCAGAGCATGCGGTTAAATATACATGCCCAATGCATCCGCAAATCATAGAGGATAAGCCCGGCACATGCCCTATTTGCGGCATGACATTGGTTCCAATAGATGCTGGTGCACATAATCATAATATAACAGCACCGGATGAAAAACCGATAATCACCATCGAGTCTGGTACGATTCAAACGATGGGAGTACGTACGCAACCGGTAAGCAGGGAGAATGGCATATTGTACATTCCAAATTCTGCCATCCTGCGTAGCAGTGAAGGCGGCCATGTCATCGTCGCACTGGGCAATGGGCGTTTTCAGGGTCGTGATGTTACCATCGGGAACATTTCCTATAGCAATACACAAATAATTTCCGGTCTTACGGAAGGTGAGAACATTGTCACACGGGCCCAGTTTATGATTGATGCCGAATCCAATCTGCGTGAAGCATTGGAAAAGTTTCAGGGAGGTGAGCATGCAGGACACTAACGCACCACACGATCCAACACAAAGTGTCATTGCCCGTATCATTGAATGGTCGGTACATAACCCATTGCTGATTTCCATCTTAGTGCTGGCAATATTAGTAAGTGGGAGTTTTGCCATCCGGCACATGCCATTGGATGCTATCCCTGATCTTTCTGATACGCAAGTGATCGTGCGTACTGATTTTAACGGGCAAGCACCACAAATCGTTGAAGATCTTGTGACCTATCCGCTTTCTTCGGCCATGCTTGGGGTGCCTAAGGCCAAAATAGTACGGGGATATTCTATGTTTGGTGTATCGTTTGTCTATGTTATCTTTCATGACGGAACGGATTTATACTGGGCACGTTCACGGGTATTAGAGGCCTTATCTAAAGTGCAAGCCACACTGCCCGAAGGTGCCAATGCGCAACTTGGGCCAGACGCAACGGGAGTCGGCTGGGTTTACCAATACGCATTGGTGGATAAGAGTGGGAAGCACGATCTTGCGCAATTGCGCGCTGTTCAGGATTGGTTCCTCAAATACGAGCTGGCCACAGTGCCGGGGGTGGCCGAAGTGGCAAGTGTCGGAGGTTTCGTGAAAGAATATCAGGTGCTTGTCGATCCTAAAGAAGCCCATAAGAGGGGTATCCCACTGACTACCATTATTGAGGCGATTCGTCATGCCAGCCGAGAATCAGGAGGACGTACCATCGAGCAGGCAGAGACGGAATTCATTGTTCGCACCAAAGGTTATGTCGGCACCGCAGAAGACTTAGAAAAATTGGTGGTGCATAGCATATACGGAATTCCCTCGGCAGTTGGAGATGTGGCGCGTGTTATTGAAGGGCCAGAACTGCGCCGTGGCGTAACGGAACTTAACGGTGAAGGGGAGGTACCTGCCGGCATTATCGTCATGCGTCCGGGGAGTAATGCTCTGGAGGTGATCAAGGCGATTAAAAAGAAAATTCAATCCATCACACCCGGACTGCCAGAAGGGGTTGAGATTGTGCCGGTCTATGACCGCATGCCATTGATCGAGGGTTCGGTGCAATACCTTACGCATAAGCTCATTGAGGAAGCTATCGTTGTCTCGCTAGTATGTCTGATTTTTCTGTTACATGTGCGTTCGTCTTTTGTTGCCATAGTGACGCTGCCACTGGGTGTGCTAGCAGCCTTTATAGTCATGTCATGGCAGGGAATTACCGCCAATATTATGTCGCTTGGCGGCATTGCCATTGCCATTGGTGCGATGGTTGATGCAAGTATCGTGATGGTGGAAAATGCCCACCGAAAATTATCAACATTACGGCAAGATGCCGAACCTGCTGAGAAAAGTCAGGCATTATTATTGGCCGCCAAAGAGGTTGGGCCGGGGCTGTTTTTCTCATTACTCATTATCACCGTCTCATTTATGCCGGTATTTGCCCTTACGGGGCAATCTGAACGGCTGTTTTCGCCGTTGGCTTATACGAAGACCTATTCTATGGCGGCAGCGGCAATTCTTTCCGTTACTGTTGTTCCATTGCTCATGATGTGGTTAATTCGGGGGCGAATGCTTCGGGAAGATCAAAACCCGATAAACCGTTTTTTTATCGCCATATATACACCAATATTAGCATTGGCACTTAGAGCAAAATGGCCGACCCTTATGCTCGTAGGAGTGTTGTTGTTAAGTGTAGCATGGCCGTTAAAACATACCGGTACGGAGTTTATGCCGGCACTGTATGAAGGCGATCTGCTTTACATGCCAACCACTCTGCCGGGCGTCTCCATTACCAAGGCCAAAGAAGTGTTGCAAACAACCAACCGTATCATCAAAACCGTACCGGAGGTGGAGACTGTGTTCGGCAAGGCTGGACGCTCCGATACAGCCACTGATCCTGCGCCTATTTCCATGATTGAGACATGGATTCGCCTCAAACCAAAAGAACAATGGCGGGAGGGGATGACAACGCAAAAGCTGATAAAGGAATTGGATAGGCTAACCAAAATACCGGGTCTAATTAATTCCTTCGGATACCCCATCAAAACCCGTATAGATATGGTGACGACCGGTATCCGTACCCCAATCGGTATCAAGATTTCCGGACCAGACCTTGCCGGTATTAATGACATCGCTTTGCAAGTCGAACAGGTCGTAAAAGCCATCCCCGGCACCCGTTCCGCCTTTGCCGATAGGGTAAAGGGAGCAAAATACATAACCATTGAACCCAACCGCCAGATCATGCTGCAAGAACAGGTGGACATGGGCGACCTACAACAAGTTGTTGCCAGCGCTCTTGGTGGCATGAAACTGGGAGAATCCGTACAAGGGCGCGAACGGTATGGAATTATGCTGCGTTATGACCGCCCTTTCCGCGAAACTATCGAGGACGTAAGTAAATTGCTGGTATATTCCCTAAACCGCAAGCAGATAGCATTGGGAGAGCTGGCGGAGATCAAACTGGAAGCAGCCCCGCCAATGATCATCTCAGAGAATGCGAGATTGAACGGGTGGGTCTATGTGGACATTGCCGATCGAGATATTGGTGGCTATGTAGAGGACGCACAAAGGGTGGTTGCTGAGAAGGTAAAACTGCCGGCCGGCTATTCCATTGGCTGGTCAGGGCAGTTTGAGCAAATGGTTGAAGCGCGTGCGCGGTTGAACATCGCCATTCCTGCCGTTATTGCTATAATCTTCGTGCTACTAGTGCTGCATTTCGGACGTTTAGACAGAACATTGATGGTAATGTTGTCATTGCCTTTCGGTCTGACCGGTGGTGTGTGGTTGTTATATCTAGCAGACTATAATTTCTCTGTGGCGGTAGCGGTGGGCTTTATTGCACTGGCAGGAATAGCGGTTGAAACCGCTGTGGTTATGCTGATTTATCTCGACCAGCAAGCGCGTTATCACCCGCCGCATAACCTTCCACAACTCTTTGAGGCGGTAATGCACGGTGCTGTGCTACGCGTGCGGCCAAAATTAATGACCGTGTCCGTTATTATTGTGGGGCTGTTGCCGGTGTTTATAACCGAGGGTCTGGGTGCGGATGTTATGCGGCGTATTGCTCTGCCGATGGTGGGGGGCATGGTATCTACCACATTGTTAACATTGATCGTCATTCCGGTGGTTTACTATCTGTGGGAAGGAAGAAAGTATAAAATCTAAACGGGGCGTTCCCTGTTATTTTCTAAAATTACCCTGTAAATAAGGGGTTATCAGGGAAACGGATGGCTAGGTGATCAAGTCATTAACTGCCCCACCATAATCTTCTAGTTATATTTCAATATCTTAGCCTATTTTCTGTGTCTCACGCGGTGTGTGGTGTTTGTGGTTTTTAGTTGTTCCCCTGAAGATGTTACTGCTTCACAGTGGGAATTTTTAATATATGCTCCTTCCAATTCGCCGCATGTTTGTAGTAGGAAATTGTTTCTAACAACAACTTTTTATCAACATGCTTTTCCGGCACATTCTTTCCATTTCTGTATTGCACATAATTCTTTCCAGGTTTTAAAATAACCAATGAGTCATCGGTGATAAAACCAAGCTTTTGGTAATTTGCAATAAACGCATGCGCTTTCTCGTCCGGATCATGCAGGATATTTTCCCCAAAACTATTTACTTCTGTATAAGCCTGTTTAACAAATATGTAAAATGGTATATAATAGCTTAGTCTTTCAACAGATTGCAAACATACTCAGGAAGCCATGAAAATTACCATAAAACCAAAAAAACAAGTCTTAATAAAATTTGTTGTCCTGTTGGCAATTATGGTGGGGTATTTTGCTTATCTTAGCTACAAATACGATATTGTTACAGGTGGATTTGCAGCCGCACTAAGCTGGAGCTTCTTTGTTTTATGTACCCCCATCGCCGATGCCGGATTTCTGCTGGATTTTCCCCTGCGTCTGCTTTTTGGTATCCGGATGATTGCCTCAGAAATAGGTGTGTGGGTTATTGCCATCTCGCTGAATCTGTTTGCCTTATTTTCCGCGCCTCACTATTACGATACCACCTTACTGACCCAGATTCTGCATAAGGTACTGACACAGCCCTATCCCTATTGGAGCATTATTTTGCTCTCCTGCGGCGGGACGTTTCTTTCTATCCGTTTTGGCGACGAGTTGATGGATGTTTTACACCACAAAGACCGAAGCTTTTTCCACTCCCACCAGTTTAAACATGAAATTATATTGTTTGTGTTTTTTGTCTTATCGCTTTTCTTTTACTATGAACTAATATCGTCCTTAGGCATTGATACCAACATCTCCGGCCTATAGCAAAAGGCTTCGGCTTGCCGCCTCGCCTAGGATAATGGCCAAAGCGGCCATCCCTAGACAAAGGGCGAAGTAAAAATAAGCCATAGCTTCTTTTATTTTTGACGTATCCATAATCCTAGGCTCCCCCAAGCTCCAATTATGCTCCGCAGTATAAGCAACAATTCTTTAATTGCAACAAAAAGATGATTTATGATGTTGAAACTCAACCTATGTGGTGTAGCCACATTATGCGGTCTTTCTAAGTTCCTTATCCTGTGCCTTAAGAATAGAGATAACTTCTTTGAGAACAGACTGTACCTCTTTGGCGGCTTTGCTCGAAGGCTGAGTTTCAGTCACGCACAGCCCTTCCGACATGGCCGTTGGGAAAGAGATGCGATTGCCCAGAACTGCTTTAAGGCGTGACCGAGGCAAATCTTTAATAAAACGTTTGGCCAGATTGGAATTTTGTACCACCCGATTTAACAAAAGATAGGTGTGGGCATTTTCCTGATTGGTTAGTAATACCGTATTCGTAGTGGCCCACAAATCAGTAGGGCTAGGCTGAATAGGAATCAATACCAAATCTGCCTTACGCACAGCCTTTTGTGCGTTGTCCTTAGTGTGTGGCGGACAATCAATAATCACAATGTCGTATTCTTCCTGAAGCTTATCAATTTCATAATCCAGCCCCCAATTGTCGGTCATAACATCGCAATAAAGGCCGGTATTCTCTGCCCCAAGAGACACCTCTCTGGCATTGTACCACGCACTAAGGCTACCTTGTGGATCAACGTCTAACGTTGCCACCTTGTATCCCTTCTGCATAAAGCCAATTGCCAGATGCGCCGCTACGGTCGTTTTTCCCGCCCCACCTTTTTGCTGAGAAATCGTAATAACTTTATGTTCCATAAGCTCCCCCAGATGGATAAGAATTATTATTCTGTGAGAAATAGCATATTATCCCCTCAATTCCAACCCCTATTTTAGCGTGGTTTTTATGTTATTTTACCTATCGACACAACCCATAAAAAACGTTAGGATTCGCCTATGAACTTACTTAAAAGCAAGAAAATTATCATAAAAATCGGCTCCGCTTTGTTAATCGATGGTGACGGTCGTCTGCGCACAAAATGGGTGCAGTCTGTGTGCGAGGACATTGCCGATTTAAAGCAAAAATCGGTAGATGTTATCCTTGTCTCTTCCGGCTCTATTGGATTGGGAAAGGACGCGCTGAACATAAAATCCCGTCCCCTGCGTTTGGATGAAAAACAGGCCGCTGCCGCCTGTGGTCAACTGGCTTTGATCAACAATTATGAGAAACATCTCAATACCCATGGCTTAAAAGCTGCCCAGATATTACTCACTCTGGAAGATTCTGAAAACAGACGGCGTTATTTAAATGCCCGCAACACTATCAATATTTTGCTAAAAAGGGGCATTGTGCCCATCATCAATGAAAATGATACTATTTCTACCGATGAAATACGCTTTGGCGATAATGACCGTCTGGCCGCCCGTATTGCCCAAATGGTTGAGGCAGAGCATTTAATCCTGCTTTCCGATGTTGATGGATTGTACGATGCTAATCCCCATAGCCACCCCGAAGCAAAGCACATTGCGGTAGTAGAAAATATTGACCAGGCAATTGAAAATATGGCTGACGGGATAAGCTCCAATGTAGGTTCTGGTGGGATGAAAACTAAAATTATGGCCGCAAAGATTGCCGCAAGTGTCGGCTGTCATACAATCATTACTTCAGGAAAAGACCCCCACCCAATCAAGAAACTCTTGGATGGCTCGAATAATCATACCCTGTTCAAAGCGTCTGAAGATGCCAAAACCGCCCGTA
Organism: Alphaproteobacteria bacterium; assembly: GCA_030429625.1. Taxonomy (GTDB): domain Bacteria; phylum Pseudomonadota; class Alphaproteobacteria; order Rickettsiales; family UBA8987; genus JAUIFA01. The sequence continues at coordinate 258,816 of JAUIFA010000004.1, read as the reverse complement.
AGAACTGGATTGCTCACACATTAAAACCTTCCGGCTCTTTGAGTGTAGACAACGGTGCCGAAGAAGCCCTAAGCCGTGGCAAAAGTCTCCTGCCGGCAGGAGTAACCAATGTTGAGGGGGATTTTGAACGTGGCGATGCTGTCACAATTAAAAACGCTCATGGTGCCGAAGTCGCGCGTGGGCTTGTTGCTTTCTCGGCAGAAGAAGCAAAAAAGATATTAGGAAGAAAAACTAGTGAAATAGAAACAATTTTACAGTATGATGGACGTACGGAGATGATTCATAGGTCGGATCTGGTAATGGTAAATTAATATGAGTCATAGCAAACATGTCATACAGACAAGGGTATAGTTTCAAAGATGTTTTGCGTAGTTTTGTCGATCCAAACTACGACCCTTTGCCCACCATTATTGCCAATGATTATAAAGACAGCCCAGACCAAGAACTACCTCTCCCTCCTGAAGATACCAACCCAATCATCAACACTGACGAAGTCCCTGAGCAAGACAGCGACATTGATATGTCCGCAAACGTAGCTTCCAAAGACCCTGTTTCCATTGAACATTTTTCTACCTTCCAAATGCTTGCGGCGGTAGAAAACGATGAAATTGAAACCTCAATAGACGAAGACATTGACAAGATCATAAATGAATTAAAGCTGACAGAAGAAGAGTTAACGGAACTCAGCAAACAGGCCATGGATGAGGGTCTTTTTGATAATCCTATTGAAGAAGACACAACCAAACTCGGTGCCAAGCTGATAAATGCCGGGCTACTAACCCATTGGCAACGCTATATTGTTATCAGTCAACAACGCAAACTGATGACAAGAAATATTGATATCCGCTTTGGTGAGTTGGTAGTGAAGTTGGGTTATTGTAGTGCAAAACAAATCCAAAATGTTTTAGAACAACAGAACATTGAACCCTCTTCCTTCCTTGGTAAAGAAAGCAACGATAAGAACTGGATGGGCTCACGCCTGATTACAGCCGGACTTATTACGCCGACACAGCGTGACCTTCTGACAGAAGAACAAGCACAAACCTTTAAAGAAAGTGGGAAAAATATTCGCTTGGGAGACTTGGCAATTAAGCACGGTTTTTGTACCCACGAACAGGTGCAAACCCTTATTGACGAAAGAACCCAAAAGCTTACTGACGAAGATTGGTAACGCGATTATTCGTGCCAATCTCCATCACAGACTTTCCGAGCTTCTTTACAAAACTCAATCCTAAAAATCTCCATCACTCTGTTTTTAAATCCCCCCTTAGCCGCCATATCTACGCATTTTTTGCGATGTACCTTGCAGTCTTTTTGCTTTGACTCTGTTCCCTCAATTTTCCATTTCTCCTGGTCTTTCTTCAACATTCTCTTCACACCCTCTCCCATATGTTCTACTGCGGCTTCAAACAATTCGTTGGCCGACATATCGTCTTCTGATACAAAATCTGTCTCTTCACTTTCTTGTGCATACGACACAGCAGGAAATATGAGTATTATTGATACAAGTAAGAGTATGGTAATTTTCGGTATTGGCCTGTTCATGATTATTTTGCTTCGTTCATCGATGGTTATGTTTGACGGCAGAGATTAAATATACTAGAAAACTCTTCGCAACCCAACTTATATAAAAACAATAAAGAGTACAAGCAATGTCTTTAGATAGTAAGGATGTCAGTAAAATCGCTAAATTGGCTCGTATCGCGGTGACAGATGATGAAAAAAAGAAAATGACCGAAGACCTTAACGGTATTTTCAATTGGATTGAGCAATTGCAGGAAGTCAATACTGATGGGATTGAACCAATGGCTGGAGTGGGTGATTATACTGCACGCCTGCGCGAAGATGTCGTCAATGACGGCAATGTTCAGGATAAGGTACTTTCTAACGCACCTGAGTCCAATTTTGACTGCTACGTCGTACCAAAGGTGGTGGGCTAATGACAAATCTTACGCATTTATCGATCAAAGAATCCGTTGATGGCCTAAAGAATAAAGATTTTTCTTCGGTTGAACTCACCACAGAGTATCTTAACCATTGTAAAAAATACGAATCTCTAAATGCCTTTATCACCCTCACTGAGGATAAAGCGCTGGAGCAGGCCAAACAGTCCGATAATAAGATTGCCGCCGGTAATGCCGGTTTGCTTGAAGGCATTACGGTTGGAGTGAAAGACTTGTTCTGCACCACTGGGGTTAAAACAACCGCTGCCTCCCATATTCTTGGTAATTTTATACCGCCTTATGAATCCAGCATCACGAAAAATTTATTTGCCCACGGTGCGGTGATGGTGGGCAAAACCAACCTCGATGAATTCGCTATGGGCTCGGCAAACATTACAAGTCATTACGGAAACGTAATAAATCCGTGGAAACGTAACGGTGACGAAACAAACCTTGTGCCTGGTGGGTCTTCCGGTGGTTCTGCGGCAGCAGTTTCGGCCAGATTATGCGCCGCAGCGTTAGGAACCGACACGGGAGGATCGATCCGTCAACCGGCCGCTTTCACCGGCACAGTCGGCATCAAACCCACCTATGGCCGATGCTCGCGCTGGGGAACAGTCGCCTTTGCCAGCTCACTGGATCAGGCTGGCGTCTTTGGTAAAAACACCCTTGATTGTGCCTTTATGTTGGAGGCCATTGCCGGCTATGATGAAAAAGACTCCACCAGCGTGAACAAAGATGTGCCTAAATGGTCGTCCTCTATTTCTGCGGACATGAAAGGCAAAAGAATCGGCATTCCTAAAGAATATATCGCCGACGGTATGCCCTCTGAAATCAAAGCTTTGTGGGAGAAAGGTGCGGCTTGGCTAAAAGAAGCCGGTGCGGAAATCGTGGAGATTTCCCTTCCCTACACAAAATATGCCCTGCCGACATATTACATTGTGGCTCCGGCCGAAGCCTCGTCTAATTTAGCGCGTTACGATGGTGTACGCTATGGCCACCGCACCTCCAAGCCGGTGAAATCGCTCGATGAAATGTATGAGCAAACCCGCGAAGAGGGTTTTGGTGACGAAGTCAAACGCCGTATCTTTATCGGCACCTACGTTCTTTCGCATGGTTATTATGACGCCTATTACCTTAAGGCACAGAAAATCCGCCGCTTGATCGCGCAGGATTTTAATCAGGCGTTTGAGAAGGTAGACGCTATTTTAACCCCAACCACCCCGTCTGCAGCGTTTGGAATTGGTGAAAAAATGGATGATCCTGTTGCTATGTATCTTAACGACTTGTTCACTGTTCCGGCGAGTTTGGCGGGTCTTCCCGGCATGTCGGTTCCGGCGGGGTTGAGTTCTCAGGGCACTCCTTTAGGTCTGCAAATTCTTGGCAAGCCATGGGACGAACAAACCGTCTTCAACGTGGGCGCAGCCATTGAGAAAGCGGCGAATTTTGATTCCATCCCGACCTTATTAAAGGGAGAATAACATGACAGAATTCAGACACAGTAACGTAGCAACCCGTCCTGAAAACTTAGTAAAGGGCAATAGCGGCGATTGGGAACTGGTCATTGGGCTGGAAGTCCACGCTCAGGTGAGTTCTAATTCCAAACTATTTTCCGGCAGCGATACGTCGTTTGGCGCTCAGCCGAACAGTCAAGTTTCATTGGTGGACGCTGCCATGCCGGGGATGCTGCCGGTGCTGAACAAATATTGCGTGGAGCAGGCGGTACGCACGGGTTTGGGACTAAAGGCACAGATCAATTTGCGCTCTGTGTTTGACCGCAAAAACTATTTTTACGCCGATTTGCCCCAAGGCTATCAAATTTCCCAATTTAGCGATCCCATTGTCGGCAACGGTATCATCACGCTGGACATGCCCGATGGTTCCACGCGTCAAGTCGGCATTGAACGCATCCATCTGGAACAGGATGCCGGCAAATCCATCCACGACCAAGACCCTACTAAATCCTTTATTGATCTAAACCGTTCGGGCATTGCTTTGATGGAAATTGTCTCTATGCCGGACATGCGCTCGGCCGAAGAAGCCGGACAATACATGAAGAAATTACGCGCTATTGTACGCTATCTTGGCACGTGTGACGGCGACATGGAAAAAGGCTCAATGCGTTGCGATGCCAACATTTCCGTACGCCGCCCGGGCGCAGAATTCGGTACACGCAACGAAATCAAAAACCTGAACTCCATCCGCAACATCATCAGTGCGATTAATTATGAGGCTCGCCGTCAAATTGACCTGCTCGAAAGCGGTGGCGTAGTGGAACAGGCAACGCGTTTGTTTGACCCAAACAGCGGAGAAACCCGTGTCATGCGCACCAAAGAAGACGCTCATGATTATCGCTATTTCCCAGATCCTGACCTCTACCCACTGGTCATTGAGCAGTCTTTTATCGACGCCATAAACGACAATCTACCTGAATTGCCGGACGAAAAGAAAAACCGCTATATGGAGCAGTTCAACATCAGCGCCTACGACGCCGGAGTGCTAACGGCAGATAAGGTAAATGCCGATTATTTTGATGTGGTGTTGGAAAAAACCGGCGATGCCAAACTGGCCCTAACATGGGTCACGGCGGAGCTGTTCGGAAGGCTCAATAAATCCGGTCAATCCATTGATGAGTGTAATGTTTCATCTATTCAACTATCTGGTTTAATTAATCTGATAAAAGATAATACAATCTCAGGAAAAATCGCCAAAGATGTGCTAGATATTATGATGGAAAGTGGCAAAGATGCAGACGCAATCATCGAGGAAAAAGGCCTCAAACAAGTCACCGATACCGGCGCGATTGAAGCCATTATTGATGAAGTACTCAACGCCAATCAGGATAAAGTAGAACAATATCGCAGTGGTAAAGATAAATTGTTCGGCTTCTTTGTCGGTCAGGTGATGCAAGCCTCTAAAGGCAAAGCTAACCCAGCAGCGGTGAACGAAATCTTGAAGAAGAAATTGGGTTAGTCGCTTGGCTTGCGCCGTTTCTCAAAATATTCCATGCGTTTTTTGATGTCACGCTCAAATCCGCGTTCGTTGGGCTGATAATAGCTTCTGCGGCCGGTCTCTTTGGGAAAATACGACAGACCGCTAAAGCCTTCCGGTGTATCGTGGTCGTACACATATCCGTCTGAATAGCCTTGCTCTTTCATCATTTTTGTGGGGGCGTTCAGCGCATGTTTGGGTGGCATATAGGATTTATCATTTTTTGCATCGGCAAGCGCCGCATTCATTGCCATGTACGACGCGTTGGATTTGGGGGCGGTACAAATATAAATAATCGCCTGTGCCATGGCCTGCCGTGATTCCGGCCAACCAAGATATTCATAAGCATCCTTGGCCGCCAGTGCCTGAATCAGCGCCTGCGGGTCTGCCATACCCACATCTTCTCCTGCACACGCCACCATTCTACGGATAATGGTGGCCGGATCTTCCCCACCATCAAGCATGCGCGCTGCCCAATAAATCGCTGCATCGGCATCCGACGCGCGCATGGATTTGTGAAACGCACTAAGCAAATTATAATGCCCGTCTTGTGATTTGTCGTATATTGGCTTTCTTTTGCCAATTAATTCGAGCAGTAAAGCCTGCCCTATCTTCTTCTTAACCTTGTGGTTAAATAAATCCTCACACATGCCGAGCAACGCCCGTGCATCACCATTTGCCAAGGCGCAGAGGGTTTTTCTGGCCTCTTCGTCAATGGGTAATTTTTTGCCAATAAATTTTTCTGCCCGATAGGTTAACTCCCTTAAAGAATCATCACTCATCGGCTTTAACACCAGAACCTTACAGCGGCTCAGCAGAGCAGAGTTTAGTTCAAAAGAAGGGTTCTCTGTCGTTGCACCAATGAGAATGATCGTGCCGTTTTCAATGTAGGGGAGGAATAAATCCTGCTGGCTGCGATTAAAACGGTGAATCTCATCCACCAAGAGCAAGGTTCTTTTGCCCAGTCTCTTATCTAACTCCGCCTGTTGAAAAATCTTTCTCAGTTCGGCTGTGGCGCTGGTAATGGCGGAAATCATGACAAATTTAGCGTCCGTATGATCGGCAATCAAGCGGGCGATAGTGGTTTTACCGCATCCCGGCGTACCCCAAAAAATAATACTAGGGAAGACAGACTCCGATTGTAACGCATCCGAAAATAAGCTGTTCTGTCCTAACATTTCTTCCTGACCAAGAACCTCAGCGAAACTCTTAGGCCGCATACGGTCGGCCAGCGGACGATTGGCATCAGACGTATCATTGTTTTCTAAATCGGATTCAAAAAGATCAGGCATCACAATGCAATGGAAATAGATATGGTTTGCGCCCCTCTGCGCGCCTTAATCTTCCACCCTTTCTTTGGCTGATTTAGTAATTTAACTAGTTGGTTAACTTCTTTGATATTTATGCCATTAACCGACTCCAGAATGTCACCAGATTTAAATATACGTGCGGCATAAGACCCCAGTGGCACATCACGAATGATAACGCCTTTGCTGATAGAAATACCTATTTCATCGGCCAAAACCGGTGAAAGATTTTCCACGATCGCACCTTCCATAGGGTTGTTACCCTTAATTTCGGTGGTATTGCGCAATGGATATTCTTTGGCCTCTTCCATCAAAATATCAACCGTTCGATATTGTCCAGAACGCATGATATTTAATTTAGCCTTTTGTCCAATGGAGTACGTCGCCATATAAAATCTAAGAAAATCTTCATCTGAAACTTCTTTGTCATTAATAGAAACAATGACATCTCCGGTTTTTATGCCAGCATCTTCTGCGCTGCTCTTAGGAAAAATTTCCTTAATCAAAACACCAACCGGCTTATCCAGACCAAGAGATTCCGCCAACTCTGCTGTAACATTTTGAGTGGAAGCACCGAACCAAGGCCGTATCACCTTGCTGTTGCCACGCCGGTAATTGTCCAGAATAATTTTGGCCATGATTGACGGCGTTGCAAAGCCAATGCCCGCACTGGTACCGGTTTTACTGTAAATTGCAGTGTTAATACCTACCAATTCCCCCTGCATATTCACCAACGCACCACCGGAATTGCCCGGATTAATTGCCGCATCCGTTTGGATAAAGAAGTCATAATCCCCAATTCCAACGGCGGTGCGTGCCAAAGCTGAAACAATGCCACCAGTAACCGTTTGCCCAACCCCAAAAGGGTTTCCAATAGCCAGAACAATGTCACCCACCTGTAAATTATCGTGCTGTGCAATGTGTAAATAAGGGAGCTTTCTGTCTACCTCAATCTTTAACAATGCCAAATCACTTTTTTCATCAGAAATAACCAGCTTGGCATCAAATTCTTGCTTATTATTTAGCACAACCTTAATCTCTCCGCCTTCCTTAACCACATGGTTGTTTGTAATGACCAACCCGTCCGAGCTGACGATAACCCCAGAGCCTAGCGTGCTGATTTCCTTCTCCTGAATCCGCCCCAAACCACGGCCAAGAACGCCTGAGTCAAAGAATTTACTAAAAAATGGATCATTAAAAAAAGGTGATAGCCCTCCCCCACGCACTTTTACCTTTGCCGAAGTATAAATATTGACCACCGCTGGTGCTGATTGTGCCACCAATGGCGCATAGGACAAAACAATCTGACCCTGCGATTGGGGAACTTGCCGCTGTGCTGCTGCATCAAAAGCTTGCAATATAAAGAAATTTAGGCTTAATAGCGTAAAAAATAACAACAGATGGACTGATTTTTTCATCGTATTAACCTTTTTTAGAAAAACTATAGCTACGTTATATATAATGAACCAACTCGCCCTAAACAAGCCTAAAAACAAAACTCGTGTGGTTGTTGCCATGAGCGGCGGGGTGGACAGCTCTGTGGCCGCAGCGTTAATTCATGAACAGGGTTATGAAACCATCGGCATCACCTTGCAACTCTATGACCATGGAGCCGCCATTGAGAAGAAAAATGCTTGCTGTGCAGGACAGGATATCGAAGATGCTCGCAGGGTATGTGAAGAATTAGGCATCCCCCATTATGTATTAAATTATGAAAGTCTGTTTAAAAATTCGGTGATGGAAGATTTTGCTGACAGCTACATAAGAGGGGAAACCCCGATCCCTTGCGTTAAGTGCAACCAAACGGTTAAGTTTCGTGATTTACTTAAGGTTGCCAAAGATCTAGATGCCGATGCAATGGTCACCGGTCACTATGTTCAGAAGATTGAAAACAATAATATTGCCCAACTGCATAAGGGTTTAGACGATAGCAAGGATCAATCCTATTTTCTCTTTGCGACGACTGCTGAGCAATTGAACTTTCTGCACTTTCCCCTTGGTGGCATGAGCAAAGAACAAACCCGAAAAGAAGCGGAGCGTTTTGGTCTACAAACAGCAGATAAGGCAGAAAGCCAAGATATTTGTTTTGTCCCCAATGGAAATTACAGCTCTGTGGTGGAAAAACTGCGCCCCGGCGCAATGGAAAAAGGTAATATTGTACATGTGGACGGCCGAGTCCTTAAAACACATGATGGAATTATTAAATACACAATCGGGCAACGGCGCGGGCTTGATATTGGCGGTGGAGAAATTCTGTATGTTGTTAACATCAACCCACAAACCAACGACGTAATTGTTGGCCCTGAAGAGGCGCTGTATAAAAAATCTTTCCTCATCAAAGACCTTAATTGGCTGGCCGATCCGATTCCCAATGAAGGTCTAAAAACACATGTTCGGATTCGCTCATCTGGTGACATGCTGGGCGCAACCCTATACCCCCACGATGCACGCCATTATAAGGTAACGTTTGATGAGCCGCAAAAAGCCATTTCTTCCGGACAGGCTTGTGTGGCCTATGATAAGAGCCGGGTTCTGGGCGGAGGATGGATAACACGTGACCATCAGGAAAGAGATTTATAGACGAAATACCCAGAATATGCTATCCTCGCCAGACTAGATATTAAGGAATGTGATGGGCAGAAAACCTGAAGAAATATTAAAAGAGGCGGTATTTATGCTGGACGTGAAACTTGCCGATAAAGACGAGAAAGGCAATGTTGTTTTAAAGGCAAAATCTTTGTCCGAAATTGTTCAAGCGCTCAGAGATCTGGGCTATTATTAATCTTTTATTTTGCGTGCTTCGTCAATGAGCATGATAGGAATTCCCGAGCGAATAGGGTAAGCCAGAGAGGCTTTTTTACTGATAAGTTCCTGTGACTCCTTGTCGTAAATCAACGCTTCTTTGGTCAAAGGGCATACGAGAATCTTAAGCAATTCTGGAGATATTTCTTTATTTTCTGCCATAATCTTACCAATTTTTCCTAAAAATGACATATAACATTATTATTTCTTATTGCAAAAGAAAAAACATTGTCTATACTGCCCAACTCTTATTTAGAGCGGGTGTAGCTCAGGGGTAGAGCGCTACCTTGCCAAGGTCGAAGTCGAGAGTTCGAATCTCTTCACCCGCTCCATTTAAGATTCTTTCATATGTCCAATTTCAAAACATATTCTCCTAAATTTGGTTTCCATAAAATGATGCCCATGTTAATGTGGCACAACGATAACAATAGGTAAGATTATGGATGTTTGTAATATGGAGAAACCTTGCGGTGAGATGATGACCCGCACATTGTGTATGCCTAAGGACACCAATCCGTCAGGGGACATTTTTGGTGGCTGGCTACTGTGTGAGATGGACAATGCAGGATATTTATTAGCAAGCAGAATTGCTGGTGGACGTACCGTTACCGTGGCCATCGATGCGATGGAGTTTCATCTGCCAGTATTTGTAGGAGATACGATTGGCTGTTATTGCGAAGTGGTCAAACAGGGTAAAACCTCTATAACCATTAAAGTTGAAGCATGGATCAAACGACAATTTGAAGATTGTTACGCCAAGGCCACTGAAGGGGTGTTTACTTTTGTTTCCGTAGATGAAAACCGTAAACCTAGATCCATAGAAACTAGCAATGCCTAAAAAATATGATGTTATCATTGTTGGAGCCGGAGCGGCTGGTTTGTTTTGTGCGTATAAAGCTGCCCAACGAGGACGTTCTGTCCTACTGATTGAGAAAAACCCAAAAATAGGTGAGAAAATTCGTATTTCCGGCGGGGGACGATGCAATTTTACCAACCTCTATGCCCAACCTGAGAATTACATCTCCCAAAACCCGCATTTTTGTAAATCTGCTTTGTCATGCTTCTCACCCCATAATTTTATCGCCTTGGTCAAAAAACACGGTATTTTGTTCCATGAAAAGAACGTGCACAAAGACGTACATGGCCAGCTCTTTTGCGACGATTCCTCTCAGCAAATCATTGAGATGCTTGTAGCGCTTGTGCGCCAAAATGGCGGCGAGATCCTAGTGGATTGTGAGATTAAGAGCATCGAGAAACCTGATGAATTCATTCTACAAACCTCAAATAGTGAGTTTATCTGCACAAGTTTGGTCATTGCTACCGGTGGGCTTTCTATCCCGAAGATGGGAGCCAGTGATTTCGGTTTTAGAATCGCCAAACAATTTGGCATAGACATCATCACACCAGAGCCCGCCCTTGTGCCTTTAAAACTTGATGGTAAGGATTTGGAATTCTGCCAAAGCTTAAGTGGTGTTTCTATAGATTCAGTGGTGAACTGCAATGGCGTATCGTTCCGAGAAAATATTCTATTTACCCACAGAGGGCTTAGCGGACCGGCAATTTTACAAATCTCCTCCTATTGGAATAAGGGTGATGCAATTACGATCAATCTCCTGCCAGAAAATGATGTATTAGAGCTGCTCAAAGCAAAACAAAATGGCAAATCACAGCTCTCCACTGTACTGAGCAAACTCTTCCCAAAACGTTTTGTAGGCCTATGGCTAGAGAGATTTCCTTGCGAGAAAATCTTGGCCGAATGTAAAAAAATAGAACTCGAAGAAATTGCCGATCATCTCCATAACTTCACACTAATTCCTTCAGATTCAGAGGGTTATGCCAAGGCTGAGGTCACCAGAGGCGGAATAAATACCAACGAATTATCTTCCAAAACAATGGAAAGCAAGAAAGTGAAGGGTTTGTATTTTATCGGGGAGGTGGTGGACGTCACCGGCTGGCTAGGAGGGTATAACTTCCAGTGGGCATGGGCATCGGGCAACAGCGCAGGAATGTACGTCTGAGCTACACCTGACTGTTACTTTTTAAATAGATCACTACCAACAAGACCGAAAGTGCAATAGCCCAAAACAGTAAATACCAAAATATAGTGCTTTTGGCAGATTTTTTTTCGTACCATGTGCGAGGCTTTACTCCCTTATACAATAAGGCAAGCTTGGCCGACAGATTTACACATACAATGTTTACCGTCAGCAACAAGAACGCACCATAAGCCTGTGGCCATTTTTCTGCACCCAGCATAATGCCAAAGGTTGTTGCCGGAGGCAATAATGCTACTGCCACCATCACCCCAACCATCACGCTGGAAATCCCCTTGGTTAAGGACAGCACCGCCGTAGCACCGGACACAATGGCCAGAATTACCCCATCAAACCCCACATCCGTACGCATAAGAAGCTCCTGGCTTTCGAGATTATATGGCCATAATTTGCCGATCAAAAATGCAACAAGTAGACAGGCGGAAAACCCAACAAGATTGGTTTTGATCGCCTGTTTCATCATGTCCATATCGCCCAGTGAAGCAGCAAAAGCTAAGGCCAGATTTGGCCCCAGCAACGGCGCAATCACCATGGCTCCGATGACCACCGCCACGTTATCTTCTAACAGACCAATGGCCGCAACGATGGTAGAAAAAACCGCCAGTAAAAAGAAATTATAGTCAAGCATCACGCCTTTTGAGATAATCTCCAACAGCTCCTCACGGCTGACCCCAATAAATTTTTGCGATTTTTTACCTGCCTCATCTTCACTCTGAGCGTCTGGCTTAGGAATGACCGTATCCACTGTCATCACTATGGTTCTATAGGTCGGGTTTTTACCTAACGCATGCTGGATTCGATCGGTAATCAATTGTACTTTTTCTGAGGCAACCAAAAGTGAAAAATATGTCGTCTTATCTTTCTGTAACGCACTGTGAAATTCTATGACTTCAGGTTGACTGGCAATTAACGCGATTTCGTCAAATTTTTCCTTAGGACAATAAATTTGTATTTCTTTGTACGCCATTAGAAATATCCTGTTAATTCAAACCCATTTTGGTTTTAATCGTGTTAGCAATTTTGATGGCCTCGTTTAGCGGTGCTGTGTTAGGTTGTGTATGACCTGCATACCAGCCCCCCCAATCATCAAAGGAAAGAGCGTGTTTTGTGTAATATAAAGAACTGTGCAGTTTGCGATGTTTGGCAGGAATGAATTCTGTGGGATCAAAAATATAAACCAGCTTGCCCGTGGCACAAGCTTCTGTACACATCGACACTGAATCTCCCGTGACCACAATCACATCCGCCATCGCTAGATAGGAAAGATAGGGGTTATCTTCACTCTCTTCCGCCGGATTATAAAAATGTGCTCCCGATGGTAATTCCTGTCTAATATCTTCAATCCTCTGCGCGGACGTTCGGCGGCTGACCGTGACAAAAAGTGTGGCACACTCTTCCTGAACTTTATTCTTCACACTTTGTATCAGTTCCATGGCCATGGGATGGGTGAACCGGCTCTTACTACTGTCACCACCAACAAGTAGGGTAATAACCGGTGGGGTCGGCAATGCACGGTCTTTAAGCCATCGAGCTTCGGCTTCCGCCAATTTTTCTTTTGTAATATTATTCGGTGCACCAATGGTGGTAATAACATTATCTCCCACATGTTTATCATGTTCCGGCACCGCCAAAATATCAAAATCCTCCACCGGGCAATCCGGCCACATCATCTGACATAAAAATGTTTTTCCGCCGGATTTTTTCTTTATGTAGCGGGCGATAGGGGCAAGACGCCGCCCTGAAGCAATGACCAGATCCGGCCATGGAGGAAATATCTCATGCACGTGGCGGTCAACACCAGTAAGCCCTGATGATTTTAGGAAATTGGGTAAGCGAGCAAAAATATTATAGTGGATCTTTTTAATCTCATAAGGAAGACCAAGATTTTCTGCCACAGCGATGGACTGGTTGTTATGCCCGGTTCTATCGTCTGTTAGCACCCATATCTTGCTCATAGCAACTATCCAAACGACACACTCAATATTTCATAGTGCTTGGTGCCGCCTGGGGTTTGTACTTTCACGCTGTCCCCCTCTTCCTTACCAATTAGCGCACGGGCAATGGGAGATTTCAAAGAGATCAAACCTTTTCCTAAATCCGATTCCATTTCCCCAACAATTTGATAACGATGTTCTTCGTCTGTATCCTCGTCCACAATTTCCACCGTAGCACCAAAGACCACCCGATCACCTGAAAGCTCTACAACGTCAATTACATCGGCCAACGCAATGGCACTCTCCAATTCCTGAATCCGCCCTTCCAAGAAGCTTTGTTTGTCACGCGCGGCATGATACTCCGCATTCTCTTTCAAGTCACCATGCTCTCTGGCATCGGCAATTTGTTCAATCACTGCCGGACGTTCAATTGTTTTCAACTGATGCAATTCTTTTTCCATTGCCTCATAGCCTGCAGCCGTAATAGGCATTTTTTCCATTACACTATCCTTCACTTACATAAGTTCTATGCTACAAAATAATCCTGTAAGGAGGTAACTTCAAGACTATGATTACTTTTTAGCAATTTAATCGACTTTACAAGCTCACGCGCACCCGTTGCTGTGGTACTATAAGCGACTTTGTTCATCAGCGCCGTCTGGCGGATAGACTTACTGTCAAGAATAGACTGATCCCCTTCCGTGGTGTTGATCACAAGCTGTACTGCGCCTTCTTTCAAGCGGTCAACAATGTGCGGGCTGCCATCCATAACCTTATTTATAACATCAGCATCTAAACCTTTTTGCTTAAGAAATTCAGCCGTTCCTTTTGTGGCAATAATGTCAAACCCTATTTCCTTAAGCATAGCCGCTATCGGTACGATTAATTCCTTATCATCATTTTTTACCGAGATAAAAGCTGTCCCATCCATTGGGAATTTAAACCCTGCGCCCAGCTGTGCTTTTGAGAAGGCGGCTTCAAAGCTTGATGCCATGCCCATTACCTCACCGGTAGATTTCATTTCAGGCCCCAAGATCGTATCCACATCCGCGAAACGGGTAAATGGGAACACCGCTTCTTTGACCGCAATATGCGTTGGGTTAAGGCGTTTTTCCTCTTGCCCTTCCAATTCTGGAAAATCAGATAATTTAGCACCGGCTTTGACCTTAGACGCGATCTTTGCCACCGAAACACCTGTGGCTTTGGCCACAAACGGTACGGTTCTGGACGCACGAGGGTTAACCTCAAGAATATAAATATCTTCATCTTGCACCGCAAATTGTACGTTCATCAGGCCACAAACTTTTAACTCCAGTGCCAAGGCACGGGTCTGGTTTTTAATCTCTTCAATCACCTTATTTGACAGGCTATAGGGCGGCAACGTACAGGCAGAATCACCCGAATGAATGCCCGCCTCTTCAATATGCTGCATCACTCCGGCCACATAGACTTGCTTACCGTCACAAATTGCGTCCACATCCACTTCAATGGCGTGGCGCAGGAATCCGTCTAATAGCAGAGGCCCACCATCGAAACAATTGGGGAAATCTTCGAGATATTGCCGCAATCCGGCTTCTTCAAACACCACCCGCATGGCTCTACCACCCAACACAAAGGATGGGCGCACCACAATAGGATAACCAATTTCAGCCACGGTTTCCAACAAAGCTGCTTTGGATTCCGCAATGGCATTGTCCGGTTGACGTAAATTGAGCTTTTCTAACAATGCTTTGAACAATTCTCGGTCTTCCGCCAGATCAATTGCTTCTGGTGATGTCCCTAGAATCGGGATATTGGCTTCTTCCAGCGCTCTGGCCAATTTTAAAGGAGTCTGCCCGCCAAACTGTACAATCACCCCTTTCAAGTGACCCGTTGCCTGTTCCACGGCAATGAGTTCCAACACATCTTCCTGAGTCAACGGCTCAAAATACAAACGATCTGACGTGTCATAATCGGTGGAAACGGTTTCCGGATTACAATTGACCATAATGGTTTCATAGCCCGCTTCTTTGAGCGCAAATGCTGCGTGCACACACGTATAATCAAATTCAATGCCCTGCCCGATTCGGTTTGGACCCGAGCCAAGAATAATGATTTTCTCTCTGTCTGTGGGGTCTGACTCACAACCAAAATCACGATCTTCTGCCCCATGATAGGTGGAATACATATAGGGCGTAATGGCTTCAAATTCTGCCGCGCATGTGTCCACCCTTTTATATACCGGACGCACATCAAGCTTATGACGTAACTCACGAATTTCCTTATGGGTTTTGCCGCATAATTTACCAATTCTCCGGTCAGAAAACCCCATTTGCTTCAAAGCCAGAAGTGGATATTTTCCTTCAGGAATCCCTTCTTTTCTTATTGTTTCTTCGGCCGCAACAATCTCTTCTATCTGCCCTAAGAACCAACGATCCCAACCGGTACATTCTTCCACCTGCTCAATCGTCCATCCTTCTCTAAAAGCTTGGGCAATAAGCAAAATACGCTTGGGGGTGAGCTTGGAAAGTTCAGCTTTTAAGTCTCTCTCCGGCTTATCGTCCAACCCATCCAAATCCGTTTCCAAAGAGCGTAATGCCTTTTGTAAACTTTCAGCAAAACTACCGCCAATGGCCATTGCCTCACCCACTGATTTCATCGCCGAAGTTAACTCCGCTTTTGCACCGGTAAATTTTTCAAAAGTAAAACGTGGGATTTTCGTCACCACATAATCTATCGTTGGCTCAAATGAGGCCGGAGTTGCTTTAGTACAATCATTAAGGATTTCATCGAGCGTGTATCCCACTGCTAGCTTTGCCGCCACTTTGGCAATCGGGAATCCGGTGGCTTTCGAGGCCAGCGCCGAAGACCGTGACACCCGTGGATTCATTTCAATGACCACCATGCGCCCATCTTCCGGATTGACCCCGAATTGTACGTTTGAACCGCCTGTTTCCACTCCAATTTCCCGCAATACCGCCAGCGAAGCATCACGCATAATCTGATATTCTTTATCGGTCAGTGTCAGCGCCGGAGCCACGGTGATAGAATCCCCCGTATGCACGCCCATCGGATCCACATTCTCAATCGAACAGATGATGATACAATTGTCTTTTTTATCCCGCACCACTTCCATTTCATATTCTTTCCAGCCCAACAAAGATTCATCAATCAACACTTGAGTGGTGGGTGAAGCTTCCAGCCCGCTGGCAACAATCTGTTCAAATTCTTCTTCCGTATGAGCCACACCGCCACCAGAACCACCAAGAGTGAAGGACGGACGGATGATCGCTGGCAACCCGACTTTTGCAAGATATTCACGGGCTTCTTCAATGGACTCAACAACCCTATTACGTGGCACTTCCAGCCCAATCTTCGCCATGGCTTCATTGAAGCGTGAACGGCTCTCCGCCTTATCAATAGCATCAATCGACGCACCAATGATTTGTACGTTATACTTCTCCAACACGCCTTGCGCATGCAGCTCCAATGTACAATTGAGTGCGGTTTGCCCGCCCATGGTCGGCAAGATCGCATCGGGTTTTTCCTTGGCGATAATTTTTTCTACCGAGCGTGGGATGATCGGCTCAATATAGGTCGCATCGGCCATATCCGGATCGGTCATAATCGTTGCCGGGTTGGAATTGACCAGAATCACCCGATAGCCTTCTTCCCGTAAGGCCTTACATGCCTGTGCTCCGGAATAATCAAACTCACAAGCCTGCCCGATGACAATCGGCCCCGCGCCAATGATAAGAATCGATTTTATGTCCGTACGTTTAGGCATGTTGCTTTTCTTCCCGTTGTTTATGGTCTGCGATGGCGGCAATAAATTGGTCAAACAAATAGGCGCTGTCATGCGGGCCGGGCGAAGCTTCGGGGTGTCCCTGCACCGAAAAGGCCGGGGCGTTGGTCAGCGCAATGCCCTGTACCGTGCCGTCGAACAATGATTTATGGGTGACCTTAACATTTTCTGGCAGATTGTTTTCGCTCACCACAAAGCCATGATTCTGGCTGGTAATTTCCACCTTCTTCGTATCCAAATCTTGTACGGGATGATTGGCACCGCGATGGCCTTGGTGCATTTTTTCTGTGCCACAGCCTTGTGACAAAGCCAACATCTGATGCCCCAAACAAATACCGAAGACCGGTATACCGGACTTCACCACTTCTTTAATCATCGGCAAGGCATATTTTCCCGTGGCTGCCGGATCCCCAGGCCCATTGGAAAGAAAAATCCCATCCGGATTAAGCGCAAAGATTTCTTCTGCACTGGTTCTTGCCGGCACCACGGTAATCTTACACTCCCGCTCTGCCAGATGGCGCAGAATATTATATTTCACCCCAAAATCCACCGCCACAATATGATATTTCGGTTTATCCTGCTTTTGATAGCCAGTGGTTATTTCCCACAATTTTTCATCCCACTGATGTGGTTCTTTGCATGTCACCTTCCCCGCCAGCTCCATACCTTTTAAGGACGGATAATCTTTAAGCTCTTCCATCGCAGCAGAAATATCTATCTCCGCATTCTGACAGTAGATAATATAACCATTCTGTGCCCCATTTAGGCGTATGTGTCGGGTCAACGCACGTGTATCAATACCACAAATTCCCGTCACTTTCTTTTGAACCAGCCAATCGTTCAAATGAGATTGAGCACGGTAATTTGCCGGTGAGGTAATTGCCTCACGTACAATAAGGCCACACGCAGCTATCTTATCTTTTTCTATGTCCTGATCGTTCACCCCCACATTGCCAATATGTGGGAAGGTAAAAGTAATGATTTGCCCTGCATAAGAAGGATCGGTAAGAATTTCCTGATATCCGGTAATGGAGGTGTTAAAACACAATTCACCAATCGTTTTGCCCTCTGCACCAACTCCATACCCCCAAAATATTTTGCCATCGGCCAAAACAAGCGCAGCATTCGTGTCTGCAGGAGATATATGTTCTTGTGCAGTGTTCATCTTTCTCTCTTAGTGAATTTTGGCGAAACTAGGCGTGATTCACGTTATTGTCAATAATAAATCGGCAGAATCTTACAGAAAAAAACACTCTTTAACCCCCCATAGCCAGCCCAAAGAAAAATGGCGCTACATTGCGTAGCGCCATAAATAAAAGAGAACATCAAGCATTAGGGGAAATGTTGTGTTCTCATACAAGATCAATTAGGGGGGGTGATCTTGATATCTCTCTCTTAAATCATAGTTGTTATTTTTATTACTCTCTCCCAAGGGTAATCAAATTGTTAACATCTATACACGTAATATAACACATATTAACTAAATATTAAAGTGTTTTTATGGAAAAAATTAATAAAATTTTATCTATTTGGACGACATGCCAGTTAACATATTGTTATACAGTGACAATTTGAAATATGAATATTTTGTGACAAAGCAAAAAAACCGCTAAATTCCTATGAAGTTCTCTTGATGGAGGGTCAAAATTATACTATGATGTTCAAGGTTTATTTTACCGATCATTGTAAGGGAAGACTAGAATGCCAAAAGCTGTACCAATCACATCCATTGAAGGCCAATCCATGAACATACCTACTGTCGCGGGTACGGGCGGCGCTCCCGCCCACGATCTGAGTATTTATTCTATGTTTGTTAATGCGGATATTATTGTCCAACTGGTGATCGTGCTTCTTTTATGTGCCTCTTTCTGGTGTTGGGCCATCTTTTTTGACAAGTTTAATACATTAAGAATATTACAGAAAAGAATGAAGAAGTTTGAGAAAAACATCTGGGCATGTCAATCGCTGGAACATTATTATGAAACCATCAAAGCAACGGCGGACAATCCCATTGCACGGGTATTTATCGCTGGAATGCATGAATGGATGAGGCTTAAAGGAGAAAATGCTGCCGAAAGTGGCAAACAAAAGAGTTTGGATCTGCTGCCTTCACTGCCAAAAGAAGGTGATTATGCACGGCGTGGTGAAATCAAGGATCGTGTCTGGCACGCGATGGACAGTGTAAGAAATCGTGAAATCGCCGCGCTGGAAAAAGGCTTAAGCTTTCTGGCAACCGTAGGTTCTTCCGCCCCGTTTATTGGCCTTTTTGGTACAGTCTGGGGAATTATGAACAGTTTTCAGGCCATCGCTCATTCGCAAAACTCAACACTGGCCGTCGTAGCTCCCGGCATCGCCGAAGCTTTGTTTGCTACGGCCATCGGGCTTTTTGCTGCTATTCCTGCTGTGATTTTTTACAACAAGTTTTCTACTCAGTGCGGGGGCATTTCAGACAGAATTGATGAATTCTCTGATGAATTTGCCTCTGTCATTGCCCGAGAACTTGACAAATATTAAGGAAGAATTATGGCTTTACAATTGCATAATGGGGTTGGCAATCGCCTTGGTAGCAAAGCCGGCCGTCGTCGTAAGCGCTCACGTAACTCTGCCCTGATGAACGAAATCAACGTTACCCCTTTTGTGGATGTCATGCTGGTTTTGCTGATTATCTTTATGGTCACCGCACCATTACTAACGCCGGGCATTGTGGTAGATTTGCCAGAATCCGATGCCCAGCCTTTGCCTGCCAAAGAAGAGCCGCTGGAAATTTCAATCGACAGCAATGGTTATATTTTTATCTCCAAAACCAAAATTGACCTGGATGAAATCAAACCGAAACTCATGGCCATCAGCAACCGCAACACCGACATGCGTATTTTTATCCGCGGGGACAAACATGTTGATTATGGCCGGATGATGGAAGTAATGAACGCAATCAATCTGGCAGGTTTTTTAAAAGTTGCGTTGATAACGGAGCAGCCTAAATAATGGACGACAGGGCGCAAAAACGTCTGGACTATGATAATATCGGGACGCACGACGAACAAATCGGGCTTATTTCACATCTAAAAAACATTGCCTGGTCGTGCTGGTACGTCATTGAAGATCTCTGGGCGCTAATTGCTCCTACGGTGATGATGATTTTGCGCCTGATGTGGAAAATCACCAAACCTATTCTTAACCACCTGTGGCTATATGTGCAAAAACTGGCCAATACATATCCTGGGCCTTTTCGCTCAGGGATGCTACATTTGTTTATCCTAATCTGCATCATAGGTGCCATTCCGTTTGCTCAAGACCCTCCTAAAATGACCCCACCCAGAACCATCACTTTAGAATTACTGCCTATTAAGGAGAAAACCAACGTCAAACCGGTGGAAGGCAAGAAACCTCAAGCCAACAAACCTGCGGCAGCTCCCAAAAGCCCGGTAAAGAAAATAGCAACCCGACCAACACCCCCTCCTAAACCGTTTAAGCCCAAGAAATTGGCAGAAAAGCCAAAACCGCCAAAAGCAAAGCCTAAAGCTCCAGAAAAACCCAAACCTGCGCCTAAGGTAGCGGCAAAGAAACCTCCGACAAAACCAAAGGTGAAAGAGGTGAAAAAATCATTTACCCAAATGGCCGCGGAGTTAGACAAATTGGCCAAGCCGGAAAAAACAAAGCAGGTTAGCAGCAACTACGATGCTGCTAAACCGCTTTCCTTAAGTCAGATTGATGCCATCCGCAACCAACTTGTGGCGTGTTGGCGCATTCTTCCCGGCGCAAGAGAGGCAGCCAAAATCGCTGTTTCTGTGCGCTTTAAACTTAACAAGAGCGGGTCGGTAGCCGGATCAGTGAACGTCACCGACAAAAGCCGCTATAACAGTGATCCGGTATTCAAAGCGGCGGCAGACAATGCAGTACGTGCCGTATTACGATGCAGCCCTTTACAGAACCTGCCACAGGATCGTTATGACAGCTGGAAAGAAATGGAATTTAATTTTGACCCACGTGACATGTATTAGTATAATGCGCGCATAAGAAGGAGAAGAGCTGAATGAAACATCTATATACTATATTATTATTGCTCATTACGTTCATTCCAAGCCATGCGCATGCTGAAATACTAAAAATAGACATTACCAAAGGGAGCGTATCTCCTCTACCCATTGCCATTACCCATTTTGGTGGCAATAATTCCTTCGCCCAAGACATTGCTGGCGTTATAAAAAACGACCTGCAAAGCTCTGGGCTTTTCAACGCGGTAGACCCCAA
Source organism: Alphaproteobacteria bacterium (assembly GCA_030429625.1). Lineage (GTDB taxonomy): Bacteria > Pseudomonadota > Alphaproteobacteria > Rickettsiales > UBA8987 > JAUIFA01. The sequence goes on along the minus strand of JAUIFA010000004.1, from coordinate 237,750 downwards.
AGCATTTATCCAGAAAATAAACAACGGCACCACCGAGCCACATTTTGCCGACTGGCGTAAAATTGACACGCAAGCCATAATCACCGCCGACGTGGAAAATATGTCTGGCGGCAAAATTAAAATTACTTTCAGTCTGTACGATGTTTTTTCCAGCAAAAAGATCATCTATAAATATTTTATCCACAATAACTGGCGACGTCTTGCCCATAAAGTAGCCGATGAAATCTATTCCCGTTTGACGGGGGAAGATCCCTATTTTGATTCAAGAATCATCTATATTGCTGAAAGCGGCAATTGGAAAAAACGCACCAAGCGTTTGGCCATTATGGATCAGGACGGAGCCAATCATCAGTTCCTTACCAACGGGAAATATCTGGAGCTTACCCCACGTTTTGACAAAAAATCTCAACGCATTATCTACATGGCCTATTACAACAATAGGCCGCGTGTTTATTTATACGATTTACAGACCGGCAAAGAAAAACTCCTTGGCTCGTTTAAAAACATGACCTTCTCACCTCGCTTTTCTCCCGATGGGAGAAGTGCCATTCTTTCTGCAGCTATGGACGGAAAAAGTAAAATCTATAGCCTTGATTTGAACAGCGGAGCACATAAGCAGATAAGCTGGGGTTCTTCCATTGACACGTCTCCCTCTTACAGTCCAGACGGTAAAAGAATTACGTTCAATTCTGACCGAGGCGGTTCACAACAAATCTATGTGATGGACAAAGACGGCAACAACGTAAAACGTATCAGTTTGGGCAAAGGAAGTTATGCCACTCCGGTATGGTCCCCTCGTGGAGACTTAATTGCCTTCACACGAATGTATAACGGCAAGTTCTATATTGGAGTGATGCGCCCAGACGGTTCTGGTGAAAGACTGTTGACCGAAAGCTATCTCGACGAAGGGCCAACATGGTCACCCAACGGTCGAGTCATTATGTTTACCCGCCAATCCCGAGGGTCAAAAACTCAGCAGGGCAAAACCTATTTGTACAGCATTGACTTGACCGGATATAATGAGCGGAAAATAAAAACCCCTGGTGAAGCCAGTGACCCTGCCTGGTCACCTTTGTTGTAAGATTGTTTATTTTGGCTGTTTTAGACAGTGAATAGAGCGGATATCTTTAAAGGTCGTGAGTTTGTCGGTCAGATCATTAATGGTTTCAGCACTGCCGAGAAATAGAACCCCATGCGGCTTTAGGCAGTCTGCCAAACGGTTTAAAATGTCCGACTTGGTTTCCGGCTCAAAATAAATCAAAACATTACGACAGAATATTACATCAAACTTGCCCATAGATGCATAACTCTCAAGCAAATTTAGATATTTAAACGTCACCATCTTCCTAAGATCTTCTTTCATCTCCCATTTTTCACCGTAACTTTGCATTTGGGTGAAATACTTCATCAATAAGGTGATGGGAAGCCCGCGCTGAATCTCAAACTGGCTGTAGATTCCCTCGGATGCTTTCTGTAAAACCTTCTTGTCAATATCGGTTGCCTGAATATCAAAAGAAAGTCCGGGATATGCTATCTTTTTTTCGTTGATATTCATCGCCAGAGAATACGGTTCCTGACCGGTGGAACACGCCGCACACCAAATCCGCACATTGTTATCAATATTATGCGCTTTAATGTGCGGCATAACATCATTATCAAAAAGCTGAAACGGCTTCATGTCACGGAAAAATGAGGTTTCATTGGTGGTCATTGCTTCGATCAGTTCTACCACCAGCCCAGCATCGCCACCCCTAACTTTATTGACCAATTCAGTGATGTTATGTAGGCTATGGCTTCTGGCCAAAGGCAACAAGCGGGATTCAATAAGGTACATTTTATCTTCTGATAGGCTGATACCCGACTTCTTCCTAATCAAATCGCTTAAATACGCAAAATCCTGAGTTCCCAAAGTCATCTTATCTGCCCCTTTGATAGCTCAATAAATTTATCAGCTATGTTGTGCAATGGCAAGACATGAGCACAAAGCCCCGCCATGGCAACCGCCCCAGGCATGCCCCAAACCACACTGGTCTGCTTGTCTTGCGCAATGACAACACCCCCCTCATCGACAAGTATCTTAGCACTGGCCAATCCGTCCGATCCCATACCGGTTAACATCATCATCAATGTTTTCTTTCCCCCGTAAGCCGAAACGATACTTCTGAGCATAGGGTCAACAGCCGGACGACAATAATTTTCTGCCTGCCCTTTGTCCAGCTTGATGTATTTGGCGCCTTCTTTTTCTTCCACCAGCATATGAAAATCTCCTGGAGCAATATATGCCACACCGGCCTGCACCTTTTCTCCGTTTTCACCCTCCTTGGTAACTACTCCTGAAGAAGCATTTATTTGTTTGGCTAAAAGCCCGGTAAATTCCGCAGGCATGTGTTGGGTAATAAAAATGGGTACTTGTATTTCTCTGCCTGAAAAATGCTTAAACACTTCCAGAAGGGCTTGTGGCCCTCCAGTGGAAGAGCCTATCACCAATGCCTCTGGCTTGTTCATCACCAAGGGGAGTGGACGAAGGGTTATCTGTGGTGTTCCACCAGAATCCTTGTTGTTTGCTGTGACCGCTTGGGTCACATTTCTGTTTTTTAATTGTGCCTTACCTAACGCATTTATCTTTTCGATAAGCTCACCTGCAAAAATATTTATTGCATTTTCCTGCCGATGATTAGCAGGCTTCGCAATATAGTCAGCCGCACCTTTTGCGAGTGCCTGCACAGTTTCTTTTGCCCCTTCATGCGACAAAGTTGAAACCATAATCACTTTGATGTCCGGCGAAGCCTCCAATAATTCTGGCAATGCGGAAAGTCCATCTTTTTCTGGCATTTGTATATCAAGAGTCACCACATCTATATTTTCAGGATGTTTTTTCAGATAGCTCACGGCCATGTCACCGTTTGATGCCGTATAAACAATATTTATGTTTTTTTCTTCTTTAAGAATGCCGGATAACAAACCGCGTATAACTGCGGAATCGTCCACAATCATTACGTTTATTTGTCCCACTATGTTGGACAGCAAGATATCCTCCTGAAGATAAAAATAAAAAGAAAACTACCACAAAAACCGGCACGATAAAAGGTTAATCTATCATCCCCAACTGCTGTAATTTCCCTTTTATAATTTCAGAGTCAAAAGGCTTCATAACATACTCATCTGCCCCCGACGCAATGGCCTCTTGAATCTTTGTAATATCGTTTTCTGTTGTACAAAAAATGACTTTGGTGCTTGCGTGTTCTTTAAATTGGCGGAACGCAAGAAGAAACTCAAGCCCATTCATTACCGGCATGTTCCAGTCCAACAATATCAGCTCCGGCACGCCTTCTTTTGCTTTATTCAAAGCATCCTGTCCGTCTTCAGCCTCAACCACATCGTAACCTAAATCTTCTAAAATACGCCTAGAAACCGTCCTTACAACCTTTGAGTCGTCAACAACCATCGATAAAGGCATCTAAAATCCCTTCCCTTCCTTCATAAACAAACACCCCACCTTAATGACATAAAGTGATTTCTAGTCATATCACAAATTTAATAAGCTTTCAACATCCAAAACCACCAGTATCTTGCCGTCAAGCCGATAAACACCCAACGAAACATCTTGCCAATTGCTTGATAAATTAGCGGGGTTCTTTTCAAAATCATCCAGTGAAAGTTTTAGAACATCACCAATCTTATCCACGATAAAACTATATTGCTCATCTTTATGTTCCACCACAACATGCATACAGTTATAACTGTTCTCATGGTCCTCTATTCCCAACCGGCGGCGCATATTTATTACTGTCACAATGCGTCCACGCAAATTAATTGCCCCTAAAATTGTATCAGAGGCCAATGGTATTTTGGTTATTTTCTGAGGACGCAACACATCTTCTACCATCAAAACCGGAATCCCAAAAAGCTGATCCCCAACCATCATGGTAACAAATTGTTTTGTTTTAGAGTTAACCGATAATAACTCATTATTTTTAGACGAAACAAGTTGTGTATTTGTCATTATGCTGCCTCATCACTGGTGTGTTTTGCCAATATTTCTGAGACAACTGCCACCAGCTTATCCCTGTCCGATTTTGTTACAAAGCTAGTAAAGCCCAAGCTACTGATATCGTCCCCTAAATCTTCTTGTTCGTGCGAGCTAAGGGCAATAATTGGCGTATGACTCAGCTTATGAATTTCCCGACATTTGGCAGCAAATTCAATACCATTCATCTCCGGCATATCAATGTCGGTAATGATTAAATCAAAATGTTCGTCCGCATCATTGAGGATGTCCAAAGCCTGCTGGCCAGCGCCCACAGAAACAACGTCATACCCGGCCACCACCAAAACTGGCTCCATAAATTTTCTAAAAAACGTGCTGTCATCAAGCAGTAATATTCTTGCAGCAATGTCTGTCTCTTCTTTGCCGAAGCTATCACTGGCATCTTTGTGTGAAAGCCATCCGGTAAACACCTTGGCAAAATAATGACTGACATCAATAAGGTCGGTAGCCACTTCATTTATGATTAAGCTCCCCAAAATCCCCTCGTGACTGCTCACGGATTTTATGTCCATAGAATGGCGCTCAATGTCGACAATCTCTTCAACCACAATACCCATAGCTCTATCACCGTCGGTGAAGACAATGACTTCAACTATGCCCTCTTCCGGAAAATCGACAGCGTCGTCCATAATGATAAGACGCATCAGCCCCCCACGATATTGTATCACCCGACTTCCACCCGACCATTCAATTTTAGCCGCATCAATCTCTTCAAGGCGGGAAACAAGTTCCAAAGGAATGGCTCTTGGCGTTTTATTCCAGGCATTAAATACCAAGAAGCTTTCCATGGATCCATCCTGAATGCTGCTGTCTTTATCACTCTGCTGATCTTCTGAAATCCCTGCAATGCCTCCTGTGCGTATGATACCACTAGGGTCAAGGATCATAATCACCGTTCCATCCCCCAGAATGGTACAGCCTGAATAAACCTCCAAATCTTTTATAAGGCTTGAATTTGGCTTGACCACAATTTCCTCTGTGTGGAACACCTTATCCACCATAATACCAAAACTCTGAGATCCAACCTCGCACACAACAATAAATGGTTCTATGGCCTCTTCTTTTTTCCTATCCACATCTTCATTGTCGTTATCGTGAAGTTTCTGCCGTGAAATATTAAGCGTCCTAGAAAGCGATATCAGCGGCAACAGCCTCCCCCGCAACCTTAAAACAGGTGAGTTGTTTATGATTTCAATATCGTTTCCGTCTTCCTGATCGTCTTTATCAATACGTACTATTTCTGACACACGTATCTGCGGAATAGCAAAAATTTCCTCGCCACTTTGTACAATCAGAACCGGCATAATGGCCAGCGTTAACGGCAACCGAATTAAAAACTCTGACCCTCTTCCCGGCCACGAATTAATCTCTACATGCCCGCCAGTTTTCTCAATATTACTGACCACTACGTCCATGCCAACCCCACGACCAGAGACTGCCGTAACTTCTGCTGCTGTGGAAAATCCTGGCTTGAAAACAAACTGATAAATTTGTTTTTCACTTAAGGTTTCAAGTTCTTCCGGCGTCACAAGGTTATTTTCTACTGCCTTGGCTTTTATCCTCTCAATGTCCAGACCCTTACCGTCATCAGCAATTTTAATAATGATGTGCCCGCCTTCATGATACGCACTTAGCGTGACTGTTCCGGTTTCTGGCTTACCCGCAGCAATGCGATTTTCTACCGACTCAATCCCATGGTCAGCCGAGTTGCGCACCATGTGGGTCAAAGGGTCTTTTATTGCTTCAAGCATCTGGCGATCAAGATCCGTATCAGCGCCGATCATTTTAAGCTCTATCTTTTTGCCAAGGTCATGGGCAAGGTCTCTAACCAGCCGGGGAAATTTTGCCCACGCATTGCCAATAGGCTGCATTCGGGTTTTCATCACCCCTTCCTGCAGTTCGGTAGTAATGTGATTGAGCCTTTGCAACGGTGTGGCCAGATCGCCACTGTTATTCCCGTCGGTGTTGTTACGCATTAGCTGCAAGAGCTGATTTCGGGTTAATACAAGCTCACCAACCATCTGCATCAAATCTTCCAAAATATCAAGATTGACCCGTATAGACTGGTTAACCGTCGCTTTCTTTTTATCCGCACCATCTTCCTTGCTCGCAACATCCAACCCGGTTGAAACTGCTTCTTTTTTTGCTTCTTCTGAAATTTTTACGCTCTGCGTTTCTTCTACCTCGCCACCAGGAGTAGCATAGTCCGCCACAACGGGAGTAAAGTCTATTTCTTCATCCAAATCAGATGTTCCTGTAGCCTCAGGCTCATTTTCATCCGCAGCATAGTCCGCCACAACAGGGGTAAAGTCTATTTCTTCATCCAAATCAGATGTTCCTGCAGCTGGCTGATCTTTCTTCTCTGAAAGACCATTCTCAATCGGCGCACTGCCCCCTCCAGCAACCACACCATTATTCTCTGCGCAACTGTTAAGTTTGTCGATAAGCTCTTGGTCTGACCCTTCCGGCTCAGCTTCCGTTTCTTCAAGCACCTCAATCAACGCCTTGATCCGATCATTGGCCTCCAAAATCAGCGAGATGACGTCTGCATCCGCTTCAAAAACCTGATCCCGTAACTTGTCCATCACATTTTCAGCCGCATGCGCCACTTTCTCCAAACGTGACAAACCCAAAAACCCACACGTACCCTTGATGGTATGCATTACCCGAAAGATATTACCTATAATTGCTGTATTGCCGGGGTCTTGTTCAAGCTCAACAAAATCAAGGTCCAATGCCTCAAGACTCTCGTTTGTCTCAACTAAAAATTCGCTTATTAAATCATCCATTACGCCCACCAAAAAAGATTCTTAGCTTTCTTCTACCCCAACGTGTATCATACAACACCATAACGCGGTTTACCATCTTTTTCTAGATATTTTATCTTCCAACCGTCTAAAAAATTAAACGCTCAACTCCAAATATTTACTGTCCCCGCCCTGCCCATAAGACAAGTTGAAACCCCTCTCTTTTACCACCGTAACAAGGTAAAAGATAACAACATTATCTACCGTCATCTCAACAGTATCCTTGCCCGAAACAATTTCATTAAGCTCTTCCAGATCTTTTAGTCTTTCGTTGGAAGCCACAACCTTTATTGTATTGTTACTGCGAGATACAGAGATACGCCCACCAAAAATCGTGAGGCTGGAAAGAATCACAATCATAAGGGTAACTATCCGCCGCAGGGAAATATCTATTTTGGTTTCAAAACCGCCCAAATCCTCTTTTGACCAATCCAACACCACCTTCCCTTTGGCAAAAAAGGTGCTGGCGATGTCTATAACTTCCGAAACATCCGCACTGATCCCCTGTTCTGCACGACCATACGCCATACGATACATTTGCAATTTGGCCAATGCCTCGTGTGAGCTTAGGGACAATAGATCCATCACCTGTTTTTGCATCTGATCGTCCACGTCGTCGCCCAACAAGAGTTCAACCCCATTGTTCACCGCACTAATTGCACCGGCCAAATCATGACAAAAACGTGTGCTTAAAAGCTCTGTTAGCTTACTGCTTTCGGTAGAAATGCTGCCCATAATTATAAATCCCCTAATGCTTCCTCTAAAGAATCTGTGATTATAACAATTTAAGCATATATTGCAATTGACTTTATATGCGTGTAAATAACGATAACCGATAGTAGGAAGTAACATAGACGGCAGTTTATTTGTGAGAGAAGAAGAATCTATAATTCAGCGGTTAAAAGATGCCATGGCGGACAGCAATATAAATGCCCATGAGCTTGCAGAACGGGCTAATGTTGGCCAGTCTTTTGTCTATGACATCTTAAGTGGAAAATCCAGAAATCCTACCATTGAAAAATTAACTGCCATTGCCCATATCCTTGGTGTCTCCCCGCTATACCTGATGTATGGCAGCTCTGATGAACATGTAAAGAATCCCGCCATCCCAGACGACATGATCACCATCCCCCATTTAATTGCCCGCTCAAATGGTAGTCATATCAACATTGAAACCATGGAAGGAATTCCTAATTTCTTTCAACTTTCTTGGATAAAAAACCAATTAAAAACCGATCCGGCCGATCTAAGACTGGTTAAAGTGCTAGGTGATACAATGTCCCCAACGCTTGATGAAGATGATCAGGTGTTGATTGACATCTCAAAGAAATCCGCAAATCCGGCAGGGCTTTTTGCTATTTTTGACGGGGTGGGTATCACCATAAAGAGATTGGAATATATTGGCAATTCCAAACCTCCTATGTTGCGAATCATCTCAGACAATAAAAAATATGAACCCTACAATGCCAATACTGATTCTGTACAAATTCTAGGCAGAGTAGTATGGTTGTCACGATCTCTTTTATAGCATGACGGTTAAATATGGACAATTTGATAGAAAAAATTACCTTTAACGAAGATGGCCTTATTCCGGTTATTGCCCAGAATGCAGACAATAATGAGGTGCTTATGCTGGCTTGGATGAACGAGGAAGCCTTTAAAAAGACTCTTGAAACCGGACAAATGTATTATTATTCACGTTCCCGTAAATCACTTTGGCGCAAAGGTGAAAGCTCCAACCAAACCCAAGAACTGGTGGAAATACGGCTTGATTGCGATGGTGACAGCCTTCTTGCTTTAGTACGCCAAAAAGGTGTGGCCTGCCATACGGGAAGACATAGTTGTTTCTTTTTTACCGCAAAAAAGAAACAATGGGGTATAAATCAAAATGTTGTAACGCCTCCTGAAGAGTTGTATAAATAAGTATGCTGCGTATTTTTATCACCTTATTCATACTATTTATCAGCAGCAATGCGGTGGCCAAGCGGGGTGTTGTTCAAGAAGCCCCTGCCTCCATTACCATCATGGCCTCTTCCAGTTTGACCAATGCCCTGAGTGAACTTATTAACATCTATTCACAAAGAAAAGAAATCAGCATCATCGCCATTTTTGACTCCCCAACCGAGTTGGAATACAATATTCAGGCCGGAGATGTGGCCGATGTTTATATCGGGGAACATCCCCAAACGCTTACAAGCCTCAAACGTGCGGGAACATTAAACGTGTACAATATTGTGGACGTTGCCGAAAACCGTCTGGTGCTTGTAACCTCGAAGAATAACCGCCTGAGTGATATGGCAAGCAAGCCCATCGACATTAAAAAGGCACTGGATAAATTAACAAACCGTACCTTGTTATATATTGTTGAACCAGAAACAACATGGATCGGCTATGTCACCAAACAAATGCTCGAAAATATTAACCAATGGGGGCAATTCGAGCCTTATGCCGTACGGGTGGCCAACGCCCGGACAAATTTGCATCTGATTGACATCGGAGAAGGCGCAGGCATTGTCTATTACAGCGATGCGATCAGCAATAAAAACATAAAGATATTGTCGAACATAGACCCATCCCTTCACGATAAAATACAATATCATGCAGCATTGGTAGCCGGAAATAACAACATGAAAAAAGCCGAAAAATTTCTTGAATTTCTAAAAACCGACGAAGCAAAGAGCGTATTGAAAAAACACGGCTTCAAAACAAATTAGGCCAAAGGCTTACCTGTTCGAAGCGCTTTGATGTTTGCCGCATAGCCCGAAGGACCATCCTTAAAAACAGCAGAACCAGCAACCAAGACATTGGCCCCAGCTTCGATGATATATTCCACATTGTCCACCACCACGCCACCGTCAACTTCAAGGTCAATATCTTTTTCCGTTTCGTCAATCATGTAACGTAGCTCACGAATCTTCTCAACCGATTTCCCGATGAAAGACTGCCCACCAAAGCCAGGATTCACACTCATCACCAATACCAAATCCAGTTGATCAATAACATAATCCAACACGTCCGGCGCGGTCGACGGCACCAGCGATACACCCGCTTTACATCCGGCATCCTTGATGGCATGAATCACTCGATCAAGGTGGGTGACCGCCTCAGCATGAACGGTAATAATGTCCGCACCCGCTTTAGCATAATCCTCAATGTACAGTTCTGGATTACTGATCATCAAATGCACGTCAAAAGGAAGGCTGGAATGTTTTCTTAGTGATTGGATCACGCAAGGCCCAATCGTCAGATTTGGAACAAAGTGCCCATCCATTACATCAATGTGAACATAATCTGCTCCATCCTTTGTGATCGCGGCAATTTCTTCACCTAACTTGGCAAAATCCGCAGACAAGATCGAGGGGGCAATTTTTATATTGTTTGGTTCCATATCTTTCTGTTATCAGACTTCAATTATCCGCGCAACGAATTTTTATTCATTGCAAATTTTATCACAGCGAGAGGAAATTATATTGGATGAACTCCCGGTTGTATGTTACAATCTGGGACAATATTTATTTTTGGGAAAGGTAAAATTATGAGTATTCATGTTCTTGTTGTCGATAATGATCCCATTCAATCACGTACTGCGGAACTTAATCTTAACAAACTTGGTTACAAGGTAACTGCCTGCAACAGTGGTGCGGAGGCTATTGGCCTTCTGCTGGGTAAAAAAGGTGATGAGATAAATCTTGTATTGTTGGATCTTTCCATGCCTGAAATTTCAGGAATCGATGTACTCCGCAAGGTGACACCCCATCGTCCTGACATACCTATTATTATCCACACCGCACATGGGGATGTCCAACATGCGGTAGAGGCTCTACAGGAGGGTGCAGTGGATTTCATTGAAAAACAAGACGGGGTAGAGCGATTAAAAACCTGCATAGAAAATGTCATCCGTATTAACAGGTTGCAGCACGAGGTACACAGACTCAAACGTTCTTCAGACGGACAGGTACATTTTTCCGACATTACCGGATCCAGTGATGCGATCGAAAAAACAAAAACGCTTGCCGAACGCGCGGCACAATCCAACATTCCTGTCCTGATTAAGGGAGAAAGCGGGGTGGGTAAAGAGTTATTTGCCAGCGCAATCCATGGGTCAAGTGCCCGTTCGGGAAAGCCTTTTATTGCGGTAAATTGTGCAGCCATTCCTGAGAATCTGGTTGAAAGCGTTTTGTTTGGTCATGAGAAAGGGTCTTTTACCGGCGCCATTGAAAAAACCATCGGCAAGTTCCGTGAAGCCGATGGCGGCACACTTTTTCTCGATGAAATTGGCGAATTACGTCTTGATGTTCAGGTCAAGCTTCTGCGTGCCTTGCAAGAAAATGAGGTCGAGCCTGTAGGGGCAGGAAAACCTGTAAAGGTAAGTGTACGCCTTATTTCTGCTACCAATCGTAACCTTAAAGATGAGGTGGCCAAAGGCAGTTTCCGTGAAGATTTATATTACCGTATCAACGTCTTTCCTTTCACCATTCCGTCCCTTAAAGAGCGCAAGGGAGACATTATTGAGTTATTGGAACATTTTGCCGATATTTTTTCTGCTCAGGAAAACAAATCTATCCGTGGCATCTCTGATGAGGCCACAAAAATTCTTTGTCAATATTCTTGGCCAGGCAATGTTCGCCAACTGGAAAATGCTGTTTACCGTGCGGTGGTTCTGTGCGATGGAAATATGCTAGGTGTGGACGATTTCCAACACATTATTTCTGCAATGGATCGTACACATAAAGAAGCAAAAAATGCAGCCATTCCTGAGGATGGGTTTATCGCACTGTTTGACGAGAAAGGAGAGTTTAAAAACCTTCATGACTTTGAAGGAGAATTATTACAAAAAGCCTTGGGTCATTATAAGTGGAAAATTTCCGAGGTTTCGCGCCGTTTGAATATCGGCCGATCCACCTTATACCGTAAAATTGAAGAATTTGGTATCGTTGAAGAAAAACATAAGGATAACGCCGCCTGATGGCCAAAGGACTAAATCAATATTGTTGTTATATTCTAGAACAGCTTGAAGATTTTGGCTCCTGCAGTGCCCGTCCAATGTTTGGAGGCTATGGCCTGTACCACAAGGGTTGCTTTTTTGCCCTCATCGCAGAGGACGAGTTATACATTAAGGCCGACAACACAAACCGCAAGCATTTTTCTGGATTAGATCCGTTCACCTATACGACCAAAAAAGGTACCGCCACAATGTCGTATTTCCGTATGAACGAATCCATTATTGAAGAAAAGAACGAGCTTGCCCATTGGGCAACATTAGGATATCAGGCCGCTCTGCGTAATCCTCCCAAGTCCAAGAAACGTAAAAAATCTTAGTTTTTACTTGTAAAAGCCAATAGGAAATTTAGGATAGTCCGAAACAACACAAATGGCATTTCTGAATATGTATTCAATCCCCCCTGAACATTGGCACTCTGCCCAAGAACCTTCTGGCCTGATTGACCTTGATGCGTTAAATCCCGCACAACAGGAGGCGGTGACCGCCACCGAAGGGCCTTTGCTGGTACTTGCCGGAGCAGGAACCGGTAAAACCAGAGTATTAACCGCCCGCATTGCCTACATATTACAGCAAAATCTTGCCTTTCCTAACCAAATTCTTTCTGTTACCTTCACCAACAAAGCCGCACGTGAAATGCGCCTACGTATTGAATCTATGGTAGGAGATCAGGCTTCAAGCCTATGGTTGGGAACGTTTCATTCTATTTGCCTGAAAATCCTGCGCCGTCATGCCGATATTTTAGGCTATCCTAAAGATTTTACCATTCTTGACAGCGACGATCAAATTCGGCTGATCAAACAAATCATGCAGGAAAAAGGCCTTGATATCAAACAAACACCCCCAAAGTTGGTGGCAGACATCATCAGCCGATGGAAAGACAAGGCCCTTACCCCTGACAAAATTGACACCCGTCAGGATCAACAATTTTCTGCCATCTATGTGACCTACCAACAACGCCTAAAGCAGCTGGGCGTCATGGATTTTGGAGACCTTATTTTGTTATGCATCACACTGTTCTCCAAACACCCAGATATCTTAGCAGAATATCACCGTCGTTTTAAATACATGCTGGTTGATGAATATCAAGACACCAACATTGCCCAATATCTTTGGCTACGTTTGTTGGCTACTCATTCTCATAATATTTGCTGCGTGGGCGACGATGACCAATCCATCTATGGCTGGCGTGGGGCAGAAATTGGTAATATTCTAAAATTTGAGCATGATTTTGAGGGTGCGCGTATCATCCGCCTGGAAGAAAATTATCGCTCCACACCGGACATCCTTTCTGCTGCCTCCTCAGTCATTGCCAACAATGAAGGGCGTCTGGGAAAAACCTTATATTCAAATATTCCCGCCGGAGAAAAAGTCAAGCTGGTCAGCCTTTGGGACGACAAAGCAGAAGCACGCTATATTGCCGATGAAATAGAATCCCTACAACAGATCAAACAGCTTTCCTTGGAGGAAATAGCCATCCTTGTGCGCGCCGGATACCAAACCCGTGCCTTTGAGGAATGTTTCATAAATCGTGGAATTCCTTACCGAATTATTGGTGGCTTGCGTTTCTATGAACGGATGGAAATTCGCGACGCTATTGCCTATATCCGCGCTACATGGCAAGAAAGTAACGATCTTGCCCTGGAAAGAATCATCAACCTGCCAAAACGTGGCATTGGAGGGAAAACCATTGAGTCCATTCGAAACTATGCCAGAAACAACTCCATCTCAATGATGAGTGCCATCAAAAAAATGCTAGAGGAAAAGAGCTTTAAACCCTCTTTGGACAAAGTATTTAACACTATGGTTGAGAATTTCTCTCATTGGAAAAAACTGTTTGATGAACAAAACCATGATCAGGTAGTCGACACGATTTTAACTCAATCGGGTTACATCGATATGTGGAAAGCCGACAAATCGCCGGAGGCTCAAGGCAGGGTAGAAAACTTAAAAGAACTTATCACTGCTCTTGGCGAATTTGAAAATATTGAACAGTTTCTTGAACATGTCAGCCTGATCAGTGATGGTGATGAAACACCAAATGGTGACATGGTCAGCGTCATGACCATGCACGCAGCCAAAGGTCTTGAGTTTGAAGCGGTATTCCTTGGCGGCTGGGAAGAAGGCTTATTCCCCAGTCAACGGTCACTTGATGAATCCGGTACAAAAGGTTTGGAAGAGGAGCGCAGATTGGCCTATGTTGCCATGACACGCGCGAAAAAATATTTGACCATTTGCTTTGTCGCCAGCCGGTATAGTTTTGGCCAGACCTTGAGTTGTATTCCCTCACGTTTCATTGATGAGTTGCCTGAGAAACATATTCAACGCCATAATAATCAAGGGCCTGGTTATGGCCAGACTCCTCAAAAAAGCCTTATTTTTTCACAAAACAAACCCGCAGCACGCCACAGAAAAGGTAGTTTCTCTAAAGGCGGTTTCGCTGAAGACGGTGCAACAAAACAAAGTGCGGCAGGGTTCCGACTACACCAACGCATCTTTCATCAGAAATTTGGCTACGGAAAAATTATCAGTATCAACGGGAAACAGCTGCATATTGCTTTTGAAAAGGGAAGCACCAGAACTCTGATGGACGATTACGTAGAAAATACTTAACTATATGGTTAAGTTAGTTATTCAGCCTTATTTTCAAGGAACTTTACAAACGCACCTGCCGATATGGCTGGCTCAGCATTAATGTGGCAACGGTGAATGGTACCATCATTTTCTTTACGCACCAGATTCGCCTTCTCGAGCACCTTTATATGCTTAGAAACCGCCGCCATTGACATCTCAAAAGGCTCAGCCAACTGACTCACTGTACAAGGAGTTTCACATAACCGGGCAATGATCTTACGTCGTGTGGCATTTGCCAGACTATGAAACACCGCATCAAGCTCTTTAGATGAATATTTTTTTGCCATATAATTCCTTGATACTCTATTTATTAACCTTTCGGTTTAGTAACCTATACTCTTGTTGCTCCATCGCTACGAACCTGATATTTAAACGTACATAATTGCTCAATGCCTACCGGTCCGCGCGCGTGCAGCTTGCCTGTGGCAATGCCTATTTCTGCGCCCATACCAAACTCGCCACCATCGGCAAATTGGGTAGACGTATTGAGCATAACAATGGCGCTGTCCACTCCATTAAGAAATTTTTCTGCGGCCGCATTGTCTTCGGTCATAATCGCATCCGTATGATGAGACCCATGCTGATTGATAAAAGAAATGGCCTGATCAATATTCTCGACGATTTTGACCGAAAGAATCGCATCAAGATATTCGGTATCGTAATCTTCTTCTGACGCTTTTTTAACCCGAGAATCTATAGCCTGTACGTCTTGCCCTCCGCGCACTTCACAATTCTTCTTATCCAGCACATCAACCAGCTCTGGCACCAACCGATCGGCAATGCTTCTATCGACAACGACAGATTCGGTCGCACCGCAAATTCCTGTGCGCCGCATTTTTGCGTTTACAATCACCGATACGGCTTTTTGAATGTCTGCATCGCCATGAACATAGCTGTGACAATTGCCATCAAGATGTTGAAAGGTAGGTATTTTACTCTCATCAATGATGCGCTGTATCAAGCTTTTTCCGCCGCGAGGAATGATCACATCAATATAGTCTGATAGTTGTAACATATGGCCAACTGCTTGCCTATCTTTGGTGGGAATAAGTTGAATTATGTCTTGGCAAAGACCGGCTTCTTTTAAGCCTTTGTGTAATGATTCCATAATGGCTTTGGACGAATTTAAGCTCTCCGACCCGCCGCGTAATATCGCACAATTACCTGCCTTCAAGCACAACGCACCGGCATCAGCCGTCACGTTGGGACGCGATTCATAAATTACCCCAATAACCCCCAAAGGTACAGCCACCCGCTTTATATTCAAGCCGTTTTCCTTGCGACTCCAACTTGCAAGCTCTCTGCCCACAGGATCCTCCAACGCGGCAATGTCTTCTAGCCCCTTTGCCATCGCCTCAATGCGCGCCTCATTAAGAACCAGTCTATCAAGGAACGAACCAGTGATGCCATTGTCTTTTGCTAAGCTTACATCAATATCATTGGCCGCCTGTATGTCTGACATACGGCTTCTTATTGATTTTGCGGCCTCTAATAATGCCCTGTTTTTTACATCAGAATTCGCTGCTGCAATCTCATAGGCAGCGTCTTTAGCACGTTTTGCTATTTCAAGAACTTCATTTTGAACATTATCCATAGACACAGTCATTGCCGTTACAGACATCTCTCTCTCCAAATTGATATCGTTTGCAAGTATAAAAGCTTTGTTTTTAAAGTAAAGTATATAACCGAGGGGTTAAATAGAAATTTTATGTCTGCCGATTAATGTACCGAATCAGAGGGGCTGCCTTCCATCATACCCAGAAGCTTTTCAACTTCCTCACGGGTGCAGAAGCCCTCACTTACCAAAAGATCTCCAAAGCGAACACTAAAACCTTTTGAGCGTAACTTACTCTGCCATTGCACCAGTGCATCTTGTTGTTCCGGCGTTAACAGACCCGCTTCTTTCATCTGTTTTCCAATAAAGCCAGACATGTTTTCTATCTGATCCGGAGAGCAGAACCCTTGCTCAATCGCAATATCACCAAAACGCAGATTGTCACCGTCCACACGCAGCTGAACCTGAATGTTAAGCACAACATTGCACTGATCCTGCGTGATTAGACCAGCCTTGACCATGCGTGAACCAAACAATTCCCGCCCTTCGTGAATCTGATCCATTTCTTCTAATATATCTGCCATATTGCTAATATTCATATTAATATGGCGCTTAATGTAACATAATTGTAACATTTGGGCAAGAAATTTATTGCGCCGTCCAACCACCGTCAATGGAAATGGCTGTTCCGGTGACATTACTTGCCACCTCACTGCACAGATATACCGCCATTGCTCCAATCTCCTCCGGACTTACAAACCGCATAGAGGGCTGCTTGTCTCCCAGCAATTTTCGACTTGCCTCATCAACCGATATACCCTCACGTTCCGCAATAGTATCTATCTGTTTTTCTACCAACGGGGTCTTTACCCAGCCTGGACAAATCGCATTACAGGTAATATTTTCCTGCGCGGTTTCAAGGCCAACAACTTTTGTAAGACCAACGATGCCATGCTTTGCCGCAACATAAGCAGCTTTATTAACGCTAGCAACCTTGCCATGCGCCGAAGCCACATTAATAATTCGTCCCCACCCTTTTTCCCGCATCTTTGGCAACGCCGCCCTTATTGTGTAAAATGCAGCCGAAAGATTGATATTAATGATGTCCTCCCATTTTTCGATAGGAAACGCCTCTATTGGACTAACATGCTGAATGCCCGCATTGTTAACCAATATGTCGATACGACCAAAAGCTGCCTCGGTTTCTTCAATGAGTTCCGTTGCCTCAACACTGTGACCAAGGTCTGCCCCAAGAAACTGAACCTCAACAGAATATTTGGTTTCTATGGCTTCTCTTATGGCGTCAATTTCCAGTGGATCTCCAAAACCGTTTAGCATAATTTTACAGCCTTGGTTTGCCAGCTCATGTGCTATCCCCAGCCCAATTCCACTTGTCGAACCGGTAATGAGTGCAACTTTATCGTTTAACATAGTTTTCTCCTAAGATTACTGACCCGATGGTTGTTCTTCATCCTCCTGTGTGTCACTGTCTTTTTCTTCTTCTAACGTTGATGGGAAGGGTCGCATATTGCGTTTTGGCCGCTCTATTTTGATAGGCTCATTTTCCTGATCTTGTGACGTTTCAGCACCCCTTTCTTCCGATTCTTTTGCCTGTCTCTCGGCCTCTATGCGTGCACGTTCTTCTTCCTCCCGCCGCAATTTTTCTTCCAGTTCACGTTTTTTCTTTTCCGGATCAAACGGCTCTTGAGTAGGAATATGCACCATGTCCATTAACTTACTGGTGAAGAATTTGTCTTTATAATAGAAAATCTTCTTGGTTCGAATCGGCGGCTCAGACTCAATCAATATAATTTCCTGATCTCGCGGCAAACCAATAACTTCCTGTGGCAACAACAGTGCCCGTTGTGCTTCTGAAACTGTTTTGGAACGTGATGCTGGGTTCAAATCCAAGAACACCGGAGAGTTACGGGAAAGCTGGGTTACGGTTTTGTTCCCAATAAGGTTAGAGATTAACTCTGCCGTTTGCACCGTATTGGCCGCAAAAGTGACGCGGTAAGTTGAGTTGGCCAGAAATGAATTCATTCCGGCTTCTTCATAAATATCTTTTAATTGTTCGGTATCCTGAATAATTAAGAAAAGCCGTACTTTATACCCACGGAAATAGGCAATCCCTTGTTTAAATTGTGCCATATTCCCCAAAGTTGGGAACTCGTCCATCAAAAGCATTACCCCAACTGGCTCATCGGGACGGGGCATATGTTTGGTCATTATCTGTGCGGCTTGTTGATAGAAAATCTGCATCAGTGGTTTTAAACGGTCAATATTGTCCGGTGTTAAACCAACATAAATAGTCATGCGTTCTTTTTTGATTTTATTAAAATCAAAATCACTCGATGCAGTGGCTGCATCAATCAATGGGTTTGTCCATAATTCCAGTTTGGAGTTTAATGTGGAAATTACACCCGAACGTTCTTTGTCTGCTTTTTGCAAAAAAGCCGCAAGGTTCATGTACGACACAGGATGAATCTCTTTGCCCATCGTATCCAACACCACCGCCAGATTATACACCACATCGTCACTGCGTAACGTTCGGACCACCTCTCCTAAAGAGGCTACCTTGTCCTTACAGGCCAAAAGATACAGGGAAACCCCAACAAACAGAGAGCGGGCTTCGTTCTCCCAGAACTCCTGCTCTGGACAAAGAAGGTTACTGATTTTTTGGATATCGTCAACCATCTGCCCCATCTTGGTACTCACCCAATCAAACGGATTATAACAATGCGTCACCCCATCAGGGCTGGCGGCATTCCAAAGATACACTTTCTGCTTAAGCACTTTCTGGCGATAGCCACTGGTAAGCTCATAGTTTTCCAGCTTAATATCGTGTACCACCACCGAATCCTGCCACCATAGGAGGTTAGGAATAACAAATCCCACACCTTTACCCGAACCGGTAGGAGCAAATAATAATACATGTTGGAAACCATCCGCGCATAAATACCCACGTGGACTGTTGCCCAACAACACACCATGTTTGGAGCGCAACCCCATTTTCTTTACGTCTGCTTCCGTCGCCCAACGTGCATCACCGTGCAGTAATTCTTTCTTCTTAAAGGGACGTACGTCAAACAATGGCGCACGTAACAAGAAAATACACACCCCAAAAAGTGCCGCCGAACCACCCATAGGGCCGAATATCTGTAATGTTAAGGTTTGTATTGAGGGGTGAGGATTGCTGCGCCACTTCCACCAATACGCCAATATCTCCTCGTATTTTGAAAACAGCCCATCAAAGCTAAATTTATCAAATCCATGCACCATAATATAGGTAGGAATGATACTCCCGAAAAGAAAACATCCGGCAAACACCGTGAGAACCACAATGCCAATAAGCAAATTATTTTTAATATTATGAGCCGCCAAACCAAACCCCTCAGACTCTTAATCTACACCTAATGTCAAAAAACACAGCATCTGGAATATAATCTTCTAAGAACCGTTAGTCAAAATATTACATGTCTATGGGATTAAAATATATCTCAGACACATAACGCCGCCCGCCTGCGCCTTTCTTAAGCTGCACCACAATTTCTATCACATCATGAATATAGCGGACAATTTCTTCACGCGTCATGCCAATACCGGCCTGCATCACCATCATCACCAATTGTTCAAAAGCTAGCGCTGGTGTGTCCGCGTGCAACGTGGCTACAGAACCTGGGTGCCCTGTATTGACCGCACGTAAAAAGCTAAATGCCTCAGCGCCACGCAACTCACCCACCAAAACACGGGAGGGAGCAAGCCGTAAACATGCTTCAATCAAATCCATCGTACTGACTTTTGCCCGACCCTGATCCCCTTTTGAGACCATCAAATGTACCCTATTGGGCTGATTGAGAGAAATCTCACGCGCATCCTCAATCGTAATAAGCCTTTCATTAAAGGGAATTTCACCCAAGGCCGCATTCAAGAATGTTGTTTTACCCGAAGACGTACCCCCGCTCACAATCATATTTTTCTTGGCTTTAACAGCCTCACTGAGAAATTTACGTATCTCGCCATCATCAAGCAATTTTTTCAGTCGTGCGTTATTTTTATCCCCAATGGCACGGTTTGACGTACTCTGGAAAGCACCCAGAGCCTCGTATTGCTTCAAAGAAAGAGAAAGCGCATTGGCCTTACGAATAGACATCGCCAATGTGCCCGGTTCAACGGCAGGGGGATAGACAATCTGGATACGATATCCTGCGGGTAATGTGGCCGAAAGCAAGGGTTTTTCTTCACTGATAACCTGATTTGTAGATTGGGCTATCAATCGAGCCAAAGACTTTAAATGGTCCAGCGTGAGATCAGGTATGTGCTCAGTAATGAATTCACCCTTAGATTCAAGCCAAACTTCATGAGGTCTGTTAATGGAGATCTCATTTACACCTTCCCTCTCCAATATCTCACGAATGGGGCCTAAAAAAGCATCTAAGGCTGCTAAACTCATCTATCTAATTACTTCTACACCAGAACCAAAACCTGTCGGGAATTTAATATCCTTATTGGCAAAAACTTTAATTCTAGTCCCCTGATCCACTGTTATAATTGGGCTGATATCAATCAAATCTCTGGCAACACCTTCAACCGTATTCCCGAAATCATCCACCGCATCAAGCAGGGCAATACTGCCAACGCTACCACTTTGTGTTGCATCACCGCTGCCGGTTTCACCTTGCGTCACACTACCCCCGTCAACAATCTCATCCCCCGCAACTGCAAACGCTACGCTTAGCGTACTCAGAAGGATTGAATTGCTAAATATCTCAAGGTAACGTGAATCAACCTCACCTTCCATACCGGCACGACCCAGAAGATCCGCCGCAGGACTATCAATCATAATATCGATTCCATCAGGTCTTATGACACGGTTCCATGTGATAAACACACGCCCTTGTCCGCGAGAAATCTCAGTATCATATACACCAATCAGACGAGAGCCTCTAGGGATCAGAATTGCCCGACCCTGCTCAGCGTAAACATCCTGACTAATGACCGCACGCAATATGCCTGGAAGCTGGGTGTTAATGCCTGTTTCAAGCACCGCATCCATAATCTTGCCCATACCAATAGTATAACGTGGGTCGCTAGCCAATGTGGCATCCACATACACCGCACTTGAGGGAGCAAGACTTGCTGCAATAGATGAAGGAACGTTTTCACGACTGCTGCTGCTTCCACCACCGAAAAAACCTGAATTTTCTGAACGTGACATACCACCGCTGCCGCCTCCACTGCCAGACACAAACATTTTCGACTTAATTCTCCCTTCAATTTCTTTGGGAATCGTAAATCCCGCGCCAAAACCACCAAAAACCTTATTTGGAGACTCAATTGGTGGAGGAGCCTCAATCACCGGAGGTGCTGGCGGCGGAGGAGGGGGAGGAGGAGGGGGCACACTCGCCATCTCAGCCGCAGGAGGCATAGGAGGTTCAATGTCCAACGGCATAGACGAACGAGAAGCAACGCTGCCAACCGGCCCTTGTGCCTTTTGAACAATGTCTTCAACATTGACTGTGTTTGAGGGTTTTTGCTCTTCCTCGGTGAAGATAGAATATAGGAGGAATAACACCACCACACCCACTATAATTACAACAAGCTTACCCTTATTGCCGCTTTCAGCGACCGCAGGTTTTTGTTCCTCATTTTCCAAATCATCTTGTGACCAAGAAGACTGCTGATCGCTTACTTCCTGATTTTGATCTTCTGTGTATTCGTTTTTGTCTTTAACCATTCCACTACCCTGCTGCTAGTTTCCTAGGAGATATTTTGTCATTAAAAATACATATAACTGAAGGCCCCGAGCGCAATGCCAGTTTTGGATATATACCACTTACCACAACATATAACCCTTCCTTACGGGCAGGTATAGAGCGCTCATTACCATTTTCTAAGACGGTGTAAAAAGATGGAACATAGGCAATGCTGTCTGCAAATTTAAAAAATGTTGACCTTCCATCATCAAAAACTCTTTCTGGCGCAATAGTCATATCCCCACTTTTAGAATATTGGGTATTTAACACCGATTTTATTTGCATGTCTGCTGAACTCTGTGCAATATCAAAACTGTATCTCTGCGCGTCACCCGATCCCTTTGAGGCTGATGGCACACGTGAAGCCATTATCCTCTTTTTGATTTCTTGAGGAGAGATGTTTTTGCTACCATACTCATCATCACCTGGCGCACTAGGATAAAAGAAGCGCATTACGTAAATAATATCCCTATTTGACTCCACCACAGACGAAAGCTCAAACTGATAGGCACGCTTGTTTGTTACCAGAGTCATATTCGTGATGCTGTCATTGCGCATGGCTTTGACAAAAATCCTACCCGTAGAAGGCGTTATTTTAAACGCACTGGCATCCCCAACCGAAAGGGTTAATATTTCTTCTTCTTTTCCAAGCTCTATGTTTGACTGGTAACCAAACCTCGTCACAAGCCTAAAGACTTCATTTTCACTATAAACAAATGTTCTGATGCGACTGTCTGCCGAAAGTGGCTCTCCTGCCATTGCAATGCCTACATTCAGTAATGAAAGCATAACCAGCATAAGGGCCAAAGATTTACGAACTATCATTGTACAAACTCCGTTTCTCTTGAATATCCTGTAATTTTAAAGCCAAGCGGGTTTAAGTAACGCTCTTGAGGACTTAATCCCCGACTTGGGTCAAATTCGAATGACATCGTCAATATGTAATGCCGTGAATGCAGTAACTCACCCCTTGGGTAAGAAATTTCGTCAACAGCGATTCTTACCTGCGCTGTTTGCTTATCCAAGAATGTTATGGATTTTATTTTGGTCCTTCTTGTCGCACTATTTTGTAAATTTAACGGACTATCCTGCGCACCACGAGCAATGGAAAATCTAAAATCCTCATACACATTGTCCGAGGAAAGCACACGAACCACCCGATGATAATTGTGGAAATAGCTATGAAAAGAATAAGACTCACGCGCCATCACATATTGAGAAAGCTGCGCCCGTGTAACGGACTCAAGCGCCGTAAGCTTTTCAACTGATTTTGTATCCACCTTGGTAACAATACCAGTTTTCTCATCCAGCTGAATCACAAACGGTTCAAAGATTTTACTATTACTTAAAGCAGCTACGTTAATCACTAATCCAACCAATCCTATAAGAGCGACAATGGTAAATATGACCAGAACATTTCGCTGAACAACAACTATCTGATATCTGTCTTTATACCAGTTCTTGGTTTCAACAAGACGAAACGGGCGATTACCACCTTCATCAGAGGGGTTTTTCTCGTCCTTTTTCATTACCAAAAAGTTCTTCATAACAGCTAATGCCTATCCACCATGCCTCTACGTAAAGCACTAAATATATTAAAGTTATAGGTTAATCTACGGACTATGTCCATGAAAATATCTATATATTGCTACGTTTGTCCGCTATTATAGCTAAATATGCGGCAGTTTTACAACTTTAACTATAATTTAATAATATTATTTCTTGGTTGCAAGAATCTTTTCTATTTCAGACTTATAAATAATAAATTTGTCCAGATCCTTGCTTTTTAGTTTTTTACCCGCAGGCAATTTTACCTTCATCGGGTTAACTTGTTTGCCATTTTTTAGAATTTCATAGTGCAGATGTGGGCCGGTGGATTTGCCCGTAGATCCAACATAGGCAATGATTTGACCTTGTTTTACCTTACGCCCTTTGCGCATGCCTTTAGCAAATTTATAGATATGCCCATAAGCCGTTTCATAGTCCGCGCTGTGGCGTATACGTATGTAATTCCCATACCCGCCTTTTCTTCCGATGAAAACAATTTTTCCATCTCCGCTTGCATAAAATGGTGTGCCTCTGTCGGCAGCAAAATCAACCCCTTTATGCATTTTAGTGTACCCCATAATAGGATGTTTGCGCTTGCCAAACGGCGAAGAGATGACCGCACCACTAATGGGTGTTTTTAATAATCCGCGTCTTAGAGTTTGGCCGGTTTCTGTGTAATAATCTGCATCCTCATCATTATTTGAAACGCTGTAACGATAAATTTTTAAATTGCTGTTATCGACAGTTAACAGCCCATAAACCAAATTCCCATACTTGACACCCTTACCGTCACCATCTCGGTAAACTTCATACAATATTTCAAACATATTGCCTTCACGTATGTCCCTCTGAAAATCAACATCAAAGCTGTATTGCCGCATAAACTCTACCATCAGATTTGCTGGAATTTTGAGTTTGTTCCCTAGGGCGAAAAGGCTAGTTTCTATCTTCCCTTTTTTGAAAACAAAGGTTTTATTTAGTGGTTTTTTCTCCTCAGATGCCTGATATTTACCTCCTCCCTGACTTACAATATGTAGTGTTTTCTCCGGCAGGAAGATTCTCAAAAGAGCAAATTCAAGCTCCCCACCGTCATCATCTATGTTTTTTTCCCTTAGAGTAATGCTTATTTTCTGCCCAACTTTTATGTTTCGGCTGTCATATACTTTATCTACCGCCTTGCCGATAAAGAAAACCTCATCGCGATTCACTCCGGCCTTGATTAGCAAGTTAGTCAGTGTGTCGCCTTTTTCCACCGCATAGTCATACACATATTCCGATTGCTTTGGCGCTGATTCTATCGATTTCAATGTTTGGTCAAGAAGATGTTGATTGTCAGAGACTTCTGGAATTTCTATTTCTTTTAGCAGCTTGACTACGTCCTGATTTTTTTCATATTTCTTATCTTCTGCCTCTTGCGTAGGTAGTGCGGCATCAGATTTCTTGACCTTAGGCACCACATCATACACCCCCTTCTCCGGTAATTCTGCAGGAAGTTCTGAGAGTTTAATGTCAACCGATTCCTGATTAAAGGATATGCCTTGTTTTGGTGCCACATAATCCCTATCAAAATCAGCAACCTCTTCGATGGGAATTCCCTCTTCCTCAATGTCATAATAATCCGGATAATCCGGCGAGGATAGATAATTCAACCCAATCCCCAAAGCAAACATCACCGCCCCATAGAGCACTAACAGCTCAACCTTCTGCGGTAATGTCAGTATATGATTTTTTATTCGCTTTATCATTAATAACGCCCCTACTCTATCCCCATCAAACCTTTAGAAAAATCTCTGGCATCAAAAGCATTCAGGTCTTCAATCTGCTCCCCAACACCCACCGCATGTATGGGCAATTTAAACGCTTCCGCCAAACCCACCACCACACCGCCTTTGGCCGTGCCATCAAGTTTGGTAACAATGATACCTGAAATATCGGCAATGTCTTTGAACGATTGCGCCTGACTGTGGGCATTCTGCCCTGTTGTTGCGTCAAGTACCAGAACCGTATCATGAGGTGCGCTTGGATCAATTTTTTTTACCACCCGGGAAATTTTAGCCAATTCTTCCATTAAGTCTTTTTTATTTTGTAGGCGGCCGGCCGTATCAATGAGCAAAATATCGGCCCCTTCTTGCCGAGCTTTTTCCATCGCCGCATAGGCCACGCTGGCTGGATCCGCATTGGACTCACCGGTAATCACCGTACAGCCAGCACGCTGACCCCACACCTGCAATTGCTCTACTGCTGCCGCACGGAACGTATCGCATGCGACCATCATCACCTTATGTCCCTGATTACCATATTGCAGTGCTAGCTTGCCCAACGTGGTAGTTTTACCGTTACCATTGACACCTACCATCATAATCACATGCGGATGTTTATCTCTGTCAATTGCGATGGGTTGTGCCACTGGCTGTAATATTTGGGAAATCTGTTCCGCCAAAGCCTCTTTGACCTCGTCTTCAGCAATTTCCTTATCAAATTTTCCCTTGGCAAATCCCCTGACGACCTTTGCCGCGGTTGCCGCGCCGAGATCCGCCATAATCAAGAGCTCTTCAAGCTCTTCGATCATTTCATCGTCAAGCTTACGCTTGGTGAAAATATCACTGATTCCTTGGGAAATCTTAGTAGAGCTTTTTGACAGCCCAGATGTTAACTTCTTAAACCAACTCATATATTTTCTTTATCAACAGCGATGCGTTGGCGCAATCTATATTTTTATGTTTCACATTGCAAGAAATAAGAAAACCACAATATCTGGTGTTGTTAACTTTTTATTAACACATAATATGCTATAATCAGACTGTCGGAACACGATTTGGGAGAATCGCTATGCACAATCTAGACAATCATTATTTCTGCAATCACCCTTCACAACTCGACATAGAGGATTTTATTAAGAAATTAAAGAAGAAGAAACGTGACGACTCTCAGAGCAAAACGATTAAGAAGAAGACGCATTAATTCTTACTTAACTCAAACACACCATGCTCACTAAAAAGATTGGCTCCCAAACAGCCATTGCCTTTAAATTCTTTGTTTTTACCCGATTTATTAATCGCAATGCGTTTTTCTATTGTACAGCCGATTTCTTTTGTCAGCTCCACAAAATCGCTGATGGTACAAAAGTGGATGTTGGGCGTTTCGTACCACTGGTAAGAAAGCTGTGACGTTACCGGCATCCTTCCTTTGGCAAAAAGGTAAAGCCTGTTTTCAATGCTGCCGAAATTGGGGATAACCACCATCACATGTTTGGCAATTCGTAGCGCTTCTTCCAACACATGTTTTGGCTCTTTCATGCTTTGCAAAGACAGCGCCAATATGGCATAATCAAAGCCATTGTCCGGATAATATTGTAGGTCATTGTCCGCGTCGCCCTGAATTACCGAAAGCCCGTTGGAAACTGCCGCACTAACCTTTTCCGATTCCAGCTCAAGCCCATGCCCAGACACGTTCTTTTTTTCCAGTGCTTTGAGCAGCTTGCCCGCACCGCAACCGATATCAATGATTTTACTTCCCTCTTCTATGAGAGAATAAATAATTTTCTGGTGGGTGTTTAATGTCATATTACCCCAGCACCTTTTTATGAATTTTTTTCATAAAGCCTTCTATCGCATTGATAAATAAAGGTTCATCTAACAGGAACGCATCATGTCCTTTATCGGTTTGAATTTCCATAAAGCTGATATCCGCTGCCGTGGCGGCCAATGCCCGCACCACCTTCTTAGCTTCAGAGGTTGGGAACAGCCAATCGCTAGAAAAGGAAATAATGCAGAAAGACGCCGTAGAATGGGAAAAAGCATTACGCAGGTCCCCACCATTGTCCTCAATCATATCAAAATAATCCAACGCTCTGGTGATGTACAAATAGGAATTAGGGTCAAACCGCTCCACAAACGCCATACCCTGATGGCGTAGATAGCTTTCAATTTGGAAATCCGCCTCAAACCCATAGGATTTTTCCGACCTGTCTTGTAAATTACGACCAAACTTCCGCTGCAAACCCGATTCAGAAAGATAGGTCACATGCGCGGTCATCCGCGCCACAGCCAAGCCGTTGACGGGGAACCGGCCTTCGTTAATGTAATTGCCACCACAAAATTCCGGATCCACAATAATCGACTGACGACCAATTTCATGGAAAGCAATATTTTGTGCCGAATGCCTTGGTGCGGCGGCGATGGGCACACAAGCATGCATTGCCTCAGGATACGTTGAAGCCCATTGTAGCACCTGCATCCCACCCATCGAACCACCAATAACACACAATAATTTTTCAATGCCAAAATGTTCTACCAACAATTTTTGTGCGGCAATCATATCTTTGATGGTGATCACTGGAAAATCCAAGTTAAAAGCTGTGCCGGTTTTTGAATTAATGTGTTTTGGCCCATACGACCCCAAACATCCCCCTAAACTGTTCGGACAGATGATAAAATATTTGTCCGTATCCAGTGCCTTTCCTTTACCGGCAATTGATTCCCACCAACCGGCCTTACCGGTAATCGGGTGTGTCCCAATCAAATATTGATCGCCGGTTAAACCATGACACACCAAAATAGCATTACTCTTGTCTTCATTGAGCGTGCCGTAGGTTTGATACGCGATGGGAAAATCCGAAATCTCAGCTCCACACTCCAATCGCAACGGACTATCCTTGGCCAGATGAACGATATCGCCAACCTCATATTCCTTATATTTTGGCCCAAATTGTAATGTGATTTTCTTTGACAATTTTCACTCACATGTTCTGTTTAACAATGACAATATAGTTTGTATTTGCCTGAATAACAGTAATTATTTTTTCTTCTTCTTCGCTTTCTGTTGTGCGACCAGTTCAACGGCCTCTTCCAAGGTTAGGCTGTCCTTGTCCATCGTCTTGGGAATCGTGGCATTAATTTTTCCGTGTTTTACATACGGCCCATACCGCCCGTCATAAATGGCCAACTCACCCCCCCCATCAGGGTGTTCGCCAAGGCTGCGTAGTGGTTCACTGCCTGCTTTTTTTGGTGCTTCAGCAATGAGTGTTACCGCACGATTTAAGCCAATTGTATAGACATCGTCTTCCGGTTTTAAGGACACAAATTTCCCGTCATGTTTTACATAAGGCCCATACCGTCCAACATTGGCCTCAATTTCCTTTCCTGTTTCGGGATGAATGCCCAATGTCCGCGGTAAAGACAGCATGGTGATGGCTTCCTCTAAGGTAAGCTCTTCTGGATTTTTGCCTTTGGCTAAGGACGCGCGTTTTGGCTTGGCCTTCTTATCTCCCGACACGGCTTCTCCAAGCTGGACATAAAAACCATACGGCCCTTTGCGCAAAGTAATTTCCAACCCACTTTCTGGATCTGTGCCCAAACTCTTTGTTTCAAAGCCAGCATTTGCCGCCGCAGAAGCATCCTTGTCATCCCCACCACTGGCAGCAAGCTGTATTGTATGATTGCATTCCGGATAATTGGAACAGCCCAAGAACGCACCAAACTTGCCCAGCTTAAGGCTCATCTCGCCCGTAGAACATTTTGGACATTTGCGGCGCTGTGCAATGTCCCCCTCCCCCGGGAAAAGCAATAGTTCCAGCTCTCTGTTTAGTTCGCTAATGACCTGATTAAACTCCAAATCCATCGCGCTTTTGACCGAAACCGAGAAATCATTCCAAAATTGTCGCAACGCTTCTTTCCAATCCAACGTACCGGCAGAAACAGCGTCCAACTCATTTTCCAGCTCAGCGGTAAAATCATATTCCACATATTTGGTAAAGAAGCTGGTGAGAAAAGACGTTACCAGCCGACCACGCATTTCAGGGATAAAACGTTTTTTATCCAATGTCACATATTCACGTTCCTGCAACACAGAAAGAATCGCCGCGTAGGTCGAAGGACGACCAATGCCCAATTCCTCAAGCTTTTTTACCAAACTGGCCTCGCTAAAGCGTGCGGGAGGTTGGGTAAAGTGCTGCGCCGCGTCCACCTCAAGCAAGCTTTGTGCGTCACCTTCATTCAACGGCGGCAAGGTTTTTTCATCCGATTCTGCACCATCCTCGTCGTCAGTACCTTCACGATATACTTTATAAAATCCGGCAAACACGATGGTTGATCCATTGGCGCGGAACGTGGCATAACCATCGTCGGTGACAATGTCTGCCGCGACCTGATCCAGCACCACATCTTCCATCTGGCTGGCGATCAAACGCTTCCAAATGAGGTCGTATAATTTAAACTGATCGTCCTCAAGGTAACTCCGGATAGATTGCGGGGTACGCATTGGGTCGGTAGGGCGGATGGCTTCGTGAGCCTCCTGCGCGTTTTTTTGCTTGGTTGCATAATAACGCGGTTTTTGCGGTAAGAATGTATCGCCATATTCTTTAGCAATATAGCCACGCGCACGCTCAACAGCCTCCGGTGCTACGGTCACCCCATCGGTACGCATGTAGGTAATCACACCGGTAGTTTCGCCACCAAGAGAAATTCCTTCATACAACTTCTGAGCCGTCATCATGGTTCTTTTAGCTGAAAAGCCTAGTTTACGTGAAGCCTCCTGCTGCAACGTGGAAGTCGTAAAAGGAGCATAAGGCCTGCGCTTGGATTGTTTTTTAACTACCGAAGTCACCGCATAATTTTTATCGCCTAAAACCGCTTCAATTTTCTTTGCAGCGCCCTCATTGGGCAAAGCGAACTTCTCCAGCTTCTGCCCTTCTACATGGGTCAACATGGCAGAGAACTTATCGGAGGCCGGAGTTTGAAAATCAGCCTTGATATCCCAATATTCCTGTTCTTTAAAAATCTCAATCTCATGTTCGCGTTCACAGATCAAACGCAGTGCCACCGACTGTACCCGACCGGCAGACTTACTGCCCGGTAATTTACGCCACAACACTGGAGAAATATTAAACCCAACCAGATAGTCCAACGCACGCCTTGCTTGTTGAGCATTGACCAAATCCATATCTAACTCACGGGGATTGGCTATGGCAGTTTTCACTGCTTCTTTAGTAATCGAACTAAAAGCCACACGTTCAATTTTTGTATCCTTTTTAAGCGCCTTCTTCTCACGTAAAGCTTCGAGCACATGCCAAGAAATTGCCTCCCCCTCACGATCAGGGTCTGTCGCTAAAATTAAACTGCTGGCATTTTTCACTGCAGCCGCAATCTCATTGACATGCTTTTTTGAATCGCTGGAAATCTGATAGTCCATGGCAAAATCCGCATCCGGGCGCACCGAACCGTCCTTGGATGGCAAATCTCTAATATGACCAAACGAGGCCATCACCGTATAATCTTTACCCAGATATTTGTTAATTGTTTTACATTTTGCCGGTGATTCGACTATCACTACATGCTGTGCCATAAAAAAGCCAACTCCACTTGATTTAATTTCGCCGCAGCTTTACAGTATGACAATTATTTTGCAAAGGTTTTTTTCTATAAAACCAGAATAACGCCCCTATTAAATAATATATTATTTAAAAAAACTAACCACACCCCTCTAATACAGAATGGGGAAATCAAAATAAATCTGGCAATTAATCAAAAAACTTGCATCTGGGAATAATGTTGTTATGATGCGCCCCCATTTGTCGGTGGAGAGCACTTGCAAAAACACAACTTAGAGAGAAAATGGAGTACCTGAAATGGTTATTTCTTCAAACCTTGGTTTCCCGCGCATCGGCGCAAAACGTGAATTAAAAAAAGCCGTTGAAAGCTATTGGAAAGGCAATCTTTCTGAAGCCGAATTACAGGCAGAAGCAAAGAACCTGCGTAAGATACATTGGCACATGCAAAAAGATGCTGGAATTGACCTGATTCCTTCAAACGACTTCTCGTTTTATGACCATGTCCTTGATACAATTGCCTTGGTCGGCGCAGTGCCAGAACGTTACGATGCTCCGGAAGGGCCTGTCAGTTTGGAAACCTATTTTGCCATGGCACGTGGCCAGCAAACCAGTGAAAAAGACGTGACGGCCATGGAAATGACCAAATGGTTTGACACCAACTATCATTTTATTGTCCCAGAACTTTCCAGCAAAACCAGCTTTAAACTTTCCAGCAATAAAATCGTCGATGAATTTGTAGAGGCCAAGGAATTGGGCATTGACACCAAGCCTGTTCTTTTAGGGCCAGTCTCATTCCTTCTGCTTGCCAAATCACATGAGGATGGTTTTGATGCACTGAGCCTGTTGTCAAAATTACTCCCTGTCTACACAGAAGTTCTTAAAAAGCTTGAAGCCGTTGGTGCCAACTGGGTACAAATTGATGAGCCATGCTTGGTATTGGATCAAAATGCCGATGCTATCACAGCATACAAAGACGCGTATGCAAGCTTAAGTAAGGCAAGCTCTATTAAGATTCTATTGGCAACGTATTTTGATGACATGCGTGAAAACTCTGCTGTCGCATTTGGCCTGCCTGTTGCGGCCGTGCATATTGATCTGGTACGTGCCCCTGGACAATTGGACAATGCTTTGTCACAAATTTCTGGGGAAACAATCCTTTCACTTGGTGTGATTGACGGACGTAACATCTGGCGTGCGGATTTGGATCAAGCGCTTGCTTCGGTTGAAAAAGCTATTGCCAAGCTAGGTTCAGATCGTGTGATTGTTGGCCCATCTTGTTCATTGCTTCACTCTCCTGTAGATCTAGATTCTGAAACAGAATTAGACGAGGAATTAACCTCATGGTTGGCTTTTGCCAAACAAAAACTTTCCGAGATTTCAGCAGTGGCCAATGCCGGCAATGGTGCTAAAGATGAAGCATTCTTTGCTAACGCACAAGCAGCAATACAATCCAAAGCCTCTTCAGCACGCGTCCACAACAAAGCGGTTAAAGAACGTACGGCCAACATCACGGAAGACATGAAATCGCGCAATTCCGATTATGCTATCCGCGCGGAAATCCAGCGACCAATTCTTAATCTTCCACTTTTGCCAACCACCACCATTGGCTCGTTCCCGCAAACGGCTGAGGTGCGGGCTACGCGCGCAAAATTCCGTACTGGAGAGATCAGCGCTCAAGAATATGAAAAATTCTTACAAGAAGAAACCGTACGTACTATTCGTATTCAAGAAGAACTTGGGCTGGATGTCTTGGTTCATGGTGAATATGAACGTACCGACATGGTAGAATATTTTGGTGAAAAACTTTCCGGCTTTGCCTTTACCAAATTTGGTTGGGTACAGTCTTACGGCTCACGCTGCGTGAAGCCACCGATTATTTTTGGGGACGTTTCCCGTCCTGAAGCAATGACGGTCAAATGGGCAGAATTTTCACAAGCCAACACCAAAAAACACATGAAAGGCATGCTCACCGGTCCGGTGACCATCCTACAATGGTCTTTTGTGCGTAACGATCAACCCGAATCCGAAACGTGCAAACAAATTGGTCTGGCCATTCGTGATGAAGTGGTGGATCTTGAAACAGCAGGGATTAAAATCATCCAAATTGATGAGGCTGCACTGCGTGAAGGCTTACCTTTGCGCCGTGACAATTGGGCACATTATCTCGATTGGTCAATTGAAGCTTTCCGTGTATCTGCTTCCGGTGTAGGGGATGAGACCCAAATCCACACCCACATGTGTTATTCTGATTTTAACGACATCATCAGCCATATTGCTAAAATGGATGCGGATGTGATCACCATTGAAACATCACGTTCACAAATGGAATTGTTGGATGCGTTTGTTGAGTTTAAATATCCAAACGAAATTGGCCCTGGCGTGTATGATATTCACAGTCCTCGTGTACCAAGCAAACAAGAGATGGTCAACTTGCTTCACAAAGCACTGGAAGTGTTAAAGCCTGAACAACTTTGGGTCAATCCAGACTGTGGTCTTAAAACCCGCGGCTGGCCAGAAGTCAAAGAAGCATTGAAGTTGATGACAAGCGCAGCACAGCAAGTGCGTGAAGAGCTTGAAAATAAACGTGCTGCTTAGTGAAACAAAATAACATTTATATAGAATTAAGAGCGTCTAAAAAGGCGCTCTTTTTTATTCCATCAAAAGCGCCACCTTATTTCCCGGATGTCTTTCCAGCCTTCCTGCCAGTTCAAGTTCCAACAAAATAATCTGTATGTCGCTGACACTCGCCCCACAAGACACCACCAAATCATCTATCAAAACAGGACTATGGTTGAGCTGAGTGACAACGGCATGACGAATTTTATCCAGCTGAGCTGAGCTGGAAATATTCTGCCCCCTGTCTATAAATGACGACGCAATATTCTCTGACATAATATGTTCCCTGTGCCGCTCATATTCCACCGCTTGAATAATGTCCTCCACACTGCTAACCAGAGTAGCGCCTTCTTTGATAAGATAATTAGGACCTTCTGCGCGAGGATCCAAAGGAAAGCCGGGAACCGCCATCACCTCTCTTCCCTGTTCGTTGGCCATACGAGCCGTGATTAACGAACCGGATTTACGGGCCGCTTCCATCACCACAATGCCGGTTGAAATACCAGAAATAATACGGTTGCGTCTAGGGAAATTCTTTGCCTGCGGCACAGTACCATAAGCGCATTCCGCCACGATCAGTCCCTTGTGCCGTATCTCCTCATAAAGCTCTGCATTTTCTTTGGGATAGATGATGTCTATTCCACCACCCAAAACCGCAATCGTTCCTGTTTCCAGAGAGCCCTGATGTGCTGACGTGTCAATACCTCTGGCAAAACCGCTGGCAATTACGTAGCCTTTCTCACCAAGCTCTTTGGAAAATTTACCCGTCAGCCGATTGGCGTTGATTGAAGCATTACGCGCACCAACCATGGCGATGACCGGCTTTTCTAAAAGCTCCAAATTGCCCACCATGGATAAAACCGGTGGAGGATCAGAAATCTGCCGCAATAATTTAGGATAGTGTGCATCGGCGAATGTAATAATTGTTCCGCCCAACGCTGCTACTGCCTCAATTTCTTTTTCCGCGTCTCTCACACTGTACGTACATAATGGGGTTTTTGCGCCGCCTTTTTTTGCCATTTCCGGTAATTCTTCTAAGGCTTTTTGTGCCGAACCAAAAATCTCTACAAACTTAAAGAAACTTTTTGGCCCCACATTCTGGCTACGGATCAAACGAATCCAGGCAATTCTTTCTTTTTCACTTAAAGTTGTTTCATGGTCTGATTGTGCTGCTGCTATTGCCATATTTTTACCCTATTTGACTGTTTTCTCTTCACCTTTAAGCAAGCGCTTAATGTTCTGGTGATGCGTTAGGAAAATGGTGAGGGTTAAAAACCCGCATAAATATACAAAACCAAGGCTGCCACCTTCGTAAAAAATAAACGCATATAGTGGCAGTAGAAGCACGGAAACCAGTGCTGAAAGTGATGAGATTTTGGTAAGGGTATACACAACCACCCAAGTTGCAACCAACAGCAATCCCACAAGCGGGCTAAGCATTAACAACACCGCAATGGTGGTGGCTACTCCCTTCCCGCCTTTAAACTTCAGCCAAATGGGAAAAATATGCCCCAAAATCACCAGCGCAGCACACATAAATATGGTAATTGCCTCCTGCGCAAAATGCTGTGCCATCAATATTGCTGTTGCGCCTTTTAACCCATCAAGCAGCAAAACCAGAGCGCCTATCTTTTTGCCAATAACCCGCGTGACATTCGTCGCACCGATATTGCCCGACCCCTCAGAGCGTATGTCCTTTACGCCTTTACATCTGGCAATGAGTAACCCAAACGGGATAGAGCCTAGAAGATAGGAAAGAATTACTAAAGCCATGTCCATATAAAACTCTCATCAGTGATGTTTAAATGGTCACTATAGAAATATGAAAGGAAATAGGCAAACAGTTCTGTAAGAAAGAATGGTGATCCCGACAGGATTCGAACCTGTGACCCACTGATTAAAAGTCAGTTGCTCTACCAGCTGAGCTACGGGACCACGAAAAGAGCAACGCTTATAGAACAGATATTTCCATTCCGCAAGCCTAAATTGGGGCTGTTGCTTAAATTTAGCAAATCTCCATTGTATTGGATTCATAAAACACTATAAATGATTGTATGAACGATAAAGACACATCATGCCTAAGAATTGAAAATCTTTCAGTTGCCTTTAAACAAGACGGTGCTGATATGTTGGCTGTCGATCAAATCTCCTTTAAAATTAACCGTGGTGAGATTTGCGCGGTTGTCGGGGAAAGCGGTTCTGGAAAATCAGTATCGGCGCTGTCTGTTTTAAAACTTCTACCCTATCCTACAGCAAGCCACCCTTCTGGCCGTATTCTTTTTAATGGACAAGACCTTCTTTCCATGAGCGAAAATGATCTACGTACCATACGGGGCAACCGTATCAGCATGGTTTTTCAAGAACCCATGACTTCCCTCAACCCTCTCCACACATTACACAAACAACTAAGCGAAGCCATTAGCTTACACACTCCTCTGATTAAGAAAAGGGATTTAGAGGCAAAAATCTTCCAACTGCTCGACGACGTGGAGCTGGGAGACATGAAAACACGGCTCAACGCCTATCCGCATGAGCTTTCCGGCGGACAACGTCAACGCATCATGATTGCCATGGCACTGGCCAACAATCCGGATCTGCTTATCGCCGACGAGGCCACTACCGCACTAGACGTCACCATTCAAGCACACATCCTTACTTTGCTAAAAAAGCTGCAAAAGAAATTTGGTATGGCCATTATGCTCATCACCCATGACCTGACCATTGTGGAGAAAATTGCCGACAGAGTCCTCGTCATGCATCAAGGAAAAATTGTTGAACAGGGGAGGGTAACCGGGATATTTTCTAACCCGCAACACGACTACACCAAACATTTAATCAATGCCGCACCGAAGGGAGAACCTGTGGCCGTCACACCAGATGGCATTATCATCAACAGCCCGTCTTTGCGGGTACATTTTCCTAGAACCAAAAATTTCTTTGGCAAGCCTATAAGCTTTGTCAAAGCCGTGAACGATGTAACCGTTGAAGTAAAAAGAGGGCACACGCTAGGCATTGTTGGGGAAAGTGGATCGGGTAAAACCACACTTGCCATGGCATTATTGCGCCTGATTCCGTCTGAGGGGGAAATTAACTTTGACGGCAAAAGGATTGACTCTTTAAACGGCAACCATGTCCGCCCCTTACGCAAATCCATGCAGATGGTATTTCAGGATCCATTTTCCAGCCTTAATCCCCGCATGACCATTGCCCAGATTGTGGGCGAAGGACTAAAGGCGCATGGCATTAATCGTTCGCAAGAAGATTATGAAGCACGCATTGAGCACGCACTGAAAGAATCCGGCCTAAATGCCGACATAAAAAATCGCTATCCGCATGAGTTTTCCGGTGGGCAGCGTCAGAGAATTGGCATTGCCCGTGCTCTGGCGGTAAAACCAAAGCTTATTATGCTTGATGAACCTACTTCGGCGCTGGATCTTTGCACCCAAGCGGAAATCCTCGACACGCTAAAGAATTTACAAAAACAGCATGGTCTGTCTTATTTGTTTATCAGCCATGATCTTCGGGTTATCAAAGCCATCAGCCATGATATTATTGTGATGAAACAAGGCAAGATTGTTGAGCATGGCAGCAACAAAGACATCTTCCATAACCCACAATCCGATTATACCAAAACCCTTATCAGTGCCGCCTTTGATTTGGAATAATTTCTCATTCTGTGGATTACTGTTGTTAATAATATAAGGGCGGCATCCTGTGGGTCACCGCAGGTAAGAGCACAGGACCCATAAAGAGTAGAGAAAATAGATTCTGTGTAAGCTGGCGCTTCACAGAATGACGAAGTGGGTGGATCATCCCCTACACATACGCAAACAAAAAGGGCGACCCAAAGGCCGCCCTTAATGTTCTTATTAAAACTAGAAGCTAATTAGAAACCAGCACGGTAACTAAGTAGACAGTCTCTAGTGTCAACCAGAAGGTCATATGTTGTTCCGCCGTTAGTTTCACAAGCTGTAGTTGTAATGGCTGTTGCGGCAGTATTTAGATCATCTGCCACGACTATAACGCCAGCATTGTACACTCCATCATCAAGCTTGGTATCAATACCCAAAGCTTCTGCTGGAGTCATACCTTCCCCACTAGCCCAATCAATTTCAGCACCTGTGCCAATCATAAAATAAGGTATGCCATCAGCACTGCTATGACCGACAATGATACCACCATGTTTCACTTTAGTTAAGGGATAGCCAGTTCCTGGAGTACTAGAATTGGCCTGAGAACCGTCTGTATAACTACCATCCACCATATTCGCTGCAGCCATAATTGCAAAGACATAACCATCTTCATCAGTGAACGTACCACTTGTGTGGTCAATTACACCATCAGCATCCCCATCCGCACCAGCAAGAGAGGTGATATATTCTGTTACTGTGTCTATGTCCCCAGGAAGGCCATTATATTTTTGTTGGAACGTATTAATCGCTGTTTGCAAACCCGTAACTTGAGCTGCAGTGGCGTTAATACGTGCGTTGGTTACCATATCTTGACCAACCAAGATACCGCTAATGATTAAACCAATAATCACCAACACAATCGACATTTCAACCAATGTGAAACCCTTTTGTTTATTTTTAGATTTATGTAACATTATACTTCTCCTTAAATGTTGTTTTATTGCCATCAACACCCGCCCCAAAATGACACATGTAAACAGTAATTGTTTGCATCATCTCACAAAAGCAAGGCTTATACTACATATTTTGTAAAAAATTACGAAATGATATGTTCTTACACAGCAGTGTTTTGCACTTATCATTATGTATAATCATCTGTTATATAATGGTAATATTACTTATTTGTTGTCGCTTTTGTGGACTAATTATTTTTCACAATATTTTCTATTTTTAGTAGATTTTGCCAGAATTCTGCTTTTTTCTCTGGTTTCTTTAATAAAGTCGCAGGGTGTTGTAACACAATAGAGCGTGTTATTTTGCCTTTATTTTTAAGATTGTTAGAAAATAAAACACTATTTATATCTTCTTCCCTCCCTGAAAGCTTGGCAATGGTTTCTTTTTTTGAAAGCAGAGCATTATAACCACCACTGCCAAGGAAAATAATATGTTCCGGGACAATGAAACATAGTGCTTTTTTTAGAAACGGTAGACATGTTTGCACTTCATTCTCTGTTGGCCTTCGGTTGCCGGGAGTACGCCAAAATACTGTGGGAATAATACAGCTGTTCTGGCGGTTAATACCAACATAGGCACTTGCCTGATCCCACAACCGCCCTTCCGCGCCGGTCAAAATATCCCCAAACATATCGTCTTCGCTGTTTGGCAGGTCAGTAATAACTACCACTCGACTTTCTTTGTTTCCTTGCAAAAAGATGGTGCTGTTGGCAGTTTTTTTAATGGAAAGTGCCGAAAAATCTGCCACCGCTTCTTCAAGTTCAGAAAGGTTTTTGCAAGCCTCGGCGCCACTCTTTGCCTGAGACACCGCTTCCACGGGCGAGGTGGTTCTTACACTCTCTCCAACGTTTGTTTGGGTCGACAACGCCACATCTTTAGTCTGGGTATGGTTTGTTATCTCATCCATCACCGCTTCGTCCGCACCCATAGCAATCTGCCATTGTAAGAGAGCCACATCCTGCATAATATCAACTTATGTCCGTTTTTTTATGGTGTATGTCCATATATATTGCTAATATCGTTACTATAGGGACTATGCGCTTAAACAGCAAAGGGATTTTTGGATATGATGGGTCGTGAATCAATGGAATTTGATGTGGTCATTGTTGGGGCTGGTCCGGCAGGACTTTCCGCAGCAATACGAATCAAACAAAAAGCCAAACAAGCCGGCAAAGAAATCAATGTCTGTGTGGTAGAAAAGGGCTCAGAAGTGGGCGCGCATATTTTATCCGGCGCAGTATTAGAGCCACGCGCGTTAAACGAGCTAATCCCTGATTGGAAAGAAAAAGGAGCGCCACTTAATGTGCCGGTGAAAAAAGACAAATTCCGGCTTCTGACCAAAAAATGGGCGTTCTGGATGCCCACCCCACCCCAAATGAACAATCATGGCAATTATATTGTTAGCCTCGGTAATTTCTGCCGCTGGCTAGCACAACAAGCGGAAGAAATGGAGGTGCAAATTTTCCCAGGATTTCCCGCACGTGAAGTGTTGTACGACAAGGACGGTCGGGTGATGGGGATTGTTACTGGAGAATTTGGCAGAGCCGAGAATGGTGACATGAAAGACAATTTCCAACCCGCGATGGAGCTGCACGGCAAATATACTATATTTGCCGAGGGCTGTCGTGGTTCTTTGGGCAAAGAGCTGGAAAAACGGTTTGATTTGCGTAAAGACGCAGACCCACAAACCTATGGGCTTGGGGTCAAAGAGCTCTGGCAGGTAGCTCCGGGGAAACACAAAATTGGTTCGGTGACACATACGGTGGGTTGGCCTTTGGATTCTGATGTCTACGGTGGGTCTTTTATTTATCACATTGAAGACAATCAGGTTGCCCTTGGGCTTGTTATTGGTCTGGATTATAAAAACCCGACTACCAGCCCATTTCAAGAATTCCAGAACTTTAAGAACCACCCTTCCGTGTACAAGCTCTTAGAAGGAGGAACACGAATTTCATACGGCGCACGCACCATTAACGAAGGGGGTTATCAATCTATCCCCCATTTGGCCTTCCCTGGCGGGGCGTTGATTGGCTGTGAAGCCGGGTTTGTCAATGTCGCCAAAATAAAAGGCACTCATACTGCGATGAAATCCGGCATGTTGTGTGCCGACGTGGTTGCTGAAATATTATTGAACGAAGAAAACACTACTTTGGAAAAATCAAACCTTCCTTCTCTGGAAAAATACGAGGAAAATCTGAAAAAATCATGGGTCTATGAGGAACTTTATAAAGTACGCAACATACGCCCTTCGTTTAACAAAGGTTTGTGGTGGGGACTGTTATACGCCTTTATTGAAACATACATAACAAAAGGTAAGGACGGTGGTACATTGCCTAACCATAGCGACCATGAGCAGCTTTCACCTGCGGCATTTTGTAAAGCAAAACAGTATCCTAAACCAGACGGAAAAGTCACGTTTGACCTTTTATCCTCGGTCTATATCTCCAACACCAACCATGAAGAAAATCAGCCCTGTCACCTGCAGGTTAAAAACATGGAAGAAATGATCAAAAGCAATTACGGTGTATACGATTCTCCTGAATCGCATTATTGCCCGGCCGGTGTGTATGAAATTATCAACGATGGCGGCAATAAGAAGCTACAGATCAATGCCCAAAATTGTATCCATTGCAAAACATGCGACATCAAAGACCCTAATCAAAACATCAATTGGGTAACGCCTGAAGGCGGCGGAGGCCCAAACTACCCGAATATGTAATCTATTGTAGCTCTAGCCAAGCTCATTGGTATGATTCAGGTTCATAATCTGTTCTTTGGTCAAATTTCCCGGCACAACGATTAAAGGCACAAAAAATTCTTTGCCTATCTCACTGGTCAACTGCGAAAGAAGATTGGTCTTGTTTGAAGAGCCATCCTTGGCCACTCCAAGAAATAATTTTACAATGTTTGGGTCATCATTAATTTGTTTGATCACCTCTTCGGTAATAATTCCTTCACGAATGACACCATTAGGCTTCATCCCATACCATTTCTCTGCCTTTTCCTGCAACTCTTCAAACAGTTTAATTGCATCGTTACGCCGCTCTTCCTTAATCACGTCTGCCACAGAAAAGATCGTGTTGTAATCTACCGGATCAATCACGTACAACATATCAACCACACTGGCGGTGTTTTTGGCATTGGTACAGGCATAAAACAGTGCGGTTTTGGAATGTTCTTTTTCATTAACACACACAAGATAACGTTTTTTTGCTATAGGTGGCATGATGAACCTCCCTCTCCTAAATTATATTCTACCAAACAACGCATTTGCCGCCCAACCGGTTACCAACGCCATCAGCACACAGAAAATACCATAGAACAGTGCGTGATTATGCGCAGAATCGTAAATATACGCCGCCATGCCAATCTTGCTGACATGAATGGGCGTAGACTGCACCGCACTTAATACCCCATCACTGAACAAATAGGATTCGGCACTGTACCATCCCCGTGAAATATTTTTAGGAAAGGCCAATGTTGTGCGGAACAATGTCGAACCCCAAAAAGTTATTTTCTCAATTTTATCATGATACAGACCGGACGAGACCTTGGCATTAATTAAAGCCTGGCGAAATTCTTCAATTGTTTTCTCATCGTCATCTTTCAAATTCTCAAAGCTTGGCCGAATGTCTAAATTATCAATACCTAACTCAAAATTTTCTAACAAATTATCACTGTGAATTTCCTGCAGAGGGTGTGTGGAGGCAATGGAATAAAAACTGTCAACATTTTCAAACCGGACTGACTTTCTGTTGGTCCATATGCCAAGCACCCTCTCTTTTTTACGAACAATATAATCTTTCTTCGGCCCTTTTAATGATACTACGATTCTTCCCGCCCCATTTTGCGCGCCAAACATCAAAATATCCAACCCGTCAAAATTATGGTCAATGTCTACTGAGCGTACCGCCAAATCGGTTACAATTGGATTGGCGTGTAATGCATTGGGCAAAACAAGCAACGCTATGCAGCAGATGATAAAGAAATGCCGTATCATTTGACCACCTCAATGATTGAGTATAGTTCATCGGGTTCAAGAAACAACCCTGCCGCAAGCTTGATACACACCCCAAGCACCAAAGCCGCTAACAAGATTCTGAGCTTTT
The DNA here is from genome assembly GCA_030429625.1 of Alphaproteobacteria bacterium. Taxonomy (GTDB): domain Bacteria; phylum Pseudomonadota; class Alphaproteobacteria; order Rickettsiales; family UBA8987; genus JAUIFA01. The sequence goes on along the minus strand of JAUIFA010000004.1, from coordinate 195,705 downwards.
CCGCCTTTAGTTTTAGGCCGATTACCGTACCGAACTGTGCCCCAATTACCCCGCCGAGGATAAGCAATGCTGCCAGCACCACATCCACCGACTGCGTGCTCGTGGCGTGCAATACGGTCACGAGACTTGTGGTAAAAATAATCTGAAACAGGGATGTTCCAACCACCACGGAGGTCGGCATACCCAAAATATATATCATAGCAGGGATGGTGACAAACCCACCACCAATACCCATCAATGCCACCATGATACCGGCAATCACCCCCACACCCATAGGAAGCAATGCGCTAATGGTAAGTTCTGAGCGCGGAAAATAGGTTTTCATAGGGAGATCTTTTTCATGCAGCCACTTAAATTTAACATGGCTATCAGGAGCAATCTCAATCCCCTTCCTTTGTTTGAAGAAAGTCTGGATGCTTTCTACCGCCATAAACGAACCAATATTCCCCAAAAACAAAACATAAATAAGTGAGATCACCAGATCAATCTGCCCTAGGTTTTTCAATATGGCAAACAGCCATACCCCAATAACAGATCCAACCAAGCCACCAAGCAGCAGATACACCCCCATTTTTATGTCCACGTTACGCCGATGCCAGTGTGCCATGAATCCAGAAACCGATGAAGCAATAATCTGGTTGGTAGAGGTAGCCACCGCTACGGTGGGCGGCACACCAATAAAGATCAGTAATGGGGTTAACAAAAACCCACCACCAATGCCGAACATTCCCGCCAAAATTCCGCCCAGACCGCCCAGACCAAGCAGCAATAAAATATTGACCGGCAATTCCGCGATTGGCAGATAAATTAGCATGTTATCCGTCGTACAGTGTTAAAAGTTACATCATAAAGAATTATGATAGGCATGTCAGCACTAATATTGAAAAATACGATGTTCCAGACGATCCCCTCTTTTTATCTTCAGGCGATCACTGGTTCCCCCTCGCACTTCTAATACTGCGGATGCTTTCTGGCGGGAGCTGATAATGTTTTTTTCTAGCGGCTGGGCATTTTTATGTACAGAAACAATTATACCCTTGCTGTCAGTAAAAATCATGTCCAATGGAATGTATGTGTTCTGCATCCACATGGTAATCATTTTAGGCTTCTCATTGGTAAAGTCAAACAACATCCCTTTATCCTCTTCTAGAGAATTGCGAAACATTAACCCTCTGGCCTGCTCCTGTTTGGTTTGTGCCACCTCAACACGAAACAAATAGGTCTTTTCACCGCTGTGAATTATAAGCGAGCTCAGGTCATTTTCCGACGCATGAACCGTAAAAGAACCCATTATAGACACTATTATTACAAATCTTAATAATATTTGCATCTGACCCCTTGTCGTATTACCCGTTCTGAATTATAATGTTTATACATGTAATTTCTTTGGCTTGAAACAAAATATAGGCATTTAAACAATGGAAATTGATTTCCTGAAAATGGATGGCTTAGGCAATGATTTTGTTATCATTGATGCGCGTGAGAAAGAAATTGACCTTTCTGCTGAGCAGGTCATCGTTTTGGCTGACCGTAAAAACCCAAAAACAAAAGGGTGTGATCAGCTTGGCGTGATTGAAAAATCAAAAGCAACAGACTGTTTTCTGCGTATTTTCAATGCGGACGGCACGGAAGTAGACATTTGCGGGAATATCTTGCGTTGTGTGGCTCAAATTTTAATGAAGGAAAAACAAAAAGGTATTGTTTCTATCACAACCCATGCCGGTTTAAAGCATGCAGTACTTGTTGGTGCCAACAAGGTAAAGGTGGATATGGGAGAACCAAAGTTTGACTGGCAGGATATCCCTCTTTCTCATATGGTCGATACGCTGCATTTGCCTATCAAAGCCGGTGATCTTAGCGACCCTGCTGCGGTGAATATGGGCAATCCCCACGCGGTGTTTTTTGTCGACAGTGTCAAGTCCATTGATCTAGAGTCTTTAGGACCAGAATTGGAAAACAATCCAATCTTTCCCAAAAAAGCTAACATTAGTGTCGCCCATGTCATTGGCGACGATTTGATTCGTCTGCGTGTGTTTGAACGTGGTGTTGGAGAAACAAAGGCCTGTGGCAGCGGAGCATGTGCAGCGGTGGTGGCCGCAAACTTGCGTGGCCTGAGTGACAGGATTGTGACCGTAAACCTGCCTGGCGGCGCGTTGGAAATTGAATGGATGAAAAACAACCGTGTGATGATGACCGGGCCAGTCAATCATCAATTTGCCGGAAAAGTCACCCTTTAACCAGCGCAGGATCTGTGATCCCATTTTCCAAAAAGCCTTTGCTGCGCAACAAGCATGAATCACAGTGACCACATGGCTTTGCATCAACAGGGTCATAACAACTCAATGTTTTGCCATAATCCACCCCAAGCCCTAACCCTTTTGCAATGATTTGTGCTTTGGTCAAATCAATCAGCGGGGTATGAATGGTCAATCTGCTCTGAGCCTTAACCCCAGAAGCGGTGGCCAAGTTTGCCATGGTCTCAAAGCTTTGGATAAATTCTTCTCTGCAATCAGGATAGCCACTGTAATCCAACGCATTGACTCCTATATAAATATCATAGCAGCCCAAAATCTCGGCATAAGCCAGCGCATAAGAGAGAAAGATGGTATTACGGGCGGGAACATAGGTGATGGGAATGGAGCCATCGAGCTGATCGACCGAATCATGTTTGGGCACATCGATATTGTCTGTCAGCGCCGAACCACCAATCCAACGCATATCAATATTGGCAATTTTATGTTCTACAACATTAGCTTCACGGGCAATGTCTTTTGCCTTTTCAAGTTCTATTGTATGGCGCTGCCCATAAGAAAAACTCAACGCATAAGGCACAAACCCCTCATCTTTGGCGATGGCCAGACAGGTAGCCGAATCCAGCCCACCACTTAAAAGAACAACTGCTTTTTTCATAATTTACGCAATCCCCATAATTTTATGCAGTTGAATACTAAGGTTTAAGCCCTTTGCTATGGCCATGTCTTTGGCATAGTCCATATTTTTCTGGTTCTTTTCTATGTTATGTTCGTCCATGGGCTGCAAATAGACTGGAATGTGATATTGGTTTTGTCCTACTTCAGCAATGTCTTTATAATGGGGGTCAGTTGCCGAAATAATGAATTTTATCGCAATGGTCTGTTCCAATATGTCCGGTCGTATGGCCGCATAACCCTTGCCCGTATTTTTGGGAGAGCAGACAATCTCTACCGCCTCAGGCAGTGGGCGATATAATGTGCCATTGCTTTCGATCTGAACCTTAAGCCCTGCTTCAACAAGCAGATCACATAAATAGCCTATGGGCTGACGCAACGGCTCACCTCCGGTAATCACTACCAATGATATTGTATGATCACGGCATCTTTTCACAACCTCTTCAACAATGTCCTTTGTTTGAAGGTCATAAAAAGATTCAAATTCCGCATCACAAAATGAGCAGGCAAGATTGCACCCCCCCAGCCGAACAAACACTGCCGGTGTTCCCGCATAAGGCCCCTCACCCTGAATGGTAGTGAATATCTCCTGCAACTGAAGAACTTCTCCTGTGCCTTTGACCGGCGGCCGAATTTGATTATACCCAAACATTTTTTGTTGCTTCACTCTCTTAAATAGCTATAAACGAATTGCAATATAACTATATGTTTCTAACAAACAACCGACTTTTACTATGAAAACATCAGAAAAAGTAACAACTCACTCCCGTAAAGTAAAATGTGATGGCGATGAATCTTCACGTCATCCCGCAATTTATTTAAAAATTGCAGCCTCAGAAAAAGAAATTGTGTGCCCTTATTGCAGCCGAACCTTCATTTATAAAAATTAACTTTTATAATTCCTCCCATCGCTCAAAATTGTCCAAAATTTAGATAAAATTTTATCTAAATTTACCTCAAAATCAGCTTCCACCTTTAATTGCAGCAAATTATACTAATGTTGCAAAAATATCACACAAAACCGCACCTACTTAACAATATTCTTTATTTTGTTAACCATATGTTAACGATTGAGGCGTACCATTAAAATATGGACGCAATAAAAACTTTAGCGAGAAGGGAGAAAGGAAATGTTTAATAAAATAGCTACCATAATGATCGCAGCAGCATTCTTAACCGCATGCGCTGGTGAACAATCTAAAAAAGTATCTTCACTGCAAAAACGTGATAAAACACTTACGTGCGCCGAAGTACAATTGGAAATCAACGAAGCAGAATATTATCGTTCTGCGGCAGAAAAAAATAAAGCACCCGATATTAAAAGCTTAATTATGCCTGTAGGTTATATTTCTACGTACATGAACGCTCAGGATGCGGTTAAAGCTGCCAATGAAAGAGTAGATTATTTGAACAGAATTTACGACATCCGTAAATGCGACGAAGCCGATTTGCAAAAAGCACGTAGCGCTCAGGTACAACCTCGTACCAACTACATGCCTGCACAATACGCAAATCCAGCTCCGTATGTGAGTTCACAATATCAGGCTCCTGCCTATTACCAACCAATGTCTATGCAACAAATGGCACCGCTTCAAGACAATATTTACTACAACAATACCGGTAGTAATACAGCGTATGACTATTCATATTATTGGTAGGATTCGTTTATAATCATTGCATTGATATAAAGCCTCCTATAGTTATCTAGATTAGCTGGAATAACTATAGGAGGCTTTATTTTGTCTGAACATCACCTATACCTGATTGACGGTTACGGTTTTGTGTTTCGTGCCTACCACTCCTTACCTCCAATGAGCCGCAACGATGGTACGCCGACCAATGCGGTCTATGGCTTCACCAATATGTTGCTCACCTTAAAGCAACGGGCCATCAATGAAGGTGCCAGCAAAATTCTCATTGCCTTTGATGCGGGAAGCAAAACATTTCGCAATGACATCTATCCTGAATATAAAGCCAACCGCCCGCCTGCGCCGGAAGATTTAATTCCCCAATTCCCACTGATTCACGAGGCGGCCAAAGCACTAAACCTCCCGGCGGTCAGTATTGTCGGCTATGAAGCAGACGACATCATCGCCACCTACAGCAAACAAGCCAGCAATCTCGGCTATAAAGTCACCATTGTTTCCTCTGACAAAGATTTAATGCAATTGGTCAACGACAAAGTAGAAATGTACGATGCGATGAAGAAAAAAACCATCGGACAAAATGAAGTGGCCGAAAAATTTGGTGTTACTCCCAATCGTGTTTTGGATGTTCTTGCTATGATGGGTGACAGTTCCGACAACATCCCCGGCATCCCCGGCATAGGGCCAAAAACCGCCGCTGAGCTAGTCAATCTCTATGGTGATCTTGAATCGGTATTGGCTAATGCATCTGAAATCAAGCAAAATAAACGTCGCGAGAATATTATAGAATTTGCCGATCAGGCTCGTCTTTCTTACAAACTCGCCAGCTTGTGTTTTGACGTACCAATGGATATTGCCATTGATAATCTGGGCGTTAAAGAATTGGACGGCCCTCAATTGATTGAATTTCTTGATAAACAAGGCTTTAAATCGCTCATTGCCAAAATCGGCCATGCCCCCAAACACTCATATCCTACCGCCAACACCTCACAAAAAAACAGTTCGGCTCCAAAGGATACAATTAAGAATCCGGAAGAATATCTGTTGATAAAAGATGCCGCTCAGCTAGACCAGTGGCTCCGCAACACTCTGGATTCTGGTATGTTGGCACAACAATGGAAAAAGGACAAGCAGGGCAAGCTCCTTGGCTATAGCTTTGCCTACGCACAAGGCAAGGCCTGTTACGTTCCCATTGCCTGCATTGAAAGCGAGCAAAGCGATTTGTTTGGTAACGCCCCAACTAAAGCCTCACCATATCTCAGCAAAGAACAGGTGATGCAGGCTCTAGCGGCATATAACATGCATCCGGCCATTGTCAAAATCGGCCATGACATCAAACCCGTCGCTCACATCCACCCCATCGACGACATTGCTGTCATGTCCTATGTGTTAGACGGCAGCAAGCATAAACATGAGCTTGCAGCACTTTCCCTGCAGACACTGGAGATGAACATTGCCCTTCCTGAAGAGATCACAAAATCTAAAACTCCGTTAGGGGAAATCGATCCCATCGAATTGAAGCAGGCATTTTCTCAGCAGGCCGATGCCATATTACAGCTCTATGAACATTTCCACAAACGCTTATTCACCGAAAAAATGCAAACCATTTATTACACCATCGAACGGCCACTGATTGAGGTTCTCAGCGCAATGGAAATCAATGGCATAAAAGTAGATCCTACCATCTTAAAAAAGCTTTCCGACGAATTCTCACAGCGTATCGAACAGCATGAAAAAACTATTTTTTCTCTCGCCGGTAAAGAGTTTAATATCGGTTCGCCTAAACAATTAGGCGAAATATTGTTTGATGAGATGTCCATTGAGGGCGGAAAAAAATCCAAAAACGGCTCCTATAAAACCGGTGCGGATATTCTTGAAGCACTTGCGGCTCAAGGCCACACTATTGCCGATGAACTTTTAAAATGGCGCGGGCTGTCTAAATTGCGTAGCACCTACACCGATGCCTTGGTCAAAGAAATACATCCAAAAACCCATCGTGTGCATACAAATTTTAGCATGACCTCAACCTCAACCGGGCGGTTAAGCTCTTTGAATCCCAACCTACAGAACATCCCTATCCGTAGCGAAGACGGCAGAAAAATCCGCAATGCCTTTGTTGCAGACAAGGGCAATCTTCTTATCGGCGCGGATTATTCACAAATAGAATTACGTCTATTGGCACATATGGCCGACATTGATTCTTTAAAACACGCTTTTTTGCAAGGACAAGACATCCACGCTAAAACCGCCTCTCAGGTCTTTAACGTTCCACTGGAGGAAGTTGACAGCAACCGAAGGCGACAAGCCAAAGCCATCAATTTCGGCATTATTTATGGCCAAAGTGCTTTTGGATTGGCCAATCAGCTAGGCATCAGTCGTGGCGAGGCCAAAGATTATATTGATGCGTATTTTGCGCAATATCCCGGTATCCGACATTACATGGAAAACACCAAGGAATATGCTCGCGAACATGGCTATGTCACAACACTCTTTGGCCGCAAATGCTATCTTAACGGCATTGACTCGAGCAACGGTGCCATCCGCGCATTTGCCGAACGCGCAGCCATAAACGCCCCACTGCAAGGAACCGCAGCAGACATCATAAAAAAGGCGATGATCGCTCTCTTTAACCGTTTGGTTGAAGAAAAGAACCCCGCCAGACTTTTGCTGCAGGTTCATGATGAACTCATTCTTGAAACCTCCAAAGAGCATGCGCCAGCACTTATGGACATGGTGCAAAAAGAAATGGAGCAGATTGCCCAGCTTTCCGTACCGCTGACCGTGGATGTCAAGTCCGGCACACATTGGGGCGAAATTCACTAATTCTATTGACTCTGTCCAAACTTCGCTTTATCAAGCTGACACAAGAAAAATATTTATCCTACTGATAGTATGAACAAAAAAGTATTTACATTTGGCTGCCGTCTTAACAGCTTTGAAAGCGAGGTGATCAAACAGCATCTTGATGCTTCCCATCAGGACAACGTAGCGGTGTTTAATACCTGCGCGGTGACCAAAGAGGCTGAGCGTCAGGCCAAGCAATCTATCCGTAAATTTACACGGGAAAATCCGGACTGTAAAATCATCGTTACGGGCTGCGCCGCGCAGATCGACCCCCAATCCTATGCGTCCATCGAGGGCGTAGATCAGGTCATCGGCAATGACGAAAAGATGCATGCTCAAACTTACCAAACCGGCAGTGAACATAAAATACAGGTCAACGACATTATGAGCGTGACCGAAACTGTCCCCCACATGGTTGGCGGTTTGGAAGACCGCGCCAGAGCCTTTATACAAGTACAAAATGGCTGCGATCATCGCTGCACCTTCTGCATCATTCCTTACGGAAGGGGAAACAGCCGCTCTACTCCTATTGGAGAAATTGTATCTCAAACCAAAGCGTTAGTGGAAGCCGGATATAATGAAGTTGTCTTCACCGGAGTCGATATTTCTGACTATGGCAACGGTTTGCCGGGCAATCCCTCTTTGGGGGAAATGATTCAGCGCGTTCTAAAATTAGTACCGGAGTTAAAACGCCTGCGCCTGTCTTCGATTGACGTGGCAGAAATAGATGACACGCTGCTGGACTTAATTGCCAATGAACCACGCTTTATGCCCTATTTGCATCTGAGTTTACAGTCCGGTGATGACATGATTCTTAAACGCATGAAACGCCGCCACACGCGTCAGCAGGTGATCGATTTCTGTACGAAAGTACGGCAATTACGGCCAGATGTGTTGTTTGGTGCGGACATCATTGCTGGATTCCCTACCGAAACAGATGACATGTTTCAAAACAGCCTGAATATTGTCAAAGAAGCCGGGTTATCCTTCCTTCATGTGTTTCCCTATAGCGCACGCAAAGGAACTCCCGCCGCCTTGATTCCCGCCTCGAAACAGGTCGATGTGACAGTACGTAAAGACAGGGCAGGCCAACTGAGAAAAGCCGGAGAAGAATATTTATCCCAACGGTTAAATAACATGGTAGGAAATACTCAGAGTGTGGTTGTGGAACAAGGTGGTAAGGGTCGTACCGAATCTTTTGCACTGGTGCAACTGCAGAAAGAATACCCTATTGGTGCGGTAGTAGAGGTAGCCATTGGCCAAAGCGACGGCAAACAGCTTATTGAAATAGTCTGAGATATCCTCTATAAATAACTCAATTCAACCAATCTAAAGGATAACCATGGCCGGACATTCCAAATTTGCAAACATCAAACACCGTAAAGGCGCTCAGGATAAAAAGCGCGGCAACCTATTTACCAAACTTGCCAAGGAAATTATTGTCGCTGCACGCATGGGCGCGCCGGACCCTGCCTTTAATCCACGTTTGCGCGGTGCTATTGCAACGGCCAAGAGCCAGTCTATGCCTAAAGATAAAATCGATGCGGCCATCAAAAAAGGCTCTGGCGAATTGGACGATGGAGAAAATTATGAAGAAATCCGTTACGAAGGCTACGCACCCGGCGGCGTGGCGCTGATTATTGATTGTTTGACTGACAATAAAAACCGTTCGGCCGGAGAGGTACGCTCCACTCTGTCTAAGGCCGGAGGGTCTTTAGGCGAAAGCGGCTCGGTCTCTTTTAGCTTTGCACGCATTGGCATACTGCAATATCCTGTGTCCGTTGCCAGCAGTGATGCCATGTTTGAGGCGGCCGTTGAGGCTGGAGCAGACGATGTTGAATCGGACGAAGACATACACGAAGTCACCTGTGATCCCGATGCGTTTAATGATGTGCGTGACAGTTTGAGTGAAAAATTTGGTGATGCGGATGTTGGCCGCCTGAGTTGGAAAGCCCTTAACACCATCGACGTGGATTTTGAACAGGCACAAAAAATTATGAATTTGATTGATAAGCTAGAAGATTTAGACGATGTGCAGTATGTTTCGGCCAATTTTGAAGTGTCTGACGAAGTGGCAAAACAACTGGAAAATGCCGGTTAACTGTTTGGTTGTTCTTGTTAAACTGGCTCAATGGCATTTTTTATGCTACAATCAAGATGTTGGTGTTGCAAACAAGTGTTTGAGAGAGTGATATGGCCATTGGCGACAAAAACCCCAAGGAACCAAGATTAAACCCCTCTGAGGTGCACAATAGAACTACGCCAAAATCTCAAGAAAAGACACGTTTTGGCAATCAGGACAAGGGTCACCAGCCAGAATTTAGAGATGGCAGACTTGTCAAACAACATGGTGAAGCCGGTAATCCAATTGGTTTTAAAGCCTCAGATGCGGCTAAAAAGATGAATCCTATTGAAAGGAAGCCTATAAAAACCGCCGTAAGCTCACCCCCACCTATAGACAAAAATACCGCTCCCCCAGCCTCAGAGATAAAAGACCCCGCATTTGCAAAGAAACTTCCTCCCGTTGCACAGGTGAGTGTTTTCAACAAGCTAAAGGCCTTAAAAGTCCAACCAGCAGGGAAAATATCAGGACTCGCCTATGTGATGTTTGTGGTTTTTGCTCTCATGGCCACGGTCACATTGGCAGCAGGATATGTTGGCTATTATTTATTTTTCATTGCGCTACGGCTAATTGACATTACACTTCGTATTGTGCTTGTGTTGCTGCGCCCGATTCTGATAATATTCGCGATTCTCTTTGGCAATATTTTCGGACGCTTGGCCTCCTATTCGCTATATTTTATTTTGCTCTTTTTCTCTGGCTACACCTTTATGCAGGTCAATCCCGAACTCTTCCAGTCGCTAAAAGACGGCGGGGGACGCGCGGTGGCAAAAATTGAAGAACTGACAGGTTTTCGCCTGCCTGACTTTCCCGATTTAAGGTATTTTACCTCTCCGGAAGAAACGTTGGACAGTCTAAAGTCTGGTATCGAAAATTTTGATTTCTCAAATCTGGATTTTTCTGATCCAGAAAGTCTGGCCGATGCCTTTAATATGATGCCTCTACCCACAGAATTAGAGCCAATTTCTAATATTAAACAATCCCCTGATACGCTTAATTATTTCAAAAGGCTGCTGCAAAATAACCAGCTTGGTACCGGCGCTCAAGGGGCAGTTCCCATGCTCAAACAAGGGCTATACAGTACTAACAATCAGATTTCTCAATCCTATCGTAGAGCACTCCAAAATATAAAATCCGGCAACGCGGATAGGGTTTTAAAAGAGTTTGACCAATATGTTAAAGGGCTTGAGGGAGATGCAAGGGGGTTTGTACGTGATCAGAATCTTGGCTATTGATCCGGGGCTTAACAAAACCGGCTGGGCAATTGTGGATTATAAAGACAATTGTACCTATTTTGTCGCTTGTGGAACCATAAAAACAGACAGCAAAAACACCCTACCTCAACGCCTATCAGACATTCATCATCAATTGGAAGGCATCATTGTACGTTTTGGCCCGCACGAAGCGGCCATTGAAGAAACCTTTGTGAATAAGAATCCTCAATCGTCTTTAAAGCTTGGCCACGCCCGTGGAGCGATAATACTCACTCTATCTCTTGCACAATTAAGCATTAACGAATATTCTGCTACCAATATAAAGAAATCTGTAGTGGGGGCAGGGCGCGCCGACAAAGCACAAATTGAGGCAATGGTGAAGATGTTACTACCCAACGCAAAAATACACGGAGCGGATGAGGCCGATGCGCTTGCCGTAGCATTGTGTCATTGCCACCACAGAAATTTACACATGCTGATAAAGGCATCGTAGGGGTTTTATGATTGGTAAGCTAAAGGGGATTATCGATTCTATCGGAGACAACTATCTCCTGCTGGATGTCAATGGGGTCTGTTATGAAGTTTTTGTCTCTGGGTATAGTTTAAGTCAGGTGCAAGGAGTTGGTACAGCAGCAACATTGCTGATTGAAACCCATATGCGCGAGGATCATATCCACCTCTATGGATTTGTCAGTGAGGAGGAAAGAAGTTGGTTCAGATTACTCACCACCGTCAAGGGTGTGGGAACGAAGATGGCTCTGGCATTTTTATCTGCCCTTAGCCCTTCAGACCTTTCCGTTGCCCTTGTCAGTCAAGACCACGCAGCCCTAACCACCATCAGCGGAGTCGGTAAGAAGCTTGCAGAACGGGTCGTTACAGAGCTCAAAGATAAGGTTGGCACATTACCTACCACCGGCTTAGGAAGCGTAGGTCTGGCTAATTTGTCCACTTCCATGACCGGCATTCCTGAGGTAGACAATATCATCACCGATGCGGTTTCCGCACTGGTTAATTTGGGTTACACACGCAGCGATGCGTTTATCAAAGTAAGTGCCATTGTGTCAGACTCTCCTGAAATATCGGTGGAAGAACTTATTCGTATCAGCTTAAAAGAGATGGCAAAATGACAACACAACATGAAGATCGCGGCTTCATTGCCAAATTGTTCTTTTTCATTCTTGGACTGTTTCTTGGTATTTTTAAGGCCATTTTCAAAACCGTCTTTACCTTAATTATTTTATACGGCGTTGGTTTTTATGCACTGATGTTTTATCTTGATGCTCATCCTGAAAAGAAAGCATATTTTGAACAGAAAAAACAGGCCATTTTTGGCATGATTGAACAGCTAGATGAAGTCTCTAAAATCCAACATCACAATGACAAAGGTGATATGTCTGGCATATCCTCCAGCACAATTCCTAAAGACATGCTAAAAATGGCAAAAACTTTTATTTTGGGCGATGATTCAACCCAAGAGCCAAAGCCGCTTGATCCCAACTCCATCCCACACACGTTAAAACAAGTTGATATGGTATTAAAGGACAACAAGAATTATGGCAAGATTCGCCCCAAACTCACCGTCAAGAGTGCTGGGCAGAATGGAGAAGGAGCCTTAAAGATATTGGACACAATGCTGGGCAGTAAAAATGCTAAGTACGCTGAAGCTGCCTATAATTCGTTGATTCTAATTGCCACAGAAGATGCCATAGAAATTTTGCACAAGCATGGATATTAATATTATGAGCGAGAACATCCAAAGGCTAACACAGGCAACGGCACATCTTGATGACGAAACATCGTCCTCATTACGGCCTAAATCATTGGAAGATTTTATTGGCCAATCGCAAACCAAAGACAATTTGAAAATTTTTGTGCAGGCAGCCTGTACACGTGAAGAAGCCCTTGACCACACGCTACTTTATGGACCTCCTGGCTTAGGCAAGACTACCATCGCCCAGATTATTGCCTGTGAAATGGGTGTTAATTTTAGAGCCACCTCTGGCCCCATCCTTTCAAAGGCTGGTGATCTGGCTGCCATTTTGAGCAGCTTGCAAGAAAATGATGTGTTGTTTATTGATGAAATCCATCGTCTCAATGCTGCGGTAGAAGAAGTTTTATATCCCGCCATGGAAGATTTTAAATTGGATATTATTATCGGAGAAGGGCCTGCCGCCCGTACGGTACGTATTGACCTCCCCCGTTTTACCTTAGTCGGCGCCACCACCCGACTTGGCCTGTTAGCCAATCCATTTCGTGACCGGTTTGGTATTCCTTTAAGACTCAATTTCTATAGCGACGAGGAATTGACACGCGTTGTTCATCGTGGCGCAAAGATTCTTAACTGTAACATTACAGAAGACGGTGCCAAAGAAATTGCAAAACGTTCCCGTGGTACTCCGCGTATTGCGTTGCGTTTGTTGCGGCGGGTCAGAGATTTTTCCCATACGGAAACCGAAAAGGCCATTGACGCAAAGATTGCGGACAACGCACTTAACCGCCTAGAAGTAGACAAAGTGGGTTTGGACAGTGCCGACCGACGCTACCTCAATTACATTGCCCAATATTATCAAGGCGGCCCCGTAGGTATCGAAACCATTTCCGCCGGCCTTTCAGAACAGCGTGATTCTCTTGAAGAAACCATAGAGCCCTATCTTCTGCAAATAGGCTTTATTCAACGCACCCCCCGTGGTCGAACCTTAACCAAACAATCATGGCAACATTTGGGTTTAAACCCTCCTGCTACTGGTAGCAGCCTGTTTGACCCACTTGAAGAAGGTGACGATGACGCATAAATCTGAGTTTCGAGTATATTATGAAGATACGGATGCCGGAGGTGTTGTGTATTATGCCAACTACCTTAAATTTGCTGAACGCGCCCGTACAGAAATGCTAAGAGATTGCGGCATTAATCAGTCCAAATTGGCCAAAGATGAAAAGGTCTTTTTTGTGGTTCGTCATGCTGCCATTGACCTTATGAAACCGGCTCGCCTTGACGACCTACTCACCATAGAAACCATCATTGAAAAGATCAGCGGTGCCAGCATGGACATCCGTCAACATATCCACGTTGGCGATCTTGCCATTGCCACAATCCACATCCGCATTGCCTGCGTCAACGCAGAGTTTGTGCCCATACGCATTGACCAGGCCATAAAAGAAGCGTTGTTTATAAATAAACCAACTAGCTAAATAAGGCTTCACCCCGTTGTATCGCCACGGTCAGCATGGAGTGGTCTATTTTGTCCTCACGTTTTAAATCTTCGATAAAGATGGTATAACGCGATAAAGATTTTTCGTTCTTTTCACACCATTTTTCTATCGCATTATCAATGGCAATGTTCTCTTTCTCCGCCAATTTTATAATCTCACCAGTCACCCGCATCTGCTGATCAAAGAACGTTTCACTAAAGGTCTGCACTGCGATGTTTTCCCAATGGGAGTGCGACAATAACTTCTCAGCAGAAAAACGCAGCCAGCCAAAACCAAGCAACGTGCCCACTTCAAAATAGATCTTACCAATATCCGACAGGGACAATGTGCTGTTTTTAGCAACATAGATAATATCACAAGCCGCCACCAACACGTCCATGTTGGCGATGTGCCGTGCTAGTTTTGTTGGCACTTTGCCCTCCAACAGCTTTTGTAACCTTGCATCCCGTGCATTTCCTACCACCGTAGAAATCATCCCATCAAAGCCTTTTGATATTTCCGCAATACCCGACGAATAATCAGAAACCAACTGGGAAACATTGATAGGGTAGGAAGAATGGCGCAAAAACCATGAGCTGGCACGTTCAATTAAATGCCGAGTTTCCAAGAATAATTGTATCTGAACATAGGCATCCACCTTTGTGCCCAGTGATTCAATTTCTGCCCACGTCTCACGCAGCCTAAACGCATCACGGGAGACAACATAGGCTCGCGCAACATCACAACCTTTAAGCCCTGTATCTTCTTTCATTCGATGAAAGAAGGTGGTACCACCGCGATTGACAATGCTGTTGGCAATGGACGTCGTTACAATCTCTCTTCTGAGTTGGTGAGAGTGTATTTCATCGAGCATCTTTTTCTGCATTTCTTCCGGGAAATAGGAAATAAGCTCGGACTCTAAGTAATCTTCATCCGGAAAATTAGAATTAATCAGATCCTCTGAAATATCCATTTTTGCGTAGGCAAGCAACACCGAGAATTCTGGCCTTGAAAGCCCAATTTCTGACGATTGACGCAATGCCAATGTTTCAGCATCCGGCAAGAATTCAATCTTACGGTCCAAAAACCCCCTGCCTTCAAACGCGTTCATCAAGCGGCCAACCTGCTCTATTACCGCATGCCCCTGAAGCTGGGCAATCGTAATGGCCTGAGTCTGCAATTTATTATCTCTTAACACCAACTCTGCAACATTGTCCGTCATCCTCGCAAGCATATTATTGCGCTGCGCTTTGCTTATTTTGTTGTTCTCAACGGCTTTGTTAAGCGCAATTTTAATGTTCACCTCATGATCCGAACAATCCACACCGGCAGAATTATCAATCGCGTCGGTGTTAATACGACCACCATTGAGGCCATATTCTATCCGAGCCAGCTGGGTAAATCCAAGATTACCCCCTTCACCAACAATCTTACAACGCAGCTCCTTGCCATTAATACGCAAACTATCATTGGCTTTGTCGCCCACCGCCTCGTGGCTTTCTACCTCCGCCTTAACATAGGTGCCTATTCCTCCATTCCATAGCAGATCCACCCTTGCTTTTAGAAGATGTTGGATCAACTCATCAGGGCTGACAGACAAAGCTTCAATGTCAAGCAGCTGACGTATTTCCTTTGACAGCTTTATTTCTTTGGCCGAACGCTCAAAAATCCCGCCACCTTTCGAGATAAGCTTCTTGTTATACTCCATCCAGCTTGAACGGGGCAAATCAAACAAGCGTTTACGCTCTTTCCAACTGGCTTCCGGATTGGGGCTGGGGTCAATAAAAATATGCATGTGGTTAAATGCACCCACCAATTTTGTTGCTTTAGAAAGCAGCATTCCATTGCCAAATACGTCTCCAGCCATGTCACCAATGCCCACACAGGTAAACTCTTCTTTCTGACAATCAATGCCCATTTCCATAAAATGACGCTGCACTGAAACCCATGCACCACGGGCGGTAATGCCCATTTTCTTATGGTCGTAGCCCACCGAACCTCCAGAAGCAAACGCATCGTCCAACCAAAACCCATAACTCTGAGCAACCCCGTTAGCAATGTCTGAGAAGGTTGCCGTACCCTTATCTGCCGCGACAACAAGATAGGGGTCATGTGCATCATACCGTACCACTTTGGACGGGGGCACAATTTTACCGCCAACAATGTTGTCCGTAATGTCAAGCAGACCACAAAGATATGTTCTGTAACATTCCTGCCCTTGAGAAATTACTTCATCCCGACTGCCCTTAACCGGATGCTTGACCACAAAGCCGCCTTTTGAACCTACCGGCACAATGACCGTATTTTTCACCATTTGTGCCTTTACCAGACCCAAAACTTCGGTGCGATAATCTTCAATCCTGTCAGACCAGCGCAAACCGCCGCGCGCCACTTTTCCCCCGCGCAGATGCACCCCTTCAACTTCACGCGAATAAACAAAGATCTCAACATGCGGCCGAGGCAGAGGCAGGTTTGGAACCTTCTGTGAATCCAACTTAAAAGACAGGTATGGCTTATGCTGATTTTTTTGATCCAGCTGAAAGAAATTTGTTCGCAATGTTGCCATAATCGTGTCTTTGAACTGGCGAATGATCCTGTCTTCAGCAACATTTGTCACCTTAATTAGCTCTTTGGTGATCGCCTGTTGAATGTCCTCAACAATCTTATCACGTGATGTGTTTTTTATGTCCGTACGAAAACGGGCTTTGAACAATTCAACAATCAGCCCGGAAAGCAGTGGGTTTCCCGCAATGGAGTTGGCCGTATATTCCTGACTGTAAGGAAAGTCGGTTTGGGCGATATAGCGCCCATACGCACGAATGAGCACAATGTCCCGCCAGCCCATACCTGCACGAATGATCAACTTGTTAAGGGTATCGTCCTCTATCTCTTTATGCCAGATACGGAACAGAGCTGTTTCAAATTCATCCTTAAATTGCGACAAATCGTAGTGCATAAGATTCTGATTAACCTTAAGCCGGAAATGGTGAATCCAGATGCCCGTATCACAATTTTTCGGCTCAACGAAAAACGTTAGCTCATCCACTGCATTAAAGCCCATATTTTCAATCATCGGCAAAATCTCAGAAAGCGTCACCTGCCCTTCAGAACTGTATAACTTCAATTGATAAGAATTATCTTCATCCTCCTCCAATTGATACAAATCCAGAGTCAACTCGTTCTTCTTAATTGCCTCTTCCATTTTGACAATGTCACAAAAAGCCCCGCCAAAATGGTAAGAGTCTTTGAAAGAATCGGGAAAAGATTGAGAATATTTCAAGAAAAGCTTTTCACCATCTCGTTCCCCAACACTTCTGATCAACGATTCCCGCAAACCGCTTGCCCAACTCTTTGTCACCCGAACCAATTCTTCCTCTACATCAGAAAAATCCGGAAGTGTAACATTTGTTGGGTCAATTTTTATCAACATGTGTACCCGTGCCAGTGGCGATTCTGTCACCTGCGTATAATAATCGGTCACATGGCCATTATATTGTTTTTCCAGAACATCCTGAACCTTAATCCGTACGCTGGTGTTAAACCGGTCACGCGGAACGAAGATAATGCAGCTTATAAAACGATTAAACCGGTCTTTCCTAATAAAAAACTTAGTCGTTGGCCGTTCCATCAGTTCAACAATTCCCATACCAGAGACAAACAAATCGTCCTCCGATATCTGCAACAATTCGTCTCTAGGATAGCCTTCAAGAACCGTTACCAGTGCCTTGCCATTATGACTGTCAGGCGTAAAACCCGAACGACGCAAGATTGATTCTATCTTACGGCGAATGATAGGAATGCTTCGGGCGCTCTGATAATAAACCGCAGAGGTAAATAAGCCAAGCAGGCGGTGTTCTCCCACCACGTTACCTTTCTCATCAAAGATTTTTATCCCGATATAATCCATATGAACCGAGCGATGTACCACCGATTTTTTGCCGGATTTGGTAATGTCAATCAGCTCATTGTTACCCACCGCCTCTTCAATACTGGCTTCTGGTAAAGCGGCAATGCCCTGAGGTTTGGCTTCATGTTCCGGACGGTCATGATATTGCACCCGGAATATCCCCAAATCTTTAGCATCGTCGTGGGACACTTTTATTTTGCCCTTATTGTCCTTGCCAAAACTATATTTACGGTACCCCAAAAAGATAAAGTTGTCTTCCAAATCCCACTTAAGAAAATCCTGCACCTCGCTGACATATTCTCTGTCAAACGGAACATAGTCATTGTTTAAATATTCGATGATAGTCTCAACTTTTGTCATCATCGGCTTCCAATCAGAAACCGTAACATTCACAAAGTGCAGACAATTATCTAAATCCTGTTCCAATTTAGCAATTTCCTTCTCGTCAATAATATGGCTTATTTGGAAATGCATGGTAGATTCAAGCACTTGCTCCGGATGATCGGAATCATAGATCTCTGTAATTTTACCGGATGCATCACGTTTTAGGCGTAATATAGGATGTACCACTTCATAAATGCGGTAGCCCCTATGTATCAATTCCGCGGAAATAGAATCGAGAATAAAAGGAGAATCGTTGATATTAAGTTCAATAATGGTGCGCGGGGAACTCCAACCATCTTTTTCCGTTGTTGGGTTAAATACCCGAACCTTACGATTTTCATTGGTGTTATCACGGACAGAAACAAACTTCCAGCTTTCGGCTGCTATCGTATAAAGAGTCGCCATGTTCGATGCCTGCAAGAATTCAACAGGCGTATATTGGTAAAATTGGAATATGTATTTCTCTAAAAGAGGATCAGATTTTCTACCTGAAGACCCCTTTCCTTCCTCAATGATCTTCTTAATTTGCTTGTTCACACGTCTTTGTATTGTATTGGGCATAATGACTCACATAGATTAGCAAAATTCTCTCTATTTCTGTACATTAATTTGTCCAATTTTGCACGAAAAATCTTGCTAGAAACACATATCGCGTTCATTATGTCTCAGCTTTTAATTCTACTTGGAGACAAAATGGATTGTTACAAACACCTTATTCTTCCTTTGGTTGACATCGCTTACAATGCGGGTCAAATCATTATGCAGCATTACAGTGGTGAAATTAAGGTGGAAATAAAAGAGGATGAATCTCCTGTCACCAGCGCAGACCTTGCCGCCAACACATACATCGTTGAAAAGCTCAAACAGCTTGCCCCTGAAATCAACATTGTTTCGGAAGAAGAGAAAAACCAGCAGTTTAGCAGTCGCGACGTATTTTTTCTGGTTGACCCGCTGGACGGAACCAAAAGCTATATCCAACGCACAGATGAATTTACGGTCAATATTGGACTAATAAAAAACGGCATGCCAATTTTAGGTGTGGTCTATATCCCCGCACAAAAAGCAATGTACTACACCGGGGACGACGGAGCGTATAAATTGATTTATGGAAATGGGGATGCTGAAAAAATCTGCGTTCGTGATGCTAAAGGTCAGCCGCTGGTAGTGATGGCCAGCAAATCACACTTAACGCAAGAAACCAAGGATTATGTTCAGACACTTAACGTAAAAGAATTTAATTCCGCAGGAAGTTCCCTGAAATTCTGCTATGTTGCTGAAGGAAAGGCAGATATTTATCCACGCTTTGGCCCAACAATGGAATGGGATACTGCCGCAGCACATGCTGTGCTTCTGGCAGCAGGCGGCAATGTAACAACCGCTGAAGGGGAAGCATTCGCCTATGGAAAGCCCGAATATCGCAATGGGTTTTTTATAGCAAAAGGCAACATATAACCTCTCTTATTGCCACAAGATAAATTATCTTTTGAAAAGAGATTCGTATTTCGGTATGATATGTTAATTATAATTTGTTTTATCCGCAAGAAGGGATATAGGGGACATGGCTGAATTTGAACTTGAGACAAGAGAAGACGTTGTCGAGCTCAGTAAAGGCTATCTTAACGAAAAATATCAGGTTCAAGTTGGTTCCTCCATTGCGGAATTTTCCTCCGAGCATGCAAACGCCTATGATGTTGTGGACAGCTCTGGGGAGAACGCTCCTAATTCATTATACGCGCTTATATTTAATCCGGAATTTCCTACACGGCTGGCAACCATCCGTCGTTTAAAAAACATACGACACCCCAATCTCCAAGGGCTGGTGGATTATGGCAAACTGATCTTAAGTTCGTCAAAATCTGAAAAATTTGCTGTCATACTGAGAAAACCCACTGGGAAAGTGTTATCCGAACATATTGATAATAACGGACCTTTTGGAGAATCCATTGTTGTTTCGGCCCTGTCCAAACAACTCTCTTCGGTTTTGTCTTTGCTCAACGACAACCACATTGTCCACGGATCTATCAATCCAGATAAAGTTTATTTTGATGCCGAGAGGGGGCAATTGCTTGTTGGAGAATGCATTTCTGATATCAGTGGCAACAGTCAGAATCAAGCTTTTGATGCCATAGATCAGCTGTTGTGCCACAGTGCTTGCAAAGGGGAAATGGATCTTACCAGCGATTATTATTCGTTTGGTATGTTGGTCTTATACATGCTCTCTGGGCGCATTCCTTTTAAAACATTCCCTCGCGATCTGGTAGCACGCATCCGCCTGGAAAATGGCAGTTACGAATCGTCCATTGTGTTTATCCGCGCCACAGTGGGTTTTAGTATTTCCAGACATATGGACAATTTGGTTAAGGGGTTGATGTGTGATGAGCGTCATTTACGATGGGATGCCGAAACCATTGACCGATGGCATAATCGTGAAGAGCCTTCCCCGCCAACGTCAAAAATTCACCGGCAAGGCGTTACTTCTTTTGAATTTAACGAGCAGGAATATTTTGGCTGCAAAGCCCTTGCCAACGCAATCCACAAGAACTGGGCACAGGCAAAAAAAGAACTAAAACTGATTGAGATTGTCCGTTGGATTTCTCTGTCTGTAAAGAATCAAGAACTGGCAAACCGAATTAATACACTCTCATTAGGACGTACCGAACTGATCCTTCAGGACAACAAATTGATGTATTTGATAACCTTGCTGGATCCTGATGGTCCAATCCGGTTTAAAGATTTTTCCGGGCATATTTCAGGCATTGGCTTTGCCTTGGCAAATAATTACATCAACAAAAAAGAGGATGAACTTGAACAACTTTCCGGCATCTTAAGCAGCGGCCTGCTTGATTATTGGGTGAACAACCAATCTGAACACTCCGATTTCAAACTTAAAGATTTGCATTGGCGACCAAGGCAAATTCGTAAATACATCACAAAGAAGGGTGTGGGTTTTGGTATGGAACGTGCCTTATATGAGATGAATCCGGGCATGCCCTGCCAAAGCAAAATTCTGCAAAACTATTACGTCGTGACCCTCGAAGAGGTGCTTGAGGGGCTGGATCACTTCTCCGGTGATAAAAACGAAGACCCTATAGACCGGCATATTGGTGCTTTCATCGCCAGCCGAATTGACCTAAACGATGACATACGTATTCGTAGTCTGCAAAACTTTCCTTACGTTGCAAAAAACCCTCAGGTTTTAATGGTTGGCATGCTCACCGTGGCACAAGCTGAGGGGCAGGTGGGAGAGGTTAAAAGCCTTACCTCATGGATGACCGAAAGGCTCTCCACCCTTACTGATAGTCTCAACAGCCGCGTCATCCAACGCTCGATGAAAGAAAAGCTTAAAAAAGCGGCTGAAGAAGGCAACATGCAACAATTATTTAAAATCATTTCTGACCCTGAATATGCCAGAAAAGATTTATATGGTTTTAAAGAGGCCAGAAGCCATTACAAGACCCTGACATACAACATTGCTCAGTTAAAACAACAAAGTAACATTCAAAACATGGCCTATCAATTTGGCTTAAGGATCGCCGTTGGGATCTCATATCTGGTATGTACCACTACGCTGGTTTATGTTATTTTGCAGGCCGCCCCTTAATTTTTTCTTTTCATCTTATCTTCTATAAAGTATAAAATCCTTCTGTAATTTGTGGACACTTATACCTTGTGAGGATGGTTGTGATACGTTTATTGATAATCGTAACAGTGCTTATATGTTTTTTTTCCTCGGCCGCACATGCGCGCACTAATTTAAAATTACCCCGATTTGTTACTGTGAAGGCTCCAGAAGCCAATGTGCGTTCTGGCCCTGGTTTACGCTACCGTATAGAATGGGTGATGGTCAGACCGGATATGCCTGTGGAGGTCATTGCAGAAAACAAACAATGGCGTAGAATAAAGGACATACAGGGGGACGAAGGGTGGATTCATCGAAGCATGTTAAGCAACCGCAGAACCGTAGTTATCACCGGCACTGCACAAATTATGCGCAAAAGTTCCCATAAAGATTCCGCACCCGTAGCACGGGTGGAAGTGGGTGTGAACGGCTCTTTGCTTTCATGCACACAGACCGCCTGCCGAGTTGCGGTTAACGATTATAAAGGCTGGATTAGCC
This sequence comes from Alphaproteobacteria bacterium, assembly GCA_030429625.1. Lineage (GTDB taxonomy): Bacteria > Pseudomonadota > Alphaproteobacteria > Rickettsiales > UBA8987 > JAUIFA01. The sequence continues at coordinate 173,355 of JAUIFA010000004.1, read as the reverse complement.
GCGAGAGCCTGTGGGGCATTTACCCCGAAGAAAGTAATTAATAAATTGCCTTATTTGCCCGTCATGATACGATCAACCAACTGCTGAACTGTCGGGATAAACCTGTCTTTGTAAAAGGGATCTTGGCCAAATTTGTAAGCATTGTGACCCGCAAAAACCAGTTGTTTCTCAAGATCTTCCCCCCGAATAGCACCCTGCAACCTCTCTTGGATACAAAAACTGCGTGGGTCGGCTCTCTTTCCCGTTGTAAAATCATCGTAATCTTTCCAATTGCTAAACGAGCAATGACTTAAACACCCCATACAATCGGCTTGGCTTTTTAATATTTTCTGACTTTCTTCTTCGTCGACAAAAACGATCGTCTCATCGGGTGTTTTCATCGGAACATCGTAACCAGCAGCAATATATTGTTCTGTTTTTGCCTTGTCTTCTGCAGTAAGATATATCGGCCTGCCCCGTCTCCCAAATGGAAATTCTACAACCTTATCGCCTTCAGGTTTTGCACTGTATGGCACTTGACGTTCTGAACGCCCAATAAGCATATTCAGGAGGCCGTTCTTAACTGCGGAGGAATAAAAGCCCGTTGGGCTAAATTTATGTAAAAGGACCTCGCCTTCCTTCACATCAAATAATTTCTGCTTCCATTCTTCTGGAATAGGGCTTTCTTTGGTTAGCAGGGTTCGTGTACCAAACTGAAACGTGATCAACCCAATTTCTGGATTGTCTAGCCAGTCCTCAAAATCTTCCAAATGCCACACTCCTCCAGCCATAACGATAGGAACATGCTGCAACCCAACTTCATCCATATACGCACGCAGGGCAACAATTCTTTCATAAGGCCGTTGCGGCTCCAGAGGGTTTTCACTGTTGGACAGCCCATTATGTCCGCCGGCAAGCCAAGGATCCTCATACACCACACCACCAAGTAGTTCAGAACGTTTATTATAGCCCCGTTTCCACAAAGCACGAAATGCGCGCGCTGATGAAACAATCGGATAGTAATAGACATTGTATTCCGTGGCAATTTCACCCAAACGATACGGCATGCCCGCCCCACATGTAATGCCGCTGATAAGTCCTTTCGCTCCCTCAAGAACCCCGCGTAGAATGCGCTCCGCACCGCCCTGTTCCCACAACACGTTTATGTGCACCGGTGATTTGCCACCGCAAATATCTCTGGCAATCTGTGCCTGCTGTATGCCCCCACGGACACCCTGCTCCACAAGCTCTTCATGACGTTCTCTGCGTGTGGCGGTTTTATATTCTGCCGGATACGGTATGCCGTTCTCATCATAGGTCAACGCATTGGCACCGGAAAATGTCCCAACACCCCCAGCAGCAGCCATCGCACCCGCACTAAACCCATTAGAAGCACCGATACCTTTACCACCCTCAATAATTGGAAGCACCTCTTTACCAGAGACAATAACAGAATTTAGTTCTTTCATATATCTTCTTTTCTAATTCTAAGCAATGTGACTATAGGCATAGTATGGTATAATGCCAACATATTTTATCTTTCAGGCTCTTTTTTATCAATTGCTTCTAAGATCCATTACAAAACTTGCATGTTCGTTCAATTTATAGTAAAAATGTACATGGGTATACGGATGATGAAAAAACAGAACCTATTCACATTGTTATTTACGTTTCTTATGCTTACTTTTGTACCATTTGAGGCGCATGCTGAGTTTGTCAGGGATGTTACATGTGGGTTGTCTGATTTTTATTATGACAATATGTGGATTGGTATCTTAACTCTTGCGGCAACGTTTTCTTTTATGATGCTTTTGTTGGACAGGGTTTCCTTTAGCATGTACAATAACTTTTCTTCCCCCATTTTAAAATTAAAATTTCGTTACACAATCTGGCTGCCTATTTTACAGTTCTCTCTGTATATTTTTGCCCTTTGCTTGGTTCGACTCATTAGCTTTTCGGATTCTTTTAGCAGCATCATTATTTGCATGCTCTTTCTGACATTCATTTTCCGTATATTATGGGAAAACTATGTCATCTTGTCCTATTCTCCATTAAAAAAAGATGGCTCTCTTCTTGACCCGCTGGATCTAGAAAAAATCAAACCTAAGGACTTGATTCATCATTTTATTATTTTCTGTGCCACGGCTTATGGCTCTGTCCTGATAATCTTTTACATTATTGCCTACTTTGCTACGCAATATAATTGCATTATTCCTGCCGAGTGATATTTTATAGGCATGAAAATAATTCTTGCTCAGCCTCGTGGCTTCTGCGCCGGTGTTGACCGCGCTATTCATATTGTTGAGCGCGCCCTAGAAATATACGGTGCGCCCATCTATGTTCGCCACGAAATTGTTCACAACAAACATGTCGTTGAGGATTTACGCTCAAAAGGGGCAGTTTTTGTTGAAGAAATAGATGAAATTCCTACTGGGGCAATGACAGTCTTTAGTGCCCACGGTGTTTCTGAGAAAGTAGAAGATGAGGCAAAACTGCGTGATCTTCCTACCATTGATGCCACCTGCCCCTTGGTTCAAAAAGTGCATAAAGAGGCACAGCGTGCAGAAAAGGAAGGCCGCCAGATTATTTTAATTGGTCATGCTGGCCACCCTGAAGTCGAAGGTACGTCAGGGCGGGTTAGAAGTGGGGTGATTCTTGTACAACATGCTGATGATGTGGCGCATATCAAGGTCAATGACCCAAATAAGTTGGCCTATGTCACCCAAACAACATTGAGCGTAAACGAAACAAGTGGCATCATTGGCGCATTAAAATTACGCTTCCCTAACATTAAAGGCCCTGATCTTAGAGATATTTGCTATGCCACCCAGAACAGACAGGACGCGGTTTCCCAGCTTGCACAAATGGTGGACTTATTATTGGTAGTCGGCTCAAAAAACAGTTCCAACTCCAATCGCCTTCGTGATTTGGGTGAGGAAAGAGGCACTCCTTCCTATTTGATTGATTGCGCGACAGACATCAACCCGCTCTGGCTTAAGAATATGAATATTGTTGGGATTACGGCCGGAGCCTCTGCCCCAGAAGAGTTAGTACAAGGGGTAATTACAGAAATTATGTCTTTGTCGGATAATTGTTCGGTAGAAATTATGGCAGGAAAGGAAGAGAGTACCAAATTCAAGCTGCCCAAAGAAGTAATGATCTAATCTATTGTTATAATTTTTATAATTGCACCCAAATTGATAATGGGCTATAAGTTCTTCCTTTTTTAATTTTGTTTTTGTGAGTTGATAAAATGATTGCTCCATCGCCCTTTGCTGTTGATTTCCCAGACATGCCGCCAATAGGTGGCATCCGACTTGCTGCAACGAGCACAGGGATGAAATACAAAAATCGTGATGATTTAATGATGGTTGAGTTTACTCAAGGTACACAGGTAGCGGGAGTATTTACAAAAAACGCTATGTGCGGTATTCCTGTTGATTGGTGCAGGCAGATTCTACCAAAACACAAAGCACGAGCATTGGTGGTTAATGCCGGAATTGCCAACGTGACCACTGGAGAGGCAGGAAAAACAGCCGTTAAAGAGACTGTGATGGGGGTTTCAAAGCTTCTTGGCTGCGAAGAAGACGAAGTCTATGTTAGTTCAACCGGCATCATCGGCGCGAATATCAACACCGATTTGCTTATAAAAGCACTGCCCGCATTAAAAGAGAATTTGTCCCCAAACAATTGGGAAAGGGCAGCCAATGCCATTAACACCACGGATACTTTTACCAAAGGCATTAGTCTTAAGGCAGACATTTTTGGAGTGGAAGTCATATTAAATGGCTTTATTAAAGGGTCTGGGATGATTCAACCCAACATGGCCACCATGCTGGGTTATGTTTTTACCGATGCAAAAATTCCGGCCTCAGTGCTACAAGACATGCTCTGTGAAGAAACCGAGAAATCCTACAACGCCATTACGGTTGACAGCGATACGTCCACCAGCGATACGGTGCTTGCCTTTGCCACCGGCGAGAAAGAACATCATGAAATCCTTAGCAAAGACGATCCGGTTCTGGCCGACTTTAGAGAAAAGTTCAGCCAGATAAACAGAGAATTAGCACAGCTTGTTGTCAAAGACGGCGAAGGTATCAGTAAATTTATCACCGTGAACATCAAAGGCGCTGAGTCTGATAAAGCCGCGAGAACCATCGCCCTTTGTGTTGCCAATTCGCCTTTAGTCAAATGCGCCATTGCCGGTGAAGATGCCAATTGGGGTAGAATTGCGATGGCCATCGGCAAATCCGGTGAAAAAATAGAGCGGGATCAAACCTCCATCTGGATTGGTGACAGTCTTATTGCTGTCAATGGCACTTTGAATAAAGACTATGTCGAAGAGGCCACATCCGTTTACATGAAGAATTCCTACATTGATATTTCAGCCAATGTGGGGGTTGGTGCTGGACAAGCCACCGTATGGACCACCGACCTGACCCATAAATACATTGATATCAATGTTGATTATCGCAGTTAGTATTTATTGTGCAGACCGTAAAAGCCGCCGCCATTCTCCTAATCAACAACAATGGGGAGATTCTTATTTCCAAGCGCAGGAAGGATCAAATCTATCCAGATTATTGGGAATTTCCAGGGGGGAAGCTCGAAGAAAATGAAACAGCAGAATCTGCTGCCAGAAGGGAGGCAAGGGAAGAGGTTGGGGCGCAAATAATCAATCTACGTCTTTTTGAAACGCTCTGCGAAATACGAAAACCAGAAAATGCGCCTGCCTATAAAGTAACCGTAGATATTTTTGCGGCCATAGATTGGGAGGGGGAGATTATGGGAAAAGAAGGCCAGGAAGTTGGCTGGATAAAAGTTGAAGATTTGGAAAAATACACCTTACTACCTGCAAATATCCCCCTTATACCGAAAATTCTCCACTATGTTAGAAATCACTGACAGGGCCAATAATATCGCGCAACGCTCTGCGTATGGTATGAACCAAAGCGTCCCGTTCAAAAGGCTTGGTAATATACCCAGAAGCTCCTTCCAACATACATTCTTCTATGGTATTGTTATCATTACAGGCAGTCACCATAACCACCGGTATGTGCTTAAACCTTTCATCCGTCTTAATTTTTCTCAGCATATCGATGCCATACATATGTGGCATCATGTTATCTAAAATAATAATATCAATGCCCTTTGGGTTTTCCTCAAGATATTTAAGCGCAATAACCGCATTGCTTTTACATACAACGTCAAAGCCAACGTCTTCCATATACTCATTAATAATATCAAGATTGAACTCATTGTCGTCAATGACCAAAACTTTTACGAGCGCTTTCAATTCACTAAACCTTTTTATATCTCTACCCTGAGGAGAAGTATACTCTACTTTAGCGGGAAATTTCAAGCAAAATAACCGCAAATCTTTAATTAAATTGCCTGTGAATATTATGTCTGTAAGTGTTAGGGAATATTAATGCAACAAATCTGCATCATCATCTTCAGTAAAGTCTGCTTGCCACATGCGCTCAAGATTATAGAGTTCGCGCTGTTCTGGGTGGAAGATGTGCACAATGACTTCTGCCGTATCCACAATCACCCATTTGCCTGGTTTTCCTTGCACGGAAAGAATCTCCACTCCGGCTTTTTTCAACTCTCTGACAACATATTCTGCCAGTGTATCAATATGGGTGATTGACGTGCCCGAAGCAATGATCATATTGTCGGCAAGGTCAGACTTGCCAATAAGATCAATGGAAGTGATGTCCACCGCACTTTTATTGTTTAATATTTGGGTAACAAGGCTCTCCAGCGATATCCGTGGAGCTAACTGACTGTTTGCATTAGGGTTCTGAATGACTTCTACCACTCTACTCCTTCTGGCCTGACGGCTTAAGGTTGAACATACATAATTGCATTATAACAAATTTACTCCCTTTCTGCAAATCTTTTTATCTATCCTCGGCCTCTGGAAGCATCCATTTGTTGTGCCGCAAGCACTGGGGATGAAGAATGCCCTTCGTCAGAAATTGTTACACCGGAGCCGACCATACTCCCTGCCATCTCGCGTGCTTTGTCTTGCACATCAATCCCAACAACTTTGCCATATTCCGCAAAAGGAATGGCCATTACGCCAGTTTCTGCCAAGCCTTTGGCAAATTCCTCTTTCGCCAATTGCTTGTCTCCCTTAGCCAGCGCCGCCACTGTGTCTATCAGGCCTGCAACACCCACAATGACCGCCGCACCCAGATCATCAAGTCCCATAAGCGGCAACGCATCTACCAACCAGCCGCCTTTGCGCAACCCATTGGTTAGCCATTTCAGGCTGCCACCTTCTTTTTGGCCTTCCACAATATATTCGCCTTCTTTGCCTTCTTTAGCCGCCTCAGGCGCTTCTTTAGCGACATTGGCCAAATGCTCACGGCTCTCTTCATCAAGAACAATGCCCTTGCTAAATAATTTACCTTCATCAATCGCATTGATTTTTCCTGCGGCATTGCCCATTGCCTGTAAGGCGTCCTTTGATAGCTCTCCATTTGCCATTTTTTCCATATATTCTCTAGCACCGTCACCAAATACCAGTCCATTAGCAGCAAGCTCCTCATCTGAAAATGCAGCCATTCCTCTTGCCGCTTCCGGAGTTTTTATCCTCTTTAGGCTTTCAACCGTTATCACGCTTATTTCCTGTTCTTCTGCCATTCTTCTCTCCATATTCTAAAAGCAATAGTTGCTTGCTTAGTTCTGTACATAGCCTTATATTGACTGAAAATTTATATAAATCCAGTATAACACGCAATAAGTTAACAATTGGTTAACGGGTTTGGTTTATGTTTGAAAGTTTAAACGACAGTATCGGTAAAGTTTTTAGCAAGTTAAAAGGCAAAGGCTATCTGGCCGAATCCGACATTAATGAAGCCATGCGTGAGGTACGTATTGCCTTGTTGGAAGCCGATGTTTCCTTGTCCGTCGTCAAAGATTTTATTACCTCAGTTAAAGAAAGAGCCGTCGGGCAAGAGGTAGTTAAAAGCGTTTCCCCGGCACAGATGGTCATCAAAATTGTGCAAGATGCTCTTGAAGAAATGCTGGGTAGCGAGTCTGAAGAGCTAAATCTCAAGTCCACCCCGCCTGTTGTGGTGATGATGGTTGGCTTACAAGGCTCGGGAAAAACTACCTCTACGGCCAAAATCGCCAATCAGCTTAAAAATAAGCAGAACAAAAAAATATTAATGGCTTCACTGGACATTTACCGCCCCGCAGCCCAAGAACAATTGGCCACCCTCGGCAAACAGGTCAATATTGACAGTCTAGAGATCATTTCCGGCCAAAAACCCGCCGACATCACCAAACGCGCACTTAAAGAGGCAAAATTAGGCGGGTATGACCTATTGTTCTTAGACACGGCTGGTCGGCTGCACATCGACGAAGAATTGATGGGCGAGCTGCAACAGGTCAGCCAAATTGCCCAACCTTCAGAAATTTTGCTGGTAGCCGATTCCCTCACCGGACAAGACGCGGTCAATGTTGCCACACAATTTAAAGAAAAAGTCGCTGTCAGCGGCATTGTACTGACTCGTATTGACGGGGATGCGCGCGGCGGGGCGGCCCTCTCAATGAAGGCAGCCACCGGTTGTCCAATCAAATTTTTAGGCACGGGTGAGAAAATCTCTGAAATTGAGCCTTTCCATCCGGAACGTATTGCCAGCCGTATTTTGGGCATGGGGGACGTAGTATCACTGGTAGAAAAAGCGGCTGAAAATGTAGACCAGGAAGAGGCCAAAAAGCTTGAAAAGAAAATGAAGAAAGGCACGTTTGACTATGAAGACCTTTCCAAACAACTCGACACCATCAAAAAAATGGGTGGCTTTGGCGGCATGATGTCGATGCTGCCGGGCATTGGCAAATATAAAAAACAGATGGACGAGGCCGGTATTGATGAATCGATTATCAACCGCCAACAGGCGATGATTTCTTCGATGACCAAAGAAGAACGACAAAACCCAAAATTGATGAGTTCATCGCGCAAGAAACGTATTGCTGCGGGTTCTGGTGTCAGTGTTCAGGAGCTTAACCAATTACTCAAACAGTTCAAGCAGATGCAAACCATGATGAAGAAAATGAGTAAAATGGGCAAAAAGGGCCTAATGCGCAGCTTAGGAAATTTGGGCGGCATGGGTGGTATGATGCCCCCAAAATAGGCTAGAGATTTTTCTCTACGCTGTGCTGTTTTTCTGCCTGATAGCGTTCCACAAACGAGCCTTCTTCCTTAATAATCCCCATCGTATCTTTTAGACGCTCTGACCATCCAAACAACCTTGCACCCTTGCCACGAGCCAGAATCTGCTCCAAGAAATCATCGTTTCCCGCCCCGTTCCTTCTTTCTTCCGCCCTTCTTCTTTTTTCCTCTTCTAGATCTTCGGCCAACTCAATTTTCTGCTGTTCTTGCTCTAAACGTCTTTTCATTTCCTCTTTAATTTCTTTTTCCAATGCCAAGCGCTCAGCCTTTTCTTTTTCGCCAAGCTTGCCGTGTTCATTGGCATGTTTTCTAATTTCTCTGTCCAGATATTCGTCCAATAGCATTAACGTATGCTGGTTATTGGGCACACCATAATGAGAAAGCGCGTTAAGCAGCAGTACCCGTTCGTTTTCTTCGACTATACCGTCATTAACTACCGACCACACCAAAAGCTCAAGATTTAACTCTAAGGCGGTGTATAATTTTCGATCCCCATAATCCTGTTGATTTCCCCCTATATCTTCCTGCATTGATCTGGCAAAATCACGCGCCGTTTTGTCGTTAACTATCTTGCTAAAATTTGTCATCACTCTCTCCTTTTACGCTTTACGCGGATCAAATGCATCGCGTACTGCCTCTCCTATAAAGATAAGCAAACTTAACATTAATGCAATGACAATAAATCCAGAAATGCCCAACCAAGGTGCATCTAGGTTTGCTTTTCCCTGCGCCAAAAGCTCTCCAAGCGAAGGTGAACCTGGCGGCAATCCAAAACCAATAAAGTCCAATGAGGTCAGGGTAGTAATCGATCCGTTGAGGATAAACGGCATAAAAGTGATGGTTGCCACCAACGAATTGGGAAGAATATGGCGGAATAAAATCACCCTTTCCTTTACCCCCAAAGCTCGTGCCGCACGCACATAATCCATGTTGCGGGTACGAAGACATTCCGCACGAACCACTCCCACCAAGCTCATCCAGCTAAACAACAACATAATGGTCAACAGCCACCAGAAATTAGGCACAATGAAGCTCGAAAGGATGATCAAAAGCAATAATTGTGGCATGGAGCTCCAAATTTCAATAAAACGCTGGAAAAACAAATCAATCTTGCCACCAAAATAACCCTGAATAGCCCCGGCAATAATCCCCACCAATGCACTAAATAAGGTCAGAGCCAAACCAAAGAGCACCGAAATACGGAAGCCATAAATCACACGAGCTAACACATCCCGCCCCTGATCGTCCGTGCCCAGCCAATTTTGAGAATCAGGCGCAGACGGGGCAGGCATGGTCATTTCATAATTGATCGTGCCATAGCTGAAGCGGATTGGTGGCCAAATCATCCAACCCTTTTCCTTAATCAATCCCGCCACATATTCGTCACGATAATCCGCCTCAGTTTCAAATTCACCACCAAAGGTGGTTTCGGGATAAAAAGTGAGGATTGGCATGTAAAATTCATTCTCATAGCGCACCAGAATCGGCTTATCATTAGCGATAAATTCGGCAAAAAGCGTGATAAAAAACAGAAACAGAAAAATCCATAATGACCAGTAACCACGGCGATTCTTTTTAAATTTACGCATTCGTCTGTGCATTAGAGGGCTGAGCATCATCACACATTCCTACTTTCAAAATCAATACGCGGGTCTACCAGCACATACATCAAATCCCCAATCAGAGCCACCACCAAGCCAAGCAAGGTGGAAATGTATAAGGTAGCAAACATGATCGGATAATCCCGACTGACCACCGATTCAAACCCCAGAAGCCCTAACCCATCGAGCGAAAAAATCAACTCAATAAGCAACGAGCTGGTAAATAATATCCCCAAAAATGCGGAAGGAAATCCGGCAATAATAATCAACATAGCGTTGCGGAACACATGACCATAGAGCACTTTCTTTTCGCTGGCACCCTTAGCGCGTGCAGTGATCACATATTGCTTGCCAATTTCATCCATAAAAGAGTTCTTCGTCAACATGGTCAATACCGCAAAGCCGCTGATGACCATGGCAAAAATTGGCAAGGCAATGTGCCAGAAATAATCGATAATTTTATTCGGCCAGCTCATCTCACCCCAATTCTCGGACACCAACCCACGCAATGGGAACACGTCCCAGAAACTGCCACCGGCAAACAGCACAATTAACAGCACGGCAAACAAGAAGCTGGGAATGGCATAACCAATAATGATAACCATGCTGCTCCATACGTCAAACTTACTGCCGTCACTGACCGCTTTTTTAATGCCCAGCGGGATAGAAATTAGATAGACCAACAATGTCGTCCATAAGCCCAGCGAGATAGACACAGGCAATTTATCAATAATCAGATCAAGAACCGATCTGTCACGGTAGAAACTTTGGCCAAAGTCAAAGCTTGCATAGCTGGAAATCATCATCCACAAACGCTCTGAGGCGGGTTTATCAAAGCCAAACTGCTTCTCTAAATCTTTAATCAGCTCAGGATCCACTCCCTGCGCTCCGCGATATTTACTTTGGGCTGGTGTGGCTTTGCCCGCCTGCTGCATTTTGTCCACAGTGCCGGCAAGCTCCCCACCACCCGAGGAACTAAACCGATCGGTTGAATTCGTAGAGAGACCTTGTATTTTGGCAATCATCTGTTCCACAGGGCCGCCGGGTGCGGCCTGCACAATCACAAAATTCAGCACCATAATCCCCAACAAGGTTGGGATCATCAACAATAATCGTTTTACAATATAATTGGCCATTTGCCCTATCTAAACAAATAAAAAACCCCCAAGCACGCGCTTGGGGGTATCATATCAAATTCTGTTTCTATGTAAAATTTTATTTAACTGCCTTGAGCTATTCTCACCTGATCTGCCGTAGAAAGGCCTGGAGTTTGCGCCGGAGACAAGCCGCCAACGGACTCACCTTTGCCTAAAGGGCCACCACTAACACCCATGGAGGCAAGAATTCCACCTTCTGCTATGACATCGGCATAGACACTTTGCATCTTCGTGGTTTCAAAAATATCACCGGATTGACCACCAAACATCGTATGTACCTGCTTTTATTTGTTCAATTATCTATCATTATAGAATGAATTCATTAATAAATCATTACTTTTCTTTTTGCAATGCTTTTTCCTTTTGAGGGTCAACCCACCAATTGTCCAGCCCCAACAGATATTTCTCGTGAATTTCAGGGCGGGAAAAGCGATTCCAATAGATCACACGATGTTTTTGGAAATGCCATTGCGGAATCATATAATAGTTGTGTAAAAGCACCCGATCCAGCGCCTTGGTATAGGCCACCAAATCCTCCTTGCTGCTGGCCTTGACAATGTGCGCCACCAAATCGTCCACCACGGGATTCTTAATGCCGGCAATATTGCGGCTACCTTTAATATCTGCCCGCGAAGAATGCCAATAATCCTCCTGCTCATTGCCCGGATTGAGCGATTGTGGAATCACATTGACCACAATATCAAAATCAAATTCCTCCAGCCGCTTGATATATTGCGAGGCATCCACCGTACGCATATGCGCCGTAATCCCCAATTTTTTAAGGTTACGGATCATTGGGCCAATCACCCGCTCAAAACTTGAGGAAGACAATAAAAACTCAATGTTAGGGAATTCTTCCCAGCCAATGAGCTGGTCGGTCGGCTCCAAAATCGGGCGTTGCAGTTTGCCTTCTCTAATCTGCCAACGCCGCCAATTGCTACCTGCATCCTCCAGCAAGGATTTAGCCTTAAGCAAATTTGCTCTTATGTTGCCGGAACCGTCTGTCGATGGCGGTTCATAGACTTCGGTAAACACCGATTTGGGCACTTTACGTGGATAGTGTTTTAAAATTTCCAACTCCCGCCCTTCCGGCAGCCCGGAACTGGCAAATTCCGAATTGGAAAAATAACTTTTTGTCCGCGTATACGCATCGTAAAAAAGGGTTTTGTTGGTCCATTCAAAATCAAACACGTAAGACAGCGCCTGACGGATCTTTATGTCCTGAAAAATGGGCTTACGCAAGTTTAGCACAAAGGCCTGCATGCCCGTTGGTCGCTCATGTTGAATTTCTTCTTTAATCACCCGCCCATCTTGCACGGCGGGGAAATCATAGGAATTGGCCCACACTTTGGAGATATTTTCCTGCCGCAGATCATATTCACCGGCCTTAAATGCCTCCACCGCTACCGTAGCATCGCGGTAATAATCGTAGGTAATGCTATCAAAATTATAGCGGCCTTTATTCACCGGCAGATCTTTTGCCCAATAATCCTCCACCCGCTTGTACCGCACCCACTTGCCTGGCTCCATCGCCTCAATCTTATACGGACCGGAGCCAAGAGGAATGTCTAAAGATGCCTTGGTAAAATCATGCCTGTCGTAAAAATGTTTTGGCAAAATAGGAATCTGCCCCAGAATCAATGGCAATTCACGGTTGGTATTGTTGGAGAATGTAAATTTAACCAAGTGGTTGTTTACGGCTTCCACCTTAGATATTTCACGATAGTAAGAGCGATAATAGGGATGTCCCTTTTCCACCAGAATATTGAAAGAAAACACCACGTCTTCGGCGGTTATCGGCGTACCGTCGTGAAAGCGTGCCTCTTCGCGCAGATGAAAGGCCACCCAACTGCGATCCTTGGCCAACTCAATGGTCTTAGCAATCAGCCCATATTTAGTAAAAGACTCGTCACCACTGTCCACAATCAGCGTATCATAAATCCGGTCAATTCCCGCCGCCGGTACGCCTTTTAAAATATGTGCATTGAGCGAATCAAACGTGCCGATGGCCGCCATTTTCACATCTCCGCCCTTGGGCGCGTCTGGGTTGGCATAGTTAAAATGGTCAAAATCAGCAGGATATTTTGGCTCGCCATAAATGGCAATGCCGTGCGAACAGGTGGCATCCACCCCACATTCAGCCAATACGGTATGGGGAAATAAAAACATTAACACCCAACATATTATGACACCAAAGCGTCTGATAAAAGAGACTGACCCGATCATGCGCCAGATTTAGTGTTTTGTTTTTTGATACTCTCAAACACCGCCAAGGCTTGTGCGGTCATCGCACCGGCATCGCTGGCATTGGCCGGAAGTAAAATAGTATTGCCTTCCTTGGCAATGTTACCAAACGCTTTAACATATTGCTCGGCAATACGTAAAGATACCGCATCCGAACCGCCAGCATGCTGTATGGACTCAGCTACTTTTCTGATTCCTTCTGCGGTGGCTTCAGCCACACGGGTGATGGCTTCGGCCTCCCCTTTAGCTCGGTTCACCTGATCGGTCAGAGCCGCCTCCGAAGACAAGACAATCTTTTGTTTATCGCCCTCTGCCACGTTGATGGCTGACTGGCGCTCCCCTTCCGACTCAAGGATGGAAGCGCGTTTTTCCCGCTCAGCCGTTACTTGCCGCTCCATCGCATCCAGCACACTGACCGGTGGGTTGATGTCTTTAATCTCGTAACGCATGCATTGAATACCCCAGGCAGCAGCGGCCTCGTTAATGGCCGCAACAATACTGATATTCAATTCATCTCGGTTGGAAAAGGTTTTGTCCATCGAGATCTTACCGATTTCCGAACGCATGGTAGTCTGTGCCAACTGAATCAATGCGTAATATGGATCGGCAACACCGTAAGATGCCTGCCTTGGGTCAATAATACGCACATACAAAACCCCATCTATTTTTAACGTCACGTTATCCAATGTGATAGCGGTTTGTGCATGCACATCAATGGCCTCTTCCTTTAGAGAATGTTTGTAAGCAACTCGGTCAATAAATGGAATGATAAAGTTTAACCCCGGCTGTAATATGGCCTTGAATTTACCTAGATTTTCAACGACCCAAGCCTGTTGTTGGGGGACAATCTTCACTCCTTTGAAGATAACAAAAACAATAACACCAAAAACAACTAATGTAAAAAACGTATCTCCGCTAACTGGCATAATATTCTCCTATTCCTAATTATTTGATTCATGAGGTGCTATGTCTACATGCATCACACCGTTCTTCATGGCATGAATATAGACTTCCTCACCTTCTTCAATTTTGTCTATTTTGGCATCTTTGCGCACTCGGGCACGCATATTGCTCCCCGACCAGCGCACTGTGCCGGTTTTGTCTTTAGAAACACCGCCTTCTTGTACTATAGCCGTGGTGCCCACATACATATCAAACACACCCGTTGACGAACGTAAGTATTTTTTCAACGGACGCCATAAAACAACTGCCCACCCCACTGTTAATCCAAAGAACCATACAAGTTGCAGATAAAAATCCGGCTCATTAAGCACGCCAAAAGCCAGCAAGCCGCCAAGGCTTACTCCCGCAATGCCGGCAAATAAAATACCAATTCCCGGTGCAATGGAAAGCTCTAAGGCAATAAGGCCAAAACCGATCGCCAGCCATAAAATCTCTGGATATTCTACGAAATACGTATGAATTGTTAGTGTGTCCATCTCCCCTCCATGTAATAATGCCAGCTCATATTAGACATAATTTAACCGCTTTACAACATGATTTTAACTATACGTGCCCACATTGTCTTGTTGTTCTATCTAATTGCAAAACATGTCCATCTTAGCTATAATAAGCAATTCCAGAATTGATGAAGGGGCGTTATGAATCCTGTTATTATTATTCCGGCTCGCATGGCATCAACCCGCCTCCCCGGAAAACCTTTGGCCGAAATTTCTGGCCTCCCTATGATCGTGCACGTTATGAATCGTGCTGTGGAAGCAGATCTGGGCGATGTCTATGTTGCCTGCTCAGAACGGGAAGTCGCACAGGCTGTTGAATCTCGTGGCGGCAAAGCAATACTGACCGACCCGGATCTTCCTTCTGGAACCGACCGGATTAAACAGGCTCTGGAGCGGATTAATCACAACACAGAGTATGATGTGATTATCAACGTACAGGGCGACTTACCGACCATAGACCCACAAATTATCCGGAAATCTCTACTACCCTTTGAAGATAATCACATAGAAATCACCACCCTAGCAGCAAAAATTACGGACAAAGAAGAAATTAACAACCCCAATGTTGTAAAGGCCGTAGTCGCTTGGAAAGAAAACTCTGAGTATGGCAAGGCGCTGTATTTCACCCGCGCAACCGCACCGGCCAACGAAGGGGACTTGTACCACCATATTGGCCTCTATGCTTACCGTCGTGATGCCCTTGAAAAATTCACCTCTTTGCCTCCAAGCCCGTTAGAAAAACGTGAGAAGCTTGAACAGCTGCGTGCTTTAGAGAATAATATAACCATTGGGGTAGTACGAGTAGATACGATACCTTTTGGGGTCGATACACAGGAAGATCTTGCCAAAGCAAGGTCATTATTGGGGGGCTAATTTATGGACAAACAGTATGATATTCTTGGTATTGGGAGTGCCGTCGTAGACGTTATTTCCTATCGCAGTAATGAATTTATTAAGAAACATGGGCTGAATAAAGGGTCTTCTGCCTTTTTGGGGGAA
Organism: Alphaproteobacteria bacterium; assembly: GCA_030429625.1. Taxonomy (GTDB): domain Bacteria; phylum Pseudomonadota; class Alphaproteobacteria; order Rickettsiales; family UBA8987; genus JAUIFA01. The sequence continues at coordinate 157,727 of JAUIFA010000004.1, read as the reverse complement.
AAAGAAATCCAAAAATTATACGAAGACATGGGCGCCTCCACCGAATGTTCGGGCGGCTGCGCAGCAAATGTCGTGGTAGGCGCATCCATGCTCGGTGCAAAAACAGCCTTTATCGGTAAGGTGAATAACGATTATGCCGGAAGAGTCTTTCGTAAAAGTCTGGAGAAAAATGGGGTATTTTTGGGAGAACCTTATCATGAGGCACTTGCTCAAACTGCCCGCTGCATGATTATCATCACCGAAGAAGTAGAGCCCATTAGCGGTCGCACAATTGTCGATCGTACCATGGCATCTTATCTCGGCGCCAGTAATGAGTTGGAGGCCAACGACATTGACGAACAACTTATTGCCGGAAGCAACATACTTTTCCTTGAAGGATTCTTATGGAATTTCGAGGGCGGTTATGACGCCGCACACAAAGCCATCGAGCTGGCAAAGAAACACAATGTCAAAATAGCCATATCGCTTTCAGATCCTCTGTGTGTTTTAAAATATCAGGATGAGTTTATTGAGAATATTCGCAATAACATAAACATTCTGTTCTGCAGTAGAAAGGAAGCTGAGGCACTTCTGGGTACAAAAGAGGAGCGGGCGACCTTGTATAATTTCAGCCAACTTTGCAAAGAAAGCAACGTTGAGATTGCTGCCTTGACCTGCGGTGCAAAAGGGTCGTATCTGTTCCATGAAGAGGAAATTCATCACATCGAGGCCGAACCGGTGAAGAACATCTTTGACGTTACCGGTGCGGGTGACTTATATGCTGCGGCCATCTTATACGGCTACATACACAATATGGCCATTGAAAAATCCGGACATCTGGCCAGCCTTTGTGCGGCGGAAGTGATCCGTTACCTCGGGGCACGCCCCGCCACGGACATCAAAAATCTTTTGGAAAACCTGTAAGATATGCGTGTTTATCTTACAAAACCACTAATGACCATTGCCCTTTTAGGTTTTGTCAGCGGGCTGCCCTTTTCTTTATCATTTGGTACATTAAGCTTCTGGCTTGCTGAAGAAACTATCAGCAAATCAAGCATCGGACTATTTGCGTTTGTAGGCACTCCCTATGTGATAAAATTTCTCTGGGCTCCGGCGGTTGATCACCTTCCTGTAAAATTTCTCGATAACCTCTTAGGACGTAGAAGAAGCTGGATATTCTGCTCCCAGTTGGGCGTAATCCTTTCGATTGTTGTATTGGGCTCCCTTGAACCGCAGAGTCAACTTGCCGCTATGGCGCTGTTTGCCTTAATTTTGGTAATATTTTCTGCCTCCCAAGACATTGCCATTGATGCATATCGTATCGAGTTTTTAAGCCGAGAAGACAATGGCCCGGGTTCTGGCGCCATTGTCTTTGGCTGGCGTATTGGCGCATTATTTTCTGGCGCCGGAACGCTCTATCTTGCTGAGATTTTCGGCTGGGCAATAGCCTATTACATTATGGCCGCTTGTATGATGGGTATGGGCGTACTTTTTATGCTTTTGGCGCCCGAACCAGATAACGAGGCACACCTTAAAAGCACACCGTCAGATTATAAGCAATGGTTTAACCATGCGGTTCTTAACCCTCTGCATGAATTTACCTCCCGCCATAAGTGGTGGCTGATCCTCATTTTTATTATCTTGTTCAAGCTTGGAGATGCCGTAGCCCTCTCCATGCTTAACCCCTTTGCTGTTGATCTTGGCTTCAGCAAGGTGGAATTTGCCACCATCACCAAAGTCTATGGTGTGGCCGCAACGCTGTTTGGCTGTTCCTTAGGAGGGATACTCATTGCCCGTTATGGGGTTATTAAAGGCTTATGGGTGTCGGGCATATTACAAATGATCTCAACCTTAGCCTTCGTCTGGCAAGCCTCTGTTGGCTACAATACAAACGCCTTAATCGTTACAATCAGCCTTGAAAACATCGCAGGCGGTCTGGGAACTGCTGCCTTTATTGCCTATCTGAGTAATCTTTGTAATAAGACATATACCGCCACACAATATGCCTTGTTTAGCTCCATGTCGGCCATTGCCCGCACATGGGTATCAGGGTCTTCAGGTTTCTTGGTAGAAGCTCTTGGCTGGAGCCTGTTTTTCACACTCTGCTCCTTATCAGCCATTCCCGGCCTTATCTTGTTATACTACATCAGTAAATTTTATAAAGACCGCTATAAAATCTAAATCTTATCAGGGTGCTCAAACATGTAACCCGCAGAACGTACCGTACGAATATAGTCACAAATTTCTGGACTAACCGTCTCCAGAGCTTTGCGTAATCTTCTAACATGCACATCCACCGTACGTACTTCCACATACACATCGTGCCCCCAAACCGCGTCAAGAAGCTGTTCTCTGGAAAATACCCGCCCTTCATGCTCCATCAAATAGACCAGCAGGCGAAATTCCGTGGGGCCAAGATGAATGACTTTGCCTAAATATTTCGCTCTGTACGCATTAAGGTCAACTTCCAGCCCATGTGCCTCAAGCTTTTTATTACCCAGAGCCGGTCTTGTACGCCGGAGTACTGCGTTGATTCTGGCAATCAATTCTTTGGGCGAGAATGGCTTAACAATATAATCGTCCGCACCACTATCAAGCCCTCGTATCCTATCAGATTCTTCACCCCGTGCCGTAAGCATAATAACCGGTACCTTTTGGGTTTCCTCATGCTCATGCAGCCGTTTGCAAACCTCAACCCCATCGTAAATAGGCAACATCCAGTCAAGAATTATTAGATCCGGCAGACGGGCGAACACAGAATCAAGCGCGTCCTCACCATTATCAACCACCGCGACCTCAAAGTCTGCCTTCTCCAAATTATATTGGAGCATCACCGCAATGGATTCCTCATCCTCAACAATTAAAATATATGGCTTCATAAGCTAACCCTTCTGATCTATTGGTAATAAAATCTTAAATATGCTGCCTTTGCCTATCGTACTTTGAATCTCCAGCTTTGCATTATGTCGTTCTAAAATATATTTAACAATAGAAAGTCCTAGGCCAACGCTCTTCTGTTTGTTTGAACGCGCCGCATCCACCCGATAGAACCGTTCTGTCAGTCTTGGAATATGTTCCTCATCAATTCCCCACCCCTGATCTTTTATTGCAAGAACCAGACTTCTACTCTCTTTTTCAATGTCTGCACTGATAGAAATGGTAGACCCTTCATCACTATACTTCACCGCATTATTGACTATGTTTTCTACAACCTGTTCCAATTGGCGAGAATCTCCCACTATCAATGGCAGATATTTGCTAATTTGCAGCGCAAATTCTATGTTTCTCTCACGCGCATTAATCCGATTGTTTTTTACCACATTGTCTATGATGATCGACATGTCAACTTTTTCTGTAGGTGTTGTGCTGACTGTTCTTTCTATTTCAGACAATGACAACAGCATCCTAACCAACTCTGCCATTCTCTGTGCCTGTGAATACATAATAGCAAGAAATTCCTCATGTGTCTGCACATCGTCCTTAGCAGTGGTTTGTAATGTTTCAATAAACCCTAACAGGCTGGTTAGAGGCGTGCGTATTTCATGCGACGCGTTGGCAACAAAGTCTGCCAACATTTTTTCTGTTTTCTTTTGCTCTGTAACATCATGCAACATCATAACTAAGGTAATTTCTCCCGATGATGTTTGAGGGTAGTGTTCTATACGTATGGAGAAATGCTTGTTATAAGGCTCTCCCCTAAAATAAGAAACCGTGGCTCCGTTCCATGATTTCTTAACATTTTCTGCCGTGCTTTTGATGGTTGGGTCTTCAATTATTTGCTGCAGAATATTTTTATAGTGTTTTGTTCCAAACATGTCCCTAACTGTTAGATTTACACGCAGGATGCGCAATTTAGAATCCAACAAAACAAGGCCATCTGGGAGCGTGTCAATCAAAACCCTGCCCTCATCAATCATTGATTCAAGCCGCCGCTTATTATTCTCCCACATAGTATGGAGGCGACTTACCGCTTCCGTCAGCTCTTCCACATTGTTTAGAAAGCTTAAGTTGGGAGGCGGGATATTGTCATTGAGAGAGAGAGATTTTACGTAAGACGTTAAGGCCGAAAGATTTGAGATATATGGCCGGACAAACATAATCGCAAACACGGTGATGAACAATATTGCGTATATCGCATCATAGAAATCAACCCGCTGATACACAATCATGATAAGAATAACCATGATCGGAGCCATAAGGACAAGACCGATGGCTTTAACAAAGCTCAGGAAGGGCACCTCATTATGCGAGGTACTGTCAAACCTTGAACTAAGTTTTTCTCTAATATTCTTGATCAATCTTATGCCCCATAACTTTCTATATTTTATACACACTGTGCATTAGAGTTGATTAAAAGGCAACAGAAAAACTTGGGAAGAAATAGTTAATGTATTTTGCAACAAAAAAGGCGCGGAGCATTGCCCCGCGCCCAAATTTGGCTAACTTTAATCTAAATTATACGTAGGCAATGTTGTCTGTGGCAGCGCCAGCCGCAACAAAGGCCGTATATTCAGTACTAGTTATACTTAAGCTAATAAGTTCAACAAAGGTTGTACCTGTTCCGTCAATAACACCAGCAGCTGCAGCGCCAGCATCTTCAATGTAACCGATACGGGCTAACGCATCGTTATCATCGTAGAACATAAACAAGATACCTTCGCCGGCACCGAAAGCAGAACCACCACCATCAAGTGTGATGTTACCAGTAGCAAAGTCGATATCAGAGAACGCATCAATGTCCGCATCATAAGCAGTCTTGATCAAAGACACGCCGGCAACATCATTACCAAGAGCGGTACCTGAAGTGTAATCAACCAGAGTTATCACACCAATAGCTTCAGCTGTACCTTGAGCATCCGAGATCGAACCACCGTTGATCGCAGAAATATCGATATGGATCTGATCACCAGAAGCACCTGTTGTGAAGCCTGTTACAACGTCCACATTTGCAGAACCTTCTTCGGCAACACGGACTTTATCAATCGCAGCAGAGCTTTCAGACAAGATGATTTGGTCAATGCCAGCACCACCAGTGATTGAGTCAGCACCGTTACCGCCAGTGATTGAGTCAGCACCCGCACCACCAGTTATAGCATCAGCACCCGCATTACCAACGATGGTGTCATTACCTGAACCACCATCAAGAGCGTCTGCTTGATCACCACCATTGATAACATCGGCTTTTGTACCGCCATCAACGTCACCAACAATGCCATCTTTTACTGTTACGATGTTACCAGCTGTGTTAGCAATCGTTACCGTACCCGTACCAGAGATCGTTACAACATCACCTGAATCTACCGCTGAAGTATCAAGCGTTAGAGCATTTGCGTTGTTATCAATTTCAATACCCGTTCCGGCATCCGTTGCGTTGACAACATCTGCAGACAGAGTCAGAGAAAGTGAACCACTTAGGTCAATTGTATCAATACCCGTTACATTAGCAAGGTCAGAGCCAACTAAAGCAGTTGTGCCCGTTACAAACAATGTATCATTACCAGTACCGCCAATAATTGCATCATCATCAGCTGCTTGGTTAGCAGAGGCAACTGTGATTGAATCATCACCCGCACCACCGATAATGGTTTCTTTGTCTGTACCATTAGCTGTGATGGTGTCGTTACCGGCACCACCATCAATTTGGTGAGCACCCGCAGCAGCACTTGTTGTAATTACGTCTGCACCTGTACCACCTGTAACAGTAGCATCTTCACCAGCACCACCAGTGATAGCAATCGTATCGTTACCAGCACCGCCGTCGATAGAGTCATCTCCACCGCCGCCAGCAATGTCATCGTTACCGGTACCACCAGTGATCGTATCGTTACCGGTACCACCGACAATAGAGTCGTCACCATTGTCACCTTGTACAAGGTTAGAACCTTCTTCAGCGTCAATCGTATCGTTACCTTCACCACCGTAGATAGTGTCATTATTAGAACCACCCGTGATGTTGTCGTTACCCGCATTACCACGAATATCGTTAAGACCTTCGCCCGAATCAATCGTATCGTTACCGGTACCACCTTTAATCGTATCGTCACCGGCAGTAGCGATGATAGAGTCAGCGCCTTCTTCACCAAGCAATGAATCATTACCGGCAAGAGATTTGATTGTATCGTTACCAGTACCACCAAGGATAGTATCGTTACCAGCACCGCCTAACAAAGAGTCATCACCCTTGTTACCGTTGATGTCGTTGTTACCACCGTCTGTCGCATCAAGAGTATCATTACCTTGACCGCCACGAAGTGTGTCATTACCAGCACCACTTTCAACGGAATCGTCACCGATGTTACCATTTGCAAAAATAGCCGCTGTGCTAGTAGCACCGTTGTCATCAATGGAGTCGTTACCAGAACCACCCATAATACTTGTAGTCTCACTAGCAAGCTGTGTCACATCAATGTTATCATCACCTTTGTTACCGTTGATCCAGTCGTTACCAGAAACACCGTTGATGACGTCGTTACCAGAACCGCCACGAATAGAATCATCACCTGTACCACCGGTTAGATTGTCATCACCTAGGTTACCACGGATGTCGTTCGTACCTTCACCCGCATCAATGGTGTCATTGCCTTGACCACCTTTAAGAGTGTCGTCACCGCGACCACCAATCAAACTATCCGCACCGGCGTTACCGTTGGCATCAAGAGCGCCATAGTTGGTTGAAGAAAGGTCTGTTTGCGTGATTGTATCAGCACCCGCACCACCTTTGATGGTAGCTACTTGGCCAGTTAAAACACCCACATCGATGTCATCAGCGCCATCACCACCTTCGATGATGTCGTTACCTGTTTCTGTTGAAGAACCGATTGTATCAGAACCACCTTGACCAATCAAATAGTCGTCGCCTGAAGAACCGTCAATGTCATTTCCCGCCACATCCAAAGACGTAGACGTTGTGCCATCACCCACAAAGAATTTTGACCCATCAGCAAACACTAATGTTGAAGAACCAAGAGACGCAAGTGAAGGACCTGTTAAAGTAACAGTCCCTGAAGCGGTAGTAATTGTAACACCGCCAGTGATTTCAGCAACTACTATGTCAGCAGCAGAAATAATTGTATTATTTGTAATATCGAAAGTTAAGGTATCGGCAGTAGCAAATGTTACTGTAGTACCCACAACTTCTGAAAAGTTAAAGTTAGCCATTATTATAACCCCTTAAAGTTTAGGTAGTAAAAATCGCCCTCACGGGCAGTTAAAACTCAAAAATTCAACAATCAAACCACACACACAAATGTGAACGCATGGAATAACTTATTAAGCACTAATATCAAACATCTTTAAAACACTCTTTCAAGCCATTTTTAGCCATCAATCAATGTTTTTACCAGATTCCACCCAATGTAGCTTCGTTGTGTTGTTTTTTTACAACACAGTCGCGATCCAGTACTTAATTGAGCGTAACTATAGCCAATACCGCGCAGGATGCTAGTGTTTTTTTATATTTTTTTTCAATTAATCTTATTGACCGAATAAAAATATTTGTATCTAAGGGCTTGCACGATTTTACAGGGCATCGGCAAAGGCGTGTCGGGTTTTGGCAAACCAGATGTGGCCAAAGGTAAATACCGCGACACTAAAAATACTATACACAGCCATGCTTACAAAATCCGGCGCACTGCCTTGAATCAAAACCATACGAACCTGATCAACAATGGTTGAGATTGGGTTGGCATAGACCATCCACTGGAAGGACTCCGGCAGCCGTGATGCAGGGAAGAAAACCGTACTCAAAAACAGCAAGACGGTTGCCAACACACCGACTATATGAGAAACATCACGAACAAACACCCCCAGACTGGAAACAAACCACACCACCCCTTGAATGAACACAATGTAGGGCAAAAGAATCAGGGGGATGTAAAAAACTGTCCACGGAATAGAGCCGTAGACAATCAGACAGCCCAGTAACAACACCACAAAACTAATTAATGTCTGCACCAGCATTGTCAACACCACCACAGGAGCCAAGATTTCAAGCGGGAAGATAACCTTCTTTACCAGATTCACGTTGTTTATGATAATGTTTGGGGCATTAATGAGGCATTCTGCCAGCATGGAATGAATGATGATGCCCGCAAATAATATCACCGCAAATTCTCCGTCTGCGCCAGTGCCTACTTCGGAAAAGCGCGCCTTGAACACCACCGTAAACACCACCGTATACACGCCCAACATCAACAACGGAACCAGTAACGTCCATAAAATACCCAGAAAAGACCCCCTATATCTGGACATGACATCACGGCGAACAAACTGCTTTAAAAGCATCCGGTTGTTCCATATGGAGGAAAGAGCAGCGAGTGGGTTTTTGGAGTAATGCCTCTGATTCATGCCTAACCTACGCTATTTTCAGCCCAATGGTGATTTTCTTACCATCCAACTCATTTTCGGCAACATAGGTAGCAGAAGAAGACAGCGACGCATTGATCGATTCGGCCAATGTCTGCTCACAAATATAAGAGCGATTGATATCAATGGCCGAGACAACATTTTCAGAAGCATCTATGTATACTTTGATTTTATCCGCCACGTTGAGATCAGCATCTTTACGCGCCTGCTGAATAAAACGCACCACATCACGTGCCAAACCTTCAGCTCGCAATTCATCAGAAATATGCAGATCCAGCACCACCAGCATGTCGTTGGTGGAGATGGCCTGCGCACCTTTATTGTCTTTGGCTTCAAGAAGAATATTGTATTCCCCCTCTTCAAGCACTTCGCCACCGGAGGTCACAACACCGCCCACCTCAGACCAGTCGCCTTGACGGGCAGCACCAGCAACCTGTTTCATTTTTGCGCCCAGCCTTTTTCCTGCCACCGGAAAATTAATGTTCAACTTATGGGAAGCGATAATATCAAGCTCAGAGGAAAAGGCGACCATCTTAATGTTCAGCTCATCGGCAATTAAATCTGCGAAGTCCTTTATCTCAAGATCGTCTTCCTTTGTGCCATAGATTGTGATTTTATCCAGAGGTTGCCTGATACGGATATTTTCTTTATCGCGAATCGCCAAACCGGCATTGCACACATCACGCACTCGATCCATATCCAGCATCAGCCTTGCCTCATCAGGAATTTTGCTAACGTCGGCAAATTTCTGTAGATGCACACTGTTTTCTTGCGCCAGTTCGCCGCCTGAATTTAGCCCCTGATAAATAGCCTCCATGGTCATGGGCAAAAGCGGCGCGGCCGCACGGCAGATTTTACTCAGCACCGTATACAACGTATTGTACGCTGCGTATTTATCATGGTCGTTCTCGCCCATCGCGCTCCAGAAGCGATCACGATTACGCCGAATATACCAGTTGTTTAGCACTTCAAAAAACTCGGTCAACGCATGGCACGCATTGGGCGTGTCGAACCCGTCCATGGCTTTTTCAATTGCCAGCACGGTTTGTTTAAGTTTGGCCAAAATATAACGGTCCATCAGATTGTCGCTGTCCACGCACCACCTTGCCTTCACGCCGTCCGTATTGGCGTAAAGAGTAAAGAAATGATAGGCGTTCCAAATCGGTTTAATGTTTAAGCGCACCACATCACGAATATCTGCCCCATCTTTGGAGATCAGCAAATTGCCGCCATGCATCACCGGCTCGCTGACCATACGCCAGCGCATCGCGTCCGCCCCATAGAGATTAAACATCTCGTTGGGGTCGGGATAATTGCGCAGACGTTTGGAGAGTTTCTTGCCTTCGGCGTCCAAAATAATACCGTGGCAGATGCAGTTCTTAAACGGCTCACGGTCAAAGAGCGCCGTGGAAAGCACCATCAGCGTGTAGAACCAGCCCCGCGTCTGCCCGACATATTCCACAATGAAATCGGCAGGGTTATGGCTTTCAAACCAATCTTGGTTTTCAAACGGATAATGCACCTGCGCAAACGGCATTGAGCCGGATTCAAACCAACAGTCAAACACGTCCGGAACACGTTGCCATGTTTCGCCCTCTTCTTCCTTGGTCAGTGTGTCGATAAACGGTTTGTGCAAGTCTTCTATCGTCACGCCAAAAAATTCTTCCATCTCCTTGATGGAGCCAAAACTCTTGGTTTTGCCGCTTTCGGTGCGCCAGATTGGGATCGGGCAGCCCCAGAAACGGTTGCGGGAAATGGACCAATCGCGCGCGCCTTCCAGCCATTTGCCAAATTGACCGTCTTTTATGTGGTTGGGAATCCAATTGATTTTCTGGTTCAGTTCCACCATCCGGTCTTTAAATTTGGTCACTTCCACATACCAGCTCGGCATGGCTTTATAGATCAACGGCTGATCCGTCCGCCAACAATGCGGATAGGAGTGGACATAATCTTCCTGTTTGATCAGCTGACCGGTATTTTTGAGATAGTGAATGATGCGCAAATTGGCCAGACCATTCTTTTCAATCTGCTTGTCGTTAAACGGGTCGGTGTCGGTCTTCAACGTTTCGGCAATCACGTTCAGCCCGCCTAATTGCAAATGCACCCCATCGTGCTCGATGTCATAAATTTCTTCGCTAAAGCGCCCTGCTTCGTCCACCGGACAAATAATGCCAATGCCGTTTTCTGCGCACACACGCTGATCGTCCTCACCAAAGCCCGGCGCCAGATGCACCACGCCTGTGCCCGAACCTTCTTCGATAAAATCCCCCGCCAGAATCTTAAAAGCGTTAGGCGTGTCTTTAAAATAAGGAAAGAGTGGTTTGTAATGACGGCCTACTAATTCAGACCCTTTGAAGGACAGTAATTCACTTTTTATTTTTTCAATTAATAGTGCCTTATCCGTAGACTTCTTGGCTGCATCATTTAAGTCTTCACCATAAGAAAATGTATCAAGTTCTAATAATTCTTTTGAATAAATGTTTAAAGAACTCTTCGCCAAGATATAACATGTCTTACCTTTTGCGTCATTCTGCGAAGCTTTAGCTTGCGCAGAATCCATGGATCCTGTGCTAACGCTCTGCGTCCCACAGGATGACGACATCACACACACATACTCCATCTCGGGACTCACCGCCAAAGCCAAGTTGCTCGGCAATGTCCAAGGAGTCGTCGTCCACGCGCAGATATAAACTTTTTCAACATCGTTAAAATGCTCTTTGACCGCAGCCGGCACTTCCTCCAACTCAAACGCCACGGTAATGGCCTTGTCTTCGCGGTCGCGATAGGCATCGTCCATGCGCGTTTCAAAATTCGAAAGAGGAGTCTGTGCTGCCCAGCTATAAGGCATCACCCGATGCGATTCATACACCAGCCCCTTCTTATACAATTCATTAAACGCCCAGATCACCGACTCCATGTAGTCTTTGTCCATGGTTTTGTAGTCGTTATCAAAATCCACCCAACGGCCAGCACGATTAATATAATCTTGCCAAACATCCGTGTATTTCATCACACTCGAACGGCAATGCTGGTTAAAATTATCAATCCCATATTGCTCAATGGCCGCGCGGCCGGAAACTTTCAGTTCTTTTTCGGCCTCCATTTCGGCGGGTAGACCGTGACAGTCCCAGCCAAAGCGGCGTTCCACCTTTTGGCCTTTCATGGTGTGGTAGCGAGCAAACATGTCCTTCACGCAGGAGGTCAGTAAATGGCCGTAATGCGGCAGGCCGTTAGCAAAGGGCGGCCCGTCATAAAACACCCACTCGTTATCTTGCGGCCGCTGTTCCACTGAATTCTCAAACACATGCTCCTTCTGCCAGAACGCAATCATTTGTTCTTCGATCTCTGGTAGATTAGGACTGTTGCTTGTGCTTGGATAATGTTGTGTCTTTGTCATTTTGCCTCGTAAATCGTTCACAAATCGTAACTAAAACTCATGAAAGGAACGCATTATATAGACGTTTATGGTAGTATATGCAATTGCTAAAATGTAAGCCATTCTATATACAGGATAATATTCCGCGTGACAAACAGTTCACAATCTTTTATACACATTACTTGGTACAACATTTAACTCTAGCAAAACAGTTAGTGGCTTATACCAAATTAACAATTTAATGTAAGGACTACAATTATGAACAACAAACAGAAATTTTTAGCTGCCGCTGGTATTCTAGCTCTTAGCTTTTCAACGGGCGCTATTGCCAACGATGAAGCTCCTGAAGGCATGGAAAAATGCTATGGCGTTGCTAAAGCAGGTACAAACGACTGTGGTTCGGCCGATGGATCACATTCTTGTGCAGGTCAAGCAACAGAAGATAACAGCGATGCAGATTGGAAATATGTTCCTGAAGGCACATGTGCCGACGTTCAGGATGGCATTGAAGATCAAGCTGAATAAATTGTGATAAACAAAGAAAGGGGTCTTCGGGCTCCTTTCGTCCCTTTGGATTGTAAAACATGAAAAACACTTCAAAATTCTTGGCAGCAATTGGACTTATTAGCATTGGCTCTGCTGCTGATATTCCCGACGCAAATGCTCAAAAAATGGAAAAATGTTATGGCATCGTCAAAGCTGGGAAAAACGATTGCAAGGCCGCCGATGGACGCCATACCTGTGCCGGATACGCCAAAGAAGACGGCAGTTACAATGAATGGATTTTACTGCCCTACGGCACGTGCGAGCGTATTTTAGATGCATCCTCTGTTTCCGAAGCCGAACTCGATCAGGCCGAAAGCGAGTAGTCTGCAGCAGAAGTCTCCTTATGCACACATCAAAAAAACATAACATCTCCGGCTGCGGTCTTGGCCTGCGGCACCGCCACTTTAAGGAGTTTATCGAAGACAAGCCCAATGTTCCTTGGCTTGAAATTCATACAGAAAATTATTTCAGCACCGGCAGCACGGCCAGTAAATACATCGAACAGATTCGCAAAGATTACCCTGTCTCTGCCCATTGCGTTGGTTTGTCTTTGGGCTCGGCGGAAAAAAATTGCACGACTCGTGCCAAGCATTTGCAGCAGGTGAAGCAAACTGTGGAGCGTATCAAACCGTTTTTAGTATCTGACCACCTTTCTTGGAGCGCATCCGACCACCCACATTATATCCCTGATCTGCTGCCCGTTCCTTATACACAAGAAGCGCTGGACATTATGTCTGATAACATTGATCAGGCACAAAACGTCTTAGGCCGCCAAATTCTCATTGAAAACCCGTCGAGTTATCTGTCCTATAACAAGCAGGACATGAACGAATGGGAATTTCTCAACGCACTGGTGAAAAAGACGGGGTGCGGCTTGCTGCTGGACGTGAACAATATTTACGTTAGCGCCCATAATCATGGCTTTGACGCATTGGAATATATTGCCCAAATCCCAGTCCAGCCGGTGCAGGAAATCCATCTGGCCGGTTACGCTATCCGCAAAGTGGAGGGGCAAGAGGTTTACATTGATACGCATGGGCAACGGGTTTATGATCCGGTGTGGGATTTATACGTCAAAGCCATTGAAAGGTTCGGCGACGTGCCCACCCTCATCGAATGGGATACGGATGTGCCGGAGCTTTCGGTGTTGCTAGAAGAAAAGGCCAAGGCTGACGTTATTCTTTCCAAAGCACGTGATCGGAAGGCCGCGTAAAATGACAGACCTTAAAGACATCCAAAAAAGCTTTATTCAGGATTGTCTGTCCGGACAACTACAGGAAGGCAACATCTCCATGGAGCCAGAGATTGACCAAAGTACTATCAGCGCAAAGGGGAGAATGGGTATCTACCGCGAAAGTGCGATCGGAAACATTACCAACGCGATGGAACTGACTTATCCTGTGACTGTAAAGCTGGTAGGGGAGAAGTTTTTTGCTGCCACTTGCCGCAAATACATTGAGCAACATTGGCCTGAGAGTGGTAATATGGACGATTATGGTCAAGACTTTGCCGACTTCTTAGCTCAATTTGAACCAGCAAAAACCCTGCCATATTTGCCCGATGTCGCATGGCTAGAATGGCTCTGGCACCGCAGCTCCATTGCACCGGAATGCCAGACTATTGACCAAACCGCCATTGCCAATATTCCGCAGGACAAATATTTTTCCCTACGTCTAACCCCGCATGCTTCGGCCAACTTATTACACTCCAAATATCCGGTAAGCAAAATTTGGGAAATGAATCAGGACGGAGCAGAATGCCGCAAGGTTAATCTTGAGGAAGAGCCAGAAGAATTCTTATTGGTCATTCGCCATGGCTTAAAAACTGATATCATGCGATTAATTCCCGCTGAACATACATTTCTTTCTGCCCTGATAAAGGGGGAAAATTTTTATGATGCGTTTGAAGCGGCCATCACCACGGAAGAAGATTTTGATCTGGCCTATTACGTACATAAGCATATTTCCGGTGGAACTTTCAGCGGTTTTGCCGTAGGGTAAGGCAATAAGGAAGACAATAAGGGGGGTGTATGTCAAAATCGAATTTGCTGACCAAATGTACGTGTAACCTTGCTCGCTTTGCTTTGAAGCTTGCGGATATTTTTAAACCCCACACCACTGCACTTATTGACCTTGCTTTGCGGATCTGGATTGCGTTGGTGTTCTGGAAGTCGGGAGTGATTAAAATTGCCAATTGGGACGTGACGCTTATCCTGTTTAAGGAGGAACATCCCGTTCCCGGACTCTCTCCAGAAATGGCGGCCTATTTAGGCACGTTTAACGAACTGGTAATGCCTATCCTGCTGGTCATTGGCCTTGGCGCACGTTTTGCGGCCATTGCCTTGCTGGTCAGCACGGCGATCATCCAATTTACTTATCTAAACTCTCATGAACATTTTATCTGGGCGCTGGTGTTAGGGGCCATCATGATTCGTGGAGCGGGGCTTTATTCCCTGGACTTCTTCGTCCGCCAGAAACACGGTAGCAATCCTGACGCATCGGTCGGTAAATTTTCTCGCTACATCGCTTTTAGCATTGTCAGCATGTTAAACGTCATCGCACTGCATGAAATCATTGCCATTGTGTTCGAATCTGTTGATCCATGGCTGGGTGATCTGCTCAGCTGGTGGCAATCACTGGGCGCACTTGCATAAGCAGAATCCATATTTTCGCTTGAAGTATAAGGATGTTACGGGCTATATAGTCCTCCTATTGAACAGAAATTTTGGACGCATAGCAGGACAATGAAAGAATTAGCACAAAGATACGACCATAAAGAGGCCGAGAAACGTTGGCAGAAAATCTGGGAAGAACAAGGAGTCTATAATTGGGATGAGAACGAATCCCGCGACAACAGCTTTGTCATCGATACCCCACCCCCCACCGTGTCTGGCGTATTGCACATGGGGCATATTTATTCTTATACTCAGGCCGATTTCGTCGCTCGCTATCAGCGTATGAGCGGGAAGAATGTCTTCTACCCGATGGGGTTTGACGACAATGGCCTGCCGACAGAAAGACTTGTTGAGAAGGTCAAAAAAATCCGCGCCACCGATATGACCCGCGAGGAATTTATCACCGTGTGCGAAGGCGTGGCCGAAGAGGCGCGCAACGAGTTCCGCCGTTTGTTTAAATCCACGGCTCTCTCGGTAGATTGGAATCAGGAATATCACACCATCAGCGAAGACAGCCGCAAGATTTCTCAGCTTTCTTTCCTCGATTTGTTCCACAAAGACCGTGCCTATCGCAAAATGCAACCCATGTTGTGGGATCCGGTGGACCAAACCGCCATTGCCCAAGCCGAGGTGGAAGATAAAGAAATCAAATCGCATTTTAACAACATTATTTTTAAAATTGAAAATAACTCGTCATCCTGTGGGTCAACGCAAGATGACAGCACAGGATCCATGGATTCTGCGCAGCCAAAAGGCTCGCAGAATGACAACATAGAAAATGAGAAAATAATCATCGGAACTACTCGCCCTGAGCTTATCCCAGCCTGTGTGGCGATTTTTTACCACCCAGACGATGAGCGTTATCAACACCTTAAAGGTAAGCAGGCTATCACCCCGCTTTTTGGAGTGAAAGTACCGATCTTAGAAGACGACACTGTGGAGATGGACAAAGGCACGGGCATTATGATGTGCTGTACCTTTGGTGATGAGAAAGACATTGAGAAATGGCGCAAACATAATTTAGAAAGCCGTGAGGTTTTGGATAAATACGCTAAGCTACGCTTGCTGGCTTCCGGCATTGCCTTTGATTGTGATGAAGCTGTTTTACAAGAGCTAGACGGTAAAAAATGCCGTACTTTGGGCAGAGAAAGAATCCTTGAACTGTTAAAAGAAAAGGATCTGCTGGTCAGTCAGGAAGAAGTGACACACCCTGAGCCATGCGCCGAACGTTCCGGCGCCACGTTGGAATATCTGACAACGAATCAGTGGTTTGTAAAAATCCTTGATCAGAAAGAAGAATTAAAGGCCAAAGCAGCGGAGTGTAATTGGAATCCTGCGTGGATGAAGTTACGCATCGACCAATGGATCGACGGCTTAAATTGGGACTGGTGTATTTCTCGCCAGCGTTATTTCGGTGTGCCGTTCCCTATTTGGTATTCCACGCGTGCCGGCGAAGAAGGAAAGATCCTCATTGCTGAAGCGGATCAACTGCCGGTTAACCCTCTGGTGGATTTACCTAAGGGCTACACACGGGATGAAGTGGAGGCCGAGGCTGACGTGATGGACACGTGGGCGACGAGTTCGGTTTCGCCACAGCTGAGCTCCAAAGCCATCACCAAAGACTACGCCGTGGATTACGAACGTCATCAGAAACTCTTCCCGGCGGATCTGCGCCCGCAGGCGCACGAGATCATCCGCACCTGGGCGTTTTACACCATCGTGAAGGCACATCTGCACGAAGATACAATCCCGTGGAAAAATCTGATGATCTCGGGTTGGTGTTTGGCAAGCGACAAAACCAAAATGTCCAAGTCCAAAGGCAATGTGGTGACACCGGTGGATCTAATCGAGGAAAAAGGCACCGATTCGGTGCGCTATTGGACCTCAACCTCCAAGCTGGGGGCGGATACGGCCTTTTCGGAAGACGCGCTGAAAATCGGCAAGAAGCTGGTCAACAAATTGTGGAACGCCACCAAGTTTGGCGCCATCCAACTGAATAACTTGCAAGGCACACCAACGACTGCCAAAGCCGACATTGAAAACAATATTATCTCTCACCCGCTGGACAGATGGGTGCTTAGCCGCTTGGCCAAAGCGATTGCCAAAGCCACCGAGGAATTTGAGAAATTTGAATATTGCAATGCGAGAGTGGCGGTGGAAGATTTTTTCTGGAACGATTTTTGTGACAATTACCTTGAGATTGTTAAGGTGCGCGCGTACGACGAAAAGGCACTTGATGCTGCGGGGCAGCAATCGGCCTGTTATGCCATCTATCATTGTTTGGAAACGGTGCTGCGTTTGTTCGCACCCATTGTGCCCCACATTACCGAGGAACTCTACAGCCATATTTTTGATGATCGTTACACAAAAATAGGCTCCATCCATAGCAAAAACACATGGCCACAGGCACAAGATTATCTGGTTGATGAGACTGCCGAACAATCCGGCAAAGACATTGTTGGCATCTTAAACATTGTGCGCAAAGTCAAGGCCGAGAACAACGTTTCCCTTAAATGGCCAATCAAAGAGCTGGTAATTTCTGCCGGTGAGGGCGGAGAAGAGATCCACATAAAATCTTCTCTTAGCGATCTGGCAAATGTAACAAATTCCCAAAATATCCAATGGGGAAGTAATTCTGCGGAACAGAATCTCACTGACGACAAACGCTACAACATTCACATCTGTTTGGCCGAGGAAAAAGACGTGGCCTAGTGCTAACGTGAAAGTAGATAAAACGGGCTAGACATTTTCATTCAAAGCTGTATATTGGCGTAAGTTCGTTATCTTTTAATGAGGAAGAGAGAGGATAAATGAGTTCAGTAAAAGACCTTATAGACAATATTCCTGACGCTGTGGATGACGGTGTGTCTGTGGAAGATATTATGCAAAACCCGGAATATTTGCGCCAATCCTCTGCAATCATTTCCGAGGCGCTGCAAAAAGGCTTCGACATTCTTCAACTTGAAAATGGTGACATTGTCACCACGGGAACCAAGGTGATTGTCACCCAATATCATTTTGATCCAGACGGTGAAAAAATGGTAAAGCTTTCTG
The DNA here is from genome assembly GCA_030429625.1 of Alphaproteobacteria bacterium. Lineage (GTDB taxonomy): Bacteria > Pseudomonadota > Alphaproteobacteria > Rickettsiales > UBA8987 > JAUIFA01. The sequence continues at coordinate 139,734 of JAUIFA010000004.1, read as the reverse complement.
CTAAAGAGCGGAAAAAGAAAGAGAAAGACGACTGATCATCAAAAATTTTATAGCACGATTCAAATAGGATTATAATGTCAAAAGATATTAAGAAAGTTGTCCTTGCCTATTCTGGCGGCCTGGACACGTCTGTCATTTTATGTTGGTTAAAAGAAAAATACGACTGTGAAGTCGTCACCTTCACCGCCGATATCGGACAAGGGGAAGAGCTTGATCCCGTGCGCGGCAAGGCCGAACAATTTGGCGTAAAAGAAATTTTTATTGACGACCTTAAGGAAGAATTTGTTCGTGATTATGTCTTTCCGATGTTTCGTGCCAATACAATCTATGAAGGCGAATATCTGCTTGGCACCTCCATTGCCCGCCCGCTCATTGCCAAGCGTCAGATTGAAATTGCCAAAATGGTAGGGGCCGACGCGGTGGCACACGGCGCCACAGGCAAAGGTAACGATCAAATCCGTTTTGAGCTGGGCTATTATGCCTGCAATCCAGAGATTAAAGTGATTGCACCTTGGCGTGAATGGGATCTAAATTCTCGTACCAAGCTCCTAAAATATGCCGAAGAAAAAGGCATCTCAATCCCAATGGATAAACGGGGCGAGGCACCCTATTCTATGGACGCTAATCTACTTCATACTTCCTACGAAGGTAAAGTATTAGAGGATCCTTGGGCCAGTGCTGATGAAGACATGTATCTACGCTCAGTCTCTCCTGAAGAAGCACCCGATACTCCCACCATCATCGAAATTGAATTTGAAAAAGGCGATGCGGTGGCCATTGACGGGGAAAAACTCTCTCCTGCCAATCTGCTACAAAGGCTCAACGAACTTGCCGGTGCCAATGGCATTGGCCGTCTTGATATTGTCGAGAACCGCTATATCGGTATGAAGTCCCGTGGCGTATATGAAACACCGGGCGGGACAATCCTTCTAAAAGCTCACCGAGGCATAGAATCTATTACCTTGGACAAAGGAGCTGCGCATTTAAAAGATGAGCTGATGCCACGTTACGCCGAGCTAATTTACAACGGCTATTGGTGGAGTCCGGAACGCGAAATGTTGCAAGCCGCCATCGACCAATCACAGAAAAATGTCAACGGCGCGGTGCGTCTTAAATTGTACAAAGGCTCTGTCACCATCGAGGGACGTAAATCCCTTGATAGTATCTACAGCGAAGAAATTGCCACTTTTGAAGAGGACGAAGTCTATAATCAAAAAGATGCGGAAGGGTTTATTAAGCTTAATGCACTGCGGTTACGTCTTCGCAAACGGCACAGCCAAAATTACCCATCTCCAGATTAATGTTACAGTGACTTTGGCCGCCGGTGTCTTTCATTGGCTTTAATAATGTCATCAAACAACATCACCAATTGATTGACCATCGCGTCCGCGAGTTCATCCACCTGTCGAATCATTACCGACCGTGAATAGTGTGTGGCCACATTATGCCCGATGCCAATGGCAAGCAAATCAATCTTATTCTCACCTTCTATGTCCTTGACCACCTCTTTTAAATGGACATCAAGGTAATTGCTAGGATTGGTCGATAATGTGCTGTCATCTACCGGCGCACCGTCAGAAATGACCATGAGAATCTTTCTGTCCTCTTGCCGTCTAATAAGCCGACCATGTGCCCATAGCAACGCCTCACCGTCAATATTTTCTTTCAACAAGCCTTCTTTAAGCATTAGGCCAAGATTTTGCTTAGACGCACGCCATGGCATGTCCGCCTCTTTATAGACAACGTGAAGTAGGTCGTTGAGCCTACCTGGAAAAGCCGGACTACCATCCTTTTCCCATTTCTTATAGCTCTGGCCACCCTTCCAATGTTTGGTGGTAAAACCTAGTATTTCTACCTTCACCCCACAACGTTCCATTGTACGAGCCAGAATATCAGCACAAATGGATGCAATGGTGATAGGTCGCCCGCGCATGGAACCGGAATTATCGAGCAACAATGTTAGAACCGTGTCTTTAAATTCACTGCGCCGCTCCCATTTATATGGGGTGGGATAGGTCGGATCGATAATAATCTGAGGGAATTTTCTGTTATCAAGCAGCCCTTCTTCCATATTAAAATCCCAACTACATTCCTGCTTGGCCATAAGGTGGCGCTGTAGTTTTCCTGCCAGTTTATTGGTGATGTCGTGGATTTTCTCTAATTCCTGTTCCAAACGCTGTCTATACCGCCAAAGCTCATCAGCGCCTGCCAAATCATTTGCGTACGCTATTTGATCATATTCTCTGGTATACACACGGTACGGAACGACTGCCACGCTCTCTTTTGGAGTCTCATATTCAGGCTTTTGTGACTCATATTCCATCGCGTCGTCCCTTTCATCACGTGCCTCATCTGGGTTAAGCTGTGCTTTGGTCATCGACTCTTTGCTGTAATCCCCTTTTTGTGGCAAAGACGTTGCCTTGCTCAAGGCCGCCTTCGTATTTTCTGAACTATTTTTCTCATCCTGCTGATCCTCCCCTGAGGATGTTTTGGCCTCTTGTTCCTGCAGATTCTGCGACTGAGGCTCTTGATCTATCAGCTTTCTGACCATTTTTTCCACAATTTTAGCGTATTTTTCTTGGTCTTTTAGGGCAAACGATAATTCCTTTATTTCGGAAGCAATCTTTCTGACCATAACCGCGCCCAAGGAATCTCTTATCAATTGGGCAGATTTGGGTAACTTTTTGCCTGTGATGGCCTGATAGGCCAGCAATGCGGCGACCTCTTCGGCAGGCACATTGGCAATGTTTTCTCTTTTGTCATAGGATTTTTCTTTTAGGCGCTGATGCCAGCGTTGCTCAAGATTCTTGGCAACCCCCTCCATTTGTAACGCGCCGATTGCCTCAACCCGAACCTGCTCTAGTCGCTGGATAAATGTTTTGACATCTTCCCCATACGCATGTTCTTCTTCCGATACGATGTCGTCATGATGGCGCAACATCAGCGCCAGAGCATCGGCTTCCCCGCGCGCCCATTTTAAATGCCTCTTTGTAGGGTTTTTGGGAACAGCAATAAATATCTGATTCAAATGTTTTGCCAGATACGAGTCCGACAGTGAGTCAAAGCTAATTAAAGGAAAATTGACCTCCGCATGCTCATTGCCAGAAATAGCCCTGACCGTAGCCGAGAGTTCTTGCCGAAAATGTTCTATGTCTGAGGCGTCATATGCCATTGTAATTCTTTTTCTTTACGCGCCAAACAAACCAGCAATACGCTGGGCAAATGCTTCAAACGGCAGCTCTTCTGAAAGGTCAATATCTTCCCCTTCTATCCACGCCCAAAGCGCCGAATCCAACAAAGCCTTTTCAACCGCCACTGCGTCATCAAAATCAATGCCCTGCTCTTCTAAAGATTCAATAAGCTCAAGCACCAAATCTTTCGGGGTTTCGGCCGGAAGCCCCTGCTCTTCAAGCAGATCACTGTACGACTCAATATCCATACTGTCAATTTGTTCCGTGATAGCCGCCATCTCAACCCTCCTTATGCTACATTAATGATTGCTTCTTTCAAATCTTTGCCAAAGCAACGCTGATAATACTCAGCGATGACGGCTTTTTCCGACTCTTCACATTTGTTTAGAAATGCCAGACGAAACCCGTGTTCTATGTCTGAGAATATTTGGACATTCTCCGCCCAACTCATTACCGTACGGGGCGACATAACCGTTGAGATATCTCCGTTCCTGAAACCCTCTCTGGTTAAATTCGCCATGGCGACCATGGACGTAATTTTGTCTTTATATCCGGTTTTATCCGCCACAATCTTTTCTTCTATGTCCGGCGGCATATAGTCCTGATGTGCCACAATGTTCCAACGGTCCATCTGCCCCTGATTGATAAGGTTTGTGCCATGATACAGTCCTGTTGCATCACCAAGGCCAATGGTATTGGCCGTCGCAAAGATCCGAAAATATTTACTGGCCGTGATCACTTTATTTTCCTCGGTCAGGGTAAGTTTCCCATCCGCTTCAAGCAAGCGCTGCAACACAAACATCACGTCCGGCCGCCCCGCATCATATTCATCAAAAAGCAGCGCCACTCCTTTTTGCATTGCCCAAGGAAGAATACCCTCTTTAAATTGGGTAACTTGTTTCCCATCCTGCAAAACAATTGCATCGCGCCCGATAAGATCTATCCGACTGATATGCCCATCAAGATTCACCCGCACCATCGGCCAATTTAGCCGCGCGGCCACTTGCTCAACATGGGTAGATTTTCCTGTGCCGTGCATGCCTTGAATCAACACCCGGGCATTGTATTTAAAGCCCGCCAACACCGCATGGGTGATCTCTTTATCAAAATAATATTTATCATCTATTTCAGGCGTAAATTCACTCGGCGCAGAAAACCCTTCAAGCTCTATATCAACCCCAAAAATGTCTTTACCCTTTATCTTCTTCATTTCCATTTAATTCACTACTACTTCTTTTAAGAGTTGATAGGCCAGACTGATCTGTTTAAATTTTTCCTCGGTTTTCTTCCCGCCCTTATCCGGATGGTATTTTTTAACCAGTTGAATATATTTTTCCTTTAGTTGCTTCTTGCTAGGAATACAAGAAAAATTAAGAATCGTTAGGGCACTGTATATGTTATCAGGATATCGCAGCGAACGTCTTTGCTCTTTTGAGCCATCAAACATCTGCCAAACCTGATCCATCACACTGTCGCAATGCTGTTGTTTAACACCTTGATAGATCGGACGATGACCGGTGATGGCGTCTTGCTGAAAATGCTCTATCTCCTCTCCACTCATATACGCAAAGAAATCCCATTCTTTGTTATATTCACGCACATGTTTTAAACAAAACCAGTAGGTATCATTGTTGACTGTTGTGGTTTCTTTCTTATACCCTCGGGAGTAATTTGGCGTAAATGATTCGGGCACAAGACGACTTTTAGGTGCCCGATAGTGCGCCACCTCATGGCAATCAACCCCGTCACACATATGTACATTTATATGCTGTTTGTTTTGCTTATAGAGTTGATCAAATCGGGAACGCATTGTGCACCTTCTATGAACTTAGATTGTATTTCTCCAGAATGTTTTTTAAGTCTTCTTTAAGATTGGATTTTTGTATCAAATACACATCGTCTCTCAGGCCCTCAAGCTCATGGTGACCTTTTTCAAAGCTTGTCAACAAACAAACAGGGATGTCCTTGGTCACCGGTATAGACTTAATCGCACAGGAAAGATCAACCCCGCTAAGCTCATCAATAACTCCAGAACAAATGATAATATTAGGCTTCGCACGCACCGCCATTTCAATGGCCTCAAAGGATGACCGCACCGTAGTCACCCGTAACCCCTCTTCCTTAAGCTCACGCTCAAATATCTGACCCGCTGCCTTTTCTCTGGTAACCATCAGCGCTTCGATTACCCGCTGCTCCGCATCGCCTTCCATCTCATCTAAAGAATCTTTAGAGTGTCGGTTAGGCAGTTGACGAACCAACTCTGAAGAAGCCGTTTTATTTTGTTCAATATCAAGGGAAGAAAAATCTCTGGCCCTATCTATAAAAACCTGAACGTCATCAATCTGTTTTTCACTGAGTTCCTTAGCACCACTAAGATAGTCTTCCATACGGTGCATGATCATGCTCACAACAGGAAAATCTGCCACACCAGCCGACCCTTTTAAGCTATGGGCATACCGACGTATGTTGTCAATAGCACTCGCACCTCCTTCTTGCCCCGCACGCAGATTTTCCAACAACATCTCTATCGATGTCAGATTATCTTCTGCCTCCTCTACAAATTCGCCTCGCAGGCTTGCAAGAAGATTATCGTAATTATTGCCAGAACTGTTCATAATATTGTGCCATTTAAATTTCTTACAAAACATGTGGAGGGTAATAACCCCAAACACTCTTATCTTTGTTATAGTAACAAATATCGTGCTTTTAACCTAGAGAATTATACGCACCAATTGTTAAAAAGTCCTCAAGCTCATCTTGCAAAACTAGGTTCTTCATAAGCTCACCGGCTTCGGAAAAATTACCCCTAGAAAAGGCTTCTTCCCCAACGACCTGTTTTATGCCCGCCAATTCTTCTTCAAACAAGTCAGAAAAAAGTTTTTTGTCTATTGTTCTTCCATCGTCACATGTCGCCGAATGGCGAATCCACTGCCATAATTGCGTGCGCGAAATTTCTGCCGTGGCCGCATCTTCCATCAGATTAAAGATTGGCACACACCCATTACCCCCTAGCCAGGCTTCAATGTAATAAATAGCCACGGCAATATTATTACGGATTCCTCCCTCAGTAATTGTGCCTTCGGGCACTTGCAACAGATCGTCGTTAGAGACTTTGACATCCGGACGTAAATTATCCCGCTGATTGGGCGTTGGCATCAGCCGATCAAAGACTTCCATCGCCACAGGAATCAGCCCCGGATGCGCCACCCATGTGCCGTCATGCCCATCACCCGCCTCACGCTCTTTGTCTTTTTTAACCGAGTCCATCGCCTTTTTATTGGCCGCATCATCGCCCTTAACCGGAATAAAAGCCGACATCCCGCCCATTGCCAGCGCACCACGTTTGTGACAGGTTTGAATCAGCAATTGCGAATAAGAGCGCAGAAAATGCTGCGTCATGGTGATCTGCCCACGTTCAGGGCATATAAATTCTGGATTGTTGGCGTGTTTTTTAATGTAGCTGAAAATATAATCCCAACGTCCGGCATTTTGCGCCACGATATGATCTTTCAGTGCGTATAAAATTTCATCCATCTCAAACGCGGCATTGATTGTCTCAATAAGCACCGTTGCTTTAATCGTCCCTGCGGGCAAGCCAAGCGTGTTTTGTGCAGACACAAACACATCGTTCCACAGTTGCGCCTCTTCATAGGACTCTAGTTTGGGCAGATAAAAATATGGGCCTGTCCCATTTTTTAACAATGTTTTGGCATTGTGGTAAAAATAAAGCCCAAAATCTAACAACGCACCACTGATGGGCTGTCCGTCAAGCAATATGTGTTTTTCTTGCAAATGCCAGCCGCGCGGACGAACGATTAAAACTGCCGTCTTATCGTTAAGCTTATACTCTTTACCCGTTTCCGGATGGGTATACGTGATGGTTTTGTTTACCGCATCACGCAAATCGACCTGCGCATTAAAAATATTTTCCCAGCCGGGGGAAAGCGAATCCTCAATGTCGGCCATAAAAACTTTTGCACCGGAATTCAGGGCATTGATAATCATCTTCCGTTCTGCCGGTCCGGTAATTTCCACCCGCCTATCTTGCAAGTCTTTGGGGATTGGCGCAACTTTCCACTCACCTTGCCGTATGTCTTTGGTATCCTCTCTGAAGTTTAACTTCTTGCCCTGATTGATTTCCTGCTTCCGGATCTGCCGATGTTTGAGCACTGTTTTCACCCTTGCGCCAAATTCCTTCTGGAGGTCGATAACAAAATGCAGAGCCTCAGCAGTAACAATTTGCAGCTGCTCATCGGTCAGCGGGGCTTGAACTTCTATTGCCTCATCAATTTGTGTATGTAACTGCTTCATTTATTTCTCCCCCATTCTACAACTTTACATTTTATCTTATATAGCGTAAATAATAGTACGCTAGGATAATACACGTATTTTTTATCATGGCAAATCTATATAAAATAAACATATGGACACACTAAAATGAACGACTTCATCACCGAAGTAAAAGAAGATTTAAAGCGCGAACGTTTTGAAAAGATATTCAGAGAGTATGGAAAATATATTGTCTTTATCTCTCTGACCATTGTGCTGTCTGTGGCGGCGGGAACATGGTACAAGCACAACAAAATCTCAAAACAAGAGGCTGACGGTGAATCCTATCGGCAAGCGCTTTCAAAATATGGCGACAAGCAGCTTGCTTTGCTGGACCCAATCATCGACAGCGGCACGGTGGGATATAGAAATTTGGCTCGGTTCAAGAAGGCTTCCATGTTGTTTTTAAAAAACGAATTTGAGAAATCGGTGGAATTGCTCGATGCCATCACGTCCGACTCTCAAGCCCCAGAATATGTGCGTGATTTGGCAGCGATACGGGCAGCATCGATCTTAATGAACCAAAATTATGGTACAGAATCTTTACAGTCGCGCATTGACACATTGTTACAGAATCCCAACGGAGCATGGTATTTTCTGGCAAAGGAGCTCTCCGCTTTGTACAAAATAAAGAATCAGGATATTGAGGGCGCAAGTCTGCTGCTCAACCAAATAAAGAGCAGTCATCATGCCGGACCGGCCTTACGTGAACGCGCAGAAAAAATACTAACCGTTCTGCAGCAAGGCGATTATAAAAGCCATGCTTCCAGTGCTTTAGACACCCCAAAAACAGGCTCATAACATGCAGCGCTTTCTTCACATTATTCTGCCGATAATTTGCGTTATTCTCTTACAATCTGCTTGTCAGACCATCTCTGGGGCTTTTGAATCGGACGATGCGGATAAAGAGCCATTAAAGGGTAAACGTATTTCTGTCCTCAAACACCGCAGTCAGCTTATTGCTGATGAAAAAGAAAAACATGTTTATGTGCAAACCCCCGCCTTTGTAGAAAATAAAAACTGGACACAACAGAACATTTTTCCAGCCAATCATCTGGCCTTAAATAAGAAAATTACCGATCATCTGACTACCTCCGTTGGAAACAGCTCGGACGAAGTTACGCGCTTGACATCCACCCCGATCGTTGCGCAGGGGAAAATCTTCACTCTTGACGCAAACGGCTTTGTAAGTGCCCGTGACGCAAACAACCTTGAGAAAGAACTCTGGTCTTTCACCATCGGACAGGACGATATTGACAACGATATTTTTGGTCTGGGTATTGTCATTGGAAAAGGCTCCAAAGAGTATTTAGGGGGTAATATTTCCTACGGCGGCGGCCTGCTTTATATCACCACCGAACGGGCAAAAGTCATCGCTCTGAATGCGGGGGATGGTTCTGTTTCTTGGGCAAGGACAGTAAAATTACCGGTCAAAAGTCCTCCGGTCTATTACAAAGAAAAATTGTATCTGGTGACCGCCTCAAATACTTTATTTGCCCTGAGCGCAAAAGACGGACAAACTCTTTGGACACATTCCGGCCTACAGGAAGAAACATCCATTTACGGTTCCTCGTCTCCGGTTGCCGCCAGTGATGCCGGTGGGGACATCGTGATTGTACCCTATTCTTCGGGCGAGCTTTATGCGTTGGACGCAAAGAATGGTTCTCAAATTTGGGGTCGCCTGATGCACAACAACGCCACCTCGCTTTCCTCCCTATTAAGCTTGAGCGACATTGATGCCACTCCGGTGATCTCAAACGGTATTGTCTATGCTGTGGGCTACGAAAGCAACCTAACAGCCATTGAGCTGCGCAGCGGAAAAACCATTTGGTCAGAAGACATTACCGGAACCAAAACTCCTTGGGTTGGGGATAAATTCCTTTACATTCTTACCGCAAATAATGAGTTGGTGTGTGTGGATGCCTTTAACGGTACCATAAAATGGGTACAACAGCTTTTAAGCAACGAAAAAGCCAGCAAGTGGAATATTCTCAGCGACGATGCGGGAGAAAGAATCTTGTGGAATGGGCCAGTTCTGGCACAAGACAATCTTATCATTGTTGGTTCACACGGTAAAATGGCCTTTGCCAACCCATATAGTGGCAAGATCATCGGCGTAAGCAACATTGAAACAGATGTGTCTTTGCCACCCATTGTGGCTGGGAAGAAGATCTATTTGCTCAGCAACAATGGCCAGTTAAGTGCTTTCTGGTAATACCACATAAAAAGCAACAGAGAAAATTATGCTAAATATTGCCATTCTTGGACGTCCTAATGTCGGCAAATCCACCCTGTTTAACCGCCTCACCGGAAGCAAGCAGGCGTTGGTGGCCAACACACCCGGCCTGACACGTGACCGTAAATTTGGACAGGCAGAAATCGGCGAGACTCTGTTTCAGATTATCGACACAGCCGGACTTGAAAGAGCCGAGAATCAGTCCATGGAAGAACTGATGATGATGCAGACTAATCTGGCCATGGAGTCGGCCAACATTATTTTAATGATGGTCGATGCCCATGACGGATTAACTCCCGACGATCAGCATTTCAGCAGCCTTGTGCGCAAGATGAACATTCCGACCATTTTGGTGGCCAATAAAGGAGAGTCCGAAAGGAAAATTGTTGGCAATGTGGATGATTTTTATCGCCTGGGATTTGGTGAACCCGTGATCATTTCCGCCGAACACGGAATTGGTATGTACGATCTGGAGGAAGCCATTGAGAAAACCATCGAAGAACATGGAATTGCTACCGAAATGGAAGAAGACGAGCCGATGCTGGGTGAATTTATGCAAATTGCGCTAGTTGGTAGACCCAATGTGGGTAAGTCCACATTGTTTAACAAAATTCTGGGCGAAAACCGATCCATAGAGAGTGATGTTGCCGGCACAACGAGAGATTCTGTCTATGTTGATTTTGAACATCAGGGCGCACATATCAAACTGGTGGACACTGCCGGCCTGCGTAAAAAATCAAAACGCAACAAAGACTATCCGGAGAAACTCTCTGTCGACGACACCTACAAATCCATGCGTTACGCTAACATCGTGGTCATGGTAGTCGACGCAACTCAGGCCTTCGACAAAGTCGACCTTTCCATCGCCGATCACATTTTAAGCGAAGGACGGGGGATGGTCATTGCCGTTAACAAATGGGATCTGGTCAAAGACAAAAAGCTGGTGATGGAAAACATCCAAACCAAAATAGAATATTCTCTCTCGCAAGCAAGAACCGTTCCTGTTGTGACCTTAAGCGCCATAAAGGGCAAGAACGTAGAAAAAATCCTTCAGACTGCTCTGGAAGTCTTTGAAGAATGGAACATGCGTGTCAATACTGGAAAATTAAACCGCTGGCTTGAAGCCGCAACGTCAAAGCATATTCCCCCCTTAAGTAGGGGCAAGCGGATCAAATTACGCTACATCACACAAACCAAGTCTCGACCGCCAACCTTTGTTTTGTTTACCAGCAGCAACATCAATGACCTGCCCGAAAGTTACGTGCGTTATTTGACCAATTCTTTGGCCGAACATTTTAAATTTGTCGGCGTTCCGTTGCGCCTATTGTTACGAAAAACTGAGAATCCTTACGAAAAAAAGAAAAAATAGGTAAATTTTTATTCCGGTTCTGCCATTTTCTTGTTATGATTGAATAGTGAGGCTATAATTTTTCAATGAGAGGGATATGTTTAAAAGCATAACATGTTGTAATTTCTCTTTTTTAACCGCGTTGGCGGCCTGCTCTGTTTTGGCCGTTTCCGGCTGTGACGACTCTCAAACCACGCCAGTCTCTCAAGGAAAATCGGCTCCGGGCAACTTTCTGGCAGCCAAATATGCTTTGAATTCGGGAGATTTCACCACCGCAATTAGTTACAGCAAAAAGGCGCTGGCACAAAACCCGGACAATCCCAGATTGATACAGGGTTTGTACAATCTGATGCTTTTAACCGGCAACTACAAGGAAGCAATCACGCTGGCTTCAAGCCATTTGAAAGAATATCCTGATGATTTCTTTGCTAGTTTTATCATGACCCTAGACAATTTCCAGAAGGGCAATTTTGCCAAAGCCTCCGCACTGTTAGCAAAATTTAAAGACATAGACGCTAGCTCAAACGATATGCGATTAAAACTCCTTGTGGAACCTTCACTTGAAATATGGAGCCTTGTGGGGGAAAAGAAATACGACCAGGCGCTGCAAGAGCTTTCTAAATATTACAACTCCATTGAAGTGGACGATTTTGTTCTTTTCCAGAAGGCCATCATCAACGACCTTGCCGGAAATATTGTTACGGCCAAATCGTTCTTTGACCGCCTTTCCAAAAGTCCAAACAATTATTACATCACCAGCTATATGATCAGCTTCTATCATAGAAATAATTATGCTGATAAGGCTCAGGACGTAATTAATGAATATTATAAAAATACCCAGCCACTGGCCGGATATCGAGTGGAGGACGATAATTTTAACAATCTGAATATGTCCCAACTTAGCCCTAAAGACGTTGCCCAATCTATTGTTTCGGTCATTCTGTGTGAAATCGGCACAATATTGCAAAATTCTGAGCAGTATGACGATGCCACTTTTTATTACCGCCTGTCGCTTTTCCTTGATCATAAGAATGATAAATCTCAGGTGCTTCTTGGCAAAACTTTAGAGAGAAGAGGGCTGCTTAATGAGGCGCTATTAGCGTATAATTCTGTAGATCCCTCTTCCCGCTATAAAAGAAGAATGCCACAGGAAATCGCCGAAATTTACAACAAAATGGGCAAAATAGATCAGGCAAAGGCGCTTCTTATCTCCGACAGCGCATCCAACCCAAAATATGCCGACGCGCTTTTGGCCTTGGGAGACATTTTGGTGAGCAACAAAAATTTTGAGGAAGCCATCTCCTTCTACGAGCAAGCCATCGTCCGCCTAAAAGCAGAAAATAAAAGTCTGGAAATCAACCACTGGCCCATTCTTTACGCGTTGGCAATTTGTTACGAACAAAGTGGCAATTGGGAGAAGGCCGAGAAAAATTTCCTCAAGGCCTTGGACCTGTCCCCCAACGAGCCGGACGTTCTGAACTATCTTGCCTATAGCTGGTTGATACAAAATAAAAATATCAAACAGGCTGAAGAAATGTTGCGCATTGCGGTGGCACAACGCCCCCGAGATGCCCATATTCTTGATAGTTATGGATGGGCCTTGTTCAAGTTAGGCAAGTTTGACGACGCATTGTTCTTTATTGAACAAGCCAATGCCCGCATCCCTTACGATCCAACCACCAACGACCATCTAGGGGATATTTATTGGATGGCCAAGCGTCAAACCGAAGCCGTTTATATGTGGAAGCGTGCGCTTACCTTTGACCCAAAACCTGAAGACGCGCAGAGAATCCGTTTAAAAATAAAACATGGGCCCGAAGATGCCGCAAAGCTTGCCGCACAGTCGCTTTCTGTCAAACCGGTCAACATTGTCCAAAAATAATGCACGCTCTGGCACCGGCAAAAATCAATCTCTATTTACATGTCACAGGTCGTCGCGATGACGGCTACCATCTGCTTGACAGTATGGTGGCGTTTGCTGACATTGGTGATGAAATATCTCTTAAAGACAATCCTTCCGACATACGTCTTTTTATAGACGGACAATATGCAGATGCGTTGCGCTTAGATGATGACAATCTTGTATTAAAGGCTGCAAGGCTACTAAGAGAAAGCTCCAATATCACTCAGGGCGCGGATATTTATTTAACAAAGAACTTGCCCATTAGCTCCGGCATAGGAGGAGGGTCAAGCGATGCCGCCACAACGCTAAAATTGTTGAACCGTTATTGGAACACAGAACTGGATCTGGATAAACTGACGAAGCTGGCCTTGCCTCTTGGTGCCGATATGCCCATCTGTTTGAAACAGCAATCCTCCATCATGCGGGGCATTGGCGAAATTATCACGCCAATAGAGGTAAAAGAGACGTTGCATGCTGTTCTGGTCAATCCCAACATTGCGGTTTCCAGCGCCAAAATTTATAGCATGGGGGTGAAAACATTGTCTGGAAATGTAGAGATAAACACCGAGAACTGCCTTAATCTTCTGCCATCATTGCACAATGACTTACAAGACAATGCCATTGAGATAGCGCCAGTTATAAAAACTGTTCTAGAAATTCTCAACCAAAGCGACAATCTTTTTTATGCCCGAATGTCTGGTAGCGGCGCAACCTGTTTTGCTGTCTATAAAGACGAAGAGTCTGCCCAACATGCTTGCAAAAAAATAGCGCAATCTTACCCACAATGGTGGGTAAGAAAAACGCTATTAAGGTAATAAAAGAAGTTCTTTACGATTTATTCTTTTCGCGCGCGGCAGCAATTCTGTCTTTAAACACATCCAGACCAACCGCCCCACGGATAAACTCACCGTTTATGACAAAAGCAGGAGTTCCCCTAACGCCAATGGCCGAGCCGAGCGCTAAATTCTTATCAATCTGCTTCTGATATTCAGGCTTTTTCATTTCTTCCTGAAGCTGTGCCATATCAACACCAACACTTCCGGCCAAGGCAAGTAACTGATCGTTTGTGTTTGGAGATCTTTTTAACATTGCCATATGAAATTCCCACCATTTTTCCGGTGCAATTTTAAACACCGCAATAGCCGCTTTGGAATTTTCAATTGAGCGCGGCCCAAGAATCGGAAAATCCTTCACCACAAATTTAATGTTTTTATCTTCTTCCAGAAGCGTAATAATATCGGGCACCACACGCTTACAGAAACCACAATTATAGTCAGAGAATTTAACAATGGTCACATCACCATCTGGGTTACCCGTAAACGGCGTATAAGGGTCGTTATTAATTTCCTGCTTGCGTAATTTTATGGCCTGTTCAGATTGCTCACGCTCCTTATCAGCCTCTTGTTGTTTTGCTGCCTGGAACGCCTGCACAATCACATACGGGTTGTCTTTTAAAAATTGTGCAACGGTTTTTTCTATTTCCTCCGCTGACACCCCTGATACAACCTCAGTTCCTTGTGTTTGCTCCTGTTCTTCTTGCGTGTTTCCTACAACAAGCAAGGTGACCGATGCCGTACATACAATAGTAAGCAAAAAGACAAGAACAGCTAAAAAGCGACTAGCAGAATTTCCCATAATACATCCCTAATTTATCTAATAATTAACTGACACCCCTTTTACACCCTAAGGCCACCCATAGGCAAGGGTTTTTAATTTTTTAAGTTCAGGCTGTTCATTAAATCCTTCACCCGTATGGCCAGTGGAGAACCATCATTTATGTCAATGTGTTCGCTGGCACGTTTGATAAATTGTTTTGCCTCATCTTCTTTTTCAAAAAGACTGGCCTCTTCAGCCAACGCAACGTAAGAATCCCCCAGTCGACCCGACCGACCATATGCCACCCCTAACTGATGCCAGATGTGCGGATTCTTTGGTTCAATTCTTATTGCCTCTTCCAGATATTCTATGGCGATTTTTTCATTGTCTGTGGCCAACAGTGAAACGGCGAGTGCGGTGCCGATTAATGCCGAATCTGGCAGCAAATCTGCTGCCTTACCGTAAGGCTGGATAGAGTCCTCCACCTTGCCATTCTCAAAGAGCATTTGACCTTTTAATTCATAAAAATACGGGTCATCGGGAAATTCCGTTATAAGCCCATTGATCAACTCAAGTGCCTTATCCAGCTTTAAGGCTCTATAGTTAGCAATGGCTCTTGCATAACGAGAGGCGACATCATCAGAGGAATACTTTTTATCCGCAAGGATTTCTTCTGGTTTTTTTATAAACGCTTCAAGTTTAGATATTATCCTTTTATGGCGAAGTTTTAAGCCGCTAGGAGTTGGATAGTCTAGAGACGGATCATTTTCTAGGCTGGCACTGATGCGACCCGTCCGTTCGGAAGATAGTGGGTGAGTCAATAAATATGGGTTTATATCGCGGCCAAACTTCATACTCATTTCGGTACCCAGCTTCTTCAGCAGACGCAACAGGCCAGCAGGCGAAATATGAATTTTCTTTAAAATCTTTAGGGCCGCGGCATCAGCCGATTCTTCATGCGCGCGTGAATATTTTAACAAGCCTCTTTGTGCCAAATGCGCGCCCGAGCCTAAAAGCGCCACCGAGGCGGTAGGTGAAGCGCCCAATGCGGCGGCCGCAATGCCTAAAATATAGCCCACGGCTGCCTCTTTTCCTGCACGCTCCATTTCCTGCGCTTTACGGGCAAGGTGGCCGCCAGCAATATGACCCGTTTCATGCGCCATGACCCCTATGAGCATACTCGGGTCGTCGTCTTCTAAGATCAGCCCCGTGTGGATAAACATATTCTGCCCGCCGGCAACAAACGCGTTAAGCTCTGGATCGTTGACAATAAAGAACTTGATATTATCCGCTTCTAAATTTGCCGCCTCAAACACCGGGCGGCCAACGTCTTTAAGATAGCGTTCAATTTCATCGTCCCGAATGGTGGAAAACCCCTGCGCCAAAACATTCACAGGCAGAGCCGTAAAGAAAATAAGGAGCATGATACAAATTTTTTTCATAAAGAACATTATGCTGTCTATTGCGTCTTGTGTAAATAGTGTTAGCATAGTCCTTTTGCATAAAAAGGATTACGTTCACGTGACATCGGGCAATGTTTTTGAGCTTGTAAGCGAATTTACCCCTTCTGGCGATCAGCCCGAAGCCATTGCGGCACTTGTTAAAGGAATCAATGGAGGAGAAAAAGATCAAGTATTGCTTGGGGTGACCGGATCGGGAAAAACCTTTACCATGGCCAATGTGATTGCCCAAACCAAACGCCCCGCCATTGTCATGGCACACAACAAAACCTTAGCTGCCCAACTTTACAGCGAATTTAAAGAATTCTTCCCGCACAATGCGGTGGAATATTTTGTTTCCTATTACGATTATTATCAGCCCGAAGCATACATCGCCAAGACAGACACGTTTATTGAAAAAGATTCTTCCATCAATGAACAGATTGACCGGATGCGCCACTCCGCCACCCGCGCTTTGTTTGAGCGTGAAGATGTGATTGTCGTAGCTTCGGTTAGCTGCATTTACGGTTTGGGTTCACCGGAACTTTATCTAGAAATGACCGAAAAAATACATTCCGGCGCACAGATTGACATGAACCAGTTAACCAAACGTCTGGCTGAATTGCATTATGAGCGTAAAGATATTGATTTTCATCGTGGTACGTTCCGTGTGCGTGGTGACGTGCTGGATATTTTCCCGTCTCATTGGGAAGACCGTGCATGGCGACTGTCCTTCTTTGGCGACGAACTGGAAGAAATCTGGGAATTTGATCCGCTGACTGGTGAAAAATTTGATAAGCAGGATAGCATTGTCGTCTATGCCAATTCCCACCATGTCACTCCGCGCCCCACCATTTTGCAAGCGATTAAATACATTAAAGAAGAGCTTAAAGAACGTTTGGCCGAGCTTAAGGCCATGAACAAATTGGTCGAATATCAACGCTTAGAACAACGTACCCAGTTTGACATTGAAATGATGCTGGAAACCGGATCGTGCAAGGGTATTGAAAATTATTCACGTTTTCTTTCCGGCCGCGCACCGGGTCAACCTCCGCCCACCTTGTTCGAATATATCCCCGAAAATGCGCTACTGATTGTGGATGAGAGTCACGTCACTGTACCGCAAATTGGCGGCATGTTCAACGGCGATCGCGCCCGAAAAAATAATTTGATTGAGCATGGTTTCCGCCTGCCCGCGGCGCGTGACAACCGCCCACTTACCCATGATGAATGGAATCAGATGCGCCCGCAAACTTTGTACGTGTCAGCCACTCCTGGCAAATGGGAGCTGAACCAAACCCATGGCGAATTTGTAGAACAGATCATCCGCCCAACGGGGCTGATTGATCCGGAATGTATCATCCGTCCGGTGGAAAATCAGGTCGACGATATTATTGCCCAATGCCATTCTACCATAGCCAAAGGCCAGAGGATCTTAATTACCACCCTAACGAAAAAAATGGCAGAGAACCTTACCGAATACATGCAAAATGCTGGCCTAAAAGTTTCGTACATGCATTCAGACACCGACACACTGGAACGGGTGGAAATTATCCGCGACTTGCGCATGGGCAGTATTGATATTCTTATTGGTATCAACTTGCTGCGCGAAGGGCTAGACATCCCAGAATGCGGATTGGTAGGTATCTTAGATGCGGACAAGGCCGGTTTCCTGCGCTCAGAAACTTCGTTAACCCAAACCATTGGCCGTGCTGCGCGCAATGTGGGTGGACGGGTGATCCTGTATGCTGATGTTATCACCGGCGCGATGAGAGGTGCACTCGACGAAACACAACGTCGTCGTGATATACAAATGGCCTATAATGAAACACATAACATTACCCCACAGTCAGTGGAAAAAATCATCCACAGTTCCCTCTACGACCAAAAACGTAAGAACAAAGCAGAGGAACGGAAATCCGACAAATATGCAGACAAATCTATTGAGCAGATTCAAAAACTTATGCTCGAAGAGGCCGCCAATCTCAACTTTGAAAAAGCGGCCAAATTACGTGATATTCTGCAAAAGAGAAAAATGGAAGAATTGGGAATATAATCATTGGCGTTTTTTATTCTTTACTATTAATTCACAGCTTGATATGTGAGAACCGCAAAAATTTAACAGAAGGTTTAACCATGTCAGAAGTTTTAGATATTGTAAAAGGTCGTGATCCTTACCAAAAGGAATTTCATCAAGCTGTTGAAGAGGTTGTAACCTCGCTAGAGCCAGTGATGAGCAAACATCCCGAATATAGGAGCCAAAAGATTCTAGAACGCCTTGTTGAACCTGAAAGAGTTATTGAATTTCGTGTGCCTTGGATGGACGACAAAAATGAAATCCACGTCAATCGTGGTTACCGTGTAGAAATGAACAGCGCCCTTGGACCGTATAAAGGCGGTTTGCGCTTTCATCCTTCGGTCAATCTAAGTACGTTGAAATTCCTTGGTTTTGAACAGGTGTTTAAAAACGCATTGACCACCCTCCCCATGGGCGGCGGCAAAGGCGGATCAGATTTTGACCCAAAAGGAAAGAGTGATGCGGAAGTGATGCGCTTTTGTCAGAATTTTATGGCCGAATTGCATCGCCACATTGGTTTGCATACGGATATTCCTGCTGGTGATATTGGTGTGGGCGGCCGTGAGATTGGCTATTTATTTGGCATGTACAAAAAAATGCGCAACGAGTTCACCCCTATCTTGACCGGTAAAGGTTTAAACTGGGGCGGCAGCTTAATCCGCACCGAAGCTACCGGCTATGGTTCGGTTTATTTTGCTGAGAATATGTTGGAAACCCGCAACGAAACCTTGGAAGGAAAAACCTGTCTGGTTTCCGGCTCAGGCAATGTCGCGGTTTTCACCGTAGAAAAACTCATTGAACTTGGTGCAAAAGCGGTGACGCTTTCAGACTCTTCAGGCTACATTTACGATGAAGAAGGCATTGACCATGAAAAGCTGGAATTTATCAAAGACCTTAAATTTGTTCGCCGTGGACGGATTTCTGAATATACCGAACGCTATAAAGGCACGCATTTTACCGCCACTGTTAGCGGCATGGGTTACAATCCTCTGTGGGATCATAAAGCGGATTGTGCCTTCCCGAGTGCCACACAAAATGAGGTGAACGGCAAAGATGCCCTGAACTTGCTAAACAACGGTGTGTATGTTGTTTCTGAGGGGGCAAACATGCCCAGCACTCCTGAGGCGGTGGATATATTTGTTGAAAATAATTTACTCTATGGCCCGGGGAAAGCGGCCAATGCTGGTGGCGTTTCAACCTCTGGTCTGGAGCTGACTCAGAATTCGATCCGTCTGTATTGGACGCGCGAAGAAGTGGACAGTAAATTACGCAATATTATGAAACAGATCCATCAAAATTGTTTAGATACAGCAGAAGCCTTTGGTCAGCCTGGTAATTATGTGGTGGGCGCAAACATTGCCGGCTTTAAGAAAGTGGCCGATGCAATGATTGATCAGGGCGTTGTTTAAGTCTACATACCAATATTTTGATCAAGCTTTAATATATCGATAATCTGGAATATTTCGTTCATTTCAGCCAATATGGTATCGATGTCTTCTTCAAAGGTCGCAGGCATGTAGATAGAAGACGTTTCAAAGCGGTTCTTGTCAGAGTCCATCATCATTAACAGCTTATTGTCGTAGAAACTGGCTTGAATATAATTGCTTTGCATCAGCTCAGAAAGTTTAAGCAGTCGCTCCATAAAGCTGGTGGTTAGCAAATAGCGTGCCTCCACCTGATCGTCGGAATAAACCTCAAACTTCTTTTCAAACACCGGATCCTCCAGACCAACTTTTTCCAAAGCATTAAATTTATCGGTCAGCCAATTGATCATCCCACCCCTGTCTCGTTTGATAATGGTTTTGCCTTTAAAGGATTTGTGCATGCTCAAAAGTACCAACACTCCCTTAAACACATTATGGGTGCTGCGTCGCCCTTCAGAATCACGAGACTCCACCTCCAGCCTTGCCTCGGTGATCTCCAAAGTTACCCCCTTATATTCACCCTTTATATAATCTTCCGTGCGCTCATTGTCGTAGGAGGGAATAATGTCAGACGGCTTAAAAATACTCACCGAAGGAATGCCTTCTTTGTTGTAGCAATAGTCGCCAAAAAAGCTAAACACTTTGGGAAAGATATCCCCCTTAATGTCCGATTTATATTTACTTACCGGCCGAGAGCACAAATAAAATATCAAAAACAGGGCAATCATACCAAAGGCTCCTGCCGCCTTCTTCACATCAACATTGTCGAATGCAACGATAAAATACAGTGATAATGCAGAGGTCATGATGCCGATGGGCAAACACACACGAGAAAGATTCCGAAACTCTTTTAGTGCCTCAATACGTCTGTTTTCATATTGCCCCACTAATGGGCGAATATGTTCATTGTAATGCGGAGCAAAGGGTTTTTCTGCGCCTTTGGGGTCGGTGAACGATACAGGGCCTTCGTAAGGATAAAGCCCCTGCCCCAACAACAAATTAAAGAAATTTCCCACATTGCCGACCGTGTCAGCGGTAAGATTTGTAATGTCTTTAACCCCACGGAAGTTGATGTTAAAATTAAACCCCATACAAACGCCTAATTCAGGAATTCATTTGCATCTACTGGCGCTTTGGAAGCTTCGTCGGCCTCGTAAAACGGCATTTCAGAAACGCCGGCTATATTAGCAATAATATTCCCTGGGAAAATCTGCACTGCATTGTTTAACTGGGTCACCGAAGAATTATAAAATCGACGGGCGGCAGCAATTTGTTCTTCCACCTCATTATACGTTTGCTGTGCCTGTAGCATGGTTTGGTCTGATTTTAAATCAGGATAATTTTCTACCTGCACCATAAACTGCCCCATTTTTCCAGCCAACATTTCAGAGGTCATCAAATGCTCTTTAACCGCCTCTTTGTTGTTCTGATCATAACCATCATCTACCTTAGATCTTAGAGCTGTTATTTCTTCCATCAAAGATTTTTCATGCTCCATAAATTTCTTGGCAATTTTCAGAATATTGGGGATCAGGTTTGACCTTTTTTTCAGTTGTACATCAACACCAGAAAGTGCTTCTTGCGCACGGTTGCGTTTCTTGATAATGCCTGCGTACCAAAAATAAACAATCACCACCGGAATTGCTATGTATATAAGTGTCTCCATCCCTTTATTCTCCTTATTAATATTCTCTTATTTATAACAGGCCGTTTGATGCAAAGCTATAATGTTTTTTTCCACCTATGATAAGATGATCATGCACATCTATGTTAAGTGCAGCAGCAGCTCTCATTATGTTCCGCGTCATCTCGATGTCTGCTTTTGAGGGAGAGGGATCCCCGCTGGGGTGGTTGTGCGCCAAAATGAGTGCTGAGGCACCAAGATCCAATGCACGCTTAATCACCTCCCGTGGATATATTGGAGTATGATCGACTGTTCCCTGCTGTTGTAGCTCATCGGAAATCATTTTGAGTTTTCTATCAAGATAAAACACCCTTACCTGCTCTGTTTTATTGTAAGCCATTGTCGCACGGCAATAGTCCAGTAAGGCTTTCCACGATTTTAAAACAGGCTTGTCTTTAATGTTAATATTAAGAAGGCGAACACTGGCCTCCTGAACCACCTTCAGTGCAGAAATGGAAGAATCCCCCATTCCTTTTATCGCCCGAAGCTCTTCTGGACGGGCACTAATAACATGCGCAAGGTCACCAAATTCCGCAATCAATGCCTTGGCCAAAGGCTTTGCGTCGCCTCTTGGCAAACTGTTAAACAGTAACATTTCGAGCAGTTCATAATCGGCCATTGACTTGCCACAATCTTTTAGGAAGCGCTCCTTTAAACGCTTGCGATGTCCATTATTGCTGACATTTATCGCATTCCCTACCATCAATCTCTCCTAATTATACGGAGGATGGTATAGTTTTTTCGGCGACAAAGTAAAAATTTCAAACCCATCAGATGTCACCGCCAAACTATGTTCAAACTGCGCGGACAGTGATCGGTCTTTTGTTGTCGCCGTCCAGCCATCCTTTTTATTTATTTTTGTTTCCGGTCTGCCAATATTAATCATCGGCTCAACGGTAAAAAACATTCCTTCTTCCAAAACAATGCCCTTGCCAGGAGTCCCCACATGCAAAATATTGGGAACAGTATGAAACACCCGACCCAAACCATGACCACAAAAATCCGTTACCACACCATAGCCAAAGCCCTCCGCATAGGTCTGAATGGCATGACCAATGTCCCCCGTGGTTGCCCCTGGTTTTACTGCTTCGATACCTTTCATCATCGCATCGTAGGTCACTTGCGTCAGGCGTTTTGCTTTTATGGACACCTTATCTCCAACCCAGAACATACGGCTTGTATCACCATACCAACCATCTAGAATCACCGTCACATCAATATTTACAACATCCCCATCTTTAAGTTTTTTATCGCTGGGAATACCATGGCACACCACATTATTGACGGAGGTACAGATTGATTTTGGAAACCCTTTATAATTTAGCGGCGCGGAAATCGCACCGGCCTTAATGGTCATGTCATGGCATAAGTCATTGAGATGGTCGGTGGTCACACCAGGGACCACATGTTCACTAACCATATCCAGCACTTCAGCGGCAAGCCTTCCGGCTTTACGCATGCCTTCATATTCGGAAGGGTCGTTGTGAATCTCTATACCGTCTTTATTTTGCATTCCTGTTCTTTTTCCTTAATAATAAACATAAACATTGCCTGTAATATCGGGATAGTGATAGTGTTTGCATGGTTTTGCAACTAAAAACGTACACTCTTTTTAATCGTGGAATAAAATATGAAACAACCAACAGCAGCCATCATTATTATCGGCAATGAAATCTTGTCCGGCAGAACTCAGGACGTGAATGTGCAGTATATTGCTAGAGGTCTGGTTGAACACGGCATTCGACTTTGTGAGGTTCGCTTTATTCCTGACGATGAAACAATTATTGTAGAAACCGTAAACCTTCTGCGTGCGGATAATGATTATGTCTTTACCACCGGAGGCATTGGCCCGACACATGATGACATCACCAGTGCGTCCGTTGCCAAAGCACTTGGTCTCGAGCTTACCATACATCCAGAGGCCTATGCCTTGTTGGAAGAGTTTTATGCCCAGCGGGCACAACCCTTTAACGATGCAAGAAGGCGTATGGCCATGACCCCCGAAGGCGCATCCTTAATCGCCAATCCACTTTCAGCAGCCCCTGGCTTTATTATCGACAATGTGTATGTGATGGCGGGCATTCCCAACGTGATGCAAAAAATGTTTGACTCCGTCATACCAACCTTATCTGGGAGCTTTCCCATCCATTCACGCAGCGTCACTGCCGCCTTAATTGAAGGCGATATTGCCGACGATCTTGCCCGGTTGCAACATCATTATCCTGACGTTGAGATTGGCAGTTATCCCTCCATAAGGGGAGAAATGCTGTGCGTCAGTATCGTAATACGGAGTCACAATGTTTCGCTGCTTGATGAGGTAGAAATCAAGGCAATTGATTTGGCAACGTCGTATGGTGGTAATTTGCTGGAAAACTAATTATCGATAGGCTATAATCCAGTCATTCAAGGAGAAGAATGCTATGACCAACCTCGTGGGAACAACCAGTGACGATTCCCTAACCGGAACGGCTCTGATAGATGCAATTTATGGCAATGAAGGGGATGACACCATCGATGCCAGTGCCGGAGACGATACGGTTCAAGGCAATGCTGGAGATGATTCTCTTCTCGGCGGGGCGGGCAATGACCTGATTCGGGGCGGGACTGGCAACGACACCATCATCGGCGGTGGGGATAATGACACTGTCTATGGCGATAACGGAGTGGACTCCGTTTCCGGTGGCACCGGAGACGACGCGATTTTTGGCGGGACTGGCAACGATGTGCTCAATGGCAATGGTGGCAATGATGAACTTCGTGGCAATGCCGGTGCGGACACCATTGATGGAGGTACCGGTAACGACACCATACTTGGTGGCACCGACAACGATTCGATTTCCGGCGGGGCGGGCAATGACCTGATAAAAGGCCAGAACGGTGCCGATTCGATTTCCGGCGGCTCCGATGATGACAGTATCTATTCCAATGACGGGGACGATACCGTCAATGGGGACGGCGGCAATGATTCCATCCGCGGAGGGACCGGCAATGATATTTTAAGTGGCGGAGACGGTGGGGATACTATCTTTGGTAATAACGGCGCAGACTCCATTTCTGGAGATGATGGCAATGACTCCATCCGTGCTCACGCAGACGACGATACCATTAGTGGCGGAAACGGCGCGGATACCATCATTGGTGGGGCAGGCAACGACACCATCAATGGAGGAGGAGATGGCGACCTTATCCTTGGTCAGAAAGGCGCAGATACGCTCTTTGGTGGGGCAGGGGATGATACTCTTACAGGAGGCACCGGTAACGATGTCTTTCGCTATGATTCGGCCATAAACGCCAACGAGGCCGATGTCATCACCGACTTTACCATTGGGGAAGATGTAATCCAACTTATTGACTATTCTGGGGGAGATGCCGTTGAGATAAGTGATGATGGCAATGGAAATGCCTTACTTACCTTGACCGATGCTGCCACGATAACCCTTCTAGGCATAGAGGTGGACGATGTCGGGGTGTCCATATTCATCTTCGGTGAAATTTCTTAAACAAAGGGCTGTATATGGTATTTGGATTTCTAAAAAATCTTTTCAACACACCGCCAAGTGCGCCCAAGCCACAAGACGAGCATGATCCGGCCATTCTTACACCCCTAAATTATGATGAAGATGGTGTTATACAAGAGCCTGGCTCTCCCCCTGAGGAAGGCAAACAAGACATCGCGCCTAAGGAAGAAGAAGAGTCCAAAGAATTCGAAGAACGTCGGCGTAAGAAACGGTGGCATACCTCCTATGATAGAAGAGCTATTCCTGATCGTCGACAGAAAAAAGCCAAAGGATGGCGCACGCTGAATATCTTTGACAGAAGGAAGGGCAAGCAAGATCGGCGCTACGGCATTGACCGCCGACTTATAAAAGACTTATCATTGGAAGAAACAGAAATCGTAAAAAGAGAGCTGCACCAAAAAATTATACACAAAGACGAACGTAAAAAAATAGAAGCACCAAAAATACGTAAAAGCCTGTCCAACACGCTTGAGGCATCGGCCATCAAATCCATACGCAATATCACCCGATTTGTTCAGGCCGATGAAACAACGCCTCATGTTGAAGAAATTTTAAAAGACACCATTTATAGCGGTCAACATGCAATTGCTGAAGTCTATAGCAAAGATTTGCTGTTTGATGAAACCGGTAATAATTATGTGCGCCTCTTGCCTATTGAAGGAGAAGAATTCTTTATTCGCTTTAACAAAGAAACCAAAGACGGTGTTATCAGTATCACCCGACCAGGGGAGAAACGCTCACTCCGGCTTATAAAGTCCGTAGAAGAAGTCATTAACATTATTGTCGGCCATCCTGTCACATTGATTATCGATAAAAGCTTTCAACGGCCAATAAAATTTATTTCCGAAAAAGAGGCCGGAGCCGGCAATGATTCAGTAAAACTTTCTGATAAAACCAGACAGACCTATAAAAACATCACTATTCTGCTCGACAGCGATGACAATAAATTAGAGTACGTCTCCGACAATGAAATTCACATTAATAAGGTGCCTCTTTATTTTGACAATCATCAGGTTATTTACATCGCCGACCAATATGGCAATAATTTCCGTCTAACGGGCCTTGCCGGTAAGCATAATTTGGAAATTTATTCCTCCGGTCAATGGGGCAGTAGTGTGAAAGACGAAGAACATGTGGAAAATACGCCCCACACGGTCCACCCTCCTGAGCCAATACAAAGAGACAATCATACCAAAGACGCCAACGAAAACACGCCTCAAAGTCAGAGCGAGGGAGAAACATCGTCTATTTTTGACTCAATGAGCCCAATTGAAAGCCCCTCAATTTTGGAAGATGACGAAGATAAATAACGTCTTTTATTTTCTTGGGTGCAGTTGAGCGTAATTCTCCAACAATTGTTGGGTATTAACTTTGGTATAGCGTTGTGTTGTTGAAAGATTCTTGTGCCCCAACAGCTCTTGTATGGAACGCAAATCCCCACCATTACCCAGAAGATGCGTTGCAAAGCTGTGCCGAAAGGCATGTGGTGTAACTGTTTCTGGCAAATTCAGTCGCTGCCGCGCTTTTCGAATCACCTTCTGAAAAACCTCCGGCCTCAAGGCTTTTCCCTGCACTCCTACAAACAGCACATTGCCGTATCGAACATTATAGGGACATATCTCGACATATTCGTCAATGGCCTGCTTTATAAGTGATATGAATGGGATATCCCTCTCTTTATTTCCCTTACCCTTGATTATTACTGATCCGGAATGATTTTCCATGTCACTGTAGCGTAACGATAATGCTTCAGAAATCCTCAGGCCTGCGCCATAAATTAGGATTAGCAGTGCGCTGTTCCTTTTCACAACCCATAATTCTTGTGCCTCCCTATTATTTATTTCTTCCAGCATCTCCATGGCCTTCTCAACATCCAACGCCTTGGGCAGGCCCTTGGCTAACTTTGGTGTCCGAACGCTACCTATTGCACTGTTGGTTATGCCGTGTTTCTGCTGCATAAATTTAAAGAAGTTGCGCACACATGCCAACGCACGCGCCGTGGAGCTACTGGACAATTTATTGCGCTTACACGCCGCCAGCCACGAACGAAAATCTGCTAATTCTATCTTTTGAAGAATCTCTGTTGTCATTTTCTTTTGTATGTACTGTGCCATAAATTCAAAGAACTTATGGATGTCTCGCTCATAGGCCTCAAGTGTATTGGGAGAATATTTACGCTGATGCTCCAGCCAGGTCAGCCATTGCTCTACAATGAGATCTATGTCTTTATCATATTGCACCATAAACCTATTATAGCGTATAAAGGAAAATTAAAACAGGCTATATTGGATGAAATATGGACAATAAGGCACGCAGACTAGTAATCATCGCAGGGATGCACCGCAGTGGCACGTCGCTTCTTGCCAACATCCTGCACACTCTTGGATTTAGCCTTGGAGACAACCTCATTCCGGCTCCGGAATATGATAATGCCCTTGGCTATTGGGAACCACAAGAAGTCGTTGACCTGCATGAAGCACTCTTCAAGGCCATGCATTTACGCAGCGATGATTGTGATATTTTTCCTGCGGGCTGGCAGGGTTCTGCTCCGGCACAACAAGCCAAAAACACCATTACACAATGGCTGGGGACGTTCTCTGACCAAAACCGCTTCATTGCTGTTAAAGATCCACGAATTTGCCGTTTTTTACCTTTATGGACAGAGGTTGCCAAAGAGCAAGGGTTTGACGTTTCCTTTGTTCTTCCAATCAGAAATCCGCTGGAAGTGGCCTTGTCTCTGGCCAAAAGGGGCGATGAATATCGTGACACACAGCGCTCCCTGCTATGGTGGTTGGCGCATGTTCTTGAGGCAGAAAGAAACAGCCGTGGACATAAAAGAGTGGTGTATATCTATCCGGAATTAATTGAGAACTGGCAAGATGTTGCCGAAAGAATTGCCCGTAACCTTGAATTTTCTTGGCCGGAAGAATATACTTACGTCGGCGAAAAAATTGAGAATATTGTTTCCCCTACGCTTTATCGCAATCAACAATCTTCTGACGCACTTAACGCCATCGATCAACTGGGCTGGGCCGCCCAAGTTTTTGATATGTTTTCTTTGCACAGTGCCGGCAAAGATGAGCTTAACCTTGGGCAACTGGATAAAATTTATGAGCAGCTTGTAGATTTTCTTGAGCCGCTAAAGGGCGGAAAGTTTACACCTCACGGATCAGATGAAGAAATAAAACAGCTCGAAAAAGCCATCATGGTACAAAATGCCCCTTGGTGGAAAAGACTCTTCTAACTAGTTTCTGATCAGTTTAAGTTTTATGGCCAGCCAAATTAATGGCTTAAATATAGCATATAGCCCACGAATGCGGCCGCCCTGATCCTGAAGTTCGGCCGAGGTTGCGTAGTGATTACTTGCCAGATTGTCTAGTGTTTCCTTATGCTGAAGATTCGAGCTGTGATACACTTCGTGTATCAGTTTTTTCCCTTCCTCAATTGAGCCCATCTCCTCAATCCTATATTGATCTTGCTTTTCACTGGCCGTACGCAAATCGTAAGATAAGTTTACCAAATGCCCCACACCTACCTTGCCCTGTTCAAGATCTTTACGCAGCAAAGTATTGCGCAAATAATTATAGTAAGAATCGTGCTTGTTGGCTCCTCCCACAATCGAATTGGCGTAAACATCGCCTTTCGATTGAGCCGATTCTCTGTGATAATAATAGGCAAGCTCTTCGGGCAAAACCGCAATTTCATAATGCTGGCAAAAACGAATATTAAATTCCCAATCTCCCATCACCGGCAGCTCCTCGTTGTACATGCCTCCGATTTTATCAAACACTGCTCTTTTGTATAAGAAAGAGATAGGAGGAAAAAGATTTCCCCCGCAAATGCGCCATAAACCAATATCATTAACCATTTGGTTAAATGAAGAACGTGAAATTTCTTTTGTCTTCTTTCCCTTGATTTGTTCAACAATTTTTACACTGTGACAGACCGCACCCGCCACATTGGGAATCTCAGAAGTTTCTATCGTCGCCAGCATCTTTTTAAGGAAATCTTTATGCCAGCCATCGTCGTCATCGTGGATCACCACATACGCGCTTTCGCACGCATCAATGGCCTTGTTTGCCGCCGTCTCCATGCCCAAAGATGTCTTATTATGAAGAACGTGTAACCGGTTTTTATATTTTTCTTTGTGAGAGGACAATATGTCTTCAACAATTTTCTTATCCCCGCCATCATTAATCACCACATGCAGCCAATTGTCGTAGCTTTGCCCAAGAACACTTTTTATCGCCCGCGGCAATAAAACCGGTCGATCTTTGGTACGAGTAATGATGGCAATCTTTGCGTTAGGCTTTGGCATATATCGCTTTTCCTTGGCATGAAATAATGCTAGGCTAACGTTTTTCTTACATAGTTGCAAGCATGTAAAAGCGATGTTGTCCTTCTTTTCAATGAGAAAATCACCCCCAACTGTCTGGATCATTTCCGATGATTCTCACAGGGTACAGCAATCCCTTGCTTTGGCGCAGGCTTTGTCTGACAATCGGCTTATTCATTCCGCATCCGAAATTGATTTTGCTCTGCAAAGCAATTCTTCTTCTCCGGACATTATTATTGGCACAGGCGAACAAACCTCCGCCGCTATCCTTCAGGCAAAAGAATTCTTTAAGGACAAGCCTCTGGCCGTTAGTCTGCTCAAACCACAAAAAAACATGCAAGGGTTTGACCTTATCGTTGTGCCGGAATATGAGCCGCATGAAAAAGCGTCCAACGTAATCACCAGCATTGGTTTGTTAAATAAAATTACCCCCGCACTTCTGAAAGGTGCCCCTTTATCTGTTGATTTTTCAGCCCCATATATTGCGGTTCTCGTCGGCGGAAATTATATCGGAAGATCCTATAATGAAGAAGATATGTTATTATTTTCCAATGAATTAAACCAATTGTCTAAATTAGCCAATGCCTCCCTCTTAATCACCACAAGCCCCCGAACCACAACAGAAACAGTCAGTACCTTAACCAAGCATGTAAATTGTGAATACTCTCTTTACGATTATCGCAAAGAACAAGGGGCACACAACCCCTATTTGTCTTTTCTCAATGCCGCAGAGGAAATCGTGGTCAGTGAAGACTCAATCCGAATGATATGTGAGGCATGTTCTGCAAATAAGCCTGTTCATATTTTTACGACGAATGAAGGATTTAAGCCCTACGCAAACCTATACTCACAGCTTTACGAACTGGGATACGCAAAACGGTTTGATGGACAGCCTTTTGGGCGCTATGTCCCCCATTCGCCCTTAAATGAGGCCGAAAGAATTGCGGCCTATATAAAGTCACGTATGTTGTAACCCAAGCGATCACACTCTTGGACAAACTGGACGATGTCTGCATTCTTCTTTTCTATTTTCCACGCCTGAAAATAGTGCTCATTGACCCCTCTTTTGATTTCCTGATCCCCATGATATTTAGGAAGCGAGAGCAGTCTTTCAATCTTTCCCATGGTATCTTTTGGATCTTCCGTCAGCTCCTCATAGCTAATTTGTATGGTATTTCTTAGATGCGGAATGTCGGTCTGCATCAATTGGTGCGCCCGCACCCAGTGCCTAAAAAGATTCTGCGCCGACTCATGGTTCCATTTTCTTGTCGCCATGGTCACAGCAATGGGGTGTCGCCGAATAAAAATAAAATAGCTGTTGGGGAAAATCGCCTGTAAGAATCGACTGCGAATAATGTTTGGCGGCGACTTCTCTGTCAGGATCGGGCAATCTAAATCCCAGTATTTCCCCCATTCTTGCATCAATTTGTGGTAGGATTGTGTGTTGGCCAGCGGATGCGTTTCGTCCATATGCGCCTCGTGGTCAAAGGCAAATTCTCCCGGTCCGCCATATTCGTTTGCTGGTTTATAGACCGTTTGCAGATGCTGTCCCTCGTCCTCTGGCGCTCCAGTATTTTTAAAGCCAGAAACATCTTTATATTCACATAACATCCGATGCAGCAAAGACGTCCCGCTGCGATGAAGCCCTGCAATAAAAACAAATTTATGTTCCATGAAAACCTCTAAAACATTTCTTCATATTCCGTGCCTTTATAATGCTCTTTTATCTGATCATAATTGAGTAAAATATTGCGCATGTCATCGTCAGTGTTTTTTACCACATTGCTTTGTAAATCAGCAGGGGGCACGTTGATATAGGAAAAAATGTTGTTAAATAGTACGTCTCTTTCTTCTAACAAATCTTCATAATAGCGAACCATAAGCGGGCGTGTGATCCTTTCCATAAATTCTTTTAATTCTTCTTCTTTCTGCCTGCGAAATTCTAGTGCCTGCTCAAACTCTTCAATGCTGGGAGCAAACGGAGGCAGTGGATTTTCTCCTTTAATTTGATTCCAACGACCCGTGTGCTCAAACAAACGCTTTGCATTAAGACGTGAAAGCGCCAGCTTGATCAGATTCTTACGGTACATAAAGATGACCTTCACATCAAACTCATCAAGCAATGTAAGGAAGTTCTCTGTGTCGGCAATGTCACGTAGTTTGGTTTTAAAACCGATGGCTTTAATGCCGGCTTCGCTTCTACCGTAGAGAGCGCGCATAATGTCGTTCTGCTCTTGGGCGCTTTTTCTTACCAAAATCTCCCCTTCAGAAATAATGCTAGGATGAGAATTCAACGCATTCATGATAAAAGTACTGCCGGTTCTTCCTTCAAACAATAAAACAAATCGGGTAATGTTATCTGCCATATATTTTTCCTAATATCGGATGTTTTGCCATGTCCTGAATCGGCTTATCATACAGGTCGTGCAACACCGGTAACAAACTCGGACGAATATTATTACCGCCAATGCTCTGATGAATCTTTTCGTGAATGACGTTGCTTCCTCCTTTAGAAAAGAAGCCTGAATCTGCCCCGATATGCGCCACACACTCCTCCAGAAGTCCGTTGGGATCGGTTTTAATTCTCTCAAAATCAACAAGCAAAAATTGCCCCTCGCCAAAAACGCCTACCCAACTATCTACCGCACGAACATAGTCACCCCGATCACGCGACCCTTTGGATAAGAACAAATCAATAAACCACTGATCTGAGGCCTCCTCGATTGTCATCTCAGCCCGACTCAGCATCATCCGCGCTGCCGACCACGCCCTATCGATGGGGTTGCGCACAGAATAAATTATTTTACCATCTGGATTAATATCATGTAATTGCTTTATCTTTTCTATTTCTATAAAAGCATATGCCGGTGTAATATCGCCATTGATGGTGCCGCCATCCTTAAACAAATCTTTGTACCAGCCAATGCCTTTATCGTAGTACTGATCCCAGAAGTGCACCTCTTTACCGGCAGGAAAAGTAACTTGCGGGTGGCGCGCCAAATTCTCAGCAATCCATGTTGTCCCAGCTTTCTGCGCCCCTATCCCAATAAAATCCAACATCTATACCTCCTTAATCTTTGGAGTTAGGCCAATGTCGACAATGCCGCCCACATAGATTTCTGGCTCCGGCAAAATTTTAAACATAATCGCATCAGTAATGCGCGCCAATGGCTCACGCACCCCATCCTTTTGGCTGGAGCACCCGACTTCAACAAAATAGGTTTCCGGCAGAAGTACGCTGTCAAAATCAAAAGAAACCTGATAGCTTGCGCCAGCATAAACGGTACACATCTCGGGGTCAAATTGTCCGCTATTGGCTCCGGCAATGGAGGTTCCTTCCTTATTCCTAATGCGCAGATTAAAGCGGACATTCTCAGCCTCACAGTCAAATTCAACCGTGTAGTTAAGTTTATATTTCCTGTGCATCTTCAACATATTAACTGGATCACCACCCTCATTTACTGTGGCAATGTCTTTAATATAAACATTCTTATTCTCGTTGCGTATGGTCGTTTCAGGAAGCATCTGCGCCACAAAACTTTCTTCGGCTGATTCCAACGATACACTGCTTGGCTCTGCCATACTCTTTTTAGGCCGAACCGTTGCTTTTCCTCTGTCTATGGACAAAATCTCCTCCCGCACGGCCGC
This sequence comes from Alphaproteobacteria bacterium, assembly GCA_030429625.1. Lineage (GTDB taxonomy): Bacteria > Pseudomonadota > Alphaproteobacteria > Rickettsiales > UBA8987 > JAUIFA01. The sequence continues at coordinate 107,005 of JAUIFA010000004.1, read as the reverse complement.
AGCTCGGCCTTCCGGTGCGTAGATTAGCTTATGGTAATAATTAATGGTTTCTTTAGGGCCGCTCAACATCATCCTCTGCCCACGGTCAATCAACAACACACGGTCACAGATCTTGGTAATCATACGTGCCGAATGGGATACAAAAATAATGGTAGCCCCTTTTTTTACCAACGCCTCAAAATGAGCAAAACATTTACGCTGGAAAATTTCATCGCCCACAGCCAACGCCTCGTCCACAATCAAGATATCCGGATCGGTGGCGATGGCCACGGCAAAGGCCAAGCGTACATACATACCACTGGAATAGGTTTTTACCGGCTGATCAATATGGTCTTTGATACCAGAGAATTCTACTATGGAGCTGTATTTAGCATCGATCTCTTTTTGAGAAAGTCCCAGTACCGCACCGTTTAGATAAATATTTTCTTTGCCGGTAAACTCCACATTAAAGCCCGAACCAAGCTCGAGCAGCGCAGAGATTCGGCCATTGGCAACAATGCTGCCACCACTGTTTTCCAGCGTGTTACAGATAAGCTGTAACAATGTGGATTTACCCGATCCGTTACGCCCGATAATGCCCAACACTTCCCCGCGATTGACCTCGAAAGACACATCTTCAAGAGCCTTAAACTCTTTATAATATTTCTTATTCCCGCCGAAGATCATCTGTTTTAAACGGTCAGCCGGATTTTTATAAATCTGGTAACTTTTTGAAAGATGCTCAACTTTAATTGCTTTATCGGTCATACGTGGTATATATCTTTTCGTTTTACAGCGTATTTCATAGTACGAAAGGGATGGATTATCAATATAAATTGAGATTATGACCAAGACAAACTTTGACAATAAGGCAATCTATTTTCTGCATTTTCCTAAAACCGCAGGCACATCCTTGGTGAGCATTCTTGAGTCTTTCTTTAAAGAAGATGAAATTTGCCCGCCCTATTTTTTGCCAAAATTGGTTGAAATATCCCGCCAGCGCTTTAATCGCTATCGGTTGGTAAGAGGGCACTTTACCCACAATCTGCTTGACCGGTTTGATACTCCTCCGTTGACCATTACCCTGCTTCGGGATCCGGTTAAGAGAACCATCTCACACTTGAAACATATGCGTGAAAGCGACCGCTTCTGGATGCGAAAACACATCCCCCTTGCCACGATGAGTTTGGATGAGATGCTACAAGAAGAACTGGTCATTAAGCTGATGCAGGATCATCAACTGCGCCGTTTTGCCATTGATATTGATTACGACCACCTGCAACATCCCATCTGTCTGGACAAAGAAATAATTGGACGTAATCATCTAAACTTGGCCAAGGAACGTCTTGAAGCGTTTGATTTTGTTGGTATCACCGAAGAGTTTGAGTCTTCTTTAAAATTGCTGTCTGCAGTATTAAGTAAGAAAATCGAAAATGTTCCGGTGTTAAATACCGCCAAAGAACGCACCGACATTCGCTCAAAAGAGGCCATTAGCCAAGATTCTATAAAGATTATTGAGCGCATCACTGCACTGGACAGGGAATTTTATGAGTTTGCCCGGATGCTTTTCCACCAACGCCTTAGAGAGGCAAACCTTCTCTAAACATGGCATCGTCGATAATGATTTCTGCTTTTTGTGTGCCTTGCCAGACATTGCGTTTGACCTTACCAACAACGTCTATCTTTTTGTCTATCGCACAAAGCAACGCATCCCCCAGCTCGCTTCCCACCGACCCAAAGGACATGGCCTTAACCTGCTTATTATACGCTCCCTCGCCGGTTTCTTTTAAAAACAGCATCACATGCTTGTCTCCCACAATCTTGGCTTGGGTTATTTTTACGTTCTCAAACAAAAAGCGTGGCTCCGCATTTCCGTTGCCAAACGGCTCCGCTATTTCCAAAGCATCCAACAGCTCAATGTTGGCCGCCCCAAGACTGATAGGAATATCAATCTTCAGTGTTTTTTGTTTTAAGGCCTGCGCCACATCTTCAGCCAATAAGGTGCTCAGAAAATGCCGGAGTTCTTCTATACGACCTTTCTTAACCGAGAATCCAGCGGCCATGGCATGCCCCCCTCCGGCAATAAGAATTTCCTGCTGTCTTGCTGCCCCCACTGCTGCGCCAAGATCAATGCCCCAAACAGAGCGAGCCGAGGCTTTTGCCTCATCACCTTCAACACTCAGCACCGCGCAAGGCTTATTGTATTTATCCTTTATCCGGCTGGCAACAATCCCAATAACGCCCGGATGCCAATAATCTTTGTCGTCCGGCACCACTAACAAAAACGCGTCACCCTTCTCGTCACGCTCCTGCGCTTTGTCCATGGCCTGAGACAACACCTCATCTTCAATGGCCTTTCTTTCTTTGTTCAGCCGATCAAGCTCCTGCGCAATGGCATAGGCGCGGTCAATGTCTTGTGTTGTCAAGAGCTCTGTTCCCAGACTCGCCTTGCCCACCCGACCACCAGCATTGATTCTTGGCCCTAAGATAAATCCCAAATGATAGACCGAGGCCACCGCATCCATTCCCGCCACATCGCCAAGCGCACGCAGACCAAGATTGCCTCGCTGCGCCATGATTTTTAGCCCCTGTGCCACAAAAGTACGGTTAAGACCTTTGAGTGTCATCACATCACAGACCGTCCCCAGCGCCACCAAGTCCAGCAGGCTTAACAAGCGCGACGACTCCATTTTTTGTTCTTGGCTCAGCAAACGATTGATCGCTACGGCGAAAAGAAACGAGACACCTACGGCAGCCAGATTGGTATGGTCAGAAATCTCATCCGCCCGATTCGGATTTACCACCGCAATGGCTTCAGGCAACGTATCTCCGCCAAGATGGTGGTCAATGACAATCACATCCAGCCCTATTTCTTTAGCCCTTTTGAGAGGTTCGTAAGACACCGCGCCACAATCCACCGTGATCATCACATCGTAGCCCTGCTGACGTAAACTTTCTATGGCCGGAATATTTGGGCCATAACCTTCTGCCAAACGATCGGGTATATAACTTCCCACATCATGGCCAATCATGCTAAAGAAGCGCATTAACAATGCTGATGAGGTTGCCCCATCAACGTCGTAATCTCCAAAAATAACTATCTTTTGTCCAGCTTGAAGAGCCTCAATAACTCGCTGAGCTGCCTTGTCCATGTCACGCAAATGAGATGGATCGGGCAAGGAATTTCGCAGAGATGGTGATACAAATTCTTGCACCTCGTGGCTGTCTATTCCCCGAATGGCCAACAATCGGGCAACTATTTCTGCTATGTCATATCCCTGAACAAGCTCTTGGACCTGACGCGGATCATAATCCCTTATCTGCCAGATATTGCCATTTATGGAGCGTTGTTCTTTCATGACATATTATGAACATGCTTTAACTGTTCATGTTCTGGAAGAATTCATTATTATTTTTAGAGCCTTTTATTTTCTTCAACAGAAACTCCATTGCGTCCGTGCTTGAAAGCGGGTCAATAATTTTCCGCAATACCCAGACTTTTTGCATTTCACCGGCTTCGTAGAGCTGCTCCTCGTGGCGCGTGCCCGACTTAGTGATATCAATGGCCGGATAAACACGCTTATCGGAAATTTTACGATCCAGTACAATCTCACTGTTGCCCGTTCCTTTAAATTCCTCAAAAATCACTTCGTCCATACGCGACCCTGTATCAATCAGCGCCGTGGCAATGATGGTCAATGAACCGCCATTCTCAATGTTTCTTGCCGCACCAAAGAAACGTTTTGGCCGCTGCAATGCGTTGGCATCCACACCGCCGGTCAGTACTTTTCCCGAAGACGGCACCACCGCATTATAGGCGCGCGCCAAGCGGGTAATGGAATCCAAGAGAATAACCACGTCCTTACCATGCTCCACATAACGTCTGGCCTTGGCAATCATCATGTCCGCCAATTGTACGTGACGCGCTGCCGGCTCATCAAAGGTAGAAGCCACCACCTCGCCCTTAACCGTACGGCTCATGTCTGTGACCTCTTCCGGACGCTCATCAATAAGCAACACCATCAACTGCACTTCAGGGTGATTGGTTTCAATAGAGTGGGCAATCGATTGCAATAAGAAGGTTTTACCGGTACGTGGAGGGGCAACAATCAATGCGCGCTGGCCTTTGCCCAATGGGGTGATAAGATCAAGAATCCGCCCACTAGTATTTTTTGGATCGTTCTCTATTTCCATACGAAAACGCTCATCAGGATAGAGCGGTGTCATATTATCAAAATTCACCTTATTTCTTGAATATTCAATCGTATCACCATTGATAGTACTGGCTTTCACCAAAGCAAAATAACGCTCACCCGATTTAGGCGCCCGCACTTCACCTTTAACCGTGTCTCCGGTTTTCAGATTGAAGCGACGAATCTGGCTGGGTGAAATATAAATATCATCCGGTCCTGGGCGATAATTTACCTCCGTAGAGCGTAAAAATCCGTAGCCGTCACTGAGCACTTCCAGCGTGCCTTCGGCAATGATTGTGCCCTCGATTTCTGCCATTTTTTTAAGCAATAGAAATACCAAGTCCTGTTTCAACATGGCGCTTGGATTTTCAATTCCTGCCTCTTCTGCCATGGCCTCAAGCTCTTTTGACGGCAATTTCTTTAATTCTTTTACGTAGAGAATCATGCCTGATTTTTTCTTGGTGCTTTGCCCTTCTTCTTCATCGTCTGTGTTTTGCATCCCTACGTCATTGTCTTTTGCTAAGGCCTGATCGTCTCGCTTGAGGGCTTTCTTCTCTTTCTTTTCAACAGGAGTTGTCCCTTTTGGAGCGTCTTGTTTTTCTTCTTTTTTCGCCGGAGTAGCGGCGACGTTAAGAGATAATTTTGATTCTGATTTCTTTTTAACCGGCGTGTCGATCTTTTTTTCTGAAGTAGTCATGATAACCTAGTAGTAGTTGTGAACAAATATGTGAATTTAGGAAAAGCGCAAAAATACGTACCTAGCCCAAAAATTTTAACGGAAAATGCAGGCATGAAAAATACCCGCTCGTTTATTATTACTGTACTTTACTAAACCCGTCAATATGTTTTTTTTATAATGGCTTAACCACTGCCAGAATTACTATTCCAAACATCAGCACCGTGGGCACTTCATTAATGATGCGGAAAAATCTTTCATTGTACGGATAGCATCCTCTGGCAAACGCTTTGCGCCATCTGGAAAAGAATATGTGGCATATCACCATAAAAATAAGCAAAAGCCCCTTAATGTGAAACCATTTGTCCATCCAAACATCGGCAATGTCTGCCAAAAGAAATCCTAGGAAAAAGGTAATGATCATGGCCGGATTCATAATAATGCGCATCAATTTACGCTCCATGGTTTGAAAGCGTTTATCTTCCTCTGAGCCAATTTCAGTTTGGCTATGATAGACAAAAAGTCTTGGCAGATAGAGCATACCCGCCATCCATGAGATAACAAAAATAAGATGAACCGCTTTAAACCAGAGATAATATTGTGCCAAAAATTCCATCTTTCTTCCTATCTACACCCTTTGCATTCTATATCATTACATATCCGGAATGATATATTGTCTTCATCAAGACTGCCGCATATATTGGCCAAAGACTGTATGTAAAGCGGATCATCCGACAATGTAGGAACACGGTAATATTGAGAGATTCCTAATGTTTGCGCCATTTTTTTATATTCAATATCCAACTCCACTAACGTTTCGGAATGTTCTGAAACAAAGGCGATGGGGACGACAATAACGGGTACCTTATCTCTGCCTGCCCGCTCCATTTCATCGTCTAGTGAAGGCCCAATCCATTCCAGAGGCCCCACCCTACTTTGATAACATATAGCGTAATCAATCAACTTAAGGTCTAATTCTTTGACCACAGCCTCTATGGTTTCTTCCACCTGTCGGGGATAAAATTCTTCCGGTTTGTCCGCAATTTTCTTCGGCAGCCCATGAGCAGAGAATAAGATCCTTGCGCCCATCCCAGCCTCTTTGACAAAAGGCAATATCTTCTGGGCGTGTGCTTTGATAAAAGATGGCTCAAGATGATGATAGCAAACCGAATAAGTCGGCACATCGAGGTTTCTTTCTTTGGCCAGATTCTTCCAATCTTTTAAAGAAGAATCAGTAGTAGTGGTCGAAAATTGTGGGTAGAGCGGCAATAAAATCACTTCGTCAGGAGCGTATTCTTTGACTTTTTCCATGGTCTGATAGGAAAAAGGCTTCCAATAGCGCATGGAGATAAAACATTTATACTCTGACATCTGGCCATATTGTTGATTTAACAAATGTTCTAGTGCGTTCGATTGTGCCTGTGTGTTTTCCAATATTGGTGACTTGTTCCCAATATGACCATAAATTTCTTGAGCGGTTTTTTCCCTTCTTGAAGAAATAAATTTTGCCAAACACCAGCGAATCGGTTGTGGTGCACCGATAATGGCTTTGTCGTTAAACAAATTAAATAAAAACGGTTTAACGGCCTGCAAATTGTCCGGCCCACCAAGATTAAACAATATGACAGCGGTTTTTTTACTCATTACGTACAATGTCCACCAATAGCTCAACATTTTCAATAGGCGTATACGGCAATATGCCATGTCCAAGGTTAAAGATAAACCGACCATTGCCTAATATGTCTTTAATTTCCCGAGCTCGTTTTCTGATTAACTCTTGTGAGGTTGCTAAAATTACTGGATCTAAATTTCCCTGCACACAGACATGAGGTTGAAGATTTTCTGCTGCCCATTCTAACGGTACGGTATAATCAATACTCACTCCATCAACCGGTACTTCTTTGATATATTCCTCATAAAAGAATCCTGCACCTTTAGGAAAACCAATAATAGGAGTATCAGGAGAATATTTTTTGATGTTCTCTACAATCTTCTTTGCTGGTTTAATCACCAAATCTCTAAATTCCTCATGCGCTAACACGCCTGACCAGCTATCAAATAGCTGGATTACTTCCGCGCCAGATTTGATTTGTTCAATCAGATAAAGTGAGGTAGCTTGAATAAGTATTTCTTGCAGTTCTTGGTAAAGTTTAGGATTCTCAAACACAAATTTCTTGGTGGTAGAAAAATCTTTACTACCGCCGCCTTCAATCATGTAGGTAGAAACCGTCCATGGAGCACCGGCAAAGCCTATTAACGCTGCCGATTCTGGTAAATGTTCCTTGGTCAGTTTTAAGGCTTCAAACACTGGATTTAAATGCGAAATAACCTTATCAACATCCAGTTTTTTAATGTCTTGAGCCGATTGTATGGGGGATAATTTTGGCCCCTCTCCTTGGACAAAGCTAACATCTACCCCAAGCGCGTCAGGAATGACTAAAATGTCGGAAAAAATAATCGCTGCGTCAAAGCCAAAACGTCTTACCGGTTGCAGCGTCACCTCTGCTGCATCTTTAGGAGAATAACACAAATTTAAGAACGATCCTAAATGCTCTCGCACCTCCCTGTATTCAGGCAAAAACCGTCCGGCCTGACGCATCAGCCAAATAGGCGGTACGTCGTTTTTTATATTTTTTAAAGCATTGATTATTTTTTTATTGGTCATTGTATGTTGTTATGCATGGAAAAGAATTTCCAAGATAGATACGCTCTAAACCTAAGATTCGCAAGTCTTTTTATGTAAATAATTTTAATAGTACTGGTCCTCTAATACTAAGATAATTATATTTATTTTCTTAATAGTAGTGTTTAGTTATTGATGTGAATTATGGGGATAAAATTTTATCAACATATTCATCCACACACATATTCATCTTAACGGTGAAGATGAAATATAGAGATATAAAATAATGAATTTTATTGTAAAATATCTTTATTTAAAATTCTCTAAGGTTTGAGTAAAGTTTTTTATCCCTGTTATAAATAAACATAATGTTATTTTTATTCATGTTAAAATTGATGGTATATTTTTTACCATAACGGGGATAGAAAGGATATATTCAGCTTTATATGTATAAATATAGTAGTTATTCGAGTATAAATACCTACTTATTCACATATATAGTGTATAACTAAAATATGATATTGATACTATGAGTAAAATTTTTCATCTACATCTTGTATCGGATTCCACGGGAGAAACAGTTAGCTCTATTGCCCGTTCGGTCATGTCACAATTTGAGGATACGAAATACGAAGAACATATTTGGTCTTTGGTCAGAACAAAAGGACAAATGGAACGGGTAGTCAAAGAAATATCAGACAATCCTGGGATTGTGATGTACACAATTATTGATCACAATCTTCAAGAAATGCTTGAAAAAGTCTGTCACAAATATTCGGTTCCCTGCGTGCCTGTTTTGGCAAGAGCCACCAAAGCATTGTCCAATTATATAGGGATAAAGGCCAAAGCCATTCCAGGGCGGCAACATGAGCTTGACGAAGACTATTTTGAGCGGGTGGAGGCGGTTAATTATACCATTGCCCATGACGATGGAGCCAGCACGGACGATTTGGAAGATGCAGATGTGGTGTTGGTGGGTGTTTCAAGAACATCCAAAACCCCTACCTGTGTGTATTTGTCGTATCGGGGCATTGCCACAGCCAACGTTCCTTTTGTATTACATTGCCCCCTGCCCGACACGTTATTTGATTTAAAAAAACCGCTCGTAGTAGGCTTGGTAATTTCTCCTGATCGGCTTTTATCGATCAGAAAGAGCCGACTTTTGTCATTAAACGAAGAAAGACAGACCGATTATGTGGACATGGAAGCCATTAAACAAGAAATATTGGAAGCCAGAAAATTATTTAACAAACAAAAATGGCCTGTCATTGATGTTACACGAAAATCAATCGAAGAAACCACAGCCATGGTGGTACAGCTTTTAAAAAAACATCGCGAAAAGTTAAGGGAATTAGATTAAATGTCTATCAAAGCAGGGGTTATAGGTTATCCAATTACGCATTCTCTTTCCCCCATCATTCATAATTACTGGTTGGAAAAATACGGGATAGGCGGGTCGTACGAGAAAATAGAAATTCTGCCGGAAAATTTGGAATCGTTCATCAGATCCTTGTCTAAAAATAGGTATGCCGGAGTAAATGTAACCATTCCGCATAAAGAAGAAAGCATGAAAATAGTTGATAAATTGAGTTCATGCGCTCAGCAAATAGGCGCGGTCAATACCATCACAGTAAAAGAAGGTAAAATTATTGGGGACAACAGTGACTGGATAGGGTTTAGTAAAAACATTGAAAAAGCAGACTTTGCCACTCAAAAAGCAGTGATCTTAGGTGCGGGCGGTGCTGCCAGAGCCATAATCTATGCCCTAATAAAGTTACATTTTAAAGACATCATACTCTTAAATCGTACCAAAAACCGTGCGGAAGAGCTGTGTAATGCGTTTTCAAATGTTGGAAACAGCAAGATTGAGGCGATAGATTGGGGTAAGCGAGATAATATATTAGAAAATACTAATATATTAGTGAATACCACGTCTTTAGGCATGGTAGGGCAAGATGAATTGGTGATAAATCTTGAAAAACTACCAAAAGAAGCTTTGGTGACGGACATTGTGTTTAATCCACTAACAACCAACATATTGCAACAGGCCAAAGCCAGAAACAATCCAACAGTTGATGGGTTGGGAATGTTGTTGCATCAGGCTGCTCCGGGCTTTAAAGCTTGGTTTGACCCTGAAGATAAGAAATTCTCCGGATTGCCGGAAGTTAACGACGAACTGCGAAACATTGTGTTGGAGAAAATGTAGAATGATTATTATTGGTTTAACAGGATCCATTGGTATGGGAAAGAGCTTTGTGGCCCAATGCTTTGTTGAAAATGGGATTGGTGTGTTTGATGCAGACGAACAGATCCATAAATTGATGCAGGACGGTGGGGATGCCATTGATAAGGTTGCAGAGATTTTTCCACAAACCTTAACCGAACAAGGCAACATAGACAGAGCCGCATTAGGATCCATTGTTTTTGCCGATGAAGCCAAGCTCAAGCAACTTGAAAAGATTCTTCATCCAATGGTTAGGAAAAAGGGAGAAGAATTTGTCAAAGAACAAGAAGCACTGGGTGCACAAATGATGGTGCAGGACATTCCGCTTTTGTACGAAACCGGCGCAGATAAGAATTGTCATGTGGTGATTGTGGTGTCGGCACCGCCCACGTTACAGCAGCAAAGGGTGATGCAGCGGGAAGGAATGAGCGATGAAAAATATCAGGCCATTTTGAAATTACAGCTTCTGCAAAAAGAAAAAGAAGAACGTGCGGATTATGTTGTGGACACAAATTGTAACAAAGAACAGGTGCAAGAACAGATTTTATCGATTATTGATGATATAAAGAAGGATTATAAGGAATATGGGGAAACCAATGCAGGCAAGCAATGAAATCGTCGGCCGAGAGATCTCGCTCGACACGGAAACAACAGGCTTCAAACCACAAGAAGGCCACCGTATGTGCGAGATTGGCTGTGTTGAGATGATCAATCGTGTGCGTACGGGAAAAGTATTTCATATGTATGTGAACCCAGAGCGCTCTATGCCGGATGCGGCGTATAATGTTCATGGGCTTTCGGAAGATTTTTTGAAAGATAAGCCAGTTTTTAAGAATATCGCCGATGAATTTTTAGAATTTGTTGGGGATTCAAGGCTTATTATCCACAATGCCGAATTTGACATGCGTTTTATCAATGCAGAACTGACCCACGCAAGAAAACATAATATTCCTAACGATCAGGTGTTTTGTACTTTGTTGCACGCAAGGAAAACCTTTCCTGGCTCTCCTGCGAGCCTTGATGCGTTGTGTCGCCGCTTTGGCATTGATAACTCTCACCGCACACATCATGGTGCGCTGTTGGATGCGGAACTGCTTGCGGACATGTATCTGGAGCTGATGGGAGGCAGTCAGGTCAGCATGGAATTGGCTAGCCTTTCTCAAGACACAGAAGACAAAAATGCACCAAAAATCGAGAAAGTAACCGTGCAGCCCAGAAGCTTTCCTGCCAATGAGGAAGAAGTGTCCGCTCACAAAAAATTTATTGCGGAAAACATCAAAGAGCCACTCTGGGGCGGATGATTTCCTACAAAAGGTAAAAAACTATTTGCCTTTTTTCATATCCGTGCTATTAGAGGCTGCAACTTACTGGAAATTTGACTTAATAATTAGGTAGTTGCACATGTCTGTTTTTATTGAATCCGTTACATTTGATGATGTTTTATTAAAGCCCGCCGCTTCGGAGGTTCATCCTGCCGCGGTAGATACATCGAACTTTTTGACCCCAAAAATTGCCTTAGGCATTCCGTTGATTTCAGCCGCGATGGACACGGTCACAGAAAGCCGTTTGGCCATTGCTATGGCATCGATTGGCGGCATTGGCTGTATCCATAAAAATCTTTCATACGAACAACAAGCCAGCGAAGTCCGTAAGGTGAAAAAATACGAATCGGGGATGGTAATTGATCCCATCACAGTATTGCCGGAAACCAAATTGCATGAGGTAAGAGCACTGAAAAAGAAGCATAAAATATCAGGGTTTCCGGTTGCAGAGAAGAACGGCAATCTGGTGGGCATTGTTACCAATCGTGATATGCGCTTTGCCACAGACGATCATCAGCCAGTCAGTGAGTTAATGACCAAAGAAAACATTGTCACAGTAAGAGAAAATATTGACCAAGAAGAAGCCAAAAAACTGCTGCACCATCACAGAATTGAAAAATTAATTGTGGTCGACGGCAATAATAAATGCATAGGGCTGATTACGGTGCGGGACATTGAGCGCTCACGAAAGCATCCCAACGCTACAAAGGACGAACAGGGACGTTTGCGTGTGGCTGCGGCAGTAGGAATAGGCGAAGACGGCCTTATTCGTGCCCAAGCTTTGATGGATGCGGGTGTGGATGCCATTGTGGTGGATACGGCACATGGCCATTCTCGGGGTGTGATTGACACAGTAGCACAAATCAAAAAGCTTTATGGAGATAAAGTTCAGCTCATTGGCGGCAATATTGCCACCAAAGAGGGGGCCCAAGCCTTGATCGATGTTGGTGTGGATGCGGTGAAGGTGGGCATTGGTCCCGGCTCCATTTGTACTACGCGCATTGTTGCGGGTGTCGGTGTTGCACAGTTGTCAGCCATTATGGATACGTGTGAGGCAGCCAAGAAGGCGGGTGTCGGTGTCATCGCTGACGGCGGGATTAAATATTCCGGTGATTTTGCCAAAGCCATAGCCGCAGGGGCAGATTGTGCCATGATTGGTTCCTTACTTGCCGGTACGGAGGAAAGTCCAGGCGAAATTATTTTATACCAAGGCCGCTCATACAAATCCTACCGCGGCATGGGCTCAGTGGGGGCGATGGCCAGAGGGTCTGCGGATCGTTATTTCCAACAGGACGTATCGGACAATCTGAAATTAGTTCCTGAAGGGGTGGAAGGGCGTGTGCCGTTTAAAGGACAGGTGTCGGACGTGGTACACCAGCTTGTTGGTGGCTTGCGTGCGGCTATGGGTTACACCGGAAACGGCACAATCAACGACATGCAGAAGAACTGTCAGTTTGTTAAGATTACCCCAGCGGGATTAATAGAGAGCCACTCTCATGACGTGACCATTACGCATGAGGCGCCGAATTATCGCACACAAAGCTAAATAGTTTATATATTACAATAGAATAAAGATAATTCATAAAACAGTTGACCAACAACCATCAGTTGTGTATGGTTAACTTACTGAGAGCAGGAGTAAAGAACACCCTCCTATAGAAGACGAAACCTTCACGTTCATCTTCCCATATCACCCTTACTTCTGCTCTTAGACTTCTCCTAGCAGCTTTTGAGTACGTATCTTCCCGGGGCTTTTTCGATTGGCTCAAGGCAGATTGTATCAGCAGAGCGTGCGTCTATTTCTCCGCCGGTATAGTGATTGTCTTTCATCCATTTGTCCCAGTCTTTCCACCATGAGCCTTCATGTGCGGTAGTTTTTTCCAACCATTTTTCAGGGTTTTTGGGATAGCGACTGGACGATTTTTCTTCACAACGATACCCATATTTACGTTTGGCAGGAGGGTTGACCACCCCGGCAATGTGACCGGAGCCGCTGAGAACAAATTTCTTGGGGCCGGAAAATAGCTCAGTAGTCTTGTAGGTGCCCTTCCACGGAGCGATATGGTCTTCGGTGGTGGACAAGAGGTAGGTTGGAGTGGTGACTAACGATACGTCAATGGGCGTATTAAGAAAGGTCAACTTATCTTTTTCAATAAGATTATTTTCCCGATACATGTTACGCAGATAATAAGAATGCATTTTAATCGGAAGGTTGGTGCAGTCCGAATTCCAGAACAAAAGATCGAACGGCAAAGGTTCTTTGCCCAAAAGATAGTTGTTGATAACAAACGACCAAACCAAATCATTTGCTCGGAGCATTCGGAAAATATTACCCATTGATTTTCCATTGAAATAGCCCTTTTCTTCGCCAGATTTTTCAATGGAGGTAATGGAACTGTCGGAGATGAGCAGTCCCAATTCTCCAGGGTCAGAAAAATCAACCTCTGTGGTGAGTAAGGTAGCGGATGTAATGCTGTCCAATTTTTTATGTTTGGCCAGATAGGCCAACGTAATGGCGGTTAACGTGCCGCCAATACAATAGCCGATGATATTAATCTCTTTTGACTGCGTTGCTTTTTTCACCGCATCAATGGCCGCCAGACTGCCCTTTGCAAGATAGTCTTCAAAGGTGATGTGTGACAGGGATTCGTCAGCATTGGCCCACGAAGTGATAAAGACGGTATAGCCTTGGTCCACCATCCATTTGACAAAAGAATTGTCCGGCCTCATATCCAGAATGTAGTATTTATTAATCCATGGGGAAATAATAAGCACTGGATTCTTATGCACCTTTGCCGTCGTCGGGCTATACATAATCAGCTGAAGCAACTCATTTTCAAACACCACATGCCCAGGGGTTATGGCCAGATCTTTACCAACAACATAGGCACTCTTATCCGTCATGGAGATGTCGAGTGATCCTCCTTCCTTAAAGTCTTCCAGAAGATTTTTAAAACCATTTACCAGATTCTGCCCGTTGGTTTGTAGGGTTTCTTTCAACACTTCCGGGTTGGTCATAATAAAATTGCTGGGGGAAATCGCGTCAAGATACTGGTTGGTGTAAAAATCAAGTTTTTTGGCCAGTTCCGCATCGCCATCTTCCGACGCGTCGATGGTATTGTGTAGCCATTTGCTGGTCAGAAGGTAAGATTGTTTAATAAAATCAAAAACATAATTCTCTTTCCAAAGCTCATCGCGGAAGCGTCGGTCTTTGTGTGTGGCCTCAAAAACAGGCGTTACCTCTTCCCCCATCATCCGTGCGGCGGCGTTGGCAAAAAGAGCCATATAACTTTGGTAGAAGCTCATTTGCGCATCAATAAGTTTTTGCGGATCGGAGACAATATTTGTCAATGCGTGGGAAAAACTTTGCGCCGCATCGTTAAAAAGTGCCAGATCAGAAGATTTAAGAAACCCCATCTTTCCGTTGATGTAGGAGTGGAGCAAATCCTGACTTTTGTTGGTAATGCTGTTAAACAATTCGTAAAATTGTTCCGGATTATAATCGTACATGTCCGAGCGCGCATTGCCCTGTTTTTTTTCCGCAGACATAAAAATTTCTCCAAAGCAGAATAATCAATATTTACCTATGAAATATTTTTGTGTTATTGTAGTACAGTAATAGTATGAATCTTTCAATAATAATAGGTTGAAAATATGATAAATTTTACTCGCCCATTAGTGTCAATGACCGTTTTGTTGATGCTTGTCGCCCCTATTTTAGGTGGCTGTCAAACCATGAAAAACTTGGGATCATATTTTCCCGTACATGATAAACGCTGTGAAGACTGGTTTTGCTTTGGTGATGATGAGCCTAAGCGTGCGCCCCCTCCCTCTTCGCCGATGATGGAAAATCCGAACGCCATGCCTCAGACTCCTTCTGCAGCGCATTATGGCTCTATGCCTGGCGCAACGCCTTTTGCGCCTCCGCCAATGCCTTCACAACATGCAATGCCGCCTTCGCCCATGCCGCCTGCGATGCCTGCTACACCACAAGGCGCAGAAGAGCTGCACCCTTGGGAGCAGAACCCTCCTTGGGAAACGGACGGAACGATGCCGCCTCCTACGCCCACAGAAAAATTGAAAAAAGCGTTAGAGTGGTAGGTTGACGGAAAGCTAAATAAAGAGTAAATCTATAAAAAACAGAGATGATGATGAATAGTATAATTAGGAAATGCATAACAGTATTATGTTTGTTGCCGTTATTTTCGGCCGCAGCATGCCAGTCGCTAGGGCTGTACAGAATTGGTATTGGGGAGAAAGAAACGCCCCTTATTGAGGAAGAGCACAGAAAAACATGCGAGCAGCCTGCCGGCAGTAAAATTGGTAGGGATGGCTGTGGCCGTGTGATCTACGGCGATGGCAGCAAATACTAGTGCATCTTGTGCAGGGCGTTAACGGCTAGTAAGACTGCCTGTAATTTTGTGAGAATAGAATGAGAGAATTTTATCGCATAAAGCGGTTGCCTCCTTACGTCTTTGCTGAAGTGAACAAGGTGAAGGCGGAAGCAAGGCAGCGTGGTGAAGACATTATTGATTTTGGTATGGGCAACCCCGATGCTCCTACGCCGCCGCATATTGTAGAAAAGCTGCGGTCAGTGGTTCTGGATCCGACCACACATGGCTATTCAGTGTCTGCCGGAATTAAGGGCTTGCGAAAAGCGGTAGCAAGCTATTATGAGCGTCGGTTTGATGTAAGTCTTGATCCGGAAACAGAAATTACCGTTAGCCAGGGTTCCAAAGAAGGGCTGTATCATTTGGCAACGGCCATCAGTAAACCGGGAGATTTTATTCTTACCTCCGATCCAAGCTACCCGATTCACCCTTACGGATTTATTATTGCTGAGGCCAATATTTGTTTTGTAAAGAGGGATTTTTCTGCGCAAGACCCTCTGGCCGACTTTATAACCAAGGTTAAACATTCCATTGAGAGTACCAGCCCTAAGCCAAGCGCACTGATTGTCAATTTCCCCTGCAACCCGACAGCAGAAACGGCAACGTTGGAATTTTATGAGGAAGTTGTGGGCATTTGTCGCCACCACGACATCTTGTTGATTTCCGATCTGGCCTATTGTGAAATTTATTTTGACGGCAAAAAACCGCCCTCTGTTTTACAAGTAAAGGGCGCAAAAGACATCGCCGTAGAATTTACCTCAATGAGCAAAACATATTCCATGGCAGGATGGCGGGTTGGTTTTTGCTGCGGAAACCCTGAGGTGATTCATGCGCTCAAGCGCATAAAATCGTACCTTGATTATGGAGGGTTTACGCCTATCCAAGTGGCGGCAACAGAAGCACTTAATGGCCCGCAAGATTGTGTTGAGGAGGCACGCCATCGTTATCAGGAGCGTCGTGATGTGCTAATTAAGGGTCTGCACGATGCGGGTTGGATGGCCAAGGAGCCGGAAGCATCGATGTTTATCTGGGCAGAAATTCCTCCTGCTTTTCAGGAAATGGGGTCCGTGGAATTCTCAAAATTACTGTTGAACGAGGCAAAAGTGGCCGTGTCCCCAGGCATCGGATTTGGCCCTGGCGGGGATGGACATGTGCGCATCGGTATGGTAGAAAACCTACAGCGCACGCGTCAGGCCTTGCGCAATATTAAACAATTTATGCGCAAACATAGTTAGGAAAAAATGCCAGAAACATTACATATAGGGATTGTTGGTCTGGGCACAGTGGGTGTTGGGACGTATAAAATTCTTACTCAAAACAAAGAGCTTTTATCAGTTCGTTGTGGCAAAAAGCTCGAAATTTCTGCGGTGAGCTCTCGTGATGCATCAAAAGATCGGGGCATTGATCTTTCCGGTGTTCGTTGGTTCAAAGACCCTCTGGAGATGGCCACTTCGCCAGAGATAGACATTGTCGTTGAGCTCATTGGCGGAGAAGATGGCATTGCTTATGACTTATGTAAGGCGGCATTGCAAAACGGCAAACATTTTGTCACTGCCAACAAAGCCTTAATTGCCAAACATGGGCTGGAGCTAGCAAAATTGGCCGAAGGAAACTCAGTGGCTTTAATGTTTGAGGCTGCTGTTGCTGGCGGCATTCCAATTCTAAAATCCTTAAGAGAAGGGCTGGCTGCTAATAATTACCACCGGATCAGCGGTATTATAAACGGCACATGCAACTATATTCTTTCGGCCATGAAGCAAGACAAGCGTTCCTTTGAGGACGTATTGAAAGAGGCTCAGGAGCTGGGTTATGCCGAAACCCCGCCAGATCTGGACATTGATGGCATTGATACGGCTCACAAGCTGGCAATAATGTCCTCCATAGCCTATGGAATACAAGTAAGTTTTGAAGATGTTCATGTTGAAGGGATCCGCAATGTTTCGCTCGACGATGTGCAATATGCCCATGAGCTTGGTTATGTCATCAAGTTGCTAGGCATAGCCAATAAGCTTGGGGATAAGATAGAGCAACGAGTACATCCTTGTCTGGTAGAAAAACATGTGCCGATTGCCTGCATAGACGGCGCATTAAATGCCATCTATGTTGAATGTGATGCTTTAGGAGAGGCGTTGTTTACCGGTGCGGGAGCTGGTGAAGGGCCAACGGCTTCTTCGGTAGTGGCGGACATATTGGACATTGCCTCTGGTAGGGATTCGCCTGCTTTTGGTAGAAAAGTTGATGCTCTGGAAAAAGGTGAATTTGTTGATATCAATCACCATGAGGGGGAATATTACGTCCGTTTTAACGTACAAGATAAGCCGGGGGTGTTGGCCTCCATCACTTCCGCCCTTAGCGCAGAAAATATAGGTTTTGAGAGGGTCTTGCAAAATGCACATGAGGCATCAAACACGGCGCAAATTGCCCTAACTACCCATAAAATATCCGAGGCGGCCATACAAAAAGCATTGCAGAACATAGCGCAAATGGATTATGTAATAGAATCTCCGCATTTAATTCGTATAGAAGATTTTTAGAGGCTGAACATGAAAGAAGCAAAATACACATTGGGGCGTAATCTTGCACTTGAAACCTGTCGTGTGACTGAGGCGGCGGCGCTGGCCTGTTCGCGTTGGATGGGGTTGGGCAATGAAAAAGCGGCCGATCAGGCGGCAGTAGACGCCATGCGTACCGCACTAAACGGGCTAGACATTCAAGGAACCGTGGTTATCGGTGAGGGTGAGCGTGATAAGGCTCCTATGCTGTATATTGGCGAAAAGGTGGGTTCTGGCGAAGGGCCGGAGGTGGACATTGCGCTTGACCCGTTGGAAGGTACAACGATTTGTGCCACCGGTGCGCCGAATGCTTTGGCTGTTGTCGCCATTGCAGAAAAAGGTGGTTTTTTAAAAGCGCCGGACGTGTACATGAAAAAGATTGCTGTCGGCCCTGGATTGCCAACGGGTGTGATTAATTTGGAAGACAGTCCGGAAAAGAATCTTAAAAATCTGGCGAAGGCCAAGAAATGCGAACTGGAAGACTTACTGGTGGTGATTTTGGAGCGCCCACGTCATGAGGAGCTTATTGCTAAAGTAAGGGAAACCAAAGCACGCATTCAGCTGATTGGAGACGGCGACGTGGCAGGCATCATTGCGGCAACACGGGCGGAAACCGGTGTGGATATTTACATGGGCATTGGTGGTGCGCCCGAAGGTGTGTTGGCAGCGGCGGCATTGCAATGTGTGGGTGGCCAAATGCAAGGGAGACTGGTCTTTGACAGCGGCGTTGGCGACCAGAAGATCGAAGAAAGCCAGAAAGAAAACGCCATGCGTATGGGCATTACCGATCTTAATAAAATTTATACCATGGACGACATGGCCTATGGAGATGTGATGTTCTCGGCTACGGGCGTGACCTCTGGCTGGATGTTAAAGGGCGTTCGGCGTTTTTCCGGCGGGGCATCGACCCACACGATCGTGATGCGCTCCCGTACCGGTACGGTGCGTTTTGTAGACACAGAACATAATTTCACCCGTAAAGTCGACAGATTCTAGGGCTTGTGGCGTATTTGTGCCAAAATGGCACAGATACAACTTTGTCTAAAATTTGATGTATATCCTCTATTTTAAAAAAGTGTATTTTCCCATTTTGGGACAGAAAAAATACTATTTTCCAATAGTTGGTCTGGCAGGATATGCTATAATGCAATTGTTAGGTGTAGAAGTAGGCTATTGAGGTGAGGGGGTTTACTTTTGCAAATATCTGGCCTTTATAATTGGTGACGTGATTGAAGGGGGGCTAGAATTTATTCGTAAGTAATTTGATAGCTTTTTGACCCAGCTACTAAATTACTTACGGATAAGTTGTTTTTGTATGACCTTGGTTTTGCCAAGGTTTTTTTATGCCTCTGACGCAGAGTTCTCTTTTATTTAAATTTCTCAACTATTTTTTCCTTTCATATGCAAGGCCAATTATATATAAGTAGCGCAGTGATTTTATAATTTTATGCTATAGGGAGTATATCATGGCTGGACGTAACAAAATTGCACTTATCGGTGCGGGGAACATTGGTGGAACTCTGGCTCATCTGGCTGGTTTGAAAGAGCTGGGAGACGTTGTTTTATTTGACATTATGGAGGGTATTCCAGAGGGCAAAGGACTGGATCTTGCGGAGAGTTCTCCTGTCGAAGGATTTGATGTGTCTTTTAAGGGGACGCAGAGCTATGCCGACATTGCCGGAGCGGATGTGTGCATTGTCACGGCGGGGATTGCACGTAAGCCGGGGATGAGTCGTGATGACCTTATCGCGACCAACACAAAAGTAATTTCTTCTGTGGCGCAGGGCATCAAACAATATGCGCCCGATGCCTTTGTTATTGTGATCACTAACCCTCTTGATGCGATGGTGTGGGTGATGAAAGAAAAAACCGGATTTGCGCCCAATAAGGTTGTGGGCATGGCGGGTGTGTTGGATTCCGCACGCTTCCGCTATTTCCTTGCCGAAGAGTTTAAGGTTTCAGTAGAAGATGTGACTGCCTTTGTTCTCGGGGGGCATGGCGATACGATGGTGCCTTTGGCGCGTTATTCTACCGTTGCGGGCATTCCTCTTCCTGATTTAGTCGAAATGGGCTGGACAACACAGGCTAAGCTTGAACAAATTATGCAGCGTACGCGAGACGGTGGTGCGGAAATCGTCGGCCTGCTGAAAACCGGTTCGGCGTTTTATGCTCCAGCCTCCTCTGCTATCACTATGGCGGAGTCTTATTTGAAAGATAAGAAACGCGTTCTTCCCTGTGCGGCTTATTTAAGCGGAGAATATGGGGTGGACGATCTGTATGTGGGCGTGCCGACGGTTATCGGCGCTGACGGTGTTGAAAAAATTGTTGAGGTCAAGCTTCAGGGCGACGAAAAAGCTGGGTTTGATAAGTCGGTGAATGCGGTCAAAGAACTCGTCAATTCAATCGATTTGTCTGTTGTATAATTTTTCGGCCAACGGGACACAAAAATAGGCATTGTGTTTTTGTGCAATTAAAGGTTGAGGCAAAGCTCTATAAATATTGCCTCAAGCGCAATAAAATCTTGTGGTTGTTTCCTTATATGTTATACAGGAAGCCATCGTTAGATTATGTTTTTATCGGGCATAGTTTTAGTATGTGTAAGAAATATTAGAATAAGGTTGCAGTATGAATATTCATGAATATCAGGCAAAAGAGCTTCTCGCAAAATTTGGTGTTCCGGTTCCTAAAGGCAAGGTTGCGTTCTCTGCGCAAGAGGCACGTGCGGCAGCGGAAGGTCTTGGTGGGCCGATTTGGGTAGTTAAATCACAAATTCATGCTGGCGGGCGTGGAAAAGGTACGTTCAAAGAATCTCCGGAATCTGGAGGCGGTGTTCGTGTGGTCAAATCCATAGATGAGGTTGCCTCTAATTTTGATAATATGCTTAATAAAACGTTGGTGACTCATCAGAACGCCCCTGAAGGTTCCGTGGTGCGCTGTTTGTATATTGAAGATGGTTCGGACATTAAAAAAGAATATTACCTGTCTTTGGTGGTTGATCGCGCGACAAGCGGGGTGACAATCATTGCCTCTTCAGAAGGCGGTATGGACATTGAAAAAGTGGCCGAAGAAACGCCGGATAAAATTGTCACGGTTCACATTGATCCTGCCACGGGGCTGCACGGATTTCATCTGCGCAAAGTTGCTTTTGGTATTGGTTTGGAAGCAGCACAAATCAAAAAACTGGGCAAAGTTCTTCAGGGCGTCTACGATGCGTTTGTCGCTACCGATGCATCGCAAATAGAAATCAATCCTCTGGCTGAAGTAGGGCCGGATGGGGATATTATCGCACTGGACGCAAAATTTAATTTTGATGATAATGCGCTTTTCCGCCACAAAGACATAGAAGAATTACGTGATGAGCATGAAGAAGATCCGTTTGAGCGTCGTGCGGCCGAGCATGAGCTTTCCTATGTGAAGATGGACGGGACAATTGGTTGTATGGTCAACGGGGCGGGTCTTGCCATGGCAACCATGGACATCATCAAGCTCAAAGGAGCTGAGCCAGCAAACTTTTTGGATGTTGGCGGCGGTGCGACAAAGGAGCGGGTCACAGAAGCTTTTAAAATTATTCTGTCGGATCCTTCTGTTGAGGGGATCTTGGTCAATATTTTTGGTGGCATTATGCGCTGTGACGTGATTGCTGAAGGCGTGATTGCGGCGGCGAAGGACGTAGAGCTCTCTATACCTTTGGTGGTACGTTTGGAGGGCACAAATGTTGAAAAGGGGAAAGAATTACTTGCCAGCTCTGGCTTGGCAATTGTTCCTGCCGACAATTTAGAAGACGCGGCAGAAAAAATTGTTGCTGAAGTGCAAAATAAGAATGCGGCTTAGATGTAACTTGAGGAGAAAAATTATGAAAAAATATATCGCTATTTATTCAATCGTTACTGTTTTATTTTCATTTTCAGCAAACGCACTGGACTTGAACAAAGCAATTTCTGGCACAGCGGATGCCACCTGTGTTGCCCTTGCGGCGGATTTGGTAAAATCTGCTGGGGAAAAAACAGTAGAGCTTTTTACCAAGCTTGAAGAAAATGCAGAACTTACGGCAGCCGATCTTGGCGTGAGCGAGAAGGTGGTGGCGGAAGTTATGGGCTATATAGGCTCAGGATGTGCCAAAGACCATTTAACCAAAGCAATCAATGCTGTTTCTAACTAATTTAAGGAATTCGGATGTCTATTTTAGTTAATCACAATACCAAAGTTATTTGTCAGGGCTTTACCGGCGCTCAGGGCACGTTCCATTCAGAGCAGGCCATTGCCTACGGAACTAAGATGGTAGGCGGTGTCACGCCGGGCAAGGGCGGTCAAAAGCATCTTGATTTGCCGGTGTTTAACACGGTTGAAGCTGCCAAAGCGGCAACAGATGCCAATGCTTCGGTCATTTATGTGCCGCCTCCGTTTGCAGCGGATGCTATTTTAGAAGCCATTGACGCAGAGATAGAGTTGATTATCTGTATCACTGAGGGCATTCCTGTGCTGGACATGGTGCAGGTTAAGCGTGCGCTTTCGGGCTCTAAGTCTCGCTTGATTGGTCCTAACTGTCCGGGCGTTATCACGCCGGGTGAGTGTAAGATAGGGATCATGCCGGGTCATATTCATAACCCTGGTCGTGTGGGTATTTTATCGCGCTCTGGCACGTTGACCTATGAGGCAGTGCATCA
Source organism: Alphaproteobacteria bacterium (assembly GCA_030429625.1). GTDB lineage: Bacteria > Pseudomonadota > Alphaproteobacteria > Rickettsiales > UBA8987 > JAUIFA01. Next base: position 84,381 of record JAUIFA010000004.1, on the reverse strand, counting down.
AACTTCAGCCGAAGGGCTTGGGCAATCTACCTGTGTGGGTATTGGCGGCGATCCGGTGAAGGGGTCAGAATTTATCGATATTCTTGAGCTATTTTTGGCAGATGAGAATACGGATGCAATTGTAATGATTGGTGAAATTGGTGGCGATGCGGAAGAGCAAGCGGCTCAATTCCTGAAAGATTCAAAGATTAAAAAGCCAGTTGCGGGGTTCATTGCTGGACGTACGGCTCCTCCGGGCAAGCGTATGGGGCATGCTGGGGCGATTGTGTCTGGCGGTAAGGGCGGTGCTGAAGATAAAATCGACGCCATGCGCTCAGCAGGAATATTGGTTTCGGATTCGCCTTCTGGTATTGGCAGAGCTATGGCAGAGGCGATGAAAAAAGCCGCATAAAGGAGCGCTATGCAGCGAATTATAAAGGCATTATTGTATTCGCTTGAGGGGTTAAAGGCGGCCGTGGTTTCCGAGCCAGCATTTCGTCAGGAATTATTCCTTCTGTTGCTTTGCCTCCCCATTATTTGTGTTGTTGAGGTGTCTTTTGTGTCCAAAGCGCTTATGGCAAGCTCAATTGTCTTGATTTTAATCGCAGAATTGGTAAATACGGCTATCGAAACGATCATAGACCGTTTTTCACAAGAAATACACCCCTTGTCGAAAAAGGCAAAAGACGTTGGAAGTGCGGTCGTGTTTGTGGCTTTGGTCAATGCGGGGGTTGTTTGGGGCATAATATTGTTTAACAGTTAAGAGATTTTATAATGGTAGAAAATTTACGAAACACCACATATGAATATGGCTCAAATGCGGTATATATCGCACAGATATACGAGCAATTTCTTACAGACCCTGACAGCGTTGATGCCAGCTGGAAAGAATATTTTACATCTCTTGGAGACAATGCAAGTTCGCTTGAGGGAGACTTTGGAGACCTTTCTTGGGGTAAGTCGCGTTCCAAGATAGTGGGCTATGTTGATTCCTCAGAGAGGCTTTCTTCCGAAAAGAAAGAATTATCTTCAGTGAGCCAGGAAGCTCTGGATTCAATCCATGCCCATATGCTTATTCGTGCGTACCGTGTGCGTGGTCACCTGCTGGCAACACTAGATCCTTTGAGGCTAAGTGGGCGCGCTGCTCATCCAGAACTTGATCCGGCTCATTATGGCTTTGGAGACAGCGATTATGATCGTCCAATCACTTTAGGGGGATGGCTTGGCTTTGAAAGTGCCACCTTGCGTGAAATATTGGCAATATTAAAAGACACATATTGTTCCGATCTGGCCATTGAATTTACCCACATACAAAGCCTTGAGCGCAAGGAATGGCTTGAAACAAAACTGGAATTGTCTCATGCCAGACCAAAGCTTTCCAGTGATGAAAAGAAGGCAATTTTAAAGAAGCTGGTGGAAACGGTGGGGTTTGAAGAATTTTTGCATAAAAAATTCCCTGGCGCAAAAAGATTCTCGGCCGAAGGGGGCGAAGCGCTCCTTCCTTCCATGGAGGCGGTGGTTGAAAAAGCAGCAGAGCTTGGGGTTAAGGAGGTGGTTTTGGGCATGCCTCACCGCGGTAGACTTAATGTTTTGACGGCATTTATGGGCAAAAGTTATACGGCAATGCTCTCGGAATTTCATGGCAATCTTGCTACGCCGGATTGGATTAACAGCTCGGGCGATGTAAAGTATCATTTGGGATTTTCTTCAGATAAGAAATTTGGCGGCCAAGAGGTTCACCTGTCTTTAACGGCCAACCCTTCTCATCTTGAGGCGGTGAATCCGGTAGTCATTGGTAAGGTGCGTGCTAAACAGGATCAACATAAGGATACCTCCAGAGATAAGGTGATGGGCATATTATTGCACGGTGATGCCGCGTTCTGTGGTCAGGGTGTTGTGGCCGAAACATTGGCGCTTAATGATTTGGAAGGGTATAAAACCGGAGGAACAGTGCACATTGTGGTCAACAATCAGATTGGGTTTACCACTACCCCTAAAGAGCAACATACGTCCCCCTACCCTACCGATTTGGCTATGGCCATTCAGGCTCCTATCTTCCACATCAATGGCGATGACCCGGAAGCGGTGGTGCATGCTTCACACATTGCGGCCGAATTCCGTCAGAGATACAAAAAAGATGTGATTTTGGATATTTGGTGTTACCGCAAATACGGCCATAACGAAGGGGATGAGCCAAGATGGACGCAGCCCAAAATGTATGAAGCGGTGGATAAGAAAGAAACCCCGCGTGAGGTATATGCCAAAAGGCTAATCTCAGAAGGTGTTGTTACGGAAGCGGAATTTAAAAAGATGATGGAAGACTTCTATAACATGCTGGATGCGGCACATGCGGGATCCAATGACTATAAGCCAGATAAGGCAGACATGCTCGAAGGTAAATGGGGGCATATAAAAACTGCAGAGCCGGGAGAAAAACTACGAATCGAAACCGGTGTCGCAAAAGAAGATCTTGAGTTTGTAGGGAAGGCAATTTCAACTGCACCACAAGGATTTACCTTGCATAAAGGCGTTGAGAAAGTCCTGCATAACCGCGCCACAATGGCAGAAACCGGTCAGGCAATAGACTGGGGTATGGGAGAAGCGCTTGCCTTTGGAACGCTGCTAAAAGAAAAATGCAATGTCCGTCTTTCCGGACAGGATGTTGTGCGAGGCACTTTTTCACACCGTCATTCTGGAATAATAGACCAGAATAACGAAAAATTGTTTTTTCCACTGAACAATCTCGGTTGTGAGCAGGCTCATTACGAAGCGATAAACTCAAACCTATCTGAATACGCAGTTTTGGGATATGAATATGGCTACAGTACGGCTGAGCCAAATACCCTTACCATCTGGGAGGCGCAATTTGGTGATTTTGCCAATGGCGCACAGATTATGTTTGACCAGTTTGTATCTTCCGGTGAAGTAAAGTGGCTGCGTATGAGTGGGCTTGTGGTGCTTTTGCCTCATGGTTATGAGGGGCAAGGGCCAGAACACAGCTCAGCACGCATAGAGCGTTATTTACAGATGTGTGCAGAAGATAATATGATTGTGGTCAATTGTACCACTCCGGCCAACTACTTCCATGTTCTGCGCCGACAAATGTTACGTGAATATCGCAAACCGCTTATTATATTTACGCCGAAATCTCTGCTTCGTCATAAATTAGCGCAATCGAGTCTAGATGATTTCGCAACCGGAACAAGTTTTCACAGAGTGATCCCAGAAACAGAGGCGCTGGCGGCAGACGATAAAATCCGTAAGGTGATCGTGTGCTCGGGCAAACTTTATTACGATCTGCTTGAGGAAAGACAAAAGCGTGAGATTCAAGACGTGGCACTTATTCGTATAGAGCAATATTACCCTTACCCGAATAGCGCTATCGTTACGGAAATGAAACGATATAAGAATTCTGAGGTGTTCTGGTGTCAGGAAGAGCCTGAGAATATGGGCGCATGGAGTTTTATCGATCGCAAATTGGAGCAGTCTCTTATTGAAGCTGGCGGTAAATCTAAGCGCCCGACCTACATCGGAAGGCCAGAGGCGGCCGCGACGGCGTGTGGCTATATGAGGGTACATAACAAAGAACAACAAATGCTTGTTGATAAAGCATTGGCATAAAAACAGTAAACAAAGGATGGGAACATGGCTATAGATATTTTGGTACCTACGTTGGGCGAATCGGTTGCGGAAGCGACGGTTGGTAAATGGTATAAGAAAGCAGGCGAATCGGTTGCTAAAGACGAGCTTCTGGTTGAGCTTGAAACCGACAAAGTGACATTGGAGGTCAATGCTCCTGAGGCCGGTGCGGTAAGCGAAATTGTTGTGGAGGAAGGAGGAGAAGTTGAGGTTGGTGCTCTTTTGGCGCGTATTGAAGCCGGTGCTTCAGGCGCTGAGGCTGCTGCCCCAGAGTCCCCTGCTGCGTCTAAGGCGGAATCGGTTCCTGAAGCTGCGGCTGCGTCGACACCCGCCCCTACTCCGGTTTCTGATGGCTCTGGTCCTGCGGCACGCAAAATGATGGCCGAAAACAATCTGTCTTCTTCGGACATTTCCGGTTCGGGTAAAGATGGCCGTGTGACCAAAGGAGATGTGATTAATGCGCTTAATTCCGGTGCGTCGCGTCCGGCCTCTTCTGAGCCAAGAGAAGAGCGCGTGAAGATGACCAAATTACGCAAGGCCATTGCCAAACGTTTGAAAGAGTCACAAAACACCGCAGCCATGCTCACCACATTTAACGAAGTGGACATGACCAATGTGATGGCATTACGTAACGAATACAAAGATCTCTTTATCAAAGAACACGATACGAAGTTAGGCTTTATGTCTTTCTTTACTAAAGCGGTGGTGGCGGCGCTCAAAGAACTGCCGGCGGTTAATGCCGAAATAGACGGCGATGATATTGTGTACAAGAATTATTACGATATCGGAATGGCTGTTGGTACGCCTCAAGGTCTGGTCGTTCCGGTGATCCGTGATTGCGACCAGCTCTCTATGGCGGGCATTGAGTCGGAATTGGTAGCCATGGCAGGCAAAGCACGTGATGGGAAATTATCGATGGACGAAATGTCTGGCGGTACGTTTACCATTACCAATGGAGGGGTGTATGGCTCCATGCTATCAACACCGATTATCAATCCGCCACAGTCCGCCATATTGGGTTTGCATAATATTGTTAAGCGGGCCGTGGTGATGGAAGACGGTTCCATCCAAGCACGCCCGATGATGTACATTGCGTTGTCGTACGATCACAGAATTATTGATGGCCGTGAGGCGGTGACCTTCCTTGTGCGGGTGAAACAGATTATTGAAGATCCTAGAAGGCTGTTACTAGGCTTATAGTCATGAGTGACAAGGTAAAGATAGTACTAATGATGTTTGCCGTTGCGGCAGTTGTGGGTACTATGATTTACCTGTTTTTTGGTAGTGTGAGATGGGCGTTTGCGATTTCAGGTGTGTTGTTGTTGACAGATTTGACCTTTGTGCCCAGAATGCTTCCCCATATTTTTAAAGACAACGATAAGGGCAGAAGAAAATGAGTAATGAATTTGATTTAGTGGTAATTGGTGGTGGTCCTGGCGGTTATGTGGCGGCAATCAGAGCGGCACAGCTAGGCATGAAAGTGGCCTGTGTGGAAAAACGAAGCACGCTTGGAGGAACATGTCTTAACGTTGGCTGTATCCCATCTAAGGCATTGTTGCACTCCTCGGAAATATACGAAGAGATTTCTCATGCCAAAGATCATGGCATTAATGTTAAAGGCACGTCGATCGACCTTAAATCCATGCTTTCTCGTAAAGACAAAGTGGTAGAAGATTTAACCAAAGGCATTGACGGGTTGTTTGCTAAAAACAAAGTCACTCGTTTTAACGGTCACGGCATTGTGATGGGAAAAGGGGAGGTGGCGGTTAAGCCTGTTGACGGCAAAGGCAGTGTTGAGTCTCTCAAGGCAAAGAACATCCTTATTGCCACCGGTTCAGAAGTTATGCCCTTGCCCGGTGTGGAGATTGACGAAAAGCGTATTGTGTCGTCTACGGGTGCGTTAAGCCTACCGGAAGTGCCAAAGAAATTAGTGGTCATTGGTGGCGGGGTTATTGGCTTAGAGCTTGGTTCGGTGTGGCGTCGTTTGGGCGCAGAAGTCACTGTGGTGGAGTTCTTAGATCGTATCATTCCTGCCAATGACGGTGAAATTGGCAAACAATTCCTCAAAATATTACAAAAACAGGGCATTGAATTCAAGCTAGGTACAAAAGTAACGGCGGCGGAAGCTTCCGACAAAGGGGTGAAGATAACAATTGAGCCGGCAAAGGGCGGAGATCAAGAAACCATCGACGCGGATTATGTGCTTGTGGCCATTGGTCGCCGGCCTTATGTGGAAAATCTTGGCCTGAAGGAGTCCGGAGTGGCTTTAAACGAACGTGGGCGTATTCAGGTTGACGGGCATTTTAAAACCAACATTGATGGAATTTACGCCATAGGGGATGTCATTGATGGGCCAATGTTGGCGCATAAAGCAGAAGAAGACGGTGTGGCAGCCGCCGAGATCATGGCGGGACAAGCAGGTCATGTGGATTATAATCTGGTGCCTGGGGTGATATACACCGCTCCAGAAGTCGCAAGTGTGGGTAAAACCGAAGAACAATTAAAAGAGGCCAACATAGAATATAATGTTGGAAAGTTTCCATTTATGGCTAATTCTCGATCTCGTTCCACAGGCGAAACAGATGGGCTGGTCAAAATTCTTGCCGACAAATCCAGTGACGAAGTTTTGGGTGTTCATATTATCGGGCCAAAGGCCGGTACAATGATTGGTGAAGTGGTCACCGCGATGGAGTTTAAGGCTTCGGCAGAAGACATCGCACGGATATGCCACCCTCACCCTGACTATTCAGAGGCGATAAAAGAAGCGGCCATGGCAGCGGGCAACAGGGCAATTCACATATAAAACTTGCCAATAAATTCATTTATAGTATCGTTGAGAAGCTAGTAATGGAAGGAAAACTCTATGTTTAATAAGTTATTTGGTCAGAATACAAACTTTGATACCGAATCAAAAACGTCAATCGTTGAAGACTCTATCGCAATACGTCAGACGGTGGATTATATTATTTTACGTGCTGCATGGGATGAATATGTTACCATAAAGAAGCATGACGAAGATTATATCTATGGTGATGCCACCCCTACTCCGGCCTGGGAAGCATTAAAAAAGGTTGAGGAATATGGGGGAGATCTTTCCCAATTTGGCGACGAGGAACAGCATTTGCTACGGGCGCTAAGAAAAGGTTTTCTGATCTATGCGGATGTGTTGCATGTTTTAATTGATCATCATGACGATAAAGAAGTAGCCGAAGACTTGTTTGATAAATACCCACAATTGCACGATGCCGTGCCGCAGAAATACGACAATCTTGAGCATATCATCGATGTGGTGATTGAAATTGTTAGAGACTATCAGTGGCAGCTGGAGCAGTTTAGCACCAAACATAAAGACGAACTTCTTGAGAACATCACCAGAAAGGACGATGAGAGCTTAATTTTCTAGCCTTTTTTGTCACTAACTTTCACGCCTTTTGACCGGCTTTTAAGAACCCCATCCAAAGAAAGATTTGACACATTGGTGCTTGACCAGATCACCCGGTCTGAGGGGATGGTTACGCAGACTTTTGTACCTACACCAACAATGCTCTTTATTGTTAGGCTTCCGCCGTGCAGTTCGGTAAACATCTTACATAAAGGCAGCCCCAATCCGGTACCTCCCTTTGCAGGGTTGTCGTGAACTTGACCAAAAGTAGAAAGTGCTTTTGGAATATCAGCTTCTGCGATGCCAGATCCTGTGTCCGTGACAGAAAAGACCAGATTGTTGTCTTCGTCCATGGCACAGCTGGCTTCGACCGTGCCTCCCTTCTCAGTAAATTTAACTGCGTTGGAAATCAGGTTCAGCAAAATTTGTTTAATCTTTCTGCGATCGGCCATAATCATCGGAAGGTCTTTTGCGACATTGGAGATTACGTTGATGCCTTCATTACGACTACGTTCGGCAAACACCCTGACCGATTCATCAATAAGCTTCGGAAGGAAGACCTTGTCTACATGAAGTTCAATTTTCCCTGCCTCGCCCTTAGAAAATTCAAGGATATCGTTGATTAGCTCCAGAAGGTGTGTGCCGCAGAAATGGATGTCGTGGACACGCTCTTTCTGTTTTACATTCACATTACCAAAATAACCGGCCTCAATCATTTCTGAGAAGCCAATAATTGCATTTAGTGGGGTGCGCAGCTCATGGCTCATATTGGCCAAGAAATCAGATTTTGCCTGACTGGCAAGCACCGCCGCTCTTTCAGAGTTTTGTACACGTTGCATTTGCTTTGCGCCAGCAGCAGCAAGGAAATAAATGATAAAAATGAAAAGCGTAAAGATCGATAAAAAGATTAAGTCGCTCACTCGGCTTGCGTGCCAGTTGGCAAAAATATCGTCCCCATAGGTTACGATGGAAAGGATCATATGGAGGTTGGGAATCCGATCAAATGAGAATTGGCGTAGATTGTCGTCAATGTCGTTGATGCTGACATAGGTGTGAATCCCCGAAGGCTGGTTAGCTACCTTATTGTCACGCATAATTTTGCCAAGCAGCTCTATTTCTTCTTCGTCATTGATCTGATTGATTAGCGGCTTACCGTCATCGCGCATAAGTACCAGCTTGGTCTTCTTATTTGCCTCAATTGAATGGAAGAAATTATGAATGTAATCGTTGTTAATAGCCACCATGATAACACCGGCAAAAGAACCATCCAGTCCACTGATTCTTCGGCTCATCACCACAAATCCATCATGATTGGGGATCCAACTGTTTTGCCAGCCAACATATAGGAGATCAGAATCGGGAGAATGTTGGTGCTGGCTGAAAAACTCCAGTCCCTTGACCGATTCTTTGCCTCCAAGCCAGGTTTTGTAGCCTTTTTTCCGGTAAATAACTTTTATTTTTCCGTTTTTGTCGGTCATCATCATGGCCGATATTTGTGGGGTTTCGTTTGTCCATATACGGAAATTATGGTGGATATCTTCGGAAAGGTTGTTGCCAAACAAGGTATTAAAATATTGTCGATCCACTGCCCGTTTTAGAGCCAAATCACCGGCCAGAAAGGTTAAGCGGACATGGTCGGAAAGAGTATGTGTCAGGCGATTGGAGTTGTAGTTGCCCTCTTCTACCGTTTGGTAATAAGAATGGTAGCCACGATTGATTACAATGCCGCAACTGATAACAAAGATAAACATACAAAAGATGACAACAAGACGCATAATAGGTGTTTTGCCGCTGTTCTGGCCAATCGTTTTGTACGAAGATGTGTTCATATTTTTGCCGGTTTTTTTCAAAAAATCACCATCGTCCTATAGTTTAACGTTTGATTGTAACACCGCAAGGTTAATAAACAGTTAACATGCGCGTAGTTTTTTACAACCCATAGCATGTAATTGTCTTTATTATCAGAAATATAATATATTTATTTGTAATTGGAACCGTATTAATGTTATCTATAATTTCTTTGTAATTCCAATAATAACTCATAGTTGAGTTTGGAGGAGTGGTGATATGGTCGCTCACATAAGTAGTTTTGCGTTTGCCGGAATAGATGTTATCGACATTGATGTTCAGGTGAACTTATCGTCAGGCATGCCCTGTTTCACGATTGTTGGGTTGGCGGACAAAGCGGTGGCTGAATCAAAAGAAAGAGTTCGTTCCGCTATCGGAGCAATCGGCCTTTCACTTCCACCAGAGCGCGTCACGGTCAATCTTGCACCGGCGGATATTGTCAAAGAAGGCAGTCATTACGACTTGCCGATTGCTCTAGGACTTTTGGTATCTATGGGCATTGTGCCTCAAGACGCATTGGACGGTTATGTGGTTTTGGGAGAGTTGGCGTTGGATGGCAACATTGCACCGATTAATGGGGTGTTGCCCTCTGCCATGGCGGCACTGGCACAGGATCTTGGGATAATATGCCCCAAGGCCAACGCTTCGGAAGCATTATGGGCGGGGGACATTGAAGTGTTAGCAGCGGATAATGTGCTTGATCTTATCCACCATTTTAAAGGCCAACAAATTCTACCTCCTGCACAGAAGAAAACACTGGTTCAGGAGCAACAATATCCTGACATGTCAGAAATCAAGGGTCAGGAAGTTGCTAGGCGCGCGTTGGAAATTGCTGCTGCCGGAGGACATAATATGCTTATGGTTGGCCCTCCGGGTTCAGGAAAATCAATGTTGGCCGCCCGCTTGCCCGGATTGTTGCCGGAGCTTACGGCCGAAGAAATGCTGCAAGTGAGTATGGTACATAGCATTGTTGGGGATATGCCTGAAGGGGGTCTGGTGACTAAAAGACCTTTTCGTGATCCTCATCATAATTGTTCCATGCCCGCAATGATCGGCGGTGGACCTAAGGCAAAGCCTGGAGAGGTGACGCTTGCTCACGGTGGAATCCTATTTCTTGATGAGTTGGCAGAGTTTCCACGACAGGTACTTGATTCGTTGCGGCAACCTCTGGAGGCAAAGAAAGTGACAGTTTCACGAGTGCAGGCGCACATCACTTATCCGGCAAATTTTCAGCTTGTGGCAGCCATGAACCCTTGTCGTTGCGGTTATCTTGACGATGCCAGCCGTGCCTGCAACAAAGCTCCTAAATGTGCGGTGGATTACCAATCCAAACTCTCCGGCCCCCTACTTGATCGGATTGATATTCATGTGGAAGTGCCGGCAATACGCCCCTCGGACGTGTACAAATCGAACGTATCCGAGAACACACAGACCATAGCTAAGAGGGTGCAGAATGCACGAAAGATCCAGTCTGAGCGTTACAAAGGCAAGGGGTGTGCGCTAAACGCAATGGCCGACGGCGAGGTTCTTTTGCACGTGGCACAACCAGACAATAAAGGCAAAGAAATACTAGAGAAGGCGATCGATCAAATGGGGTTATCCATGCGGGGGCATAACCGCATTTTGAGGGTGGCAAGAACCATTGCCGACATGCAGGCAGAGGAGTCGGTGTCGTACAATCACATTGTTGAGGCGCTGTCTTACCGGCAGATTCGTTATAATAATTAGCTTAAAGCTTGCAATTATTATTAATTACAATTAAGAAACAATACCTTAACAAACAATATAAAGTAACATAAGAATATGTCGACAATTTTTGCTCTTGCCTCTGCCATGGGGAAATCCGGAGTGGCGGTGATGCGTATTTCGGGCCCAGGCTCGGCCAACATACTCAATGCGCTAGGGGTTGATCCGCTGCCGCCTGCACGCATGGCCAGCCTCAAAAAGTTGATACATCAAGACACAAAAGAAGTGATTGACCATGCCTTGGTTTTGTGGTTTCCGGCGCCTGCGAGCTATACGGGAGAGGATGTGGTGGAGCTGCATATTCACGGTGGAAGGGCAATTATTAATGAGCTGACGCAATATCTTCAATCCCTTGATGGGGTGCGCCTAGCAGAGCCTGGAGAGTTCTCACGTAGAGCCTTTATTAACGGGAAGATGGATTTGACCATGCTTGAAGGCGTGGCGGATATGATCGATGCTCAGACGGCGGCGCAAAAGAAACAGGCATTGCGGCAAATGGATGGAGGGCTTGAAACCTTATACGAAGATTGGCGTTTAGAGCTTATTGAAATATTAGCTCATATGGAGGCATATATTGATTTTCCAGATGAGGATATTCCTGACCAAACGGAAGAAAAGATCATAAATCAGGTTGGAAATCTTATAAAAGACTTGCAGGCCCACCTGTCAGATCGGCGTGGACAAAGACTTAGGGAAGGGTTGTATGCTGTTATCATTGGTGCCCCAAATGTTGGAAAATCGTCATTGATGAACGCACTGGCGCGCAAGGATGTGGCCATAGTTTCTAACATTGCGGGGACAACGCGTGATGTTATTGAAGTGCAGATGGACATTGGCGGCTATCCTTTGACGCTGGCAGATACGGCGGGATTAAGAAACACCAGTGATGACATAGAGTCCAAGGGCATTGCGCTGGCACGCAAACGTGCGGAACAAGCGGACATACGCATATGCCTGTTTGATGCGGAGAATCCTCAGGCTCTTGATGAGGCCACAATGGCAATGATAGATGATAATTCCGTTATCGTAATGAATAAGGCAGACAGGTGTCCACAGAAGGAAATGATGCGTGTTAAAGGGGCTGTTCCTGTCATGATGTCGGCCAAAACAGGACAAGGAATAGACAATCTTATTGATCGGCTGGAGGACATGCTTGGTGAGATTGCCTCTCCGGCGGAATCCCCGCTCTTTACTCGTCAACGACATAAAGCAGGGCTAGAGCAGGCAGTAAACTGTTTGGAGGACTTCCTTATTTCGCGCAGGGAGAGGCGTGCCATTGAATTGGCGGCGGAGGATTTGCGTCTGGCGGCGAGATCGCTTGGCTCGGTTACTGGGCGCATAGAAGTAGAGGATTTGTTGGATAAAATATTCAGCAGTTTTTGTATTGGGAAGTAGAAATGTTTCACGTGAAACATTTCAAAAAAGATTTGTATAATACTATAGAGGAGCTATTGTTTCACGTGAAACAATGAGTGAGAAAAATGCAGAAATTTGATGTGGTGGTGATAGGTGGAGGACATGCGGGTTGTGAAGCGGCGGCCGCATCCGCACGTACGGGAGCGAAAACAGCGCTCTTAACCCACAAAAGAGAAACCATAGGCGAAATGTCGTGCAATCCTGCCATTGGTGGGGTGGCAAAGGGCACATTAGTGCGTGAGGTGGACGCGTTAGATGGGGTTATGGCGCGGGTGATTGATAAGGCGGGCATCCATTATCGCATGCTTAACCAAAGCAAGGGGCCGGCAGTGTGGGGGCCTCGCGCACAGGCGGATCGAGAGTTGTATAAAAAAGAAATGCAGGATTTGTTGGGAAATTACCCTAACCTAACGCTTTTAGAGGGTGGGGCAGAAGACATAGAAATACAAGACGATGAGATTGCCTCGGTGGTTCTTGGTTCGGGAGAAAAAATTGAGGCTAAGGCGGTGGTTCTGACCACAGGCACCTTCCTTCAGGGGGTGATTCATCGAGGGGAGGAACAAACGCCAGCTGGAAGAGTTGGGGAGGCTCCGTGCAAAGGCCTTTCGAAAACCTTAGGGAATATGGGGTTACATCTGGGGCGTTTAAAGACAGGAACGCCGGCTCGATTAAAAGCGGACACAATCCATTGGGAGGGCCTTGAGGAGCAGCCAGGGGATGAAATTCCTGTGCCGTTTTCTACCATGACTGACAAGGTTAGGGTTCCGCAAATTAAGTGCTACATCACTTATACCAATCCGCAAATGCACCAACATATTTACGATAATATCGACAGAGCTCCGATGTATTCAGGGCAAATTGGTAGCGTGGGTCCGCGCTACTGCCCTTCCATTGAGGATAAGGTAATGCGCTTTTCTCAGCGCGACAGGCATCAGATATTCCTTGAGCCGGAAGGGTTGCCAGAAAGCTCTTGTGGTCATATTATTTACCCCAATGGTATTTCTACATCTCTGCCAATAGACGTTCAGGATAAAATGATCCATGAAATTCAGGGGCTGGAAGATGTTGAGATATTACAATATGGCTATGCGATTGAATATGATTATGTTGACCCAAGGGAGCTGAGGCCTACCCTTGAAGTGAAAAAACAAAATAACCTTTACCTTGCCGGACAGATAAATGGCACTACTGGATATGAAGAGGCAGCCGCCCAAGGGCTTGTTGCCGGGCTTAATGCGGGGCTAAAGGTGATGGGAGGGGAGGAATTCACTCTCGATCGTTCAGAGGCCTATATAGGGGTGATGATCGATGATCTAATTACTTTGGGGACGCAAGAGCCGTATCGTATGTTCACCTCGCGGGCGGAATATCGCCTAACCCTCAGAGCAGACAATGCAGATCTGCGACTTACGCCCAGAATCATCGAGCATAATATTGCAAGTCAGGAGCGCAAAAACAGCTTTGAGGATAAGCTGCGCCGCTTGAATGTTTCACGTGAAACACTCAAGAAGCTACAGATTACTCCTAATGTTGCCAAAGAACATGGTGTAAACATTAAGCTTGATGGTATCAAGCGCGATGCTATGAAGCTCCTCGCCCATCCGGACGTTACGTTTGTCACGTTGCAGAACATCTGGCCGGAATTAAAAGAAACAGAAAGTCATATTATTCAACAATTAGAAATAGAGGCGCAATATTCGGGATATTTGCAAAGGCAGGAAAGCGATATCCGCCAATTTAAGAAAGATGAAAATCTACGTATTCCGGATAATTTTGATTATAACACAATCAAAAGCCTATCCAATGAGGTGCGTGAAAAACTACAACGCTGTCAGCCAGCCACCATTGGAGGTGCGGGGCGTATTCCTGGGGTGACTCCTGCAGCAATTACGGCACTGTTGGCGCATTTAAGTCGCAGGGCGGCATAAGGGAGCGGTAATGCAAGAGGCGGCTTTTTCTCAGATAGAGCAACTTTTTCCACTTAATTCAGCGAAGAAACGGGCGCTACTAGACTATGTTAACCTTTTGCTTAAGTGGAATCAGAAAATTAACCTTATTGGGAGAGCCACAGAAGCAGATATCTGGCAACGTCATATCGTAGATTCTGCTCAGCTAGTACAATATGTTCCTAAAAATACCCAGACCCTAACGGATTTTGGCTCTGGGGCGGGGCTTCCAGCGCTTGTTTTGGCCATTCTGGCGGAAGAAAACCATATAAAGCAGGTGCGTGCCATTGAATCAGTCGGGAAAAAGGCCAGCTTTATGCAGGAGGCTGTCCGCCTTACGGGCGCAAGAGTGGTGGTTTATAATCAGCGCATTGAAGCCATATCCCCCTGGAAAAGTGATGTGATTACGGCCAGAGCCTTTGCGCCATTAGGGTCACTCTTCTCCTATATTCTTCCTTTTATTTATCAAGAAGGTGAAAAAGATACTTTATGTATCCTTCCAAAAGGGTGTAATATACATAAAGAAATTGAAGAGGCTTCAATGAAATGGGAGTTTTCTTATCAATTAAAGCCGAGTATGGTCGGGGACAATGAGGGGAACATCATGATTGTTGAGAAGGTGACAAAGAAGAATGGCTAGAAACACAGAATGTCATATTATTTCAATTGCCAACCAGAAAGGGGGAGTGGGTAAAACGACTACGACCATAAACCTTGCTACGGGCATTGCGGCGGTGGGTAAAAAGGTGCTGCTCATTGATCTTGACCCGCAGGGCAATGCAAGCACAGGCCTAGGAGTAGGTGAAGCCGACCGGGAGTTCAATGCCTATGATGTGATGCTGAACAAATGTTCAACCGATCAGGCAACCGTAAAAACAATGATTCCAGGGTTGATGTTGATTCCATCTGTGGTGGATCTTTCTGCCATTGATCTAGAAATTGCGGATTTAGACGACCGGGAATTTATTATCAAAGACGCAATAAACGACACAGAAAATCATTACGATTACATTCTTCTTGATACTCCTCCTTCTCTAAGCCTGCTCACAATAAACGCACTGGCAGCCTCGACATCAGTCATTGTGCCGCTGCAATGCGAGTTTTATGCCCTTGAGGGGCTTGCACATCTTCTGCAAACCATTGATCTGGTACAAAACAACCTCAATCCTGAATTGGACATTCTTGGGGTTGTTTTGACAATGTATGACAAGCGTAATAATTTGACTACAGAGGTAGAGAATGATGTACGGGAATATCTTGGAGAAAAGCTTTTTAAAACGGTTATTCCGCGCAATGTGAGGCTCTCAGAAGCTCCATCCCACGGCAAGCCGGCCATTATCTATGATCATCGTTCTGTCGGTGCACAGGCCTATTTGGATCTTGCTAAGGAAGTATTAAAAAAAATAAAATTAATGGAAGGAGGATAGGGGTAAAATCATGTCAAAAGGTTTAGGAAAAGGTTTAGGGGCACTGATCTCAGAAAAACCCAAGCCAAGAGCGGCATCTTCGGGCAGTGAGCGTGTGGAAGAAGACAGTTATAAAGCTTCCATTCTCGACGTTGATATCGACAAAGTAGTGCCGGGTAAATTTCAGCCACGGCAATTCTTTGGCGAAGAAGAAATTCACGAACTGGCAGACTCTATCCGTAAGAATGGTGTGTTCCAGCCAATTTTGGTTAGAGAATCAGGAAAAGATGGTTATGAAATCATTGCCGGTGAGCGTCGTTGGCGTGCATCAAAAATCTGCGGTTTGAAGAGCGTTCCCGTCATTGTAAAGAACCTTGATGACAAAGAAGCTTTAGAAGTAGCTATTGTGGAAAATGTCCAGAGGCAGGATCTAACCGCCTTGGAAGTCGCTGAAGGGTATTCACGTCTAATGGAGGAATTCGGCTACACACAAGAGGCATTGTCCGACGTCATTGGTAAGAGCAGAAGCGCTATTGCTAACACGGTTCGTTTGTTGTTATTGCCAGAGAAAGTAAAGGAATATATCAATGAAGATAAGATTTCTGCGGGGCACGCTCGGGCGCTTCTGGGGGCAGAAGAGCCACAAATTATTGCCGATGTTATTATCAAGAAGGAGCTTAACGTGCGCCAGACGGAGGCGTTGATCAAGCGGATGTTAAAGGGCGAAAGCTTGCAAAAAGCAATTCGTGATCCGGAAGTTAGCAGCTTAGAAGAAGAAATTTCCAAGAAAGTAGGACATAAGGTGCGCATTACTAACAAAGGTGAGGGTGGTAATGTCACCATTTCCTACAACTCACTTGAGGAGCTCGACATAATTTTAAGTAAAATCATGGGGCAATAATGAGAAGGGCACTGCTTCTGCTGTTTGTAACGATTTTTGATCCCATCACGCGGGCGGGGTCGTACTCTGGGCGAGGCAGCATGATGCCGATGATTATTATGATAGCGGTGATTGGCTTTGCCGGATACTATTTTATCGGCGGTGAAGATGATGGTGAAGAGGAAGATATGCCTCCTAAAATTGAAGATGCCATCAACACATTTGAGGCAAAATCAACAGATGAGTTTGGGCGTACCAAGCTGCACATTGCAGTGCGCTACGGTGACATAGGAATGGTGCGCCGTTTGATTGAAGATGGAGCAGATGTCAACGCCAGAGACAATAAAGGAAGAACGCCGCTGCACATGACGCGGTACGATAAGAAAGACAACACCGACATGATGGAACTGTTGTTAGAAAATGGGGCAGATCCAAACATAAAAGACAATAAAGGCAACCGGGTACTTGATATTGTCCACACATATGGTGGATCCATCATCAAGAAAGAAAAGCTTCTTAGGGAATATAAAGCTAAGTAGCTATTTGCTTAGGGACGTGATCTTCATCAGGGAACGGCTACACATTAGATTGGCATTACGACCCGTTTTCTTACATTCAAGTTCTGCATGATAGAGTTCGTCAATGATCGGCCACAAGCGTGACATATGTGTGGATGAAAACTTATTAAGGAACTGTTTAAAAAGAGGAAGTTGCTTAAAGAACACCGGTGGACGCAGCTGCTTTAAGGCGTTTTCCGGTGTATTTCCTTTTAATATAAGCCCATGGGTAAGCTGAATACGGCTGAAAAACCGGCCAACTGAGCGTAAAATAACAATGGGCATAATTCCTTGCGACAAAGCCTTTCGTAAATGGTGCTCCAGATGGCCGTGATTCCCCATAGCAATGGCGTTGCAGATGTCGTCTAGGTGAGATTGGGTTGTTTCCCCAATAACAGACTTAGCGTCGTCCAGGGACACGTATTTCTTATCCCCTAGAAATAGGCATAGTTTTTCAATTTCGCTCAGAACGACCATCCGATCGCCTTGTGAATTCATTGCGACATAGGCACAAACATCAGGATCAAAGGACATGCCCATAGAGAGAAGTTTTTGTGACACGACATGTGTTAAGCCACGTACGTCGTCCTGATAGCAGGCAATGGCCGCACAATCATCTCTGTTTTCAAAAAGGCTTCTAAGGCTGCCGGGCTTTAGATCTCCCGCCATGACCAGAAGAAAGGCTTGTTCAGAGGAAAAGGAGGCTTCTAAAGCGGATTTTAGGATACTACTATGGCTGTTTCCTGCCTCTTTGACAATGACCAGCCTGCGACCGCCCATCAGGCTGATTGATGCCAACTCATCGGCAATTAAGGATGGGGTCTGTGACAGCGCTGTACAATGAATTTCTACCACATTAAAGGGATCGTTGATGTCTTCTGCTGCCCATTTCATAAGCGTAGAACTACGCTGCGATATTAGCCCCACATCGGGGCCATAAATTAGCGCAGACCTAATAGTGCTGTCTGGAGAGGCAATAAAGCTTTCAATTTTTTGTGCAGGGACTTTCATTGTTACTGATTTATGAAGTAATTTGAAAGACGTAAACGTATGTCCTCAGCAGCTTCTTTAATCAAACGGTTCAGCGTATCCGCTTCAATGGTATAGATAGCAAATTCTGAACTATCAGAGCTATAACTGCCAACAATTTCGCTCTTATCCTTGAAGATAATCTTTTCATTGGCGCGGTTCTTCAGGGTTATATTTGCGCTTAACACCATGTTGTAACGGGTAATTTCTGCATCTTGTTCAATGGCCAGTGCGTTTTTCTTGCTGTTGAGGTCAATGTAGAGATCATACTGCTTGTCTGAAGAAGTTGTACCCGGATCTAGCAGATTTTCCAGCCGCGTACGCAATTGTTGACCCGCACGGCCAAATTCAATGATGTGCACAGACACATGACGCAAATCGTCTGAAACCGAGGCATCCCCCTTTGCATGAATAGGGCGAAGGTTACAGGATTGAACAAAAAACACAGACAAAACCATCAGAGTCAGACAAATCGGTTTACATTTACGCAGCAACAACATTAACAATCCTATTGGGTACGACGATTATTTTTCTAATTTCTTTTCCTTCGATGTGATGTTTCACCGCATCACAAGCCAAGGCACGTTCTTCTGCTTCCCTTTTATCACAATCTTTTGCAAGTTCCAAGGTTGTTCTTAGCTTTCCATTAACTTGGATGGCAATGGTGACCATATCGTCGCTGAGAAGCTCGGTAATTGCTTGTGGCCAGAGGGTTAGTTGGGCATGTTGGTATCCAAGATTTTCCCAGATTTCAGCAATAATATGAGGGGTCATTGGGCTAAGAAGTTTTAGAGAAAAAACAAATGCTTCGTCGAATACGGCCTGGCTGGAAGGCTCATCCACTGCAACTTTTTCCAGCAGATTTGTTAATTCACGTATTCTTGCAACGGCTTTGTTGAGGTGAAAATGATTAAGATTATCTTCAACACCGGCAATGGTTTTGTGAGCAAATTTTCGTAATTCAAGTAATTCACCGTCCAGAGACTCCAATAATTCCGGGTTGGGTTGAGCGAAAGCCGCTCTTTTTTCTGCCAAGCTCCACAGACGCGTTAAGTAGCGATGCGCACCATCTACTCCTGCGTCTGACCATTCAAGATCCCGTTCTGGTGGGGAGTCGGACAGCATAAACAGACGGGCTGTATCGGCTCCGTAATGATCAACTATTCCTGCTGGGTCTACAACATTATTCTTAGATTTTGACATTTTAATGGAGGGGCCAACTGTGACGGGCTTTCCGTCTTTTGTGACATAGCCCTGAGAAGATTTTTCAATCTCATTGGGATACAGCCAGTTGCCTTGTGCGTCCTGATAGGTTTCATGGCAGACCATCCCTTGTGTGAGCAAGCCACTAAACGGTTCATCCACATCATGGTAGCTACATTTTTTAAGGGCGCGGGTAAAGAACCGAGAATAAAGCAAATGCAATACCGCATGTTCAATACCGCCAATATACTGATCCACGGGAAGCCATTGATTGATGGCCTCTTTGTCCAGCCCGTTTTTGGATTTTGGCGTAATATAGCGGAAAAAGTACCAGGATGACTCAAAGAACGTATCAAATGTGTCGGTTTCCCTGAGCGCATCCTTCCCACATTTAGGGCAATGTGTGTGTTTCCATGTGGGATGCAGGTCAAGAGGATTTCCTCCCTGTTTTCCATCAAGGATAACGTCGTTGGGTAGTTGCACAGGAAGTTCAGATTCCGGAACCGGAACAATCCCGCAACCATGGCAATGGATGATAGGAATAGGGCAGCCCCAGAAGCGTTGACGAGAAATGCCCCAGTCACGCAAGCGGTAGGTGGTCTGTTTGTTCCCAATCCCAAGCTCATTGAGTTTTTCTATGGCGGTATTTTTAGCGTCTTCCACAGTCATCCCGTTTAAGAAACCAGAATTAATAAGGATACCATTTTCCGTATAGGCCTCCTCCCCTACGGTAAAATCTTCTTTTCCTTCTGGGGCGACCACGGGGATAATGGGCAAATTATATTTGTGGGCAAAGTCAAGGTCACGCTGGTCATGCGCTGGGCAGGCAAAAATAGCTCCAGTACCATAATCCATGAGCACGAAATTGGCGACGTAAAGCGGTAGCTCGGCATTTTGAATAAAAGGATGTTCAACCTTTAGTCCGGTATCAAACCCCCTCTTCTCGGCCTTTTCTATGGCTTCAGTGCTCGTGCCAAGGGCGTTGCACTCTTTTATAAATTTAGCAAGCCTAGCATTGTTGATAGCAAGTTCGGCGGCCAGAGGATGTCCGGCGGCAATAGCACAGAATGAGGCGCCAAATAAAGTATCTGGGCGAGTGGTGAAGATTTCTAGTGTTTCTTTGCGGCCTTTAATCGTGAAGAAGATACGCGCTCCATGTGATTTTCCAATCCACTTTTCTTGCATCAGGCGTACACGTTCTGGCCAGTTCTCCAGTTTACCCAGTCCTTGTAATAAATCTTCGGCAAAATCAGTGATTTTTAAGAACCACTGCTTCAGTGTTTTGCGCTCAACCAATGCGCCTGAGCGCCAACCCCGCCCGTCAATGACTTGTTCATTGGCCAACACGGTTTGATCCACGGGATCCCAATTGACTACCGCTTCTTTTTGGTAAGCCAGCCCGTTCTTCAAAAAATCAAGAAACATACGTTGTTCATGTTGATAATATTCCACATCACAGGTGGCAAATTCACGCGACCAGTCATAAGACAGTCCGATGGACTTTAATTGTTCACGCATGGTCGCTATGTTGCCATGCGTCCAATCGGATGTGGTTTTCTTATCTTTATTGGCCGGATTATTATTGTAAGAAATGGTGGCATTTTCCGCCGGAAGGCCAAACGCGTCCCACCCCATTGGGTGAAGCACATTATAACCTTGTGCCATCTTATAACGGGCAATGACATCCCCAATGGCGTAATTACGCAGATGGCCCATGTGGATTTTCCCAGAAGGATAGGGAAACATCTCTAAAACATAGTATTTTTTATCTGGGTCAGAGACATCCGTTTTAAAACAGTGATTATCTTCCCAGTATTTCTGCCATTTTGGCTCAATAGTCTGTGGGTTATATGTCATAGTTGTTTCGGTGGCTATTGGGCACTTTTTATACGTAATTCGCGGGCACGTGTGAGGATTTTATCCTCAAGCTGACGATTAAGGTCAGTAGAAATCGGAGCATCTTCCCAAACGCCATTATTATTTGCTTTCTTAAAGACAGAAACACGCAGGCCATCGGCACGCAGCTTTTTACCCAGAATAATAACATTGATTTTGAATTTTTCACCCTTTGCAGCAGGATCTTCATACCATTCCGTGATAATGACACCACCAAGGGGATCTACGCTTGAGAGGGGTGCAAAAGACAGTGCGTCCAAAGAAGCCCGCCACAGGAAGCTGTTAACCCCGATGCCTGAAGAGCTGTCATCCTCGGAAGAACTGGAATCAAATAATTTAATGCCGCCCTCGCCAGAAATTTTACCACGCTTGGCACGGCGTGCGTCTTCAGTACTTTCAGGAAAACTTTGATTTTCATCGGGCGTTATTCCGCTACAGCCTTGAATCAGTATGAGTATGGATAGTACAATAATAAGAGGAAATTTCATAACGCGTCCCATTTTATATGTTCCCCGCCACTATTAAATGACAAAAACCCATATGACAAGCAAAAAGAAAGGGCGCCATAAAGACGCCCTATAATCCCCTAACGAGATAAGATGTCTGAGTAAGCTTAGAAGCTTAGTTCAGCACCAACTAGTACAACTGAACCGTCATTGTCGGTAGTTGCCACGTTGTTGTCGTCAGTTCCAAAGAAGCTAACTTCAACGTAAGGCACAAGACCTGGTGCAAGTTTATAGTCAGCACCTACAACGATGTTGTTGAAATCAAGACTGTTTGCTTCAGAATCTAGGTACGTTACAGAAACGCCATAAGGGCCAGTTTCGTACGCAGCACCAAGAGTCCAGAAAGTTTGGTCAGCGTTAGTACCAACGGCAAGACCAGATTCGCCAGCATCCGCATAAGAACCCGCTAGAGACCAACCTTGGTAAGTAAGAACTGTACCAAGAGCCCAAGCGTTTAGATCCTCAGTAGCTGCAGATTCAGAAGAACCAAATTCGCCAGTTAGAGAGGCTTGAACGGCAAGACCACTATTGTAAGAACCTTCGTAATTTGCACCTAGGTTAAATACGTTTTCAAAGTCGCCATTGGTATCGCTGGTGAAGCCTGAAGCCGTACCGCCATTACCCTGGTCTGGAGTGTAAGAAGCACCTACTTGGAAACCGCTCATACGAGGAGTGTAGTAAGTGATTTTTGTAGCGTCTTCAGTCACACCAGCAGCGTTTGCTGTTGGAAGATCAGGAGCTGCCCAGTAACCAGCAAGATTAGCGAAATCGTAGAAATCACCGTCGATACCGCCAGTAGCAGCAGCGATAGAAGAAGCGTCTACTTTAAGAGCGGCTGCAGCGTCAGTATTGTTACCGGCTTCAACACGACCCATTTCGTCGTTTTCAACGTAGATGTAAGTTTTGTCAGCGTTTAGGCCTTCACCGTCTGCGTCTGCATTTACATCAGCTTCAAGTTCAATAGCCGCACCATATCTTAGGCCAGTATCAGATTGACCAGCAACATTAATGTGAACTTCCGTATCGTTTTGGAATTTTACATCACGGCTGTTAGCGCCAGTTTTATAAGCCGAATCTTGATCAGCAATACCCGCTTGGAAGTCAATAAAACCACCAACCGTTACTGAAGGAGCAGCTTGCGCAGATGTAGCTAACGCAGCGGCACCGAAAAGAACAGTAGTTCCAAGTAAAAGTTTTTTCATAGTTTCTATACCCTGATTATAAGTAATTTATGTGACACGTTACTAAGTGTAGCGCACCTGAGCTAATTATAAATAAATAGGGAATACGGGCAACGTGTAGGCCATAAAATAGGCAATTATAACACATATATTGTGAAGAATGTTGCCAAAAAGTTACAGTTTTAGGGGTTTAGTCGATCTATTTAGTTGGTCAAAAGCGTGTTGGGGGAGTGCAAGGGGGTGGACATAACTGTGAAATTTAGTGGTTTATTAAGTTCTGTTTGCCGTATAATAGTAGTAAGACAAA
Source organism: Alphaproteobacteria bacterium (assembly GCA_030429625.1). Taxonomy (GTDB): domain Bacteria; phylum Pseudomonadota; class Alphaproteobacteria; order Rickettsiales; family UBA8987; genus JAUIFA01. Next base: position 61,460 of record JAUIFA010000004.1, on the reverse strand, counting down.
GATTTTGAGTTTTTAAAAAAGAAGATAATTATAAAGAATGGTTTTAAGAGAAGAGAATTTGATAAAGAATTTAGAAGCAGTGAAAGACAATATAAAAAATGCTGCTGCTGAATATAATATCTTCCATCCTAGCAATTTTACGGAGTTGATTGCGGTAAGTAAAACCTTTCCGGCTCGGGACATAGAAGTTTTGCTAGAACATGGTCATAGGGTGTTTGGAGAAAACAAGGTGCAGGAGGCACTGGAGAAATGGTTGCCCCTTAAGCAGAAATATCCGCAGAGTACGCTGCACATGATTGGGCCGTTGCAGACAAATAAGGTTAAGGACGCGCTTAAGATATTCGATGTAATAGAGACCGTTGATAGGAAAAAACTTGCGAACATGCTGGCAAAATATATCAAAGAGACTGATAAGAAGGTAGAATGTTTTATTCAGGTTAATACGGGGGAAGAGCCACAGAAGGCAGGCATATTGCCCAGTGAAGCAGACGAATTTATACGTTATTGTGTTGCGGAGATCTCCTTGCCAATCAGAGGACTGATGTGCATCCCCCCTGCCGACGAAGAGCCATCGGTTCATTTTGCCCTATTATCACACATTGCCAAGCGTAACGGTTTGGTGGATTTAAGCATGGGAATGAGTAGGGATTATGAGCTTGCTGCAGCCATGGGGGCACGTTATGTTAGGGTAGGATCGGCTATTTTTGGCAGCAGAAGCCAGGCGGAGTAAAAGCATGTATTGGCCTAATATTATTGATTTGAAAAGATTTTATGCTTCCACTCTAGGTGCGGCAGTGTGTCGACGTATTCAGCATAAAATAAAGCGAATTTGGCCAGATATCTTTGATGACAGCAGAAAAGAAAAAACAGTGATTGTCGGTATGGGGTATGCCCTTCCTTACTTAACCAGAATGTTAAATAAGATGCCGCTTTTTCCGGTGGCACTCATGGCGTCTGGCAACGGAGCGGTTCATTGGCCGGAAAAGGGCAAGAACCAATCCCTGCTCAGCGGGGAAACACTTCTTCCTTTTGACGATGACAGCGTGGAGCGCGTAATATTGTCGCATCTGCTTGAATACAGCAATCACCCGCAGCACCTACTGAATGAGATTTTTCGGATTCTTTCCCCTCAGGGAAAAATATTGGTGATTGTTCCCAATAGGATGAGTATCTGGTCGCGGGTGGAATCCACACCGTTTGGTCACGGCCACCCCTACTCCATTGTACAGCTTCAGGAGCTGTTGCGGCAGAGTCTTTTTGAAACAAAGCGTGTTGAGATGGCGCTATTATTTCCCCCAACGCGCTCACGATTTTTCCTTAGGATTGCAGAGATATTATACAAAATAAGCCAGCGTGTTTGCCGCTTTCCGATCTTCACTCGCATGTGGGGTGGGGCGATCATAATAGAGGCACAGAAGCAGGTCTATGCCGCCAATGTTGACAATGTTTTTGATGATAGGCGCAAACGAATGATTTATCGCCCTATTCCTGCCAATTTTGGAAATCCTCGGGAGCGCTAGGCTGCTTGGATTCATTCAAAAACTTTGTGCTTGCATTCTTTGTCCATGCTCGATATTAAAGTGTCCCGATTAAGTTTACCCTGTGCTCGCGTGGCGGAATCGGTAGACGCAGCGGACTTAAAATCCGCCGGCCATTGCGGCCGTGCCAGTTCAAGTCTGGCCGCGAGCACCATTATCTTTAATCAACAATCGCCACCTTCCTAACAGATTGCATTAAATCAATGGCTTCATGCTAGGTCGTTGATCCTTCTCATTTTTCCAAAAATGTTTGATAGGGTGGATTTTCTGTGTTAAAACGTCCCTGCTTTGTAATATTTTAGGAGAGATCTGTGAAAGACCAGCTGGTTTTGCGGGTAGTAACAAAATTTCTTATCCCGATTATCCTTGTCTTTGCCCTTTACATTCAGTTGCATGGGGAATATAGCCCGGGCGGCGGGTTTCAGGCGGGGGTGATTTTTGCCTCTGCGTTTATTGTCTACTGTCTTTTGTATGGTTTGAAGAATACCAAAAAGATTATTTCTATTAACAGTTTGCGCGTGCTGTGTTCCATTGGGGTGTTGCTCTATGCGGGGACGGGGGTGGCCGCCTTGTTCCTTGGGGGTGGTTTTTTGGAGTATTCTGTGTTTTCCAAAGACCCAGTTGACGGGCAAAAACTCGGCATTTTGATCATTGAGCTGGGCGTGGGAGTGACGGTGTTTTCCTCCATGCTCCTGATCTTCTACCTTTTTGTTAAACGAAAGGGGGTGTAGTATGGATTATATACTAAGCGGTTATAATTATTGGATGGCCATTATTATTATGCTTGTTGGGTTCTATGCGGTTATTACCAGCGGGAATCTGGTAAAAAAACTTATCGGCTTGGCGATTTTTCAAACCTCGGTACTTTTGCTCTATATTTCTGCGGGTATGGTTCGAGGTGCGCATTTTCCCATTCTGGCAGAAGGGGTGAGTGAATATGTTAATCCGCTTCCTCACGTTTTGATGCTGACGGCCATTGTGGTGGGGGTGGCGACCTTGGCGGTGGGGCTGGCATTGGTGGTGCGAATAAAAGAAGAATATGGTTCCATCGAGGAAAGTGAGCTGTTGATGTTTGAAGAGGCCGGTCTGGCCGTAGCCAAGCCAAAAGCACCAAAAAAAGATTCCAATAAAAAAAAAGCAGGGAGATATAAGTGATTGTACAAAATCTTCCAGTGTTACATGTTGTTATTCCCATGGTTGCTGCAGCATTATGTGCCTTAGTGCGTAAGGGAAATTATGCATGGTTGATCAGTATCACGGCGACGTTCTTTAGCTTCCTCATCTGCATAGCCTTATTGCTGAAAACATTTGATAATGGTGCAATTTCTTACTATATGGGCAATTGGGGGCGACCAGAGTCTTACGATTATACCGTTGGGATAGAATACAACATAGACCGATTAAACAGCCTTATATTGCTGCTTATTTCTTTTGTTGGGTTTGCAATGTTGCCTTATGCGCGCCGAAGCATAAGAAACGAACTGGACAGCAAGAAAGTACCGCTGTTTTATACGCTGTATTTGTTGTGCTTTTCCGGTTTGTTGGGCATCATCAGTACCAATGACATCTTCAACATTTATGTGTTTATTGAAATATCGTCTTTGTCTACCTACACCATGATTGCCCTTGGAAGGGACAAAAGGGCGATGACCTCATCCTTTGAATATCTCATCATGGGCACCATCGGTGCAACTTTTATTCTTATCGGGGTTGGCTTGCTTTATATGATGATTGGTACACTCAACCTTTCCGATATGGCAGAAAACATAAAATCCGTTGAAAATACACGCCCCATTGAAGCGGCCTTTGCCTTTATCACACTTGGTCTGGCGATGAAAATTGCTCTGTTTCCGCTGCATATTTGGTTGACCAACGCCTATGCTTATGCGCCTTCGGCCGTGTCAGCATTTTTATCCTCCACTGCCACCAAGGTGATGATTTATGTCTTTATTCGTATCATATATTCTCTCTTTGGGCTTGAATTTGCCTTTGAGCATATGCCGCTGGCAGTCATTCTGGTAACATTATCAATCATGGGCATCATTGTGGGATCTGTATCGGCAATTTACCAACCCAACATCAAGCGGATGCTGGCTTTTTCCAGTGTGGCACAATTAGGATATATTGCCCTTGCGTTAGGGCTGTATACGGAAACCGGTCTTGCTGCTGCGATTGTGCATTTGGTAAACCACTCTTTGGCTAAAGGCTTGTTGTTCCTGTGTGTGGGGGCGGTATATATGCGTGTTGGTGGGGTGAGGATTGAGTATTTTGCCGGAGTGGCAAAATCAATGCCATTGACCATGTTTGCTTTTGTTATTGGCGGTTTAAGTTTGATCGGCGTTCCTCTTACGGCAGGCTTTATCAGTAAATGGTATCTAATCTATGCCCTAATTGAGAAAGGCTGGTGGCCATTGATCATATTGCTTTTGATAAGCTCAGCCCTGGCCATTATTTATATTTGGAGGGTGGTAGAGGCGGCGTATTTCCAATCGCGTCCGAAAAATGCTAAAAAAATCAAAGAAGCGCCTGTCTTGATGTTGGTTTCCATATATATATTAGCTTTCTCTAATATATATTTTGGAATAAATACAGACTTGACTTTGGGGCTGTCCATTGAGGCGGCCAACCAGTTATTTTATGCGGGGGTTAAGTGATAAACATACTCTCTTTTTCCCCAGAACACTCCATTTATATCGCGATGATACTTCCATTGCTGGGTGCGTTATTGGCTGCAAAAATTTCAAAGCCTAACGTTAGAGATTCGCTGGTGGTCGGTATTTCTGCTCTGTTGTTCTTGCATATTGTAACGAATGTGTTTTGGCAATTTATCAACGGTCAAAGCCCAAAGATCATTTTTGCAGAGCTGTTTCCCGGTATTTCCATCAGTTTTAACATTGAACCCTTTGGAATGATCTTTCTGTTGGTGGCTTCCGGCTTGTGGGTAGTAACCAGTCTGTATTCCATTGGCTATATGCGGGGCAATAATGAGTCCCATCAAAATCGTTTTTATAGCTTCTTTGCCCTTGCCATTTTTGGGGTGATGGGGCTGTCTATGGCTGGCAATTTGTTTACCTTATTCCTGTTTTATGAATTTATTACCTTATGTACTTTCCCCCTTGTAACCCATTCCGGAACCAAAGAAGCGATGCATTCGGGGCGGATCTATCTGGGTATTTTATTGGGAACGTCAATTTGCCTATTCTTGCCAGCGATTATATGGACATATTTTGAAGCCGGAACACTTGAATTTATTGCGGGTGGAATTCTTGCAGGGCGTGTTGGCCCTGTTACAACGGGTATTTTGTTGTTTTTGTTCATGTTCGGGGTTGGCAAGGCGGCTTTGATGCCGTTTCATGGCTGGTTGCCGGCAGCCATGGTTGCGCCCACGCCGGTTAGTGCGCTTTTGCATGCGGTGGCGGTAGTTAAGGCTGGGGTATTTACCGTTCTAAAAATCATCGTCTATATTTTCGGCACAGAACATCTGTCCACCATGATTGGACAAAATTGGTGGGCCGGTGCGTGGCTGCCTTATTGTGCCGGCTTTACAATTATTACCGCCTCATTCATTGCGTTGCGGCAAGATAATTTAAAGAAGCGTTTGGCTTTTTCCACCATCAGCCAGCTTTCTTATATTGTGCTTGCGGCATCGTTGCTTGCGCCGAAGGCCATTATGGCCGGTGCGTTTCACATTGCAGCACATGCGGTGTCAAAAATTACATTATTCTTTGCTGCGGGTTCTATCTATACGGCTTCAGGCAAAAAATATGTCAGTGAGCTTGACGGTATCGGAAGACGGATGCCATACACGATGGTTGCTTTTTCCATTGGGGCAATTTCTATGATTGGACTCCCTCCGGCAGTGGGGTTCTTGACCAAATTTCATCTTATAGGCGGAGCGTTGTCGGTAGGTAATTATGTGGCCATTGGCGTGCTGGTGTTGAGTACGGTTTTAAATGCGGCCTATTTTCTACCAATTATCTATGCGGCTTTCTTTAAGGGGGAAGGCAAGGGAGAAAAACCACACGGGGAGGCGCCAATTTCCATTGTTATCGCCCTTTGTATTACGGCCCTTCTGACTCTGGGACTTTTCTTTTTCCCTGATATTATGTTAATCCTTGGTGCGGTGCCGGCGGAGTTGAAATAATGGATAAAAAGACACAGAAAACAGTGCGCAAGGCTTGGAAGATAGGGATTCTAATTCTCCTATTAACCGTGATATTGGAATTTTTTATGCATCCGCATGCCGCCTTTGGTATTGATGGCACGATGTTCTTTTACATTTGGTATGGGTTTGTTTCCTGCCTTGCCATCATCATTGTTTCAAAATTCCTAAGTTTTTTAAAGCGCAGTGAAGATTATTATAAGGAGGACGACGCATGTTAATTCCTCCGGCACTGATCATGATTGTTGGTGGGTTGTTGTTGCCATTTGTTAATCGCAATGTACGCTCGGCTTTGGTGGTCACGGTTCCACTTTTGACATTATACACCATCTGGCAGCCGGTGGGTTATGAGGTGTTTTATCGCATGGCTGGTTTTGTTCTGATGCCGATTCATGTTCACCCTTTCACGCTGATCTTTGCCACGGTATTTTCTCTGGCGGCCTTCAGCGGGGGGATTTTTGCCCTTAATCAGATGAAAAAAGATGGGCCGATAGAAATGGCTGCTGCCTTTGTGTATGCGGGCAGTGCCATTGGGGTTACGTTTTGTGGTGATTATATCTCATTGTTTCTCTATTGGGAGATTATGGCCATTGCCTCGACCATTGTGGTGTTGTGCGGGCGCACCTCAGCAGCAAGAAGGGCTGCCATGCGCTATGCGATTATGCATTTCTTGGGAGGAGTGGTTTTTCTTGTCGGGATTATCGGGCATATTTCATTGGTGGGGACCTCCCAAATTCTGCCATTAGACATTGCCTTATCAGATTTTACTACGGCAGGAAAAATCGCTACAGACAAAATATTCATCGGGTTGATGCTCGTTGGGGTTTTGGTCAATGCAGCGGCTCCTCCCTTTTCCGCATGGCTGCCCGATGCTTATCCGGAAAGCTCTCCCTCAGGGGCAGTCTTTCTTTCCGCCTTTACTACCAAGACGGCGGTGTTTGTGTTGCTAACAATTTTTGCGGGTACCGATATTTTGATATATCTCGGTCTGTTTATGATTTTCTATGGGATTATTTACGCCATGCTGGAAAACAACATGCGTAGGATTCTTTCCTACTCCATCGTCAATCAGGTTGGGTTTATGGTCACGGGCATTGGAATTGGGACGGAATTAGCACAATTTGGTGTGGCGGCGCATGCGTTCTGCCACATCATCTACAAAGCATTATTGTTGATGTCAGCCGGTTCGGTCATTCACATGACGGGCAAGCATAAATGTTCGGAAGTTGGTGGTCTCTGGCACAGCATGAAATATACCGCCATTTGTGGGATCATTGGTGCGTTGGCGATTTCCGCTTTTCCTTGGACGTCAGGATTTGTCAGTAAATCGATGATTTCTTCTGCTGCGGCAACGGAACATCTGTCTTATGTATGGTTCTTACTGGTGGCGGCTTCAGCAGGGGTTTTCTTACATGCGGGGATCAAATTCCCGTGGTTTGTTTTCTTTCAGAAAGATTCAGGTTTGCGCCCAGAAGAGCCACCCAAAGAAATGCGCTATGCCATGTTTTTACTTGCCGCCATGTGTATTATTCCAGGAATTTATCCGGAAATCTTATACAAATTACTACCCGGAGAGGTTCATTACAAGCCTTACACTCCAGAACATGTGATTACCATGCTGCAACTATTATTATGGGCGGGATTGGCCTTCTTTGTTGCGCTGCCGTGGCTGAAAAGAACCAACACAATTAGCCTTGATATGGATTGGTTCTATCGGGTGGCACTGATGAATCTGTTGCTTGTTTCTGAGCGTGGAGTGGTGAATTTTGTCAAGGGGTGTAAAAAATGGAGTCTGATTTTACTGGGGCAAACACACCGATATGTTATTGGTAAATTTGGCGAGAAAGGGGTGTTTGCCCAGCCATGGAGCTTATATACCACTGTGACACTCACTGGTGCAATGCTGAGCATTTTTATGATATTATATTACGTGGCTGGGTAAGTTAGAACGCTGCGTTTATGGAGGTGAGCTCGTCAAAATCTTCTTGTAATAAGGTCATTAGATCATCTTCTGAACGGGTATCTATCCACAAATTCTCTTCTTCATTATAAACAAAATGCCGCGCACCGCTATTGGGGGAAGACATCCAGATTTGTTGGGTGGGGGAATGTTTATTGATGACAAACTCTTGACCGTCAGGAAGGACAATGTTAATGACTCCGTCGTGAAAGTCACTGTCAATTACCCCCTCTTCATCCGCCTCCTCCACGGTTTGGAAAATATGCTCAAGAACGCTGTCAGCCAGCTCGTGATAGTTTGATTCGTCCATGGCAACCCCCCTTTTTCTCTCAGCCATATTATAGACTGGAAAAGACTACAAATATATCTATAGTAATAGCACATATGGTAGAAAGAAAAAAACACAAAAAAACACGAAAAACAACCGCCGCGAAAAACTCTCAATCAAACAGCAAGAAAACGGCGAAGAAATCCCGTGCCCAAAAGAAAAAAATCAGCCTTAAATGGCGCATAACAAAAATTCTTTTGGTTTGCCTTCTTTGGGCGGGCATCTTTGGCGGTCTTGTTCTGCTATATTATGGCCATGATTTGCCTGATACGGACAGTTTGAACCAGCAGGGCAAAGTGCCGACCATAAAAGTGGTGTCTAGAGATGGAAATATTTTAGCAAAAATAGCTGGGGAGCGCGGCTCAAACTTAAAATTCTCAGAGTTTCCTAAAAGCCTTGTCGACGCGGTGATCGCAACAGAAGATAGAAGGTTCTTTGATCATTTCGGAATCGATATGATTGGTATTATGCGTGCGATGTACACCAATATTGAGGCTGGATATGTGAAACAGGGGGGCAGCTCCATCACGCAGCAGCTTGCGAAGATAAGTTTTCTCTCTCATCAACGCACGTTAAAACGCAAGATACAGGAAGTCATGCTGGCTTTGTGGCTTGAGCGACATTTTACCAAAGAAGAGATTTTGGCGATGTATCTTAATCGTGCGTATTTTGGCGCTGGCGCTTTTGGTGTGGATTCCGCCGCATGGACATATTTTAACAAGCCGGCGAAGGAGCTTTCTGTCAGTGAGTCGGCTATGATCGCGGGTTTGTTAAAAGCGCCGACGACCTATTGCCCATTTACCAACCCACAAAAGGCTCAGCAAAGGATGCATCAGGTGCTTGCCAACATGGTGGACGCAGGCTTTATTAGCACAACAGATGCGCTGGCAAAAGTTAGAACCATAAAAACAAAGCCTGAAAAAATAACCAATAAAGCCCGTTATTTTGTCAATTGGGTTGTGGGGCAAGTGCCTAACTATATTAGGGTGCTGGACGAAGAAATTACAGTGTTCACTACGTTGGACCTTCAATATCAGGAGCGGGCAGAGCAGGCTGTCAGGCTGTTTCTTGGCGACAAACCTCAACAGGCAGGTGTGGTGTTGAGCGATTATAACGGACAGATTCTGGCCATGGTTGGTGGAAAAAGCTACCGGCAGAGTCAATATAATCGGGCAACCCAAGCATTAAGGCAGCCCGGTTCAGCCTTTAAGTTGTTTGTGTATCTTGCGGCATTAGAAAATCATTACACTCCCGAAACAGTCGTCAGTGATTCGCCGATAATAGTTGGGGATTGGACCCCGCATAATTACAGTGAAAACTATCGTGGGATGGTTTCACTGCAATCGGCGTTTAAGGATTCAATCAATACGGTAGCGGTCAGAATTTCGGAAAAGATTGGTAGGGAAAATGTCATTGAGATGGCGCACAGATTTGGTATAGCAAGTGATGTGTCCTCTCACCCATCCATTGCGCTGGGCACCAGTGAGGTTCATGTCCTTGAAATGACCAATGCTTACACTCAGATTGCCAATGGGGGATATGCCACAGAACCAACAGGCATTCTTGAGATACGCAATAATAAGGGTGAGGTGCTTTATCAACATGATGACATAAGCCGATCTCCACGGGTTGTAACCGAAAATGTTGCCGCTCAGATGCATAAGATGCTTGTGGCCGCGGTGGAAGAGGGCACAGGAAAAGCGGCCAAGTTCCGCCACGCGTCTTCGGCAGGCAAAACTGGGACCAGTCAGGACTATCGCGATGCGTGGTTTGTTGGGTACAGCCCTAGCATTGTGGCAGGAATCTGGGTTGGTAACGATGATAGCAGCCCGATGGTTGATGTGTCTGGCGGCACGATACCTGCGCGTTTGTTCAGTAAAATTATGCAGGAGATTCATCCGGACGATCAAACAGAGAGTTTTTACACTCCGCCGAAGGTAAAGCCGGTCTTGCCACGCCGGAAAAACGAAGATTTCTGGCGCCGAATTTCCGGGCAATAAAAACCCCTCCCATTTTTCAACAGGAGGGTTTTCAAATCGATAAAGAAGAGATTAGGCGGACTTTTTTTGCTTCTCTGCGGATTTAGCAGCTTTAACCTTTTCTTTCTTCTTCTTTTCTTTTTCTTTGGCGGCTTTGGCTTTTTCTTTTTCTTTCTTAGCTTCAGCAGAGGCTTTGTCGGCATCAATTTTGTTTACAATGGCATGAAGTGCTGTTTGTGTACACAGGCCGAGAAGCACCGGATCACGCGGGTTGATGTTCTGAATGTTCCAGTGGCTACGTTCCCGAATGGCGGCGATGGTTGATTTCGTTGTTCCAATCAATTTAGAGATTTGAGAGTCATTCATGTCGGGATGATTTTTAACCAACCAGGCAATGGCATCAGGCTTGTCTTGGCGACGCGCCACAGGCGTATAGCTGGCCTTGCGTTTTTTCTGAGAGGTAATATATGTGTTCATATCTCCTTTAAGAACCAGTTTAACAGAGGCGTCTTTTTGTGCCTCGTCAAGATTTTCTTGAGTGATCTGATTGGCTGTGATTGGGCATTTCCCCACCACATTGCTGGCCACATCACCATCGGCAATGCCTTGAACCTCCAAAGGGTGCATGCCGCAAAATTCAGAGATTTGTTCAAAAGTAAGCGTCGTATTTTCAACAAGCCATACGGCAGTAGCCTTCGGCATTAATGGCAGATTCATAACAGTTCCCTCAATGTTTATGAAATTTAAAACCTTTAAGATGGGGCGGATTTTATAGTTATATTAAGAAAAGTCAAGAAGACATTTGACAATTAGATTCTTGTTGCGTATAACGCATTTCGCTGAGCCTGTACTCAGGCTCATTTCCACCTTTTTTTGTGTGGGGGATTAGCTCAGCTGGGAGAGCGCCTGCTTTGCACGCAGGAGGTCAGCGGTTCGATCCCGCTATCCTCCACCATTAATCACCAAAGTAAAACTCTTCGACGCCAAGTATAATCAGGCGTTAGGCTTAAGTGGAGTTTGTAAAATCAGCATTTTAGAGTGTTAAAGAATCACAGTTTTATTGCGGCAGACTATTCACCTTGATAATGCTAAATTCTTGGTGTTCGACTCCGATATAGTAGTTTTACTCTAAATATATTGCTTCAAAGCAAAAATTAGCTATCTTTATACTATAACTATGTAGTGAATGAGATGGCTGAAATTAATTTAACACAAGAAGAAGCTGATACTCTCCACGCAATGGAAAAGGTCAGAGTTGATAACACCGAATGGGATTTGCCGGATTTTGGTAGTGGTGGTTATATTTCTGTGCCTTTAATTTCATCAGATAAAAAAGAAAATTTTATTCTCGATATACGCCGAGGGCGAATTGATATAAAAAAACAAACATATCAAAACCGAGCGAGAGAAGCGATAGTTCTTGCTAGACTTGATTTTGGTGCCCCTCACCGTAACCCACCTGAGCTAGGTGGTAATGAGGTGGGAGTTCCTCATTTGCATATTTATAAAGAAGGGTTTGGTTCAAAGTACGCCATCGATATTCCAAAGGGATTACTATCAGATTTAAATGACCCATGGAAAATACTTAATGATTTTATGAAGTATTGTAATATTACACAGTCTCCAAACTTTAGAAGGGGGTTGTTCTCATGACTTCAAATGTAGAAAGATTAATAGACAACTACTACAAATGGTTGAAAGATAAAACAGCATTGAAACAACTAAAAGATTGGATTGAAATCACAACTCCTTACTTAGACAGGCATAATGATTACATACAACTTTATTTGAAACAAGATGGTTCAAATATCATTTTGACTGATGATAGTTATACTATTGACGACCTTGAGCAATCTGGATGCTCACTAGACAGTCCAAAACGTCAAAAATTATTAGAAATGACTCTCAATGGTTTTGGAGTTCAAAAAAATGGAAGTCAGCTTTTTGTAAAAACCACGGAGCAAAATTTTGCCTTAAATAAACATAACCTCATACAAGCGGTTCTGTCCGTGAACGATATGTTCTATCTGGCAAAATCAAATATTGCTAACTTGTTTTTTGAAGATGTTCAAATGTGGTTTGATACCTGCGATATTAGATATTCAACTGGCTTTTCACTTACGGGGCATTCTGGATATAATAGACGATTTGATTTTGTAATTCCCAAATCAAAATACGCTCCTGAGCGTATGATTCAGACTGTCAATAATCCTACTAAAAACAAGGCTGAAGATATTGCATTCGGCTGGCTTGATACTAGAGAGGCACGCCCTGACGATGCCAAAGCCTATGCTTTTGTTAATGACAATGAAAAAGAAGTGCTTAACAGTTTTAAAGACGCCTTATTAAATTATGACATTACACCAGTGCCATGGAGTCAAAGAAATAACTTCAAAGAAGAATTAGCTGCTTAAAATCAGGTTATTATAAAGTTAATTGGTTTCTTTATTAGGGTACTTTGCTAAACCAAACTTTTTCTCCAACACCATTTCCGCAATCAACTTAAGCGCATTCACCAACTCCAACTTCTGCTCCTCAGTCAAATCGAAATTATCAATATAAGGTCGATACGGCTCAAGAGGGTCGTCGGTCATAAATAAATCCTTTTAGGACATTGACCTATAACTCTTTTATAGATTATAGCAAGCTAACTTTGGAGAAAAACTTGATTCAAAAAGTTTCTTCCACCCCTTCAAAACCTCCAGCAAAGAGTTTGAACTTTCCCCGCTTATGCCCACCACTCTTTTTCTATTATATTACAACAACTTAAGTTTTTTCAGTGTCTCACGCGGCGTGCGGGGCTTAGGGCATTCGATTTTCCCTCTAAGAACATCTCAACCCCTTATGAAGTACAAAATAATAGACTTTTGCCTGAAGGATATACTTGTTAGAGGGTTTTTACTTATCCAATTACCAAATCACTAAAGCCAACCTCCCTGCGACAAAAAGTACAAGACAAGCCGTAAGCAATGCGATGATACGAGTGGGAATAAATTTTATGGTTAAGAAATTACCCAGCTGTCCTCCCAACAATACCAAACAAGGCAAGTACCAAAAATCTAATAGGACATCACTAATGCCATTTTTTTGCAGTTGGCCAATCAATCCGGCAATCGAGTTGATTAGAATAAATAACGAAGCCGTCGTGGCGATTTGTTTAGGTGAACCGGTGCGTAAATTATAAAGGATAGGCGCAAGAAATATCCCGCCGCCGATACCCACCACCCCTGAGATAAATCCCAATATAGCTCCAATGAATCCACCGATCTTTAAGGGTAAGGGCCTATACGATGCAGCATCGTCATCGTACATACGGTAATTTAACAGCAAACGTATCCCTGCAACTAGCAATGTGGCGCATAACAAGAGCAGGAAATGCTCTTTTTCAATCTCTATTCTCCCGCCTAAATACGCAAACGGAACCGAGGCAATGGTGGGTGGCAATAACAAGCGCCAATTCAGATATCCGGCACGTACATAATGGATGCTATTACCGGAAACGACCGTGATATTACAGATCAATGCAATTGCGGGAATAATGGTATAGTCCACTGCCCATAATGCGAGTAACGCTAAATAGGATGATCCTCCCCCAAAACCAACACTGGCATAAAAAAGCGCAACCAAAGCAAATAACATTCCTAGCATAGCTATTTCCTGCGTTTCTGTGTGCGGATATCCACCTCCAGAATTAACTGCAAGGCCTGCTCATTACGAACATCCTGTGACGATTGGATACCTTCACGACTTGGCAGAGTATTATACAAATCCTCAATAGCCGCTTTCTGTACGGATAATGTCATGTGATTATTTACAAAAACCAGCGACAGTATGTCTGTCTGTGTTTTGCTTATAATATTTATGATTAATATAGAGCTCTCAGATAAAATGCTTTTTTGTTTTAGAGCCTCTCCAGCAAGAAGCTTCTTCAATTCTTCTTTGCTAATACGAAAGCGGAAACACTGTTCTTCTATGCGTAAATTCATGAACTTAGCCCTTTAGTAATGCATCCCATTGATCAGGACTGTTGATGTTATCAAAACAACTTTGTTGCGTCGGCATGGTTCCAATTAGGAGCTGTGAGTTGATACTGTTCTGGAAAGCCCCAAGTGAAACATTGTCATTTTTATTTAACATGTCCTCTATAATATTTATCCATTGTTTGTTGGTACTTAAACGCAACGGCATTTTATATTTATCAAAACTTACTAAAGGATAATTATCCGGCGCAGTAACAAGTTCTGAAATTAAGAGTGGGGTAAGACGTGGCATGTCTACAGGTAAAAAAATCACGTGCTTATAAGACTTTGGGATATTCTTTAAAATTGCATGTATGCCACTTAAAGGCCCACGCCCAGCAATTTCATCCGGAATAATGTCTGGGTGGCTGACATAGATTTCTTTGAGCCCGGCATCATAAAGAAGATCACTCATATGTTGCAGCAAGGTTTTCCCATTAAGACGAAGGTTTGACTTATCCTCACCCATACGGGAAGATTTCCCTCCGGCTAATATGACCCCCGCGCAATTACCCATGATGGTGGTGCTCCTCAACAGCATGTTCGTGGGTACATAATTCACAGCCTTGCGTCCACTGACTGTCGCCATCTTCATAATGCTCCAGCTTCCAGATGGGAGAGCGATGCTTAATTTGCTCAATCACATAGCGGCATGCCTTAAAAGCCTCATCACGATGCGGTGAACCAACGGCAATAACGATACTGATACCGCCGACGGGCAAGCGCCCTTTACCATGTACCACATACAGAGACAATGTTTTACCCCATTTTTCCTGTGCTTCCTTACAAATATCAGTAAAGGATTGCTTAACCAGAGGCTCAAATACATCATAACTAACGCCAAGCACTTCTTTCCCCTGATTGAGATCCCGTACCGTACCTATGAATAAGCTTTCTGCACCATTGGGTGGTTTTGTAACAAAGGCCAAGCCTTCCATGGCATCCAGTGGCTGTGACTCTACGTTCCAGACATCAATAAAAATTTCTCCCATCGCTAACCCCCCGATACAGGTGGAATGATAGCAATGTTCATTCCGTCTTTAAGAGGCGTAGACTCAGGAAGAATTTCCGTTTCTGTTGCAAAGCGGGAACTGTTTATTAACTCCATCTTATTAAAAGAGTGATCTATTTTTTTTAGCTCTTCTGCCAGCACTCTTCGTATGGATGAAACGGTGGCATCTTCAGGCACTAAAAGGCTAATTTGTTGACCAAACGGCCTAAACGCCCCAAAACATTGTACGATTATGTTCATCCTCTTCTCCTTTTAATTATCCGGGCTTGCCGTCAACACGTGGGCGGGTAAGTATGGGGGCATATACGTATAAATAAAGTGCAAACGCCACTGTCCAAAGAAGCATGGTGGAGACCATTGCTTCCGTATAATGTTCTGGGAAGAATGGGGCTACGGTACGTAGTATTGCGGCCACGAATATCAGTAAATATACTATTATAATGGACGGCCCGATAGAAAGCGGGCGACCTGTGTGTCCTAACGTTGCACGGGTCATAATACCAAGCATATAAAGCCCAATGGCGCCCACCGTAAATGCGTGTACGTAAAGGTGATATGGCAACCCCAGAAGCGATTCACTGCCTTTGAGAAATAAGGTAAGAATTAACCACAAATAGCCAGCATGCAGCACCCACAAAAGAGGGTAATGCAGAATTTTATACATCTGCCAGTGGCTAAACCTGAAAGCATGTACGCCACAAGCCAGCAGGGCAATGCTGTAACTTATCATCGAGTGGGGCACAATCAGATCTGTCAGTGCGTTTAGTATCAGCAATCCGATTGCCAGTTTTTCAATCATTGGAAAGCTACGAATCTCCTCAGCAATGCCTTTTTGTTGCAGATAAGAACGTGTAAAATTGGGGGTAACACGACCACCCACAACCGCAATGGTAATCATGATAATATTAACAGCAAAGAGCGCTCCCATTTGGGCAGTGCCTTCTGTCAGCTTATTTAGATCAAGAATAATGAGCAGATTGGCGATTGCCAGCATACTCAAAATACCAATAAAAATAAAGTTACGTTTATTTTGTGTGGCGGTAACAATGCGGGTAATACGAATGCTTTGTGCGATAGGCAACAATAAGTCCAGAAAGAGCACATAGCCAATTAACGGGTGATCAATAAAAAGGAACAACCAAAACGCAATTCTTCCTATCAGCCAGAAATAAAAAATTCTTTTCAGCCCAGTACCGGTCAATGGCGGTGTCCCTGTCCAGTTAGGAAGCGCTGTTAAAAGAAAGCCATTAATACCCGCAGCCACAAAACCAAACAACATCTCATGGGCATGCCAATGCTGCAGTGGGATATTAGGGTCAAACGTTCCGGTCAGATAAAGCACCCACGGGATGAGCGGTAAAATTGCATAGATGCCTGCCGCCAGAAAAAAAGGACGAAATCCATAAGAAAAAATGGAAAACGGCACTGGTTTGTTTTGTGGTTCTTCTATCTGTATAATACGACTCATTAAACGCTCTCCAACTCCCATTTGCTTGATATAAGGGGATAAACAAGGACTGCCTCCCCAACGTTTACTCCATCCTGATCTTCGGTGAGCACTGCCCAAGCGTTAGCCTTGAGCATGGGGCTAATTTTGAAGGATTCTTGTCCATCGAGTATGCGCAGCTGTAATTTTCCGCCTGTGTCTATGGAAATATGTGCTTTTCGGAAAAAGCGTAACCCTTTCTTCTTTGGTGAGGGCATCAAAAGATTTGTGGCAACAGGAATCTCTGGCAACAAACCCTGCAGTTGACGTAATAACGGAGTTACAAAAAAACGTAGGCCTACGGCTGCGGATATGGGATTGCCCGGAAGGCCAAAATAATGTGTACCGTTTGGAAAGCGTGCATAGAGTATCGGCTTTCCCGGACGAATCGCCACTTTATGAAACAGAATATCGGCACCGAGTTTTCGTAAGGAGTCGGGAATAAAATCATGCTTACCGGCGGAAACTGCACCGGTGGAAATAATAATGTCGGCCTGTGGCAATGCTGCTTCCAGACGGATTTCAAATTGTTTCGGCTCATCGGCAATCATACCGCCATAATTTGGAGTCAACCCCATTTCCCGTAGCGTGCTCATCAAATAAGGGCCATTGGAGTTACGAATTTGCCCAGGTTGTAACGGCACATCCTCATCTTCTACCAATTCTTTTCCGGTACTAAACACAGTCATATTCGGTTTACGATAAACAGAAGCCATTTTGCATCCAACAGTGGCTAATGCCATAATGTGGTATGGGGTAAGCAATGTTCCTGATTTGGCAACCTCATCGCCATCTATAAAATCTTCTCCTGCTTTACGAATGTTATTTCCTGTCTCAACGGAAGCAGAAAACCGTACATTATTTTGCTCTACTACCACATCCTCGATTTTCACCACGGCATCGTAGCCACTCGGCACTGGAGCGCCGGTCATGATCTCCCATGCGCCGTGTGTTCCGGAAGAAGGTTGGTCTCCGGCAACCGTACTACCGACAATGGGCAGGGTGATTAGTGAATCTTTTGTTGCGTCGGCAATGTCCTGTGCGCGCACCGCAAATCCATCCATCGCTGAATTAGCAAAAGGCGGCACCAAGACAGTGCTTGCAATCTGTTCAGCCAATACGTACCCACACGCTTCCTGTGCGGGTAATGTTACCGTTTCTAGCGGACCTGCTTGCTGGATAATGTTCTGTGCCTGATCGTAAGAAATCATAGAGCATCCCCCTTAGGGTGTGGATGTAGGTGCTTCTTGTTCTGTATGTGATCCAACGCATGAGACAGGATAGGTTTGAGCACTTCCATCCCATCCTTTACACCTCCCATACTCCCTGGCAGCGCAATTACCAATGTGTTGTCAATAATAACCGCTGTTGAACGGCTAAGCCATGAGGTGGGCACATGCGCTGCGGCACTGCTACGTAACAATTCACCAATGCCTGGAATGTCTGTTGCGGCAAATTTAGATAATACCTCCGGTGTGATGTCACGCGGCGCTAGACCTGTCCCACCGGTCGTCACAATCAGTTCTACTGTTCCCACCAATCGGGTAATGACCTGTTCTAGCTGCGTTGACTCATCAGGAATCACCACCACATCCGTAACATTGCTGCCCAAATTCTCCAATGCCTCTTTGAGGGCAGGGCCTGATTTGTCTTCATACTCTCCCTTATATGCTCGATCACTTAACGTGATAACCGCTGATTTCCTACCCTCCAACGGGCGTTGTGATGTGGCAGGCAAGACCGCCTGTAAGGCCGCCGGAATACCCTCCGGATGCACCCATAATCCTTTCTTTCCTCCCTCTTTTACCAACAGACGTATGTCTGTGATGGTAAGTGCAGGTTCTACCGGCTTAGTCAGATCATAGAGTGTTAACAAGGCTGCGTTCGCTGCCGCCAATGCTTCCATTTCCACACCGGTCTTGGCGGTGGTGGAAACGATAGCGTAAACGGCAACGCTGTGTGTTTCTTCTTCCAGTTCAGGATATACTGCCACATGATCCAGCAACAACGGATGGCACATCGGAATCTGCTGCCACGCCATTTTTGCTCCCTGCACGCCGGCGATTTCTGCCAGTTTCAAGACATCGCCCTTGGGCAGTGTTCCATTTTTAATATGGGTAAAACCTACCTCCCCCACAAGAATACGCCCCATAGCCACGGCACGGCGGAAGCTCGGTGCTTTACGGGTAATGTCTGCCATATGATATTGGCTTTTCTCAAAAAAAGCGGTGATGTTTTGTTGGGTCATTTATCCTCCTACCGATGCCAAATGGGGTGTGATACCTGTATCCCCTAGATCAAGAAAGTGTGAGGAACATTTAAACACCAGTTGATCGTGAATCAGTTGTGTCAAAAGCGGTTGTTGAGCGTCATTTTGTAAAAGATGGCGCAGGCTTGTGCCTTGCGAGCCAAACAGACATAGGCGTAAATCTCCTATTGAGGTCACACGAAGACGGTTACATCCTTTACAGAAATCCTTTGAATAAGGAGCAATCAGCCCAATTGATCCATGATAATCTGGATGGACATATTCTTGTGCCGGCCCAGCATCAAAGGCACGTGATTTTTTTTGCCATCCAGCCTCTACTAATTGTTGAATAATAACATCTGCTGAGAGATGATATTTCCGGAAATAGTCTAGATTATCCCCTGTTTGCATCAGCTCGATAAACCGGATACTGATCGGTGTGGATTTTGCCCAGGCAAGAAATTCTGAGAGCTCATGATCGTTTACACCTTTTAACAATACAACATTGACTTTTACCTGTTTAAATCCGGCATCCAATGCTGCGTCGATCCCTTCCAACACCTCCCGTAGGCGGTTATGTCCAGTGATAGCATGAAAACGCTCTGCATTCAGACTATCAACGCTGACATTAATGTGCGACAACCCAGCATTGCGCCATTCCTGTGCGTGTTCACGCAAGCGATAACCATTGGTGGTAAAGGCAGTTTGGGTGATGGCTGGATGACTAGAAACCAAACGGGCAATGTCTGTAAAATCCTTACGTACGGTTGGCTCACCACCGGTCAGGCGAATTTTATGAACACCCAACCCAGCAAATCCGTCTACCAACCGGCGAATTTCATCACTGTTTAAAAAAGAGGGCTTGCTGCTGCACTGATATCCATCAGGCAGGCAATAGCTGCAACGGAAATTGCACACATCTGTAATGGATAACCTCAAATATGGGAAGCTACGTCCGAAACTGTCCTTCAGTACGCCAGTAGGCGCACCAGTATTATTCTCCATGCCCAACTCCTTTGCAATAACGGCAGATCACAGTGTTTCCCCTGCAACCCCGGCTCACAAACCATATCAAAAAACGACTTAGGTTAAAGAGCTTCAGAGTGGCTGTACTAGACTCTAATTTAAAGGGGATAAATGTGACTCAGGTCAAATAGTCTAATTTTCCATACGATGAGCTAGACTATTGTCACCATCACAGTCTGGATTCGGGCAAGCGGTTGTACCATGCAGAGCACATAATACCGCAGTACTGTGATCACAAAAACCACATAAAGCGTTCAATTCAGGAATAACCACCGTATCGTTTTCAATTCTGAAGCCCTTTTCTTTCAAGCGCTTCAGTGAACGGGAAAAGGTTTCGCGTTTCATATCTAAATAGGAAGCAATAACCGCTTTATCATAGGGAAGCTCCACACAGCGTGAAAGCCGCCCCTGATCCAGCAGCAGTTTAAGCAAAAACCACCCAATACGCTCATCCGCCGATTTTAGACGAGCATTTTCAATCTGGTGAATTAGCCCTTGAGAACGATGGGACATCGTTGCCAGTAGGTTAAGTGCGAGTTCGTTATTGTTTTTAATTTGCTCTCTCAAAAAGGGTGCTGGAATTGAGAGTAACGTGGCATCTTGTACCACTTGGCCGCTTACAGGAAATGAGGTATTAAGAAATACTGCTGACTCCATAATAGCATCACCACTGCTGAGCATCTGTAAAATCGTTTCCTCTCCATTGACCGTTCCCTTGAAGATTTTAACCCAACCCTTTAATACTACGTAAAGCCGGTTGGCGGGCTCGCCTTCTAGAAACAGCAATTTACCTTTATTGAAATCACGAATCTGCCCATGTTGCAGGAGTTTATGTAAGTTTTCAACAGAAATTCCGGAGAATAATTGCAAGGAGCGAATAAGGTTCTCATAGTCACCAAAAATGTTTCGGGGTGACGATTCCAGTATTTCTTTTGCCGGCACTGAGGCTGATGTTTCTGCTGCGGCTGATGTTTCTTTTATAAGGCTGTCTACCAAGCTTCGCTCAATATGGTGTAAGGCATCGATTTTAATACTGATAAGGTCGAACCACGAATCTGGCGTCAAATCATAAAGCAATCCATTATCAGGAGATGATTTTAGTACTTTATGAATCTGCCCTAGCTTGTTGTTTTGACTTTTTTCTAATGCACTATGGATTAGATTCTTTTGAGTTATATTCGCCAGTGCAAGGTAAGTGTTTTGGTAATTGTCCTGCTCAGACAGTAAAAATAACACTCGTTCTACAAACTCTTTATTGTGGAAGCTGTATCCTACAAAACCTCGTGCACCGATAGCGCGTTCCAGCCCAATACGTTCTTTCCATTGCAAAAAGGCATTATATGCACTGACACAGGCCGGATCACTCTTTTCCATGGTAAGGGCTACCTCAACCATGATCTGTAAGAAAGGTCCAATTAGTTTGTGAGAATAATGACTAATGCCATCAGAGGCAGATATGGCGCTCGCCACAATCTGCGCCCGCCGCTCAGGCAACTGCATACATATTTTTAGTAATTGGTTCAGTTTCTCTAACGGAGATGATTTTAGGGATTTTGTGTTATTCCAACGCTCCAAACCCTCCTGTAAGGATTGAATGGTTTTATCCGAACTGGAAAACTGGGCACACATTTTTTCATGAAACAACTTTCCTTCGCTATAGAGGAAAACAGACGCACATCCCCTCTCTCGTTGCAAGCTATGTACAACGTCTCCTAATATGTAAAGTGCTTCTTTCACAGCCAACTGCCATTAATTCTATTACGTCATGGATCCTATTCTAACGAAGAGACACACAAAACACAACTTAGATTATTATTAAAAACAAAGAGGGCACAACCTATGGATAATTGGCAGGTACATACCAACTACGGGCCAAGCACATACTTATAAATTATGCCTACCGCAGGGCAAAATTTTAATTTTTGATCTATATCACATCCTTTTAGAAAAATTCTAGCATGGTAGCATCGAAATAAGATATCAACCAAAGGGTGTGGATACAGATTATGAGTCTTAAGAATGTAACATCTGGTCAACAAGTCCAAGCATTAACCGCTAGCACTCTGGCGTTTACGGTGTGTTTTGCCGTGTGGACTATTTTTTCAATCATCGGCATTAAAATCAAGGCTGAATTAGGACTTAATGATACGGAGTTTGGAATTTTAGTGGCTACTCCGGTACTCACTGGCTCTTTAAGCCGTATTTTTCTTGGCGTTTGGGCGGATCAATACGGTGGACGCCTGATATTTGCGTTGCAGATGTTAGCAACTGCAGCGGCAACGTATTTGCTGACGATGGTCAGTACCTACCCGATGTTTCTTGTTGCAGCGCTGGGTGTCGGATTGGCTGGTGGTAGTTTTGCGGTGGGCGTTCAATATGTTTCCACCTGGTATCCAAAAGAAAAAACGGGTACGGCACTGGGTATTTTTGGTGCGGGTAATGTAGGGGCAGCAGTTACTAACTTTGGTGCACCAATCCTGCTGGTGGCTATGGGTGGACAATGGCAGGTTGTTGCACAAATTTATGCTATGGTTGTGGGAGCAACAGCAGTTCTTTTCTTCCTTTTTACCAAAAATGATCCAGCTTTACAGGAACGTAAAGAAAAAGGTGTGGAACATGTGCCGTTTCTCAAGCAGCTTGAGCCATTAAAGAATTTACAAGTTTGGCGTTTCTCTCTTTATTACTTCTTCGTGTTCGGTGCGTTTGTTGCGCTGGCGCTGTGGCTGCCACGTTTTTATATGGGTGCTTACGGGCTTGATCTGAAAACAGCGGGCTTGCTGGCTGCATGTTACGCCATGCCGGGCAGTATTTTCCGTGCCCTTGGCGGCTGGATGTCTGATAAATTTGGCGCACGCACAGTGATGTACTGGACGTTTATTGCCTGTGTCATTTGCACCTTCATCATGTCCTATCCAGCCACAGATTACACTGTAGCTGGCATTGAGGGTCCTATTACGTTTAATTTGACCATTCCACTTTGGTTGTTTGTTGCCTTAACAGTTGTTCTTGGTTTCTTCATGTCTCTGGGCAAAGCGGCAGTCTACAAACATATCCCTGTTTATTACCCGAACCATGTGGGTTCTGTTGGTGGAATGGTTGGCCTAATTGGCGGCTTAGGTGGATTCTTTCTGCCGATTACCTTCGGAATTATGAACGATATAATCGGCGTATGGACCAGCTGCTTTATGCTACTCACCATCATTATTGCTATTGCGCTAACCTGGATGCATTTTGCCATTCGGTGTATGGACCGCCAGCAACATCCTGAGCTACGCGGGCCAAAATACCTGCCTGAACTAACAACAGATGAAGAAAAAAATCAGATGCAGCAGCGTGCTGCTATGATGAAAACATAAAACAAAAAATGCGGGCAAAACCGTAAAATACTTGCTAAAGCCTAAAGGAGAAAAATTATGGCAAAAGACCTGCAAAACTGGAATCCAGAAGATGAGCAACAGTGGCAATCTTATGGAAAAAGTGTGGCGAACCGAAATTTGTGGATATCAATTCCCAGCCTGCTTTGCGGTTTTGCTGTCTGGCTCTATTGGAGTATCATCACGGTACAGATGTTAAATCTTGGCTTTCCTTTCAGCAAGCCCGATTTGTTTTCTCTCATGGCAATTGCTGGACTGTCTGGTGCTACGCTTCGCATCCCGAGTGCTTTTTTTATTAGGTTGGCCGGTGGGCGCAACACTATCTTTCTAACCACTTCTCTATTAATACTTCCTGCTATCGGTACAGCCATTGCACTTCAAAGTGTGGATACACCGCTTTGGCACTTTCAACTTTTGGCACTTCTCTCGGGCTTTGGCGGTGGTAATTTTGCCTCCTCCATGTCCAATATCAGCTTTTTCTATCCTAAAAGAGTGCAGGGCTATTCTTTAGGGATGAATGCGGGCCTGGGCAATTTTGGTGTTACCACTATGCAGCTGTTGATTCCCTGTGTTATGACGTTCGGGTTATTTGGTGGAGAGCCGATGATTCTACAAAATTTTAGCGGGACATTAATTGGTAAGATTCCCGCAGGCACGGAAACATTTATTCATAACGCTGGTTATATCTGGCTGTGTTTCCTGATACCGCTATCAATTGCAGCCTGGGTAGGCATGAACAATATAATTGACGAACATGTGTCCCCCAATATTGGTTCAACCTCCAGTGCTTTTTTTAAGATTATTGTGATGCTTGGCATTGGACTGGTCATCGCTGCAGGCGGCCTTTATCTCATGTTACCTGAAAAAGCCAATGGCATGGGGTTGGAGCTAAACAAGTGGATTGTTTTACCGCTCGTAATTGCTGCTACGGTGTTTGCACTGAAATTATTGCCACTTGGCAGTGCTTATAAAGAAGGCTTGAAAAGACAATATCGTATTTTTAATAACAAGCATACTTGGGCAATGACAGTTATTTACACCATGACGTTTGGTTCATTTATTGGCTATTCGGCTGCATTAGCACTGTCCATTAAGGTGGTATTTGGTTTCCAGCACCTGATGGTGGACGGGGTAATGACACATAATACCATCAACCCAAATGGCCCCGCCGCATTAATGTTTGCGTGGATGGGGCCATTTATTGGGGCACTTATTCGCCCTGTTGGCGGCAAAATTGCGGATAAAATGGGTGGGGCGAAGGTAACACAGATTATCTCTGTTATCATGGTAATAAGTGCGTTGGGTGTGGCCTATTTTATGAAGGCGGCTTATGCCTCGGCAACACCGGAAGAGTATTTCTATCCGTTTCTTGGCCTATTCCTAATTTTGTTTGCAGCCACAGGAATCGGTAATGGGTCAACTTTCCGCACCATTGCTGTTGTGTTTGACAAAGAACAGGCTGGGCCAGTGTTAGGATGGACATCTGCCGTGGCTGCCTATGGTGCATTTATTATTCCAAAAGTATTCGGTGAACAGATTAAGGCAACCACTCCAGAAATTGCCCTTTATGGGTTCGCCATCTTCTACATAGTATGCATTGTTATTAATTGGTGGTTCTACCTGCGTAAAAACGCCTATGTACAAAATCCGTAAACGGTAAGGGAGTTATATAAATGAGTCATATAATCGATAAGTTGACATTCTTCACAAATAAGTCTCCTGAAACTTTTTCAGACGGTCATGGGATTACGACTGAAGAAAATCGTGACTGGGAGCGCGCCTATCGTGGACGGTGGTCGCACGACAAGGTGGTACGCTCCACGCATGGTGTAAATTGCACCGGCTCTTGTAGCTGGAA
This sequence comes from Alphaproteobacteria bacterium, assembly GCA_030429625.1. GTDB lineage: Bacteria > Pseudomonadota > Alphaproteobacteria > Rickettsiales > UBA8987 > JAUIFA01. Next base: position 36,470 of record JAUIFA010000004.1, on the reverse strand, counting down.
GATTTACGTCAAGAATGGTCTGGTAACATGGGAAACACAACAAACAGATTACCCACGCACACGTCCAGATCTTCCTAACCATGAACCACGCGGTTGTGCCCGTGGTGCCAGTTACAGTTGGTATCTTTACAGTGCTGCGCGTTTAAAATATCCGATGATCCGCTCTCGCCTGCTTAAATTGTGGCGTACGGCAAAAACCATGTGCCCTGATCCAGTGAATGCATGGGAAAGCATTGTGTCTGATTCAAAAAAGGCGAAAGAATATAAACAAATACGTGGCCATGGTGGCATGGTACGTGCCCATTGGGATGAGGTCAATGAAATCATTGCCGCTGCCAACGTCTATACCGCTAAGGAATTTGGGCCAGATCGTATCATCGGCTTTTCACCTATTCCAGCGATGTCGATGGTGTCCTATGCTGCGGGCAGTCGTTATTTGTCCCTCATTGGTGGCACCTGTATGAGCTTTTACGATTGGTATTGCGATTTGCCACCAAGCTCGCCTCAGGTCTGGGGTGAACAGACCGACGTACCGGAAAGTGCGGATTGGTATAATTCTTCCTATATTATAGCATGGGGATCAAATGTACCGCAGACGCGCACGCCCGACGCCCACTTCTTTACCGAAGCTCGGTACAATGGCACCAAAACCGTTGCTGTAACTCCTGATTATAGCGAAGTTGCTAAGCTTTCTGATAACTGGTTGCCGGTACGGCAAGGTACAGATTCTGCGCTGGCCATGGCGATGGGACATGTGATTCTCAAGGAGTTCCACTGCGCAGGAAAAAGTGAATATTTTGATGATTATTGCCGCATGTACACCGATATGCCGTTCTTAGTGATGTTAGAAGAGCGCGAGGGTAGCTATGTGCCAAATCGGACATTGCGTGCGTCAGACTTCAAAGATGGTTTGGGTGAAAAGAAAAATCCGGAATGGAAGCCGGTGATTTTCGATGCAACGTCAGGCAAAGTTACTGTTCCTAATGGAACGGTTGGCTCACGTTGGGATGAAAGCGGCAAGTGGAATCTGGAGGCAAAGAATGTTGCTGACGGTTCAGAAATATGGCCGGAGACTACATTTATTGCTGATTCGGATGAAGTAGTGCCGATTGGCTTCCCTTATTTTGGTAATCTGGAAAATGATCAACCGATTTTTGCCCACACAGGCCATGAGAGTGTACTGGTACGTAACGTACCGGCAAAGCGGATAAAGTTAAATGGCAAGAAAGAGGTGCTGGTAGCCACGGTCTTTGATTTGATGGTTGCCAATTATGGTGTTGATCGTGGACTGGGCGGTGGTAATGTCGCAGCATCGCTTGAAGATGACATTCCTTATACCCCAGCTTGGCAGGAGAAAATTACGGGAGTATCAGCAGATCTGGTGACACGCATCGCGCGTGAATTTGCCGACAATGCAGACAAAACCCGTGGGCGGTCTATGGTGATTTTAGGGGCGGCAATTAACCACTGGTATCATATGGACATGATCTATCGTGGTATTATCAACATGTTGATGATGTGTGGCTGTATCGGCAAATCCGGCGGTGGCTGGGCGCATTATGTTGGGCAGGAGAAACTGCGTCCACAAACGGGATGGCTGCCACTTGCATTTGCCACAGATTGGCACCGTCCACCACGTCATATGAATTCTACTAGCTTCTTCTATGCCCATTCTAACCAGTGGCGATATGAAAAGCTGGAGGTTGATGAGATTCTTTCACCACTTGCTGACAAAAAGAAGTGGAAAAACTATTCACTCATTGACTGCAATGTGCGCTCAGAGCGTATGGGCTGGCTGCCTTCTGCACCACAGCTGGAGGAAAATCCACTTGAGTTGACCAAGGCGGCAGAGAAAGCCGGCAAAGAAAGCAAAGACTATATTGTGGAGCGCCTAAAAGCCGGTAGCTTGAAAATGTCCTGTGAAGACCCGGATAATCCGCGTAACTTCCCACGCAACTTATTTATCTGGCGTTCAAACCTACTGGGATCTTCCGGCAAGGGGCACGAATATATGCTCAAGCATTTGTTAGGAACACAGCATGGGGTAATGGGCAAAGATTTAGGAGAACTTGGTGGTGCTAAGCCTCAAGAAGTGGCATGGCATGAAGAAGCGCCGGAAGGCAAGCTTGACTTGGTGGTAACACTGGATTTCCGTATGTCAACCACCTGCGTTTATTCCGATATTGTGCTGCCTTCGGCGACGTGGTACGAGAAGAATGATCTCAACACTTCCGATATGCACCCTTTCATTCACCCACTGTCCCGTGCGGTTGATCCGGCATGGGAATCACGTAGTGACTGGGAGATTTATAAAGGCATTGCGAAAACTTTCTCAGAGTTATGTGTAGGGCATTTGGGTGTAGAAAAAGACGTGGTCGCATTACCGATTCTTCATGATACACCCGGTGAGATAGCACAGGCTCTGGATGTAAAAGACTGGAAAAAAGGTGAGATTGACCCAATCCCGGGCAAAACCATGCCGTCTTTTGTCGAGGTTGAACGTGATTATCTTAATACGTACAAGAAATTCACAGCCCTCGGTCCACTCTTAACTAAGATCGGTAATGGCGGCAAAGGTATTGCCTGGAACACCGAAATGGAAGTCAAATTCCTCGGTGAGTTGAATCGTGTGGTAACAGAAGAAGGTGTTTCAAAAGGATTACCGCGTATTGCATCTGATATTGATGCGACAGAAGTGGTACTTTCCCTTGCACCGGAAACCAATGGACAAGTCGCCGTCAAAGCATGGGAGGCATTGGGCAAATTTACCGGACGGGATCATACCCATCTGGCCAAGCCCAAAGAAGAGGAAAAAATCCGCTTTCGTGATATTCAGGCACAGCCACGTAAGATTATTTCCTCACCTACCTGGAGCGGATTGGAAGATGAACATGTTAGTTATAACGCAGGCTATACCAACACACATGAATTGATTCCATGGCGTACTCTTACTGGCCGTCAGCAATTCTATCAAGATCATGAGTGGATGCGTGATTTTGGTGAAGGTTTGTGTGTTTACAAGCCGCCGATTAATACCAAAACTGTTACACCAGTAATTGATGTGCATGGCAAAGGGCATAAACAGGTGGTACTCAACTGGATCACCCCACACCAGAAATGGGGAATTCACAGTACTTATTCGGAAAACCTTTTAATGCTTACGCTCAATCGCGGTGGCCCAGTGGTCTGGATCAGTGAGATGGATGCTAAGAAAATTGGTGTGGAGGATAATGACTGGATCGAGCTTTACAACACCAACGGCGCTATTGCTGCGCGTGCAGTGGTCTCACAGCGTGTGCCGGAAGGTATGAGCATGATGTATCACGCTCAGGAAAAAATCATCAACACGCCGGGTTCAAAAGTTACAGGAAAACGTGGTGGTATTCACAATTCTGTTACACGCACCGTTGTCAAACCAACCCACATGATTGGTGGCTATGCTCAGCTGGCCTACGGTTTTAACTATTACGGTACGGTAGGTTCTAACCGTGATGAATTTGTTATTGTGCGTAAAATGGAAAATGTTGATTGGCTGGAAGAACCTGCCGGTAATCTTGATCATGGGGAGGTCGCTTAGATGAAAATACGTGCACAAATCGGAAAAGTTCTGAACCTAGACAAATGTATTGGCTGCCACACTTGTTCGGTAACCTGTAAGAATGTCTGGACTTCACGTCAAGGCGTGGAATATGCTTGGTTCAACAATGTGGAAACCAAGCCGGGCGTAGGCTATCCCAAGAAATGGGAAGACCAGAAAGTCTGGAATGGTGGTTGGGAGCGTAAAGCAAGTGGTGATATTGCGCCTAAAATGGGCGGTAAATTTCGCCTGCTGGCCAAGATTTTTGCCAATCCGGATTTACCGGAAATTGATGATTATTACGAACCGTTTACCTTTGAATATGAACGGCTGCAAAAGGCACCGGAATCGAAGGCTATGCCTACCGCTCGTGCCCATTCCGTGATTACCGGCAAGAAGATGGAAAAGCCGGAATGGGGGCCAAACTGGGAAGAAATTCTTGGCGGAGAGTTTGAAAAACGCCGTGAGGACTATAACTTTAAAGACATAGAAGCTGATATTTACGGTCAGTTTGAAAATACGTTCATGATGTATCTACCACGTCTGTGCGAGCATTGTCTGAACCCTACCTGCGTGGCTTCCTGCCCAAGTGGCGCGATTTACAAGCGTGAGGAAGACGGCATTGTGCTTATCGACCAAGACAAATGTCGTGGCTGGCGTATGTGCGTCTCCGGCTGCCCGTACAAAAAAATCTATTTCAATTGGCAGTCAGGGAAGTCCGAGAAATGTACCTTCTGCTATCCTCGTATTGAGGCCGGAGATCCAACGGTTTGCTCGGAAACCTGTGTTGGACGTATTCGTTATTTGGGTGTGCTGCTCTATGATGCAGATCGTATCAAAGAGGCGGCAAGCGTTGAAGATCCCGAAGATCTCTATCAGTCGCAGCTGGATATTTTCCTTGATCCGTTTGATCCTGAAGTCATTGCACAGGCCAAAAAAGACGGTATTCCAGATAGCTGGATTACTGCGGCGCAGAATTCGCCGATCTATAAGATGGCCATGGACTGGAAAGTAGCCTTCCCGCTGCATCCTGAATATCGTACATTACCAATGGTATGGTACATTCCACCACTTTCACCTATCAACAATGCCGCCGCAAAAGGAGATATTCCGATGGATGGTGTGATTCCGGATGTCCATAAGCTCCGTATTCCGGTGAAATACCTTGCTAACTTGCTCACTGCGGGCAAAGAAGCTCCTGTTGTACATGCCTTAGAAAGAATGATTGCCATGCGTGAATATATGCGCGGTAAGAATGTTGAAGGGGTTAATAACGTGAAATTATTAGACCAAGTTGGTTTAGATGTGGCGACAGTGGATGATATGTACCGTATTATGGCACTGGCCGCGTATGAAGACCGCTTTGTGATCCCTACCAATCACCGTGAATATTCAGGAGAAACACCGTTTGATAACGAAATTCCGTTTGATACGCGCTCCTCCTGTGGGTTCAGTTTTGGCAATGGGTGTTCTGGTGGGGAAAGTAAGTCTAACCTATTCGGCGCCAAAACCCACAAAAACACAATGAGTGGAAAGATACCGGAAACAAAGGTTAGTGAACCTAAAACAAGTTGTGGCTCTGGTGGCTGCGGGAGTTGCTCATGAAAACATTTAAACTACTAGGCTTACTACTTACCTATCCCGAAGGAAGTTTATATGAAGCATCAGATGAATTACTGTCACTGTTGCGTGAGGAGGCCGTGCTGTCAGAGAAATCTATCAAGTCCATTGAACAATTTCTTACCACACAAAAGTCAAAAGATCTGATGGATGTTCAGGAAGATTACGTTGAAATCTTTGATCGTGGACGTGCTCACTGTCTGCATCTGTTTGAACATATCCACGGTGAATCGCGTGATCGTGGTCAGGCTATGGTGGATTTAAGCGATGCTTACGCATCCAAAGGGCTATATATCAACAATAATGAGCTCCCTGATTACCTGCCTTTATTTATGGAATACCTATCGCGCTGCTCCTTTGAGGAAGCCAGTGGACTATTAGGCGAGGCTATTGATGTAATTGCTGTTATTGGCAAAAAGCTAGAGAAACGCAAGTCACCTTACGCTGTGGTGTTTGATGCCATTACGGCACTTTCTGCGATCAAGCCAGATCAGGTAAAAATTAAAGAGGCCTTGGAGTCTGCCCCAAAAGATCCTGAAACATTAGAAGAATTGGATGAGGAATGGAAAGAAGCAGAAGCCTTTAGCGGTGACCCGCTTCAGGATGTTGCCGCCGATTGTGGAAGTTGCAATGCCTTTCCAAATGCTTCGGAAGAATTAAAGAAAATGGCTGGAGGTATATAATGACCATCGATTTTATTCATCAGTTTTTATTCGGTTATTACCCTTATATCTGTCTGACAGTATTCGTGTTGGGGAGTGCACTACGCTATGACCGTGATCAATATACATGGAAAGCCGATTCCAGCCAATTGCTCCGTAAAAAAGGCATGCGTATTGGAAACAATCTATTCCATATCGGCATTATTCTTCTGTTCTTCGGCCACTTGGTTGGATTGCTTACGCCGCATGAGGTCTATCATCATTTTATGGATGCGGGCACCAAGCAAATGATGGCGATGGTCGCCGGTGGTATCTTTGGCACACTATGTTTTATTGGCATGACCATGCTGTTAATACGCCGCCTATTTGATCCACGTATCCGTGCTACGAGCAAGCCTTCGGATATTCTCATATTACTTATACTGTATGTGCAGCTGATTCTAGGTCTGATTACTATTCCTTTTTCAGCACAGCACATGGATGGCAGCTCCATGATTGCGCTGGCAAACTGGGCACAGTATATAGTGACTTTCCGCGCCGGAGCTGCTGATTTCATTGTGGAGGAAGCACTAATTTTCAAACTACACCTGGTGCTGGGAACTACCATATTTCTACTCTTTCCCTTTACTCGTATGGTGCATGTGTTCAGTGGGATTGCGGCACCGATTAAATATCTGACACGTTCAGGCTATCAAATTGTGCGTAAACGCTGGTAGAGGAGGAGAGCGATGCCTATTATTATTAATAATGTAGAAATCACCGACGATGAGGTGCATGCGGAGATGCAGTACCATCCGGCTTCATCGATAGAAGCCGCGCGTCATAAAGCCGCACAGGCACTTGTGATTCGGCAATTACTGCTGCAGGCGGCTAAGGAAAAGAAGTTGTTGGATGACCCTAAACATGCCGACAGTAAAAAAATTGAAGAAAGCATTGATGTTCTTATCCAGCAGGAAGTAGTAGTTCCACAAGCGGATGAAAAAAGTTGTAAACGTTATTACGACCAGAATTTGGAACGGTTTATTGATAAAAAAACCCATCAGGTGCTACCGTTTGAAAGTGTTTCTACCCACATCAGGGATTACCTTCATGCACGTTCCCTACAAACGGGTATCAATCAATACATTAAATTACTTGCTGGAAAAGCTCGCATCGCAGGATTTGATCTGGAGGGAAGTGATAGTCCGCTGGTGCAGTAAAAAGGAGTAAAATGCCTAACTTGAGAACGCAGATTCAGCAGGTAAGTGACAGCTATTCGCGTTGTTGTAAAGATGAGGCTTTCTTTGAAGATTTTTATAGAAGTTTTTTATCTCAATCGGATGAAATCTCTGCCATGTTTGAACAAACAGACTGGTATCGTCAACGGTACCTTCTCAAATCTGCATTAAAATCAGCAATTTTATTTGCCAAGGAGCCATCTGTTCATCTTGTCAAAGTACTTATGGCGAACATCGCCTCTTCACATTCTATAGACCATTATAATATCAGGCCAGACCTCTACCCTATCTGGTTGGAATGTATGATACAAACGGTCAGCAAGCACGATCCCAAATATTCACATGCGTTAGGAGAGGCGTGGAAGGATGTACTAAAGCCAACCATAGAATTTATGATTTCCCAATATAACAAAGAGGATAAATAATAATGAGTTCAGTGAATCATTTTCTACCTGCCCATCTTGCTTCTCCTGCTTTGCTGCCGATAGAGCTTCTTCTGTCTCGAATGGTGTGTAATATTGTCAAACAGCAGCCGCAGTTTTTTGCACGGCTTGGGGAACATGCTAATAAGCGTTTCTTTATTAATCCTACGAACCTTCCGTTAGCATTCTTACTAGAACCTCGTACTGAAAAACCTAGGCTACGGATACTTCTTACATGTAAGGAGTCCGATAGCTACGACGTGCGTATATCGGGTAGTTTTTCAACATTATTAGATATGGCAAAGGGGGACAGTGACGGGGACGCATTATTTTTCAGCCGAGCTCTCTGTATTGAGGGAGATACAGGAGCAGTGGTAGCGCTGAGAAATGCATTGGACAACATGGATCACTCTCTATTAGAGGAGATACTATTGTCTGTAGGCATGTTTGCAATGCCTATTAAAAAATTATTGGTTATAAGGGAAAAAAGAAGGAGTGGTCGATGAGCAAAGAACCTTTATGCGCCCCTGAATTGGTGTGCCCCGCAGGAACACCTGCTGGATTGCGTACGGCGATAGATGCAGGAGCAGATGCAGTTTACTGTGGTTTTCAAGGGCCCACAAATGCACGCAATTTTCCCGGGCTTAATTTTACGTTTGATGAAATGCAACAAGCTGCCGATTATGTGCATGACCATAATGCAAAGATTCTTACAGCAATTAATTCTTTTCCACCTGCGGGCAAAACAGATTTATGGAAACAGTCCGTAGAACATGCAGCCACCTGTGGGGCAGATGCGGTTATTGTTGCTGATATTGGCATGGCCGATTATGTGTCGGCGCAATATCCAGATTTACGTCTGCATTTATCGGTGCAAGCGGGGGCATGTTCACCCGAGGCTATTCGTTATTATTGTAAAGAGTTTGGGGTGAAACGGGTAGTGCTTCCCCGCATCCTAACGGTGGCTGAAATAAAAGCCGTGCATGATGTTATTCCTTGTGAAATTGAAGCCTTCATTTTTGGCAATATTGGTTTGATGGCAGAAGGGCGATGTAGTCTTTCTGCTTATGTGACCGGCAAGTCTACCAACATGGATGGCGTATGTTCTCCGGCAGAATATGTCCATTATGAAAAAGACAGTTCCGGCAATATGAAAAGCCTATTAGGGGACTATACGGTTGATTGCTTCAGCTGCAGTGAGAATGCCGGTTACCCTACGATCTGTAAAGGACGTTATAACTGCTCTGTGAAACAAAATTATTATGCGTTTGAGGAGCCTGTAAGCCTTAACCTGACCCGATTACTACCAGACTTAATACGTGCTGGGGTGACGGCACTTAAAATTGAAGGACGCCAACGTTCCCGCGCCTATATCAGGGATGTTGTGTCCTCTTTTCGTCAGGCAGTAGATGCCTATATGGCGGGTGAAGAGCCAGATATTTCCGGCTTATTGGCACTCACGGAAGGGCAAAAAGAAACACAAGGCGCTTTTGCCGGAAAATCATGGAGGTAATGCATGACAACATCTTTAACATTAGGGCCTGTACTCTTTAATTGGCAGCCGGAGCACTGGCGAGATTTTTACTTCCATATCGCAGACGAAGCACCCATTGACCGAGTGTATATTGGCGAGGTTGTCTGTTCTAAACGTTACCCTCTCTTCCAAAATTTCTATCCGGAGGTTATCGAACGATTGCTAAATTCAGGAAAAGAAGTGGTGCTGTCCACTCTTGCTGAGGTGATGAGTACGCAGGACATTAAAGTAGTCAAGAGCATAACCGCCGAAGAAAATTTAATGATTGAAATAAATGATGTATCGGCATTAAGCTATTTGGAGGATAGAAAATTCTATGTTGGGCAGTTGTTTAATACTTATAATGAAGACAGTCTTGCTTTTTTGGTGCGCAAAGGCGCACAGCACATTACTCTACCCGTAGAGCTTCCCGCACACGCTATTTCGGTTCTTAGTAAAAACGCGGCACCACATAATGTTACTCTCGAAGTTCAGGTATTTGGTCGTATGCCTTTGGCCCTTTCAGCACGTTGCTACCATGCACGTGCGTACGGTTTGCGAAAAGATACATGTCAGTTTGTCTGTGAAAAAGATCCCGACGGTATGGCGCTCCATACTCTAGAAAATCAACCCTTCTTGGCAGTTAACGGCATCCAAACCATGTCCTATCCATATTTAAACCTAATAAATGAAATCAGCCAGTTGCAACAACACGGCATTACACATTTCAGATTATCACCTCATTCTACTGATATGGTGGCTATAAGTAATCTTTTTCGACAGGTTCTCGATGGGGAAGTTGAGATAAAAGATGCCGAAAAACAGCTTGCAACCCGATTGCCGGGAGTAGAATTTGCCAATGGCTTCTATCATCGAAAAGAGGGAATCAGGAAAGTTGCATGAATAAAAAATCATTTTAAAGGTTGAGTATGATTGGTTATGCGACATTTACTTTATCTGTGAGAGAGATCTGTTATGCACATTCATAGTTTTGAGCATGTGCCGTTTGAAGGGCTTGGCATGATTCAGGGATGGATAGAAAAACGTAATCATACATTTAAGAAGACAGCCTTTTACCTGCCATCACCTATGTTCCCTAATCTTGCAGATTATGACGCGCTGATTGTGATGGGTGGACCGATGGGGGCAAATGATGAAACAGAATATCCATGGCTTAGAACAGAAAAACAGCATATCCGTGATGCGATTGAGGCGGGAAAGCTTGTGCTTGGGGTTTGTCTTGGAGCACAACTAATCGCATCGAGCCTTGGTTCTTGTGTTTTGCCACATAAATATAAGGAAATAGGGTGGTTTCCCGTGACCGTAACAGATCAGGCGGAAAATCACCCTATTCTTAGAGGAGTCAATAGAGAGATGGATGTTTTTCATTGGCACAGTGACCGTTTTGAGATACCGGAAGATGCACTCCATCTTATGAGAAGTGCCGCCTGTGATCATCAAGCATTTTTATACCGTGACCGTGTGTTGGGGCTACAATTTCATCTTGAAATGGATGAAGCTGCCCTCGCCGCTATTTTAAAAGCTTGTGGGAAGAATTTGGCTGAAGGAAGGTGGGTACAAGCTACAAAGATCATTCAAGAAAAATCAAGATCAATCCATACGAGTCATGCTCTTTATTCATTGCTAGATAATTGGTGTAACCTTCCTAAAGGATAAAGACTGCTGATTTAATTAAAAACTAAAAATTTCGTGTATGTACGGTAAAGGCTTTAGAAGAAGGTAGGGCATGAATATCCAGTTTACGCAACTGTTCTGGCAGTGGACGCAGTGTGGAAGGTGCTGGCTGGAAATTCTGAAGATAGTAGTTGCCGTTAAAACCCAGATGCTCCAAATCGGCCATAATAACCTTGATATCCTTTTCGTCCATCAATCCTGTGTGCACGGTTGTACGCACCTCAAACGGCACATCGTTCGTGCACAACATCTCAAGACTTTTCCTAAACATATCAAACTGTGATTTCCCCGTTATCTCTTTAAATTTATCACGTGGTGCTTTGTAGTCCAATGCAACGTAATCCAGCTGTTGATCGGTGAGCAGAAGATCCAATATCTCCGGACGCAATCCGTTAGTGTCTAGCTTGACCTTATAACCAAGTTCTCGAACATATTTTATCAACTCGGGCAATTCGGGAGACAACGTACACTCCCCTCCAGAAAATACTACGCCATCAAGCAGTTTCTGTCGCTCCTTTAAAAATTGTTGAATATCCTGCCATGGCAGAAGCTTTTTCTTTCCCAAAACAAGTTCAGGGTTATGGCAGTAGGAGCACCGCATATTACACCCCCCAAACCATAAGATACAGGCAGTATGGTTAGGAAAATCCTGAAGCGTAAAGGAAGTGATGTCGCAAATGGGTAACTTCATTTAATGGCAACATTCTCCTTTTTCAAACAGTGGAAGATGTGCTGCGTCTTCACGGAAATGTTTACGCTGCGTATGTTCACCTTTTTTACCACGATTGAAGCTAGAAACCGGACGATGATAGCCCATGACGCGTGTCCAAACCAATGTTTCCTTCTCACATTTTGGGCATTTTGGTTGTTCTCCAGCTAAATACCCATGTTCTTCACACACAGAAAAGACAGGGGTCACCGTAATATAAGGCAATTTATAATTTTGAATCACGCTTTTAACAAAACGGGCACATGCCTCACCGGAATGAATTTTTTCATTCATATAGAGATGCAGAACTGTTCCGCCGGTATATTTACACTGTAGCTTATCCTGTTTTTCCAAGGCATAGAAAGGATCATCCGTGAAATCAACAGGCAGCTGGCTACTGTTGGTATAGTAGATATTTTCGCCCTGCCCAGCTTGCGCAATACCAGGATAGCGTTTCTTATCTTCCTTAGCAAAACGGTAGGTGGTTCCTTCCGCAGGAGTGGCCTCCAGATTATACAGATTTCCGGTTTCTTCTTGATATTGTTTCATACGATTGCGCACAAATTCTAAAATTTCTGAACAAAATTCTACACCCTCAGCTTTACTGATATCGTAAATGCCACCGTTGAAATTGGCCAACATTTCATTCATCCCATTGACCCCGATCGTACTAAAATGGTTCTGGAAACCTCGCAGATAGCGACGTGTATACGGAAATAGCCCACGATTATACATTTCCTGTACGAAGACCCGCTTTTTCTCCAAGGTTGATTTGGCAATGTCCATCAGACGGGTAAGTTCTCTGTAAATCCCTTTCTTATCGCCTTTAAAGCGGTAGCCAAGCCGTGCCATATTAATGGTCACCACACCGATAGAACCGGTCATCTCTGCTGAACCGAACAGGCCGTTGCCTCGCTTAAGTAATTCGCGCAAGTCCAGCTGCAATCGACAACACATACTGCGGACAGCATCTGGAGCATAAGCTTCAGGATTGGGTACTCTATTGCCTTCTTCATCTTCAATGTATTGACTGCCAATAAAATTCTGGAAATATGAATTGCCTACTTTAGCCGTATTTTCAAACAAGGCTTCGGCCGCTGGGCTGTTCCAGTTAAAATCTTCGGTAATGTTAACTGTCGGAATCGGGAAGGTGAAAGGTTGTTGGTGGCTATCTCCTTCGGTCAGCACTTCATAAAAGGCAATGTCTATAAGTTCAATTTCAGGCTGAAAATCTTTATAGGTAAGTGCTGCGGGATCCTGAACCCCTCGTGCACGGATACGTGCCAACACGTCTTCATCGTCTATTTTCTCAAACAGGTGGCGGCAATTGCGACTAGGGAACTGGTCACGTAAATCTTTAGGCACCGTGAAATCAAGAGTAACATTAGTAAACGGAGATTGCCCCCAACGAGCCGGTACGTTGAGATTATAGACAAAACGCCGTATTGCTTTTTTTACATCAGAGAATGACATATTGTCCTTAAACACATAAGGCGCAAGATAGGTATCAAAGGAGCTAAATGCTTGAGCGCCCGCCCACTCAGATTGCAAAATACCGAGGAAATTGGCCATTTGTCCCAGTGCCTCATTCAAATGGTTAGGAGCACGGCTGGAAACACGTCCCGGCACACCATTGAAGCCTTCATCCAGTAATTGGCGCAAGCTCCATCCGGCACAGTAACCTGTTAAGCAATCCAGATCATGAATATGAAGATCCGCTCGGCGGTGCGCATCTCCCTCCTCTTCTGAATACACGGAATCGAGCCAATAATTAGCAATGATTTTCCCCGCTGTCTGGTTGATCAAGCCAGCATTACTGTAGCCAACATTGGCATTGGCATTAATCCGCCAGTCCACTTTATTGATATATTCCTCTACGGTTTCTTTGCTGCTAACAATGGTGTCCCGATGACCTTCAATGGCCGTGTCGTCTTCAAGCAGAAGGAAACGCTTCAGTACATCGAATAACTCTGCCCGAGCTAATTCCTGCTCTACAATGTCCGCACATTCCCGCTCATTTTTTGGAGATTTTTCTTGCAGAGTTAAAGCCAAAGATGCATAAAAATCGGAGGAAAATGCCGCACCCGACGCGCTAAAGGCTTTGTGTAGTTTTTGTTGTATTCCTTCAGGCAAAAGAAAGGCTGGCGAAACAGTGCTGGGCTGTGTGGCGTTGCTTTGAATAATTGTCATATTTTCCTCCTTATAACTATATATAGTATGTTTCCTTATAATTAACCCTATATGTTGTATAATATATTTTCGTTCAGAAAATTGATTTAGGTCACATTCTTGGATTTTATTTTTTATACTGAATAGGGCTTAGCCATAAAGAATCACCGCATGTCCTTTATTCTGTTATGCTGAAATAACAAATTATGATGCAGATACTTTTGCTACTAATACGCAGAAAACATACATATGGCTACAGCTGAGAGCTAAGTTTTAATTTTCCTACTATTTCCCTGTTATTTTCTAAAATTACCCTGTAAATAAGGGGTTATCAGGGAAACGGATGGCTAGGTGATCAAGTAATTAACTGCCCCACCACTGTTTTTCTATTATATTATAACAACTTAGATATTTTTCTGTGTCTCACGCGGTGTGCGGGTGGGGAGGTGCTGTTTGGCGGCAAGCTTTGCGGTTAGCTCGGCATCCATATTATCAAGGATTCTTTTGCCCAAGGCACTGTCGGACGAGACCAGAAGATCACTCTCACAATCAGGGCAGACCTTAATTTTGTTACACATACGCCAGAGGCTATAGGGGATTCCTAACGGAAACAGCAACCAAGCGATGACTTCTGTCTTGGTGCTTCCGCGCTTTTTGCGCTTAAACTGGCCAACATAGTGGCATTGTGTGCAGACATATTCGTCCATAATAAACAAATTGTACTATGAATGAACAATATTGACAAGGACATAACATAACAGGCGGAAGCGTTTGTCAGACAGCATCACAGCGGCCTTAAGACGGACACATCATGACAGAATTGTTTATTTAGGCGGCTTTTTTATACCCGTCCGCTTTTTTTTTATGCGTCCGCTTGTGACTTTTAAACGTATGCTTTTTATTAGAATTTTTGTGGGTGTGGTCTTTGTGCGGCATATTGGCAGGTTTTTCACCAGGGTTAAGCAAGCTGTAAATGGCGGACCATTTCCGCTTGTCTGCTGGTGCGATAAGACACAGAGCCGAACCTTCTGCTCCGGCACGGGCAGTGCGCCCAATCCGATGAATATAATCTTCCGGGCATTGGGGAAGATCATAATTGATCACATGCTCAATGTGGGGAATGTCTAACCCACGTGCGGCAATATCTGTGGCCACTAAGATGCGGTGCTTACGGTCACGAAAAGCGCTGATGACACGATCACGCTTGCTTTGACGCAAGTCGCCATGAATCGCCTCAGCACTGTAATGTGCTTTAGAAAGTTTAACCGCCATTTTCTCTGCCCCATATTTGGTTTTTACAAAGATAATGATCGAGCCTTCGCGTGCGTCAAGCTGGGTTAAAAGCTGTTGGTATTTTTCTGCGTCTGTCACGTGTAATATTTCCTGTTTTATCTTTTCAACAGCGCTTGATGGTGCATCGACAGAAACACGTAGCGGGTCGATGAGATATTTCTCTGAAATAGACACAATATTTTTTGGTAATGTAGCAGAGAATAATAATGTTTGACGCTGTTTGGGCAGATATTTCATGATTTTTTCAATCTGAATTGTAAAGCCCATATCCATCATTCTGTCGGTTTCATCCAAAACCAGAAAATTGAAATCGTGTAGCATAAGGCTGCCACGCGTCAAGTGATCGTTTATTCTTCCCGGTGTGCCAACAATCAACCTCGGACGGTTGCGCAATTGTTGCAATTGTTTTGGCATAGATTCGCCACCAATCAACAATGCTGATTTGATAGAGGAACGTTTGCCCAGCAAGCTTTGTAATTGCTCGATAACCTGAACAGCCAACTCCCGTGTTGGGGTCATCACCAATGCGCAACCTCTAGGATTGGACATAAGTTTTGTAACCAGTGGGATACCAAATGCAGCAGTTTTCCCTGTTCCCGTCTGTGCAGAACCAAGTATATCCCTGCCCTTAAGAGCGGGCGGAATCGCTTGTGCCTGAATAGGGGTGGGCACGCTAAACTGCATGTGGGCGAGCGTATGCATTAAGGGCTCAGGGAGCCCCAGCATAGTAAAGTTTTCCATTGAATTTCCTTTATGGCAAGGCAAATCGTGCCCGAATTTCAACGGGACACAATGCTTGCAATAATTTTAATTTTTTAAAGAGCCGTTTAGGCAGCTTCAGAATCATTAACTTTAAGATTCGCTGCTGAGCTTTTGCCTTTATTGGTTACAATCTCGTAACTAATTTTTTGACCCTCATTAAGCTGAGATAAGCCTGATTTTTCTACTTCACTGATGTGAACAAAAACATCATTACTTCCGTCGTCGGGCTGAATAAAGCCATAACCTTTAGTCGCATTAAACCATTTTACTGTACCGTTTGCCATTTAGTGTATCTCCGTTGGCGTTAATATTGCTGTTTACACGTTAATTCGTATAAACAAGAGTTGCCATCTTAACTGTATAAAACAGTGGTTTACTCTTGTTCAAACGCTTAGGATCAACATGTAGGGAGATCGAAAAGCCGGTTAAGGCATGGTCACTTTAGTGACAGCAATTGTAAAGAGTATATAGAAAACTCAAGCGGAATATATATAAAATGAAATAAAACGCAAGTATTATTATATGTTAGCAACAATATAACTGTATTATTATTTTTTGCACTATCATTATTACCAGCTGTAACCCACCTTATAACGGATATTTTTAGTTTCTCCGGCGGGGACAGAAAGAGGAAAATGTAAAGTGCGTGAATCGAGCTTTTCATAGGACATACTGCTTTCTTCAATGGTCCAGTTTACCCCTCTGTTGAGATTTTCAACCACCAGAACATCCACGGCTTCGTTTTTATGGTTGCTTACCGAGATTTCAATGTTCTCACTCATATATTTGCGTCGGTGGTCGATGTAGAAATTGGACTGTTTGCGTTGCCCCACTACATCAAAGGCCTTCCCTAGTTTGAGTTTTATTTCTTCATCCTTAGAAGTGTGGTCTATGGTGTCTTCACCAATAAATTCCAACGAATCGTCCGCCATATCACGCTTGCTCACCCGCACGCGCCCAGCAGGCAGGGGGATGCCTAAACCATGTGCTTTGTCGTTTTTAAACTTTAGATATACATCGACTTTCTTATTGCTTTGTTGGCCAAAGTTAGGATCGGTGTTGGTGCCACCATAATAGCGATTGAGATTGCCATTATACATCAATAATTTTTCCACGGGAACGTGGTTGGCTTGTTCAAACAGTTCAATTTGTTTGGTTGAATTGTTTGGTAGGCTGGTCGGTCTACCCAAAGTATAAAGATGAAATTCAAAGAAGGATTTCTCAGCAAATCCGGCAACGTTAGAGGCATCGGCCAAGGATTCCATTGCCATGGCTTTATAGTTTCTGCCAACAGACTGAGGAGTAACACGGTTTACGTCTCCGGCGATTAATTTTAGCTTTGTGTCGCCATAATCTGCCCCAGATTTGTTCACGATGCTTACCCATGCGCCAATGTCCAAATAACCTTCATTCTCATTCTTGCCATCGGAATAAACGGCGTTATAATCTGACCACCAGGTCATGCCTTCGGTTTGATAGCTGGTTTCAATGCGGTGTTTCCCTCGCTGTTTTGAGACAACGTCCAATGCCAGAGTCGGCTTGGTGAAAAGCCCTCCGGGTAGGGCTGGAAATATTGCGTCACTAAGAGAAGCAGAAACAATTGAACCGTCTTCTTTTTCTACTGAGAGCTGGTTACCGCTTGTACTTAAGAGTTGTCCGCTGAAAATCTCCATGTCCTTATTTTTAAAATTCTTCTCAATAGAAATGGTTTCACCAACGTAACGTTCGGCAAGTTTTTGCGGGCTGACCAGATCAAAATAAAAATTCTGTTCTATGGCAGAAGTATGTTCTGGGTCGGTTAACGATTTGAAGGTCACCGTGGTCGGGTCGATATAGGCGGCGCTGTCATCAAACATCAACATCTGCCGATCTTTTTGTAAGTACACATCACGCTCTTGACGAATCAGAGCGTATCCCGGAATCGAGGAGGCGTTTGTCCAGCCATAATTGTTCGGCGTGGGGCGATACATGGATGGTGAAATTGAACCGGCACCGGCTTTGCTGTAAATGGTGATGCTGGTGTTTTTATTTTCGGCTTCCTTTTTTGTGGGCAGGGCATTGGCAGAAATTCCGGTCACAAATACGGCAATGGCCACACATAACGATAAAATTCTCATTCCTCTCTCCTTAAGAACCATTTATTTTCCCGCTGATAAGAAACCATGTTGTGTAAATAGTCAAGATTTGTGATAAAACGACTTAACATTATCTCTTGATTCCTTATTATTTATCGGCATTATCGCTTTATTACGCAACGTGTGGGGTATTACATAATATGGCTATTTTATCGGACAAGTCTATTACCAAGCTGGCACTGGAGAATCAGATGATTGAGCCCTTTGTGGCACGTCAGGAAAAGAAGGACCAAAAAGAAAAAGGCATTATTTCCTACGGGGTGTCGTCTTACGGCTATGATGCAAGGGTTTCCGATGAGTTTAAGATTTTTACCAACATAGAATCTTCTACGGTTGACCCAAAAGATTTTTGTCCTAAAGGGTTTGTGGATAAAAAAACCGATATCTGTATCATTCCTCCCAACAGCTTTGTATTGGCCAGAACAGTGGAATATTTCAGAATTCCAGACGATGTTTTGGTGGTCTGTGTGGGCAAGTCTACCTATGCGCGTTGCGGAATTATTGTCAATGTGACCCCGCTTGAGCCGGGGTGGGAGGGGCATGTGACGTTAGAGTTTTCCAATACGACCCCACTGCCGGCAAAAATTTATGCCAATGAGGGAGCGTGTCAGTTCTTATTTTTTAAAGGGGATCAGCCTTGCGAGACCACCTATGCGGACAGAGACGGTAAATATATGAGGCAAACAGGGGTGACTCTACCAAAAATATAAAATTACGTGACTGTATGTAAAAAAAATATATAATGAGCCGCATACGATATGCAGGTAGAATAAGGGAATACACTTGGTGCTGAAAACAAAAACACATAGGCTGACATATGTATTGGTATTGTTACTGCTTCCGGGATGTTTTCTGCAATACAGTACAGATAGGTTTAAAAACACCTCTATTTCTGGAGAAATTTTTTCTTCCGAGCTGGCTCGTCTGTACAAAGAGTTTTCTGAGAGTGAGGTGGATGGGACGGATTGGGCAGCCGCACGCTATTTTGCCAATAAAGGAATCCGTGCAGCCAATGGCATAGAGGTTGATCCAGAACATCCTGAAGACTGGAATATTTCTGAAACATTATTGCCCACGTTGTTAAATGCAAGAAGGTTGTTGCTTGATGTGGTTTCTGGGGAGGTTATTGCTACCTATCCCAAACAATCGGCCAAGGCATATTTCCTTTTTGATTGCTGGGTTGAAGAAATGGAGGAGGGGCAGGAAGACGATATCTCTAATTGTCGCAATGGGTTTTATGATACGATTGACTGGATTCAAAACCCACCTGCGGACGAGGTGAAGGTCATACAAACCACAGGCGATGCGGAAACAGAAAAACCTTCCGGCAAAGCCGTACCGACGACCAAAGTCGAAGGCAAAGACATTGTTGAGGATGATAAAGCCATCAACGAAGACGAAAAGAAATTTATTGGCAATCAGGAGGTTATTTTTGAGGAAATAATTGCTCCTGAGGCAAAATCTGAGCCCAAAAGTGAAAGCAACAAGGAGGCAGAAAATCCACAGGAAGAACAAGAAGAAACTCTGCCGAGTGAAGTAAAAGAAGCTCCGGCCAGTCAGTCTATAGAGGTGCAGGATACTGGCACAGATGAACAGAAGTCGTTTTATTTATTTTTTGATGCGTCCAGCGCACAGATCAATGAATTTGGCATCAGTGTGATTGCGGACATAGTGCATCTGTTGTCACAAAGAGATACGTATGAAATAACTGCTCTGGGCTATGTGGGGCAGAGCGATGAAATAAAGCCGGACGTTAATCTGGCTGAGCTTAGAGCAGAGGCAGTGTTTAACGCATTGACGGAACAAGGTGTTAAGAAAGATTCCATTGAATATTATGGTTTTAGTGAGACTGCTCCAGTAGAAGAGTCCCAAAGTGAAGAGAAAGCCAAAGCAAGCCGTAGAGTTGAGATATATATAAAGTAATGACACACAAACCAAACAAAGAACAAGCCATTGAGGCAGTGCGTACATTGATAAGTTGGGCAGGCGATGATCCAATGCGTGAGGGGCTGTTGGACACCCCGAAGCGGGTGATTAAAAGTTACGAAGAGCATTTTGGTGGTTACAGCCAAAACCCCAACGAAATACTTGCCCGTGTTTTTAGTGAAATAGAAAATTACGATGAAATGATTGTTCTTAGTGATATTGAGTTTGAGTCCCATTGTGAACATCACATGTTACCCATCATAGGAAAGGCACATATTGGTTATCTACCAACGAATAAAGTGGTTGGGATTAGTAAGCTGGCAAGAGTTGTAGACGCTTTTGCCAAACGTCTACAAATTCAGGAGAAATTTACAGCACAAATCGCCAATGCCATTCAAGAGGTTTTGGAGCCTAAAGGTGTGGGGGTGATCGTCGAAGCAACACATCATTGTATGTCGACCCGTGGGGTGCATAAAAGCGGTTCAACGATGAAGACATCTCATATGACCGGACTTTTTAGAAAGGATGCGAGAACAAGAGAAGAATTCTTGAAACTAATTAGGTGATATGGCTGTTTATAGTTAGGGGGATAAATGTATAAAATACAAAGATTTTTTCGGAATTTGTCGACAAGACTCCAGTGCGTGGTCATCTTCCTGTCTTTAGTAGGGGTCGGGTTTGGCATAAAAAGTTACATTCATGTCAGAGGCACATTTGGCGCAGAGGCCAGTGATGTTTTTCTCTCGGATCTGTACATTCAAATACTAATCGCAATCGTGATCAATATTTTTGTGGCAGTAGTTATTAATAATATTGCCATTAAGCCGATCAATGCCATCAATGAAGTGATGCGCGCTTTGACAGAAAATAAGCTGGATTTTGAGATTCCCTACATTACAAGAGGCGACCAAATTGGCAGCACTGCTCGTAAGGCTAAAGTGTTTCAGGAAAATGCAAAACAGCTGCTTGCACTGCAAAAAGAACAGGAGGTGGCCGAAGAGCGTGCAGAGGAGGAACGTCGTAAAACACGTGAAGAATTGGCGCAGCGTTTTGAGGATGCTGTTGGTGAGGTGGTCGAAGGAGTCTCATTTTCAGCCAATGAGTTCCAATATGCGGCACAATCTTTGTCTGCCATTGCCAACTCTGGCAGCCAGCAGGCAGAAGGTTTGGCGGGAGCCACTCAGCGTGCGTTGGACAGTGTTAACGCGGTTGCCGATTCGTCAAGGGGGCTAATATCTTCGATCAATGAAGTCAGCAGTAAAGTCAGTCATTCAAGTCAAATTGCCAGTGATGCGGTGAATAAGGGGCATGAAGTCAGTACAATCTTTGAGGAGCTGGTCACCAGTACCAATCAGATTGGCGCGGTTCTTAATTTAATAAGTGATATTGCCGAGCAGATTAATCTATTGGCACTCAACGCCACTATTGAGGCCGCGCGAGCCGGTGAGGCCGGCAAGGGGTTTGCGGTGGTAGCAGGGGAAGTAAAAAATCTGGCGGAACAGACGGGTAACGCCACGGCTGAAATTGCGGAACACATTAAGAACGTTACGGATAAGACCAGTAACACTGATCGGGCATTAGAGGAAATCATAAAAACCATTGGAGAGATGAATGAAATTGCCAGCTCTACCTCCGCGGCCATGGAAGAGCAAAGTACGGCAACGGCTGAAATTGCTTCCTCCATCGAGAATGCTGCACGTAATACCAGTGAGGTTTCAGAGTCAGTGACTAAGGTTTCGCAATCGTCTGTTGAGGTAGGAGATACATCCATTCAGATCAATAATGTGAATGAAAAGCTTAACGAGCATGCTGAAAAATTAAGGACTCAGGTTGCTGAGTTTATTGCCAGCATTCGTGAATAAGGCTACATCAAGAAAAAGCCAAACGGTACAGTGAGGGTTAGTTTAGATGTTCCTAATTTTTCTGGGAGGGGTGGCAGTGGATTGGCGCGCTCTAGGGATTGAAGAGCCGCTTTGTCAAGTGTCCGAGACCCGGAACTTTTTTTAAGATGTTTAGAAATTATTTCCCCTGTGATATCAATGGTAAAGATAATTTCCACCACCCCTTCAATTTTACGTTTTTGTGCCTTTCTGGGGTAGGTTTTGTGTTTTTCTAAGAGGGCGCGTACCAAGCTATTATAGTGTAGTTCATCACCATTTTTTTCAGCTATTTTAAGGGAGGCTTGTTTTTTAGCGCTGGTTTTTATACCGGTGGTTTTGGAAACAGATATTGGTTGCGGAGACTGTTTTTTTACTTCCGCCTTGGCAAGCTCTTTTTGGTAGTGGGTGATAAGGTTTCTCTTCTTTGGTGGTTTTTCTTTTCGATTAGAAGGTTCTTTTGTCATTTCCTTGGCCATATTTCCCTTTTTTTGCGCCGCTTCAGGAGCATAGATAGAATCACCATACTGTGTTACAATCGAGATTGTAATCGGCTCAAGGGAGATGCTGCCTTGATTAACCGATTCTGCTTCAGCCATGTTCATTCCCAGCCATACGGCCAGTCCAGAATGCAGTACCAATGAGGCGCCATAGGCCAGCAGAGTTCCTTCATAATTAGCAAAAAACGATGTAAGGCGTAAAAATTTCATAAGGTTTCTGGGGGACGCGCAAACACACGTCCCCATTTTTAACGTTAGAACGTAATTTTTAACTGGGCATAAAAAGAACGCCCAGGCTCATTGACCTGAATTTGTGTCGGGTCAGAAATATTTGAGCGATTTAGGTGATTGGCATAGGTCTGGTCGAATAGATTATTGACCCCGATTATAAAGCGAGCATCCTCAGTGTGTTTGACTATTGTGTTAAAGTCAAACACGGCATAGCCACTGGTTTTTCCTACGTCCAAGCCACTACCTACGGTGGGATCAGTATCCACACGTGTTTGGGTTGTCGCCCAGCGCATGCCCTGATTAACAGTGATTGCATCAGAAGCCAACCATGCCAAATTAACGTGCCCTTGCAGCGGTGGGATTTGTGCCAGCACCATGTCGTCGTCCAGATTCTCTCCATACGTATAGGTGGCATCGGCAGAAAGCGTCCAATTTTGGGCAATGTCCCAGCTTCCTTCCACTTCAACCCCACTGAGCAAAGCGTCCACATTGCGGTATATGTCGGCATTGGTTGCAGTCACCAAAATACCGTTTTGCCCTCGTGCCGAATCCCGTAAGATGTAATCACTGACCCGGTTGGCATACAGACTCACATTGGTGTCCCATTCCTCTTTGGCCACAGACACACCCGCTTCCAGCTGGTGATGCTTTTCCGGTTTGATGTTGGGGTTGCCTACCCAAGAGAGGTTGTTGCCCATCATCATCGTGTAATTGGCCAGTCCGCGTTCGGTAGCGTCTGCCGTACGTACGGAGCGACTGAGGGCAGAATAGAGGGTTGTATCATTGTCCAGTTTATGCTCCAGACGCAGCAATCCACTCAGATTATGCTCGTGCTCGTCTTTGGCGGTTGCGCCATAAAACTGGCGATACAGATCGTTGGCACTTAAGCCCGAAGCCGCCGCCACGTCATTAGCGCGGCCATATTCCACCGACACATAATCGTAACGCCCACCGACAACCAACAGATCTTGTTCGCTTAAAATAAAACTGGTCTCCAGCCCTAAGCCGATTTCATCCAATGTAATGTCCGGCCACATCACCGATTGTAGATTCGATACATTACTGGCCATCATGCCCATATATTTATCGGAGTTACGGTTATTGCGGCGCCACTCTACTACGCTGTGGACGGTTTGGTCGCTTAGTGTAAAATCAGTTTTTAACTTTGCCCCAAACGTGTCTGATTGAGAATCTACCCGCGCAAACATAGTTGGATTTGGGCGTAGAGAATACGTGTCCATCACATGGTCGACCAGCGTTCCATATGCACTGACATTTATTAAGGAAAGGAGCTGGTTGGCGTAATGTTTCTCAAAGCCTAAACGAAAGGTTTGATTTTCTGCAAGCACGCTGTCCATTCCAGCACCAGGGAACAACGCATCGTCAATTTTCTTAAAATCATAACCGGCATAGAGATGGGTGTCTTCCGGGGTGATGCCTAGGGCAAACCCACCAGATTTTTCTGCAAAAGAGCTGCGCACCACGTTACCGTTGCCGTCCTCGTAATTTTCAGCGTCCTTGATGCGTGCCGTGGCTTTCACATAGGCCTGATCGGTACCGCCGGTGGCCTGTGCACCCGAGAACCAGCTTTGGCTGTTGCCATCAAACCCGGCATCGGCTGAGCCGTAATAACCAAGCGCACTGTCAAGTTTTTTAGGGGTGTTACGTTCGACAATAATCGTCCCGCCAGCCCCACCGGAACCGTTAAGCACAGATTGATAGCCTTTAACAATGGTCAAAACATCGGCCGATTCCAGATCCAGATAGGAAGAGGGGGGATCCATACGATTTGGGCAGCCGCCAAAGACATAAGCATCGCTGTCAATGACGTTGATCTGGTTTTGCGATTGACCACGAATGACCGGTTCTAGCCCATGGCCGCCAAAGCGGCCAGCAGAGAGTCCGGGCAGAGACTTAAAAGAGTCCGCACTGTCGCTATAGGGGGTTATGTTTAGATTATCATCGACATTCAAAGAATCCACCGCCGGCGTTTGTAATGGTGCAATGACATTGATTGTTTTAAGAGAGTTGTTTTCTTCTGCCTTAACATTTGCGCTAAGGGCAGTACTGGCAAGCATAATGCCAAATAATAATGTAGATTTATTCATTATAATCCTCATAGAAATAGCCAAAAACCATACGGTTAAATCCGCTGGCATATAAAGTAATTGATAAATTTTAGGCTATATGAGGAGGTGCACGGCTACTGTAGGGGGAAGATCTAAATAATGTTTTTGCCAAACGGTTTTCTAAACCTTTAAAAAGCAAAGGCGTAGAATAGAAAACAGATTGAGTCGCTAATTCATAAGGGGTGAATGTATATTTGCCATGTAAAACAAAATAACATAACGGGCATTTGAGGTCTTTATTTTGTTTGGGGGACTCTTTGCCGGATTGGAGGTCTTCCAAACTGATCCATTTAAAGCCCTCTCCTGTGCAAATAAGGATTTTCTGGGAGGGATCAGATAATTCAGAGGCTTTTGCGTTATCAAGATCGTATACCGCAAAAAACGGCAGCATCGCATTAAACAAAAACGCAATGAGAGTAATGGCAGACAGATATCGAATGTTCCGGATTGTGTTCATCATAATCTTATGAAAATATACACTTCTTTCAAAAGCTCAACAGTTTAAATGATGTCCATTCATATTGTTTATACCTTCTTTAAAAAACATGTTTTCAACACAATAGTGGATTTTCCTTGGCGACACTCAACCTCGCCATCATCGTCAGTCAGTCGGATATTCTTTATGGTTGTGCCACGTTTTAGATTGATTGAGGAACCTTTTACCTTTAAATCTTTGGTTAAGGTGACGCAATCACCGTCTTGCAGCAGATTGCCGTTTGAATCTTTTGTGTCCATAAATATCTCATAAGGTTCAGATGAAAGTGGGTAATGGTGCCGGTGGCGAGAATTGAACTTGCGACCCCGTCATTACCAATGACGTGCTCTACCACTGAGCTACACCGGCATGTGTTTTTTAAAACAAGGCGGAATCTGCCCCATAAAGACAAAAAGCGCAAGGAAAAATACTGGCAATTAAGAATTTTATAGAATATTTAAATTTTATTAAAATTTATCTAGGCAGAACGGAGCAAAAATGATAAAATCCACGGATAGGAAAGGTGACAATACGAAAAAGAACTCTCCGCGAGAGGAAAAGCTTGGCTCTGCGCTGAGGGAAAATCTTCGTAGAAGAAAGAATCCTAATAAAGATGAGAGATAATGGGCGAGAAACCACCTGAGACCAAAAAAGAATATTACCAGCAGAAGAATAAGAAGCAGTTTATTAAGGATCACACTAAAAAGATCCACCAAGAACAACAAAAACTGGCTCAGGTTTCTTCCGGTGGTACGATGACCCCCAGCAAGGAAGGTGTGCTGGATGGGGGAGATCACCACTGGCGTGACAAAGTTACCAGCATGCGCGGTTCGATCAAACGAAGCAAGTCTACGATGCGTGAACGCGGCTCTCGTGTTTTCGGGCGGTAGGTTAGGCTTATTTTCTGGAAAAGAAGTTAAATAACTTAAAAGATTTGTCAAGTTTACACGATTTTGTCCGTTTCGTGTGTATTTCTTCTTGAAATTACTGATGTTGTTCAGATATTGCATAGAACAAACCTTCTTTTTCTAACTCTAGAAGCAACCGTGCTAGCATTTCTCCAAAGCTTTTAAAAACATTAGCATATTTATGTTTATAGATTTTCTCTAGAAGAGAGAGAAAATCTTCACTAAAAAGAATACCCGAGTGTATTATTCCTATCTTCTTGTATGGACCCATGCGGGCCTTGTCATTATTTAACACTAGTAAATATGAAGTAATTTCTTCAAACTCTAACAATTCATTATTTTTATTTGCTCTAGAGAAATAATCTTTTACCTCTTCAAATGGCATGTAAGGAATAGATTCTTCTATGTATGTCTTTGCCAGTTGGATAGCGTGTGCAGATTTTTTCTTTTTTAATTCATTAAGATCCTTTTCACTAACTTTAAAGGGAGGTTTAGAAGTAGAATAACCCAGATTCTTTAATAGTTGATGGCCATGCATCAGAGAGGCTATGTTATATAAAGCTTGAAAAGAAAGGTCTTTTGGACGTTGTTCTTCGATAGGTGGTGATTCTGCTTTAATGGCCAAATTTAGAGGAATCTCGGGGAAAAATATATCGTATAGAAAGCAGGGGGCTGATAGTAAATATGGGCTCGACGGACCGCTGTAAAGGACCTGAACGGCTTTCTGTATGATAGAAATAATTTTCTGATAATGTTCTATAGATTCATATTCGTAACAAAAACTATTAATGCCAACCAAATCTATTTCCTTAAAATTGGTTTTAGACATTAAGTAATCTTTTGTTTGGCAAAAAAAAGATATCTCGCCAACAACCCAATGACCAATCCGGAGATCTGTTTTAAATGTACCTGAGCTTAGAAATGGGTAACATCTTCCTTCATGTTCTAGGAGATAAATATAGTGTGGTTCACGACTATTATCCTTATGCCCATAACACCAAAAGGCAGAATTATTTTCTAAATCAACGGCTGCATGTTTTATGTAATTGGATTTATGTGCACTAGGAGAAATTTTGTAGGCTCTTTTGAACATAACATTCTAAGCTAAAGCATCCACGGCTTTTTTGATGCGCTTCATGGCTTCTTCGAGTTTTTCATCCGACGTGGCGTAAGAAATACGGAAGAAACCCTCCGCCCCAAAAGCACTTCCCTGAACAACCGCCACTAAAGCTTCTTCCAGTAAATAAGCAGAGAAATCTCCATCGTTATTTATCACGTCACCACTTGGTGTTTTCTTGCCGACCAATTCACGGATATCGGGGAACACGTAAAACGCGCCTTCCGGCGTGTTGCAGCTAATACCGTCGATTTCATTGAGCTTGCTTACCACCATGTCCCGACGGCGTTTGAAGGCAAGATTGCGCTCTTCCAAAAAGGACTGATCTCCGGAAAGGGCTACCGTGGCGGCTGCCTGACTGATGGAACATGGGTTAGACGTGCTTTGCGATTGGATCTTCGCCATGGCCTTAATAATATTTTCCGGCCCTGCCGCATAACCAATACGCCATCCGGTCATGGCGTAGGCCTTGGACACACCATTGACCGTCAACGTACGGCTGTAAAGCCCTGGCTCGACTTCTGCGGGTGTAACAAATTTAAACCCATCATAGACAATATGCTCGTACATGTCGTCGGTCATGATATGGACTTTTGGAAAATCCAACAGCACATCGGTAATTTTCTTCAGTTCATCAAAACTATACGCACCGCCTGTTGGGTTGGACGGGCTGTTGAAAATAATCCATTTGGTTTTTTCCGTAATCGCCGCACGTAAATCTTCCGGCTGCAATTTAAAATCATGCTCGGCCTTGCCCGCCACAATGACAGGTGTTCCGCCAGCCAGTGCAACCATGTCCGGGTATGATACCCAATAAGGTGAAGGAATAATCACTTCATCGCCTTCGTCTAATGTTGCCATTAGTGCATTATACAAGACCTGCTTTCCCCCCGTGCCCACGGTGACTTGCGATGTCTGATAGCTCAAATTGTTTTCACGCTTGAATTTATCCACAATGGCTTGTTTTAATTCCGGCGTACCGTCCACGGCCGTATATTTGGTCTGGCCAGCATTGATGGCCTCAATGGCGGCTTTCTTAATATGATCGGGGGTATCAAAATCCGGTTCACCTGCACCCAGCCCAATCACATCCTTTCCTGCGGCCTTGAGCTCTTTGGCTTTGGTGGTCACCGCAATGGTAGGAGAAGGTTTGATTTTACTTAGTGATTTTGAAATGATGGACATAATAACCCCTTAAGATGTAATAACATAAGACAGGTGGTTGTTTACCCCGATTTATATCTTCTAGCAATATTTTATTTTTCGATTATAATTCCCCGAAAAGATTCATTTAAGTAAGCGTAGAATTGATGAAAAAACAAAACAGTTATTTGTCCATAATTGTCCCAATCTTTAACGAAGAAGAGGTCATTGCAAACTTTTTTGACGTTATGAACAAAGTTTTACAGGAATGTCAGGAGCAGAAATTGCTTTCCGATTGGGAGATTATTTGTGTGGACGATGGCAGTCAGGATAAAAGCTACGATATGCTTTGTGAAATTAGTAATAAGGATGAGAGAGTAAAAATCCTTTCTTTTTCACGCAATTTTGGGAAAGAAATCGCTCTTTCGGCCGGGTTGGAACATGCTTCTGGGGATATTGTGATCCCCATAGATGCGGATTTGCAAGACCCTCCTTCTCTGATTCCTGAAATGATTGAGAAATGGCGGGAGGGATTTGATGTGGTCTTGGCCACTCGTAAAAATCGTCAGGGAGAGACGTACTTAAAGAAGGCTACTGCTTCGGCCTTTTATAAAATCATTGGTAAGATATCCCATATTAACATTCCCGCCAATACAGGTGATTTCCGTCTGTTGGATAGGAAGGTGGTCAATGCAATCAAACAATTACCTGAGCGCAGCCGTTTTATGAAAGGAATATTGGCTTGGCCAGGCTTTAAAACCACTTCGGTCTATTTTGACCGTGATCCTAGACATGCTGGGAAGACAAGCTGGAACATGTGGAAATTATGGCAGTTCGCACTGGACGGAATTTTTGGATTTACCTCTGCACCCTTAAAAATATGGACCTATGTGGGGATTATAATTTCGTTGGTGTCGTTCATTTATGCGGGTACATTGATCGCCAAAACAATTATCTATGGGGTAGACGTTCCCGGCTATGCTTCGTTGATTACGGTGGTACTGTTTATTGGGGGCATTCAGCTTATAAGCCTTGGGATTCAAGGGGAATATATCAGTCGTATCTATAAAGAGGTAAAACACCGCCCTCTGTATATTATCAATGAAAAGAAGGGCTTTAAAGACTAATGCAGCGAATCATTCCTAACGGGTTTATCCCGCCGATCATTCTTTTTGCCATTGCCTGGTTTAACTTTCTTTCGCCAGATATTCTACATTTCCCTGATACATACTGGCACATTGCGGCAGGCGATTATATTCGCGAGCATGGTATTCCTCTGCACGACCCTTGGTCACATTCTGCCGGAGACGCGAGGTGGTATAATTTGTCTTGGAGTTTTGATGTTGTCTTAAGTATGGTGCATGAGCGTTTTGGTTATCATGGCCTAGAGATTATACGCCTTGCGTTGGCGGCCACCGTTATTGGTTTTTTGTTTAGAAATATCTATAGCCGTAATGTAAGCATAGAGGTGGCGCTGATCGCCACCTTCTTATGCGGTTTTGCCATCAGCCCTGCCCTGTCCCTGCGGCCGCATCTGTTGTCTTTTATCTTGGCGCTAATCTTTCATTTTCAGCTGCAAAAATCACGGCAATCCAGCACAGCATTGTATGTTCTGCCGCTGTTGACCGTTATCTGGGCGAATTTCCACGGCAGTGTATTGGTGGGGTTGATCCTCATTGGCTCTTATGGTTTGGAATCCATCGTGCATAAAAACTGGACATGGTTTAAGCAGCTTTTTATCGTTGGTGTGTTGTGCTTCTTTGCCATGTTTCTTACGCCACTTGGCTGGCATATTATTCCTGGGATATTGCGCACGTTGGACTCGGTCATGAAGCCTTATATTTCTGAATGGCAACCGATTCGAGTGTTTTCCAGCCCAGCTACCACGCCGTTATTTGCAGTATTTTTATTGGTCACCAACTTACGGCTAAAGGACATCCCTCTGGCCGACAAAATCATTACCTTCGGCTTTGTGTTTATGGGGCTGGATGCCGGCCGTAATTTCAGTGTGTTTGCTTTGTTGGCCGCTCCTTATATCGCTCTTTCCATTGCCTCATTTAAGCCTCACCAGACATTTCCTATTGAGGCAAGGGCGCAAGACATAATGTTCCGTTTAAGAAGTCTGGGTTTCTCCGTTTTGGTGGCGGTTGTTTTGTTGAGTACCATGGTAGAAATCAAAGAAAAAGAGCAACCGGATATTCAGGTGGCCGTCGAATTTGCTTTAGAGCATTATCCAGAACGAAACTTTCTTAATGGTTATGGTGATGGCGGACAGCTTATCTATTACAGCAAGGGCAAGCTAAAAATATTTGTCGATGGGCGAGCAGACACGGCCTACAGCGAAGAAGTGTTAGAAGACCATATTAATATAGACAACCGAAATGAAGATTGGCAGTCCATATTAGAAAAATACAGTATGACGGCCGCCATTCTGCCATCTGACGGATTAATGCGCTACATCCTCATTGACGATCTTGGTTGGCACGAGGCCTATAAGGGTAAGGTGTACTCAGTATTGGTCAAAGAATAATTGGTTACTTCTTTTTGGCCTTCTTTTCTTTCTTCTCTTCGTTCCCTGCCAACGCAAACTCAAAAATAGTTTCGTTGACTTGCACAGAATCACCCTCGGCAATTAGGATTTTATCGATCACCACATTATTCTCGGCGTAAAAGACATTTTCCATTTTCATTGCTTCGAGAGTCATCAAGGGGCTGCCCGCAGAAACGGCCTGCCCCTCTTTGACTTTGATTTCTACAACTCTGCCTGAAATAGGTGCGGACAAGGTCATAGCACCCAGAGAATTGTCCACTTCCGGCATATAACGTGCCAGCTCTGCTACACGTGGGGTTCTTACTGTCACTTTTACCGTCACTCCGGCATGAGTAAGCATATATCCGCCAGGAGTATGTTCAATCTTCACGTTGATATGACGTCCATCCATCACTCCTTGAAACAAGCGACTTCCTAAGACCCAGTTGCTGTAAATGCTAAAGAAATGCTCTTCGTAGCGAATATCATAACCGTCTTTACGATTCTGAACACTTACAGAATAGCTCTGATCCCCCACTGACACCACCCACCGTGTTGAAAGTTGGCGTTTTCGATCGGGCAATTGGCCAGAAATTTCCCGCGCGCGTTTGGCATCTTCAAGGAAAATATACAAGCCCACACTCAGCAATGCTTTGGTACGTTCTTCATCCAATTCTGCACCAGAGAATCCATCTGGGTACTCCTCTTCAATAAAATTAGTAGACAAATTACCTTCCGCAAAGCGCGGATGCGACATCAACGCTTCTAAGAAGCTGATATTATGGGAAATGCCACTAATGACATACTCCCCCAACGCCCGTTGCATAAACTTAATGGCATCGGCTCTCGTAGGCGCATAGGTGATGAGCTTAGCAATCATTGCGTCATAGAAAATACTGATCTCATCTCCGGCATAAACACCACTATCGACCCGAACTTTATCGGTATGTTTAGGCTCTTTATATTCGGTGATCCGTCCTGTAGAGGGTAAGAACCTACGTTCAGGGTCTTCCGCATAGATGCGTGTTTCGATGGAGTGCCCTTTTATTTTTACATCTTTCTGGTTCAATCGCAGACGTTCTCCCCAGGCAATCCTAATCATTAGTTCCACAAGATCCAGTCCGGTAACATTTTCGGTGACAGGATGCTCTACCTGCAAACGTGTGTTCATTTCCAGAAAATAGAAATTTTGTTTCTGATCCATAATATATTCAATGGTACCCGCCGATTGGTAGCCAACATTCTTAGCCAGAGAAATAGATTGCTCGTACATTTTCTGGCGGGTTTTTTCAGTAATATAAGGGCTTGGAGCCTCTTCAATCACCTTTTGATGGTGGCGTTGAATAGAACATTCCCGTTCACCCAAACAAACCACTTTTCCATATTTGTCTGCCAGAATCTGAATTTCAATATGACGTGGATTTTCAATAAACTTCTCAATAAAGATTCGATCACTGCTAAAACTTTTCTTGGCTTCGTTACGTGTTGACTTAAAGGCTTGTTCAACTTCAGATTTTTTATGCACGATGCGCATGCCTTTACCACCGCCACCGGCAGCAGCCTTTATCATCACAGGGAAGCCAATCTTGGCGGCGATTCTTGCCGCATCACGTGCAGTGGTAATATCAGAGTCATCACCAGGAACAGTAGAAACTTTGGCCTTTTCAGCAATTCTTTTGGCCTCAATTTTATCTCCCATCTTGGCAATGGCATCGGGAGTAGGCCCGATAAAAGCCACGCCCTCTTTACGCAGCGCCTCAGCAAACAGTGTGTTTTCAGAAAGAAAACCATAGCCTGGGTGCACGGCTTGAGCACCGCTTTGGCGTACAGCATCAAGAATATGTTCAATCACCAGATAGCTTTGATCTGCCGGTGAAGGGCCAATATACACCGCTTCGTCTGCCTCGGCCACGTGCAAGGTGTTGGTGTCCGCTTCAGAATAAACCGCGACGGTTTTAATCCCCATCCTTTTACAGGTTCTAATAATACGACGGGCGATTTCTCCACGATTGGCGATAAGTATCTTCTTGAACATAGTGTGCTCACATCCTAATGTTTACAACGGCAAATTATCATGTTTCTTCCACGGGGTGGTAACCTCTTTGTCTCGCAATAAGGTTAGGGCACGGCAAATCCTCCAGCGCGTGTTTTGTGGGCGTATGACATCGTCAATAAACCCTCTTGATGCAGCAACGAACGGGCTGGAAAAACGCTGTTTATAATCCTCTTCCAACACTTTACGTTGTTCCTCCTCTTCGCTACGGAAAAGAATTCTTGATGCACCATCGGCCCCCATAACCGCAATCTCTGCGTCCGCCCAAGCATAATTAATGTCCCCTTTTAGGTGGCGGGAATTCATCACGATATAAGCACCACCATAGGCCTTGCGGGTGACAATGGTAATCTTTGGTACGGTGGCCTCCGCATAAGCATAGAGTAATTTTGCACCGTGTTTGATAATGCCGTTATGTTCTTGATTAACCCCAGGAAGAAAGCCGGGTACGTCGACAAAGGTAACAATGGGGATGTTAAATGCGTCACAAAAGCGGATAAAACGTGCGGCTTTGGTGGACGCGTCAATATCCAAACAGCCCGCCAGATGCATGGGCTGATTGGCCACAAACCCT
The DNA here is from genome assembly GCA_030429625.1 of Alphaproteobacteria bacterium. Taxonomy (GTDB): domain Bacteria; phylum Pseudomonadota; class Alphaproteobacteria; order Rickettsiales; family UBA8987; genus JAUIFA01. The sequence goes on along the minus strand of JAUIFA010000004.1, from coordinate 3,233 downwards.
ACGGTAGAACCGCTCATTCGGCCAAATCCTACAAGGATATTCTTGGCATATTCGGGTTTTATTTCAAGAAAATCTCCTTCATCCACCACGCGGTTAATCAACTCCATCATGTCGTAAGGCTTGTTCGGGTTTTCAGGAATTAATGTGTTGAGGGATAGGTCAATCCGGTCAGCCGGGTCTTCCGTCATCCGCACAGGAGGGGCTTCACGGTTGGAAGAAGGCAGAAAATTAAACAAACGCCGCGCCTGAATCAGTGCATCAATGTCGCAGTCAAAGCGGATATCAGCCACACCAGTTTTTTGTGTATGGGTCTGCGCGCCCCCCAATTCTTCCTGAGTAACCTCTTCATGCGTTACGGTCTTCACCACGTCAGGACCAGTGACAAACATATAGGATGTGTTATTGACCATCATGGTAAAATCGGTCAATGCCGGAGAATAGACCGCGCCACCAGCGCACGGACCCATAATCATCGACATCTGCGGGATCACGCCAGAAGCATTGACATTGCGTTGGAAAATCTCACCATAGCCGCCAAGTGAACCCACCCCCTCTTGAATACGTGCTCCGCCCGAATCGTTCAGCCCAATGACTGGTGCTCCCACCTTCATGGCCATGTCCATAATTTGGCAGATTTTATTGGCGTTTGCTTCGCTCATTGAGCCACCAAGAACGGTAAAATCCTGACTGTAAACAAAGACAAGGCGTCCGTTGATGGTGCCATGGCCGGTGACCACCCCATCGCCGGGAATACGGTTTTTTTCCATACCAAAATCGTGATAACGATGTTCAACGAACATACCAATTTCTTCAAACGATTCTGGGTCAAGCAACACTTCAAGGCGCTCTCTGGCGGCAAGCTTGCCTCGCTTATGCTGGGCATCTATGCGTTCTTGACCACCTCCAAGGCGTGCGCCTCGGCGTTTTTCTTCAAGCTGTTGGACGATGGTTGTTTTCATCTATGAATTCCTTAAATTCCATATCTAGATTCAAAAAACTGTATATCAGGCAATGATGAAATAAGCAAGTTTTCAACTAACCATGCTCTGTTATAATAATGTTAACGATTTTTTAATCTATAGCTGCTATAGTTACAGTGGATAGATTTTAAACAAAAGTGTGTTTTATGACAGAAGACGATCAAAGTAGTATGGAGAATGGCTCAGGTTCTAAGAATCGCCCTATATGGGAAAACCCTAGAATTATGGATAAAGATGCCCTTTCATACAAAGATACGCCAACGACAAAGTTGGCGATTGCTCTTGGTGTGGCTGGGCTGGTATTGGGTGCTGCGGTGACAGGATTTTTCGCAACAGGACCGCTTATTTTTCTTGGTGGGGCAGTGGTCACAGGTGCGGTAATGGTGGGAGCTACCTATGTGGCGAGCTGGTCTATTGGTTATGTGGGAGCTAAAGCTAAATATATGTTCGGAGAGGCGGTTGATTGGGCTGGTTCGATAATGGGTGATACAAAAATATTGAACAAAATAAAAGCTTCTTTACCAGCAGTAAAAAGAGCCGCACGGGCGGATGAAAAAATAGAAGAGGCGCCCCATATTGATGGAGAAGAAATCGCACGGAGGGTAAGGGCCCCAAAAGACAATGGCACAAGAACCATGCGCGAAGTTGAAGAGCAGGAAGAATTTGTCAAAAAAGGTCTTGCGACAGAAGGTACAAGAAGGGTTTGGGAGTTGGAGAAAGAGTTTGAGGCCACAAAAAAAGGGGCAAAAGCAGAAGGCACACCTCCTAGACAGGGCAGCACTTCTCCTCCTTCAAATACAGTTGCTGAAACTGCGTGGAGAGATATCATAGGCGAACAAAGAAAAGGCCCCGACAAAGAAGAAGATAAGGGTTCGGCTCCATCCCGTTAAGGCAGTACTAGCCCGATAACACATTCCAGATCTTTGTTGGTAAAGTCGTAATTGTCTGTTCCTATGGCTGGCGTTGTTCCGCCGGTAGAACAGCCACTTAACCCTCTTTCAGGGCCGGCTAATATTTCCCCTTCCCCAGCCAGCCCGTCGTCCATTTTTAAATCCATAATATGGGCTTCACGAGGGGTAAAAACCGGATTAAAAGGCCAACTGGCACTGACTTCCTTCCCAAAAGACAGAATATTGACACAATCCAGTGTCGCACAGGTGCCAGAACCACGGTAACCTTTCTGAAAATATTGCAATTCATCCACGTCCATAGGCCAAAAGGTAGCACCTGTGATGTCGGTGTAGGGGGCGTTGGTGCCAATAACCGTTCCACTGCCACCAAAGACGCCATCGAAGGATCCTTCAATAAATCCAGCTTGTTTGAGATGGACAAAAAACAAAGCAGATTCTGTATTGGCTTCAATCAACCCATCGCCATCCCCGTTGCCAACCGCACCCGACCAGAAGTCTGTGGCGTCTATCATGTCGCCGGGCAGGGCTTCGTATTTTGTGTCAAAGCCGGAAACAACGCTTTTATAGTGATTAAAGTCGGTGATGATGTTGTTGATCCGCGCGGTACGAATCATATCTTGCCCAGAGATGATGGCCGCGACAATCAGCCCGATAATAACAAGAACAACCGACATCTCAATTAACGTAAAGCCAGCGGTTTTTACAGGTTTATGATAATTCATTCCCAGACCCTTCCAAATACATATAGGGGGAGTATAGCAAAACAAATCAATCGGTGCAACTTATTGCCGTTAAGGCAGCACTAGCCCCATGATACATTCCAAATCAGAACTGGCAAAATCATAATTATCCGTTCCAACAACGGGAGTCCCTCCACCAGTTGAGCATCCAGTTGAACCTCTTGATGGCCCTCCTATAATTTCTCCTTCTAGTGAAAGACCATCGTCCATTTTTAAATCAACAATATGAGCTTCACGAGGAGTAAATACTGCGCCTTGAGGAGGCTTTCCAGAAAGAGCCTTGCCAAAAGATAGTATATTAACCGTTGTGCCAGCGGTAATTGTTCCCCCGCCAGCTTTAAAATAATCTGATTCTGAAATCTCAAATGGCCAGAAGGTTGCACCAGTAATATCAGTATTTGGTAAGGTGCTGCCGATAAGAGCAGGCCATGCGCCATCAAAGGCACCTTCTATGAAACCGGCTTGTTTTAGATGAATAAAGAAAAGTTGGGGCTCGCCATTGGCCACTGATTCATTGTTTATCAACCCATCGCCATCCCCGTTGCCAACCGCACCCGACCAGAAGTCTGTGGCGTCTATCATGTCGCCGGGCAGGGCTTCGT
>JAUIFA010000005.1 GCA_030429625.1 Alphaproteobacteria bacterium | reverse complement strand
ATACAATGGCAAAAGAGAAGTTTGAGCGTAATAAACCGCACTGTAACATTGGCACGATTGGTCACGTGGATCATGGTAAGACAACGTTAACGGCTGCAATTACTAAAGTATTAGCTGAGACGGGCGGTGCGACATTTTCGGATTACGCGAACATCGACAACGCTCCGGAAGAGCGCGAGCGTGGGATTACGATTTCTACGGCCCACGTAGAATACGAAACTGAGAAACGTCACTACGCTCACGTAGACTGCCCGGGTCACGCCGACTATGTAAAGAACATGATCACCGGTGCGGCACAAATGGACGGTGCGATTCTTGTGGTCAATGCGGCGGACGGCCCAATGCCACAAACCAAAGAACACATTCTTTTGGCGCGTCAGGTGGGCGTTCCTGCGATTGTGGTCTATTTGAACAAAGTGGATCAAGTAGACGACGAAGAATTACTTGAATTGGTTGAAATGGAAGTACGCGAACTTCTTAACGACTACGAATTCCCTGGTGATGACATTCCGATTGTTAAAGGTTCTGCTTTGGCAGCACTGGAAGGCCGTGATGACGAAATCGGTAAAAACTCTATTCTTGCATTGATGGACGCGGTGGATGCCTATATTCCTCAGCCTGAGCGTGCGATTGCCGGTGACTTTATTATGCCCATTGAGGACGTGTTCTCAATTGAGGGTCGTGGTACGGTGGTAACTGGCCGTATTGAGCAAGGTGTTGTCAATGTCGGTGATGAGATTGAAATTGTTGGTATCAAAGACACTGCCAAAACAACCTGTACCGGTGTTGAAATGTTCCGTAAATTGCTTGATCGTGGTGAAGCCGGTGATAATGTTGGTGTTCTACTTCGTGGCACAAAACGTAATGATGTTGAACGCGGTCAGGTTCTTTGTAAACCTGGTTCGATCAAACCACACACCAAATTCGAATGCGAAATTTACGTATTAAGTAAAGACGAAGGTGGCCGTCATACGCCTTTCTTCGCCAACTATCGCCCACAATTCTATTTCCGTACTACCGACGTAACCGGTTCTGTTGAGCTGGCAGCGGGCACAGAAATGGTCATGCCTGGCGATAACGTGAAATTGACCGTGGATCTGATCGCCCCTATTGCGATGAGTGAAGGACTACGCTTCGCCATCCGTGAAGGCGGAAGAACCGTCGGCGCAGGTATCGTCTCTAAAATTATCGAGTAGAACATATAACAAGAATGCCATCCATTGTGATGGCATTTGTCTTTTCTAAGACATTAGTAACATAGGAAAATATTATGGATGGACAAAAAATTCGTATCAATTTAAAGGCTTTTGATCATAGACTTCTTGATCAATCTGCCCGTGATATTGTTAATACTGTTCGCAGAACCGGCGCGCAATCGCTTGGTCCTGTTCCTCTTCCAAGAAGAAGAGAAGTATTTACGGTGCTTCGTGGCCCTCACGTGGATAAAAAATCTCGTGAGCAGTTTGAAATTCGTACCCACAAACGCCTTATTGATATTGTTGAAACCAATGCACAAACACTTGATGCCCTAGGAAAACTTGATCTTCCTGCTGGCGTTGAAGTAAACATTGAATTGATGGGAGCGGCTTAAATGCGTACGGGTCTTATTGCTAAAAAGCTAGGCATGAGCAGAGTGTTTACGGATAATGGCGTAAACGTACCTGTAACATTGCTTAAACTTGATAACTGCCAAGTGGTAAGTGTTAAGACAAAAGAAAATGATGGATATGATGCGATTCAACTTGGAGCGTTTGCCCGCAAGGTCAAAAACATTTCTAAGCCGGTTCGTGGTCATTATGCAAAAAACAAAGTTGAACCTAAAGCAAAGATTGTTGAATTCCGTGTATCTGAAGATGCTTTACTGAAAGCTGGCGATACTCTTTCGGTTAATCATTTTGTTATCGGACAAAAAGTAGACGTCACCGGAACCTCACAAGGTAAAGGTTTCCAAGGTGGTATGAAACGCCATAATTTTGCTGGTTTAGAAGCTACGCACGGTGTATCAATCTCTCACCGTTCACACGGTTCTACAGGTCAATGTCAAGAACCTGGCCGTGTTTTCAAAGGCAAGAAAATGGCAGGTCAAATGGGTAACGTCCGTGTAACAACCCAAAACCTTGAAGTCATCTCTACGGACGAAGAAGCTGGTATCATCGCTGTTAAAGGCGCGGTTCCTGGTTCCAAAGGCGGATATGTTTTAATTAAAGATGCTCTAAAAGTATCTCAGCCTGATAGCCTTCCCTTCCCCGCTGGTCTTATAACAAAAGACGCACCGGTGAAAAAAGAAGAAGCTCCTGCTGAAATAACTCAAGAAGCTAAAGCTGAAAATACGGAGGCTTCAGATGAAAGTTAATGTAGTATCATTAGACAATAAGAAAGCATCAGATCTTGAGCTTAACAAAGATATTTTCGGCGTTGAGTTGCGTAAAGATGTGTTACAGCGTGTTGTAGAATGGCAGCGTGCCAAGCAACAATCCGGCCTACACGCCACTAAAGAACGTGGTGACGTCACCGGTTCTACGAGAAAGCCTTTTGCACAAAAAGGTACAGGCAATGCGCGTCAGGGCGATAAAAAAGCCCCTCACCACCGTAGTGGTGGCGTAGCTCATGGCCCTCGTGTGCATTCACACGCACATACTTTAACAAAAAAATTCCGTAAACTTGGTTTAAAAACAGCGCTTTCTTTGAAAGTGTCTGAAGGCAAGTTACAAATCATTGACGGGCTAAAATTAAAAGACGCAAAAACAAAAGATCTTTCTGGCAAGTTGAATAAACTTGGCCTTTCTAATGCGCTTTTTGTGGACGTTGCAGTGGATGAAAACTTCAAAAATGCTGCAAGCAATATCAAACATATTGATATATTACCTGAAATCGGGGCGAATGTGTATGACATTCTTAAGCACGACAATCTGGTTCTAACCGTCGATGCAGTGAAGAAATTAGAGGAGCGTTTAGCATGAGTGCAGTATTAAATGATGTAATCTACGATATTATTCGCACGCCAGTTGTTACCGAGAAATCTACTGTTCTTGGTCAATATAACAAGATTACTTTCAAGGTGAAAGTGGATGCAGATAAAGCTGTTATCAAAAAATCTGTTGAAGAGCTTTTTGGCGTGAAAGTCTTGTCTGTAAACACAATTAAACAGCAGGGTAAAACTAAGCGTTTCCGTGGCTATGCCGGTAAACGTAATGCTTTTAAGAAAGCGATTGTTACCCTTGCGGAAGGTGAATCTGTTGACGTAATGGGAGGGATTAAATAATGGCCCTAAAAAGTTTTAAACCAACAACGCCTTCTCAACGTAACCTGATATTGATCGACCGTTCTGATCTGTATAAAGGCCGTCCTGAGAAGAAACTAACCGAAGGTATTACAAAAACCGGTGGTCGCGATAACCAAGGTCACGTGACATCTCGTCATCGTGGTGGCGGCCATAAGCGTAAATATCGTATCATCGATTTCAAACGTAATAAGTTTGATGTGACGGCTACGGTAGAGCGTATTGAGTATGACCCTAACCGTACCGCACATATTGCGTTGATTAAATACGAAGACGGTGAACTAGCCTATATTCTTGCTCCTCAACGCCTTGCCATTGGTGATAAAGTTGTTTCTTCTGAAACGGCAGATATTCGTCCAGGCAATGCGATTCCTTTGAAAAATATTCCTGTGGGAACCATTTTACATAACGTTGAACTTAAACCAAAAAAAGGTGGGCAAATTGCCCGTGCTGCCGGTTCGTATGTTCAACTGACCGGTAAAGATTCTGGTTATGCCCTACTGCGCCTAAAATCTGGTGAAGTACGTAAAGTTCCTGCTGAATGTATCGCAACAGTGGGTGCGGTGTCTAACCAAGATCATCAAAACCAAAAATTGGGTAAAGCGGGTCGTTCACGCTGGATGGGCAAACGCCCTGCCGTGCGTGGTGTGGCCATGAACCCGGTGGATCACCCACATGGTGGTGGTGAAGGTAAAACTTCGGGTGGTCGTCACCCAGTTAGCCCTTGGGGGCAAAGTGCTAAGGGTCTGCGTACTCGTAGTAAAAAGAAACCAAGCAACAAGTTCATTGTAACTCGTCGCTATAATAAGTAATTAGGAAATAATTTTATGACACGTTCAGTATGGAAAGGTCCTTTTGTTGACAGCCATCTGCTTAAAAAAGTAGAGGAAGCGTCTGACAGTGGAAAACATAGAGTTATAAATACTTGGTCGCGTAGATCTACCATTCTTCCACAGATGGTGGGTTTAACCTTTGGTGTTTATAATGGAAAGAAACATATTCCGGTGCAAGTTACCGAGCAAATGGTGGGGCACAAGTTGGGCGAATTTTCCCCTACTCGTACTTACTATGGTCACGGTGCTGACAAGAAGGCCAAGAGGAAATAATTATGAGTAAAGTAGCTACAAAAAGAAGATTGGCGGACAATGAGGCTAAAGCGTCTTTAAAATCCGTTCGTATTAGCACACAAAAGCTAGGTCTGGTTGCTGATTCTATCCGTGGACTTGACGTAGAGACCGCTTTGGTGCAGTTGACTTTCTCACGCAAAGCCATTGCGCGTGATGTAAAAAAACTTCTGGAATCTGCCATTGCTAACGCGGAAAACAATCATGACCTTGACGTTGACAACTTGTATGTTGCAGATGTTAAAGTCGGCAAAAGCCTAACAATGAAACGTATTCGTGCCCGTGCTCGTGGTCGTGCATTTCGTATACACAAGCCGTTTAGTAATCTTTCAATCACTGTACGCGAACGCGAGGAGAATGAGTAATGGGTCAAAAAGTTAATCCTATAAGCCTTAGGGTAAATATCAACCGTACTTGGGATTCACGCTGGTATGCTGGTAATGATTACGCCAGCAAATTGCATGAAGACCTTCAAATCCGTAAGTTCCTTAACAAGAAACTTGCTGACGCGGCCTTGAGTAAAGTGATTATTGAGCGTTCTGCAAAAAACATGCGCATAACTCTTTACACGTCAAAACCTGGTATCATCATTGGTAAAAAAGGTTCGGACATTGAAGTTATCAAAAAAGACATTATGAAAATGACTTCGGACGATGTGCATTTGAACATCGTTGAAATTCGTAAGCCTGAGGTTGATGCCAACATTGTGGCACAAGGCGTAGCACAACAGCTTGAACGTCGTATTGCGTATCGTCGTGCCATGAAGCGCGCGGTACAATCAGCCATGCGTCTTGGTGCTGAAGGTATTCGTATCAACTGTTCGGGTCGTTTGTCCGGTGCTGAGATTGCCCGTACTGAGTGGTACCGTGAAGGCCGTGTGCCTCTACATACACTACGTGCTGACATTGATTATGGTGTGGCTGAAGCCAACACGACTTACGGTGTTATCGGAGTAAAAGTCTGGATCTTCAAAGGTGAAATCCTAGCTCATGATCCTCAGGCACATGATAAACGTATTACCGGTCAATTACGTTAGGCCATAGAAGGAAAGGAAAATTATTATGTTAATGCCAAAAAGAACAAAATTCCGTAAACAACGCAAAGGTCGTATACACGGAAATGCTAAAGGCGGAACGCTCCTTAACTTTGGTGAGTTTGGTCTGAAAGCACTTGAACCTGAGCGCATCACTGCCCGTCAGATTGAGGCGTCTCGTCGTGCCATTACCCGTCACATCAAACGTCAGGGTAAATTGTGGATTAGAATCTTCCCTGATGTGCCTGTGACAGCTAAACCTCTTGAGGTGCGTCAAGGTAAGGGTAAAGGTTCGGTAGAATATTGGGCTGCTAAGGTTAAACCTGGCCGCATTATGTTTGAACTTGAAGGGGTGACTGAAGAGTTGGCGCGCGGTGCTTTTGAACGTGCATCTGCTAAATTGCCTATTAAAACCAAGTTCATCAAAAGAATTGATTAGAAGGATTAAAGCTATGAAATTTTCAGATATACAAGGTAAATCAGAAGATGAGTTAAAAGCACTCCTTCTGGAACGTAAGAAGGAAGCGTTTAATTTACGTTTTCAAAAAACAACTGGAGAGCTGGAAAACACAGCTCGTATCCGTGAAGTGCGTCGTGATGTTGCTAAGATTAAAACATTACTGTCTCAGCTTCCGGCCAAAGCAGCATAAGGAACATACATATGCCAAAACGTATTTTACAAGGTGTTGTAACCAGTAACGCAAACGATAAGACCATTACCGTGAAGGTGGAACGTCGTCTAGCACATAAGATGTACAAGAAAATTGTCACAAAATCGAAAAAATATGCTGCACATGACGAAGAGAACCGCTATAAGGTCGGCGACACAGTTACTATTAGAGAAACCAAACCAATTTCTAAGTCTAAATCTTGGGAAGCGGTATATGAAGAAGCTAGTAAATAGCAACATTCGATAGAAGAGAAAGATTATGATTCAAACAGAAACAAGACTCTCCGTTGCGGACAACTCTGGTGCAAAGGAAGTGTATTGCATCAAAGTGCTTGGTGGATCTAAGCGCAAGTCTGCTGGTATTGGTGACGTGATAGTTGTGTCAGTGAAGGACGCAATTCCACGTGGTAAAGTGAAAAAAGGTGAAGTACACCGTGCTGTTATTGTACGCACAAAGAAAGAAACCTACCGTGAAGACGGTACGGCTATTCGCTTTGACAGCAACGCCGCCGTACTTATTAACAAACAAGGTGAGCCGATTGGAACTCGTATTTTTGGCCCTGTTACGCGTGAACTGCGTGCCAAAAATTACATGAAGATCATATCGCTAGCTCCTGAAGTACTATAAGGAAAAATAACATGGCTCGTGAAAAACTAAAAATCAAGAAAGGCGATCAAGTGATCGTGATTTCAGGAAAAGACAAAGGCAAAAAAGGCGAAGTGATAAAAGCAATGCCTCAAGATAACCGCCTTCTGGTTTCCGGTGTTAACGTGGTGAAAAAACACCAAGCCCCTAGCTATGGAAATGCTGGGGGTATTGTTGAAAAAGAGCTTTCTATCCATGTGTCAAATGTCGCATTGGTAGATCCTAAAGAAGGTGTTGCTACCCGTGTGGGTTACAAAACGCTTAAAGATGGACAGAAAGCTCGTATTGCCAAGAAATCTGGCGAAGTGGTCGCATAAGGAAGAATATTATGGCTCGTTTATTAGATATATATAATGATAAAATTCGCAAAGACCTTCAAGCGAAATTTAACTACACAAACCCCCATCAGGTTCCTAAGATCGTAAAGGTTTCAGTGAACATGGGTCTTGGTGAAGGCGTAAGTGATAACAAAGCGGTGGAAGCTGCTGCGGGTGAACTAACCCTTATCACAGGGCAAAAAGCAATCATCACCAAAGCAAAAAAATCCATTGCTACCTTTAAGCTACGTGAAGGCATGCCTGTGGGTGCAAAAGTGACATTGCGTAACAGAAAAATGTATGAGTTTCTTGATAGAATGATCAATGTGGCGATGCCTCGCCTTCGTGACTTCCGTGGTTTTAGTCACAAAAGTTTTGACGGCAATGGAAATTACACATTTGGTTTGAAAGAACACATTGTTTTCCCCGAAGTGGAATATGATAAAGTGGATAAAGTCCGTGGTATGGATATTACAATTGTAACAACAGCTAAAAATGCGGTTGAAGCTCAGGCGTTGCTTGAAGCCTTTAATATGCCTTTTAGCGGACAAGCTAAGTAATTAGGAGTTTTATATGGCTAAAGTAAGTGCAGTTGAACGTAACGAAAAACGTAAGCGTCTGACAAAGAAGTATGCAGCTAAGCGTGCTGAATTGAAGAAAATCGCTTGCGATCGTTCTCGTCCTATGGAAGAAGTGTTTGAAGCTCAGTTGAAACTGGCCAAACTTCCTCGCAATGGATCAAAAATCCGTATCCGCAACCGTTGTGGCTTAACGGGTCGTCCGCGTGGTGTGTACAGGAAATTCGAGCTTTCTCGTGTGACGTTACGTGAGCTTGCTGCTTTCGGCCAAATTCCCGGCGTGATTAAATCAAGCTGGTAGTAATTCTGGCATCGGCTTTTTCGGTGCCAAAAGATGTAATTAAGTCTGTCGATAATGATGTTGATAGATACTGATTATGTAACTTAAATATAAGAGTATAACAATGTCTTCTAGTGACCCGATTGCTGATATGTTAACCCGCATCCGTAATGGACAAATGGTTAAATTAGCGTCAGTTTCATGCCCAGCTTCCAAAGTGAAGAAAGGCATTCTTGAGGTTCTTAAACGTGAAGGATTCATCAAAGGTTTTGCTGAGTCCGAACTATCAAAAGGTATCTCTGAACTTAATATTGCGCTTCGCTATTGTGATGGCAAGCCTGCAATCAAACAAATTAAGCGTATTTCTAAGCCTGGTCTACGTGTGTATTCATCGATTACAGATCTTGGTAAAGTCTATAACGGTCTTGGTGTGTCTATCATTTCTACATCAAGCGGTGTTATGGCAGACCACGAAGCACGCTCAGCCAATATTGGCGGCGAAGTAATCTGCAGCGTATTTTAAGGGAGGTTACTTATGTCACGTATTGGTCAAAAACCTGTTGAAATTCTGTCCGGTGTTGATGTCACTATCAACGGACGTGAAGTTATTGCAAAAGGCCCAAAAGGTTCTTTGTCTGTAACTTTGCCGGAAGAGGTTAATGCTGTTATTAACGAAAATACTGTTGTGGTCACACCGGCTAATGATACTCCTGTGGCAAACGCACAATGGGGACTTAATAGAAGCCTAATTGACAACATTGTTGTGGGTGTGTCTCAAGGTTTTTCTAAAACACTTGAAATCACCGGTGTAGGTTATCGTGCCGCGGTAGCCGGTAAAAAACTTGAAATGGCACTTGGTTACAGTCATCCAGTGATTTTTGAAATCCCTGAAGACATTGAGATAAAGTGCCCTAACCCAACCACCATTGAAATTTCTGGTGCGGACAAGCAGAAAATTGGACAAATTGCTGCTGATATTCGTAAATGGAGAAAACCTGAGCCGTATAAAGGTAAAGGGATTCGCTATGCTGGTGAATATGTCCGCCGTAAAGAAGGTAAGAAAAAATAGGGAGTTAACACGATGGCTAAACAAGAAACAGGTCTACAAAGACGTAAGCGTCGCGTTCGCTATAATCTTAAACAACGCGCAAATGGTAAGCTACGCTTATCTGTTGTTCGCAGCAACAAACAAATCTACGCACAGGTTATCGACGATAATCAAGGTGTTACATTAGTGGCTGCTTCCACGCTCGATAAAGAAGTAAAATCTAAAATTAAAGGTTCTGCTTCCAACATCAAAGCGGCCGAAGCAGTAGGTCAATTAATTGCGGAACGTGCTAAAAAAGCAAAAGTTTCAGAAGTGGTTTTCGATCGTGGTGGTGTTATCTACCATGGCCGTGTTAAGGCACTGGCTGAAGCTGCTCGCTCTGCTGGTATGAAGTTTTAAGGAATTAAACTATGAATGCACAAGTAGAAAACAGAGAAGATGATGGTCTTGTTGATAAGCTAGTGGCGATCAACCGTACCGCAAAAGTAGTAAAAGGCGGCCGTCGTTTTGGCTTCACAGCACTGGTGGTTGTGGGCGATGGCAATGGCCGTGTTGGGTTTGGTAAAGGCAAAGCCAAAGAAGTAATGGACGCAAAAAAGAAAGCAACCGATGCTGCACGCAAAGCCATGGTGCGTATTCCCCTTCGTGAGGGTCGTACGTTACACCACGATATCAAAGGTGTCGCTGGTGCTGGTAAAGTAACTCTGCGCTCCGCACCTCCGGGTACTGGTATTATCGCTGGTGGTCCTATGCGTGCTATTTTTGAAGCACTTGGCGTGAAAGATGTTGTAGCAAAATCAACAGGAACTTCTAACCCTTTCAATATGATACGTGCGACTTTTGAAGCATTACTTAATATTGAATCCCCGCGTTCAACCGCAACGCGTCGTGGCCTAAAAGTAAGTGATGTTATTGGTCGTCGTGAATCCATTATCGGTGCTGAAATTCAGGCCGTGAATGAGCAAGAAGGAGATAAATAATGGCCGCTGCTAAGAAAATCAAAGTGACCCAAACCGGTAGCCCTATCGGTCGTCATAAAAGCCAACGCCAAACACTTATCGGCCTTGGCCTCAATAAAATGAACCGTACACGTGAGTTGGAAGATACTCCGTCTGTACGCGGGATGATTAACAAAGTTCGACATCTTATAAAGGTGGAAGACTAAATTTTAGTTTAAGTGAGAATATTATGAGTACTATTCTAAATCAAATTAATGACAATAAAGGCGCACGCAAGTCTGCCACGCGTGTTGCGCGTGGTATTGGCTCTGGTAAAGGCAAAACCGGTGGCCGTGGTATCAAAGGTCAAAAATCACGTTCTGGTGTGGCCATCAATGGCTTTGAAGGTGGACAGATGCCTATTCACCGTCGCCTTCCTAAGCGTGGATTTAACAATCCATCACGTCAGGAATATGAAGTAATCAATCTTGATAAGCTACAAAAACTGGTAGACGAAAAGAAAATTGATGCTAAGAAAACCCTTGATAAGTCTGTACTTTCTGAAATTGGTGCAATGACTGGAGACAAATCAGGTATCAAGCTTCTGGCAAAAGGCAGCTTAAAAACTGGCCTGACTATTGAAGTGGACAAAGCATCTGAAGCAGCGATTAAAGCTGTAGAAAAAGCAGGTGGAAAAGTGGTCGTTGTTGCTGAGAAAAAAGTAAAACCAGCCAGTAAAAAGGCAAAGTCTGAATAGATTTTAACATATTTTGGGTATCAAAGCGGTATGGCAAAAGCAAACAGTTTAACTGCCGGGGGAATGAATCTTGGCGTTATTGGTAAAGCGAAAGAACTAAAACAGCGTATCTGGTTTGCCATTATTGCACTTGTGGTATACCGCATTGGTACCTACATCCCCCTCCCCGGAATTGATAGCCGCATTTTGGCCTCAATTTTTGCCCAGCAATCGGGAGGTCTTCTTGATATTTTTAATATGTTTTCTGGTGGTTCTCTTGGGCGGATGACGATCTTCGCCTTAAGTATTATGCCCTATATTACCGTGTCTATTATCATGCAATTGATGACCGTAATGGTTCCACAGCTTGCCGCCTTAAAGAAAGAGGGCGAAGCCGGACGGCGTAAAATCAATAAATATACCCGTTATGGTACAGTATTAATGACCTCCATACAAGCGATGGGGCTTTCTACTTTCCTCCAAACTGCCTACAGCAATGCAGTCATAAACCCAGGGGCTTTTTTTACAGCCACCACGGTTATATCGCTTGTTGGTGGTACTATGTTTATCATGTGGCTAGGAGAACAGATCACCTCCCGTGGCATTGGTAATGGTATTTCCTTAATTATATTCGCCGGTATTGTAGCGGAGTTGCCACGTGCCATAGCCAGTACCTTTGAATTAGGTCGTACCAATGCTCTGGATACTACTATCATCCTTGCTATTTTGTTTATGGCCTTGGCATTGATTGCCTTTATTGTGTTTATGGAACGTGCCCAACGCCGTGTCCTTGTGCAATACCCCAAACGTCAAGTAGGTAATAAGCAATTTGGTGGGGAATCTTCTCATATGCCTCTAAAGCTCAACACAGCTGGGGTCATCCCTCCAATTTTTGCCAGCTCCCTGCTTTTATTCCCTGGCACATTGGCGACTTTTACATCCAACAAAGACGAAGCCTCCCCTGTTATTGACTGGATTGTTCTTAATCTTGCTCATGGCAGTCCTCTTTATATCCTATTATACATTGCTTTGATTGTGTTTTTCTGCTTCTTTTATTCACGCCATGTATTCAACCCGTCTGAAACTGCCGATAATTTAAAGAAAAATGGTGGATTTATCCCTGGCATTCGCCCTGGCAAAACCACCTCCGATTATCTGATGTACGTGATTACCCGTCTGACAGTTTTAGGCTCTGCTTATATTGCGTTTGTCTGTGTGGTTCCTGAAATTTTAATCTCTCAATATTCTGTGCCTTTTTATCTTGGCGGAACCAGTCTATTGATTGTGGTCAATGTGTCTATGGACACAGTGGGACAGATCCATTCTCATCTTCTGGCTCACCAATATGAGGGGTTAATTAAGAAGGCAAAACTGAGGGGAAGACGTAGATAATGAACATCATTTTATTTGGCCCACCCGGGGCAGGAAAAGGGACTCAAGCTAAGCGTTTGGAAGAATTGCTAAACATACCTCAACTTTCAACGGGTGATATGTTGCGTGCGGCGGTGAAGGCCGGTACAGAAATGGGCAAACGGGCACAGAAAATTATGGAAGAAGGCGGATTAGTATCTGATGATATCATTGTGGGCATGATTAAAGATCGGATTGCCGAAGACGATTGTAAGAATGGTTTTTTGCTTGATGGTTTTCCCAGAACAGAAGCTCAGGCTGAAGCTCTGGATACAATGCTGTCTGATTCCGGTAATAAAATTGATCTAACAATTGAAATTCAGGTAGACGACACAAAGCTCACAGAGCGTATTTGTAATCGTTTTACTTGTAGCCAGTGTGGTGCAGGTTATAATAAAATTAGCCAGCCTACTCAGGTTGATGGTGTATGTGATAAATGTGGTGGAACAGAATTCTCTACCCGCGCGGATGATACGGCCGAATGTGTTGCCTCTCGTCTTGAAACATACCACGAACAAACCGCTCCTGTTTTGCCCTATTATCAGCATAAAGGTATCCATCATATTGTCGATGGTATGGCCGATATTGATAGGGTAACCGAAGCGATTAAGAAAGTTTTAAATTAGTCGATAAATTCGTTGACTTAAAGAATGATATCTATATGATGCGCCTCCTACTGGAATGGATTTTTGCATCTAATAGATGAAATTAGATTAAGATGGAGATTGTATTGTGGCCCGTATTGCCGGTGTAAATGTACCAACAAATAAGCGTGTTGATATCGCTCTTACCTATATCTATGGTATAGGTCGTACTGCAGCGACTGAAATTTGTAAAAACGCGAAGATTAAACCTGAAACACGTGTTTTTGACCTTGCTGATGACGAAGTGATACGCATTCGTGAATATATTGATGCGAATTTTACCGTAGAAGGTGATTTGCGCCGTGAAGTTGCGGTCAACATTAAAACCAAAATGGATCTTGGTTCGTATCAGGGGCTGCGTCACCGTCGCAAACTTCCTGTACGTGGTCAACGCACCCACACAAATGCGCGCACTCGTAAAGGTAAAGCAGTTGCGATCGCCGGTAAGAAGAAATAGTTTGTAATTAAAGGCTAGGTAAAATGGCAGTAAAATCTACTAAGAAAAAAGTTAAGAAGAATATTAGTCGTGCCGTAGCACATATTAATTCTACATTCAACAATACCATGATTACCATTGCGGATATGCAGGGTAACACAATCTCGTGGGCATCTTGTGGCGGATGTGGTTTTAAAGGCTCACGTAAATCTACTCCTTATGCGGCGCAGATTGCCTCTGAAAAAGCAGGGCTGGCAGCAAAGGAACATGGTGTTATCACGCTTGACGTTTTGGTTAAAGGCCCTGGATCAGGCCGCGAATCATCACTTCGTGCACTTCATTCTTGTGGCTTTAATATTACATCTATTAAAGATGTTACCCCTATCCCACACAACGGATGTCGTCCACCTAAGCGTCGTCGCGTATAATTAAACGAAATATTTTACATAAATCCAGCACGTAAAGAGGCTACTTAACTATGAGCACAATAATCGCAAAAAACTGGAATGAGTTAATCAAACCTTCAACTATTGAGATTGCTAACAACAAAGACAATGCTAACAAGGCAGAAATTACGGTTGAGCCTTTGGAAAAAGGCTATGGCTTGACGTTAGGAAATGCCCTTCGTCGCGTGTTGCTTTCTTCCATTCAAGGTGCAGCAGTTACTGCTATTAAGATTGACAATGCTCTTCATGAATTTACTTCGGTTCCTGGTGTGCGCGAAGATGTAACGGACATTGTATTAAACGTAAAGTCTTTGGCTATCAAATCTCATAACCCAGAAAGACAACGTGCTTACATCAAAGCAAAAGGCCCATGTGTGGTAACAGCGGAGATGATTGAAACCAACGCAGACACTGAAATTATCGATAAAGATGCTATTATCTGCACGTTGGAAAAAAATGCTGAGTTTAATATGGAGCTTATCATTGACACTGGTAAAGGTTATATCCCCGCCAACCAACACAAGCAAGAAGATGCTCCCATTGGCATTATCCCTGTAGATGCTTTGTACAGTCCGGTGAAACGTGTAAGCTATAAAATTCTTGATAGTCGTGTGGGGCAGTTTACCGACTACGACAAGCTGGTTCTTACCATTGAAACTAATGGCGCGGTGACTCCTGAAGATGCGGTAGCTTTTTCTGCCCGTATCATTCAAGACCAACTGCAACTCTTCATTAATTTTGAAGAAGTAGATATGCCAGCAGAAGAAGAAATTGAAGAATTGTCATTTAACAAAAATCTTCTTCGTAAAGTCGAAGAGCTTGAACTTTCTGTACGTTCAGCCAACTGCTTGAAAAATGATAATATTGTCTATATTGGTGATCTTGTGCGCAAGACTGAAGCCGAAATGCTAAAAACACCAAACTTTGGACGTAAATCACTTAACGAAATTAAAGAAGTGCTTTCTGAAATGGGATTGCGCTTTGGTATGGAAGTAGAAGATTGGCCGCCTGAAAACATTGAGGAATTGGCTAAACGACACGAAGATCCATATAATTAACAATATTGCCATAAGGCACAAGAAGGAGCAATACAATGCGTCACGGTATAAGCGGTCGTAAATTAGGCAGAACCAGTAGCCACAGAAAGTCTTTGTTTAGAAATCTGTGTACGTCTTTGATCGAACATGAACAAATCCGTACAACTCTTCCTAAAGCTAAAGAGTTGCGCCCTATCGTTGAAAAACTTGTGACTCTTGGCAAGCGTGGTGATTTACATGCACGTCGTCAGGCTCTTTCTGTTGTAGCAGATAAAGAACTGGTCAATAAATTATTCACAGTGATTGCTGAACGCTATAAAGAACGCAATGGCGGTTACACTCGTGTACTTAAGAATGGTTTCCGTTTTGGTGATTCCGCAGCAATGGCGGTCATTGAATTTGTCGACCGTGATGTGGAAGCCAAAGGAAAGAATGATCGGGCACGTGTGGCAGAAGAACAAGCCGCTCTTGATGCAGAAGATGCTGCATAATTCATTCTTTTTCCGATGCAGAAATAAAATAAAAAGAGTCGTTTTACGGCTCTTTTTTTATGCGGTTGCTATATGTATTTACAGTCCTCCTAGATTATGTTATACAAAACCCTATATGGTCTTGAGAAGACTTGAGAAGAAGGTATAAGGAGAAATATAATGTCATTTAAAAAGATTCTTGTGGTATTGCTGACAATTTCATTGCTCACTGCGTGTAGTGATGGTGAGAACATTGGAGATGGTATTGTTACCACAGAAGATGGAGTTACCCAAGATGGTTCGCAAGGCACTGGGAATAATTACGGGGCAAATGGCGGATTTGAATCGGGTGATTTAGGGAATTATGCCGCTGGTTCACAAGATGACCTTGTTGCTAATATTGGTGACCGTGTGTTCTTTGATTTTAACAGCGCTCAAATTACCACCCTCTCCAGCCAAACACTCAAACGTCAGGCACAATGGTTGATACAACATCCTTCTATTACAATTACAATAGAAGGCCATTGTGATGAAAGAGGCACAAGAGAATACAACCTTGCCCTTGGTGAAAAACGTGCCAACTCGGTCAAAAATTATCTTATTTCTCAGGGAGTTGAGTCTAGTCGGATCAAAACCATTAGTTACGGCAAAGAACATCCTGAATATCTTGGTTCAAATGAAGCAGCATGGAGTAAAAATCGTAGAGGTGTGACTGTTGTAAATTAACAGTACGCGTCTAAAATACTGGCTAACTTCTTTTATAGAAATCTGGTTGGTTGTTAAAGTCTGTTGGGAGAGAGAATTATGAAACATACTTTATATGTTTTGGTTGTGTTGTTATTGCTTATTTCATCACAGGCATGGGCGCAAAATAGTGAAAGTAATGAATTACGCCAAATGCGCATACGCATACATACACTTGAACAGGCTGTCTATCGTGGAGATGTTTCTAATATTCCGACGAGTACAAAAGAAGATAATTCAGCGTACGAATCGCGACTTTCCAGTCTGGAAGAAGATATAAAGCAGCTAACCGCAAAAGTGGAACGTCTGGAATACTCTCTTTCAAGCCAAAATAATGGGTTAAGCACTCCTGCTTCACAAAACTTGGCTAACCCGATTGTTTCCTCTATTCCGGTAGAAAATCCTGAAGATTTATATAAGGATGCATTGCTAAAAATACGGGAAAAAGATTATCTCAAGGCAGAAGACTTGTTCTTACGCTTTGTTGATCATTATCCCGAACATAAATTGCTGGACAATGTATACTATTGGTTGGGCGAATCCTACTATGCCCGTCGTGAATTTGAAAAAGCATCCATGACTTTCCTCAAGGGCTATGAAAAATTCCCACAGGGAAATAAATCGTCAGATAATTTATTAAAGCTGGCAATGTCATTGCGTGAGATGGGCAAGGATGAAGAAGCCTGCATCACCTATAACCAATTGTTAAGTAATGATTCTTCTGCATCCTTGCGGATTCTTAGCCGTGCTCGTGAAGAAATTAGAAAACTTAAATGCTCGTAGAAAATTTTTTTTATTCTGTTGACAGTCTTTGTAAAAACGCGTTGCCCAAAAAGGTGGCAGTGGCAGTTTCCGGTGGTGCGGACAGTATGGCCTTACTGCATCTAACAAAGCTTTGGGCAGCCGATAAGAAAGTGGAGATGATTGCCTTAACGGTAGATCATAATTTTCGCAATGAATCGAAAGATGAAGCCCAGACCGTGGCCAAGTGGGCACGTAATCTTGCCGTACCTCACCATATTCTAACACATGCAGGCTCTAAGCCCGATGCTAATATTATGGAAGAGGCACGCAAGATTCGTTATGGGCTGCTTGAAGAATATTGTAAACACAACAATATTACTCACCTGCTTATTGCCCATCATGCTGACGATCAGATCGAGACTTTTCTTATGCGTCTTGAAAGAGGCAGCGGGGTAGACGGGCTTTGTGCTATGGAAATGCTATCGACATTCAATGGTATAAACATAATGCGCCCCCTACTGAATGTGAACAAGAACGAACTAATTTCCTATCTTGAAGAGAATAGTATCGACTGGATTGAAGACCCTACCAATGACAATACCTATTATAAACGTAATAAATTACGGTCTTTGCTATGGCGGTTTTCAGGGGAAGAGGAAAACATCGTCACGTCTCGTATTTTAAATACGGCCAAATCCATGCAACGGGTTAAAGAGGCACTTGAACATTTCACCCAACAGGCCGCCACTTCATGCGTGACGCTTCATGATCAGGGCTATATTACCCTGAATATTACTGAATTTATGAGCGTGCCGGAAGAAATCCAGTTACGCTTGCTAAAAGAATGTTTGCTTTCTGTTGGCAATAGAGATGAAATTCCCCGCATGGAAAAGCTCCTAAATCTTCACGGCAAAATTATTGAGGATGATTTTACCGGAGCAACACTTCATGGCGGCAAGATCGAATCACATAAGAATAATGTGATTTTTGTTCGGGAAAGATCGTGCCTTGCTAATGAAAAGGAAATTATAGAAAAAACAGTGTGGGACAATCGATTTGCTATCCGCCTAGATAAAAATTTAGGACAATGTCTGGCAGCCTCTCTCTCAGAAAACAACCTAAAATCTCTGGATAATTTTCAGTATCCTACCACATTTCCTAAATCGGTTTTATACAGTTTGCCTATAATTAAGAAAATATCGTCGGATGGGGTTGAAAATATCCTCTCCATACCCCATATCAATTATTATACTGAACAATGCCCAAAGGAAGCCATTGATTGTGATTTTCTGCCGTCAAAACTCCTTGCAGCTATATAATTTGCTTGGTATGTTGAAGCACTTTTTGACATAATGTAAGGACAGAATACGTGAACGGAATCGCTAAAAACCTAATCATATGGACACTTATTTTCTTGGTGGTATTGACCATTTTTAGCTCTGTTACCGACAAAGCAGGTGGTCATGAAGTTCCATTTTCTGACTTTTTATCCCAAGTCAGTGCGGGCGAAGTAACAAAAGCCTCCATTGAAGGCAGAGATATTTATTATGTAACGTCAAACAACTCACATTTTGTAACCTATGCACCGGATTATCCGGATCTGATTAATCGGCTGGAAAAAGAAGGCGTGAAATTTGAAGCACGCCGTCCAGATACCAGTTCTCAATTTATCGGTTCCATCATTGAAACCATCATCACTATCGTTATCATTGTGTTTGTGTGGTTGTTTATTATGAACCAGATGCAAGGTGGTGGCAAAGGTGGCGGCGGCGCAATGGGCTTTGGTAAATCCCGTGCAAAGCTGATGACGGAACATCATGGTATTGTAACCTTTGACGATGTGGCAGGTATTGACGAAGCCAAGGAAGAACTTTCTGAGATTGTGGATTTCTTGAAAGAACCCGCTAAATTTCAGAAGCTTGGCGGAAAGATTCCTAAAGGGGTATTGCTGACCGGCTCTCCAGGTACAGGTAAAACCTTGCTTGCGCGTTCCATTGCAGGCGAGGCACAAGTGCCATTTTTTAGCATTTCTGGTTCAGATTTTGTTGAAATGTTTGTTGGTGTGGGTGCTAGCCGTGTGCGCGATATGTTTGAACAAGGACGCAAAAATGCTCCTTGTATCATTTTTATTGACGAGATTGATGCTGTGGGCCGTCACCGTGGTGCGGGTTTTGGCGGCGGCAATGACGAACGTGAACAAACCCTTAACCAGCTTTTGGTAGAAATGGATGGGTTTGATGGCCATGAAGGCGTGATTATTGTGGCAGCAACCAACCGTCCAGACGTGCTTGACCCTGCTCTATTGCGTCCGGGTCGTTTTGACAGACAGGTGGTGGTGCAATTGCCAGATGTTAAAGGCCGTGAATTGATTCTTGGTATTCATACCCGTAAAACCCCGCTATCTCCTGATGTAGATTTAAAGGTGATTGCTCGTGGAACACCTGGCTTTGCTGGGGCAGATTTGGCCAATTTGGTTAATGAAGCGGCATTATTGGCTGCTCGTCGTGACAAGAAAGTTGTTACCATGCAAGAGATGGAAGATGCCAAAGACAAGGTCATGATGGGATCTGAACGCAAATCCATGGTGATGAGTGATCAGGAAAAAGAACTCACGGCTTATCATGAAGCCGGTCATGCCCTTGTTGGCATACATATTCCCGCTTGTGACCCGATTCATAAAGCCACCATCATTCCACGTGGCAGAGCGTTGGGGATGGTGATGCGGCTGCCCGAAGAAGACAGGCTGTCTGTTACTCGTGAAAAGCTTAAGGCCGATATTGCTATGGCCATGGGTGGCCGTGTGGCAGAGGAAATTATTTTTGGCTATGAAAAAGTGACCAGCGGTGCCTCCTCAGACATCCAATATGCCACCCGTATGGCTAAAAACATGGTGGCAAGCTGGGGGATGAGTGATAAAATTGGCCCAGTATTTCATGGTGATGATAACCCAGAACCGTTCCTTGGTTATTCTGCAGGCCGGGGCAGTGCGGCTTCTGAAGACACTGCTAATTTGATTGATAAAGAAACCAAGATATTGGTACAGTCCGGGATGGATCTTGCCAATAAAATATTAAAAGAACATATTGATGATCTGCATAAATTGGCTAAAGCTTTGTTGGAATATGAAACCCTTAGCGGAGATGAAATCAACGACCTGTTGGCGGGAAAAGACATTAAGAAAAATGGTAAGGACGAAAAGAAAAAGTCCAAAACCGTAAAATCATCCCTGCCAAAAACTCATAGGGATGAGAAAGACAAAAAACCGGCAGCGAAAAAACCAACAAAGAAAACAAAAAAGTCTGAAGATACAGACAAAGACGGTGAATAATAATGTCACGCAAATATTTTGGAACAGACGGCATCCGTGGCAAGGCTAACGAAAACCCTATGGACGCACAGACAATTTTGCGTGTGGGTATGGCCGCCGGTGCGTATTTTAGCAAAGACCCAAAACGCAGTCACCGTGTGGTTATTGGTAAAGACACAAGGCTTTCTGGCTATTTACTTGAACCAGCCTTAACCAGCGGCTTTATCTCTATGGGGATGAATGTGACATTGGTTGGCCCCATCCCTACCCCAGCCATTTCCATGCTGACCCGTTCGCTACGGGCAGATATGGGTGTGATGATCTCTGCCTCTCACAATGCCTATCACGATAACGGAATTAAATTTTTTGACGGACGCGGAAACAAACTTTCCGACGAAGTAGAACAAGAAATTGAAGCAATGATGGAAGGTGATTTAACATCCTATCTTGCCCCTTCAGATAAATTGGGTCGTGCCCACCGTCTGGATGATGCTCAAGGGCGTTATATTGAATATGTAAAAGCCACCTTCCCGCGCCGATGCCGTCTGGATGGATTAAAAATTGTTATCGATTGTGCCAATGGCGCGGGCTATAAGCTTGGCCCTACCATTTTGTGGGAACTGGGTGCGGAAGTCGTTATTTTGGCCAACAAGCCTGATGGTTTTAACATTAATAAAGCGTGTGGATCGATGCATCCTGAATCTATTCAGGAGGCTGTGCTGGAACATGGGGCAGATTTAGGCATTGCGCTTGATGGTGATGCAGATCGTGTTATCCTCTGTGATGAAAAAGGTCAGTTGATTGACGGCGATCAACTTATGGGCGCTATCGCATTGTATTTTAAAGAAAGAGACGTGCTTTCCGGCAACGCATTGGTGGCAACGGTGATGTCGAACATTGGGCTGGAGAAAATGCTGAAAAACAACGGCATTGAGCTGATTCGTGCCAATGTTGGTGATCGTTACGTAATCGAAAAAATGCGTGAAGGCGGTTACAATCTTGGTGGAGAACAATCAGGGCATATTATCTTCGGCGATTATACCACCACTGGCGATGGGATTTTAGCAGCACTGCAAGCATTGGCCATTCTTGTAACGCACCAAAAGCCTGCCAGTGAGTTATTGCATTCCTTCACCCCCTACCCACAAACATTAAAAAATGTCTCCTATAATAAAAATGGGAAAGATCCTCTCGATAAATTATCGGTTCAAGAGGCAATCAAATCTGGTGAAGATACATTGGGTGATGGTGGTCGGGTACTCATTCGCAAATCTGGCACTGAACCTCTTATCCGCGTGATGACCGAAAGCGAAGACACGAAGTTGACAGAACAAGTGGCAAACACCATTATTGAGGCTATTAAATCATCGTAAAACCGTTGTAATTTTACAAAGGGGGAAATATGGATGGAAGAGTTCTTATTATCGCCGGATCCGATTCTGGAGGAGGTGCAGGTATTCAGGGGGATATAAAAACCGTGAGCGCCTTTAATGGCTATTCATCAACAGCTATTACGGCTATTACCGCGCAAAACACACAAGAGGTTACTGATATTTATCCCATAGATCCTGATTTGGTAGCCAAACAAATTGAAGCTATATTGGTTGATATTGGCGCAGACGCAATCAAAACCGGCATGATGTATTCTCAAGAAATTATCGAAGCATCAGCAGACATGATTGAACGACATACTCCTGATATTCCAAGAATCATTGACCCGGTTATGGTGGCCAAGGGAGGAGCAAAATTGCTTGACGATGACGCAATAGAAACTCTGATATTGCGCTTTATCAAAGGCTGTACCCTTGTGACCCCCAATATCCCTGAAGCAGAAATTATTGCCCAGATGGAGATACGAAACTTTGAGGAAATGCGCGCCGCAGCAAAGGTTATTAAAACGCGCACCGGCGCAGAATCTGTCTTGTTAAAAGGTGGACATCTGCAAGACAGTAATCTGGTTGATATTCTTTTTTACGAGGATGAACTTATTACCTTGCAAAGCTCACGTATTGAAACCACCAGCACCCATGGAACCGGCTGCAGCTATGCCTCTGCTATTGCAGCACAAATGGCGCAGGGTATTGCTTTGCCCAGTGCGGTTAAAACCGCTCATGACTATATTCAAGAAGCCATCAAACACGCTCCCACAATTGGCAGTGGTTATGGTCCAATTAACCATTTTTATAATATGTAATTAGCACTTGCATCTGTTACATATATGGTGTAAAAGCCCCTTTCCTTAGTGATATTGCGGAGTTAGAAATGAAAGCAAATATACACCCAGATTATCATGAGATTACGGTTAGATTGACTAACGGTGAATCTTTTAAAACATTCTCAACTTATGGCAAAGAAGGTGACACTCTTCAGCTGGACGTTGATACAAACACACACCCGGCCTGGACAGGCGGCGGTGCGTTTGTGAATGAAAATGTTGGTAAAGTTGCCAAATTCAATAATAAATTTGGTAGTATCGGCACTAAAAAGAAGAACTAATACTGGTTAGTTCAATATTCTTATGATAAAAAAGCCCCTGAGCAATGCAAGGGGCTTTTTTTGTGACAAAAGAAATAATTATCTACACAGACGGAGCATGTTCCGGTAATCCTGGTCCAGGTGGCTGGGGCGCAATTCTACGGTATAATGGTCACAAAAAAGAAATCTATGGCAGTCAAAAAGATACCACCAACAACCGTATGGAGCTTACTGCCGTTATCGAGGCACTCTCTACCTTAAAAGAACCATGCAAAGTGGTATTATATACTGACAGCAAATATATTATTGACGGCATTACGCAATGGATTGATGGTTGGAAAGCAAAGGGATGGAAAACGGCCAACAAGAAACATGTGAAAAACGACGATCTTTGGAAAAAACTTGATGAACTGTGTAATGGTCATGATATTAACTGGCAATGGGTCAAGGGTCATGATGGCAATCCAGGCAACGAACGTGCCGATGAACTTGCCTGCAAAGGAGCAGACGAAGCCAAATAACTATTGTACCAAACCTACCTTAACACGTGTAATCTGATTTCGGATTTTTTCAACAATCTCAAAATGATAGCCGTTGAAGTGGAATTTTTGACCCTTTTCAGGAATCAGTTTGGCTTCATAAATGATAAGCCCTGCAAGGGTTGAAGCCTCTTCATCCGAAAGATTCCAGTCCAATGCACGGTTTAAATCACGGATAGAAATCTGCCCGTCTACAATATACATGCCGTCTTCGGTTTCTTCAATATCACGGGAAATGATATCCCCTCTTTCTGGCTCTTCTTCAATCTGTCCAACGATTTCTTCAATAATATCTTCGAGCGTTAACATGCCTTGTAACGCACCGTATTCGTCCACCACAAAAGCAAAATGATTATTAGAATCACGAAAAGCCTGTAACTGTTCTTTCAAATTTCTATTTTCCGGCACAAACCATGGCTCTCTCATAATGGAACGCATGTCCATCTCATCCACATCACCTTCATGATTGCGCAAAGCACGCATAAGATATTTGCTGTGCATCACCCCAATGATATTGTCCGGTTCATTTTCCCAGAAAGGAATCCGTGTATATGGTGTACTGAGCATATATTCCACAATTTCAGCATTGCTCATAGAAACGTCGCATGTTTGCATTTCCTTACGGTGAATCATAATCTCACCTACTTCCGTATCCGCAAGATCAAGTATACTGCCAAGCATATCCCGATCGTCCTTGACCACCGACCCTTCATCATGATGCACTTCAATGGCTCCACGCAGAACATCAACTCCCTCCATATCCTCGTAATCTTCGTATGTTTTGTTTTTAGGAGTAATACATTTTATTATTATATCCGAACAAATCTGTACTGCTTTAGTGATGGGGTACAGCACAATAACCAATATATTAAAAATTGGGGCAACCAATAATGCCACCCGCTCTGCATTATTAAATGCGTAGGTTTTAGGGATAACTTCTGCGAAAATTAATATCACTAAGGTCATAATTGTTGTCAAAACAAATTCGTTATAATCGGATCCATATAATTTGACTGTCAGATTGGTGGCTAAGATGGTAGCAGCAATGTTTACCGCATTATTCCCCAGCAATATGGTGCCGATGAGACGATCCTTATCCTCACGTAGCTTACCCACAATTTCGGCTTTTTTGTTTCCTTCCATTTTCAATTTATGAATTTTTGCACGAGAAGAGCCTGTCAGCCCTGTCTCAGAACTGGAAAAAAAGGCTGAAATACAGATGAGTAAAATTATGAAAATTATTGTCAGTGCTATCATAGGAATATTACATTAGATCATTTTATTCAAAAAGGCCAGAATATCACTACCATTGATGTCTTTTTTGACAAAGCCATTGCCAATGGCATTGACCAAAATAAACACCAATTTCCCATTGTCGACTTTCTTATCCTGATACATATGTTGCAGCAATTTATCTGCCTGAAGATGTTCGTCTATGTCGGCAATGGAGGTTGGTAAATTCACCGACATCAATAATTGTTCTACCCGCCGCACATCTTCTTCCTTACATAAACCAATATGTTGAGAATAGGCAAAGGCCAGAACCATCCCCACCGCAATCGCCTCACCATGTAACAAACGTCCATCATAGCCCATTTCTGCCTCAAGCGCATGGCCAAATGTATGCCCCAGATTTAACAAAGCCCGCACACCACCCTCTTTCTCATCCTGAGCCACAATCCTTGCCTTTGCCTGACAACTTTGTTTGACCATTGAAAGCAGCTGTTGCTGAAATTCCTTGCTTGAAATGTCTGAAACATCCTGCCACAAAAATGCGTTGTCCTCAAATTCGTTAAATTTAAACTCTTTCCACACCAAAGCATATTTCACTGCTTCAGCATAGCCAGCAAGTAATTGGCGGGCGGGCAGTGTCTGAAGTGTTAAAAGGTCTATCAAAACCATTTTGGGCTGATAAAAGCTACCTACAAGGTTTTTACCGTATTTTGTATTGATACCGGTTTTGCCACCAACAGAGCTATCCACCATGGCAAGCAAGCTGGTTGGAATCTGGATAAAAGAGACACCACGCAGCAATATGCTTGCCGCAAAGCCGGTAATGTCACCAATCACACCGCCACCAAGGGCAATCAATGTCAGTTTACGATCCGGCTGTAAGGCCAATATTTTATTGAGCAAATCTTCCAGATGAGCAAAGCTCTTTGTTGCTTCTCCGGCGGGCAGAACAATCACATCATGGGAGATATCTTCTTTGTCCAAAGCCATCTCCAAATGACGCGCATGACCAGCTACAGCGATATTTTCATCGGTGATGATCACAACACGGTTGGAGGAAAGCACCGGTCTTATATATTCCCCAGCACTCGACAACAGGTCACTGCCAATGATGATATCGTAACTACGATCATCCAAATCTACTTTAACAATTTCATTTGTCATACAGTTTTATCTTCTTAATTATTTCTCTGATTATTGTATAATGTGATCCACGATCGGTTTGTACAGAAAAATCCGCCTCTTCATAGATAGGATCTCTCTTTTCCATCAGTTGGGTTAATATATGTTTTTTATTTCCCTGTTCAAGCAGTGGACGGTTGGTTCTCTTAGAAGTTCGATCAATCAGAGTACCAAGATCTGCCTTCAGCCAAATAGAAATAGCTTTTTCTTTTATCATTTTTCTGTTTTCTTCTTCAATGAACGCGCCGCCGCCCGTGGCAATAATCTTTACACCACTCTGAAGCTGTTCCTGCAGAATACGGCGTTCAATCGAACGAAATGTTGTTTCACTAGCATAGTCAAATATCTGAGAGATAGAACAACCCTGATCTTGCTCAATTAAAATATCGAGATCCACAAATTCCAACCCCATATCACCCGCCAAACGCTTTCCTAACGTTGTTTTACCAACCCCCATAAGGCCAACAAGAACAATGGTTTTTTTAGGTGTATAAGTCATTTCATTCCATAAAAACTATGTTATAATAGTTTTACCTTGCATCATCATATTTTCACAGCATTATACTATATAACAAATTAAACTTCTTGGGGAAATATTTTATGAAAAAACATAAGAGTGAAAATAAAAAAGCGGGAAGAATTATCTTTGGATTGATTGTTATTGTAGGAGCTATTTTAGCCATCATTGCCAGTGGTGATATACAACCAGAGACCCAAACCGTGACCATTGCCATCGAACATGAAGCCTTAAAATAACCCATCATGTCTGGGCATATTAGCGCATTTCTAGAAACCATGATTGCCGAACGCGGTGCTGCAGATAATACGATTGAGTCCTACGGAAGGGATTTAAATCAATTTGATGAGTTCATAAATAAAATTGATTTAATATCAGTAAAACAATCGGATATAGAGGATTATTTAACTTATTTATCAAAAAGAAATTATGCCACCACCACCATTGCACGGCAGCTCTCCAGCCTAAAACAATTTTACCAGTTTCTTTACAGCGAGGGTCACATCAGGCACAACCCTACTCACGGAGTTGACTCCCCTAAACAAGGTATGTATTTGCCAAAATATCTCTCAGAAGAAGAAGTGGATGCCCTATTTCAGTCCGCCCATAAAGATAAAAGTGTCAAAGGTCTTCGGCTCAGCGCAATATTAGAAATTTTGTACGCCTCAGGCATGCGTATTTCAGAGCTTATTAGCCTGAGAAAAGACTCCATACAACACAGAATATCTTCCCAAAATGGAGCAGATATTTATTTTATTATGATCAAAGGAAAAGGCAATAAAGAACGTATTGTTCCACTCAACACTTCTGCGGTTCATATTATTCAAGAATATCTGGCTATCCTTGAGCCAAAAAAAAGCAGCTATCTGTTTCCTGCCAAATCCAAACAAGGGCACATTGCACGGCAACTTGTTGGCAGAATGCTTAAAGATTTGGCCATGCAATCAAACCTTCCCCCCGATAAGTTGTCGCCCCACGTTCTGCGCCACTCTTTTGCCAGCCATTTGTTGAATAATGGAATGGATTTACGCATCTTACAAGAATTACTTGGTCATAGCGACATCTCAACCACACAAATATATACCCATATCTCCAAAGATAGTCTAAAGTCTCTGGTAAATGAGAAACACCCTCTAGCCAAACAATAAGGAACGTTTATGAGCGATATTGTCACAGAATTAAAAGGCCCTGAGTTGGCTCCACTTTCCGGTGGAGACCCAGAACAATTGGTTATTTTATTGCACGGCTACGGTTCAGACGGGCAGGATCTTATCAGCCTTGCGCCAGAATTTGCCAAATCTCTGCCAAAGGCACAGTTTCTTTCTCCCAATGCCCCCTTCCGTTGTGAAATGTCTCCCTTTGGTTATCAATGGTTTAGCTTAGCTACCTACAACAATAGAGCCATGTATGAAGGTGCAGAAGATGTTGCTCCAATATTAAACCATTACATCGATCAAATGCTGCACCGATTTGGTCTTGAAGATAAAAATCTGGCATTTATTGGCTTTTCTCAAGGCACGATGATGTCGCTGCATGTGGCCTTAAGACGAGACAATCCCTGTGCAGGAATTGTGGGTTTTTCCGGTTCACTGTTAGATTATGAACCCATTGATGAACATATTAAATCTCGCCCAAAGGTGGCACTTATTCACGGCGTGATGGATCCGGTAGTCCCTTATGCTGCGTTGGGTAATGCGGTTGATGCCCTTGAAAAAAATAACATAAATATACGGCATCTTTCCCGCCCCCTATTACCTCATGCTATTGATATGGAAGGCATTGAATTTGCAAAAGAGTTTCTGGCCGATGTCTTTTTGAAATAATCTGATAGTTTATTTTTTTCTTACGATTATTTACGCATTTTAAAAACCACCAAAATATGTTATAATTACAATATATCATGTAGATATTATGGGAGGTATTTATGGATGATATAGACTTCTTATTAAACGATTATCGCCTGACTACGGCGGAGATACTCTATCACATGCCGGATTATCCAAGCATTTTGCAGAGCTATGTCTGGCAGGAATATGATTTATGTCCTGATTTTCCTGAGCTGGTTAGATTTCTTAATTTTTGGGAAAAACAGCTTGATGGAAAGCTCCATTCATACAGCGTGACAAGCTGCAAGCTTATTAACCCGTCTGATTTTGTCCATGCCGATTTGCAGCTGACCATACATTAGATAACACTTATATTTACACTCTTGAGGAATAGAGTTACTATCCGCACATTATGCGTATTATAAATGTGATGTTTGGTAGAAATCTTGGCGGCATTGAGCAAGCCTTCCTTGATTATTGTACCGCGTTAGAGCTTGCCGGACATGACGTGCTAAATGTGGCTCATTCCAAAGCCGCTATTATCCCTCACATAAAAGGTGAATTTTATCACCTACGTAATTTTGGCCAATATGACTTTTTTGCAATTTTAAAACTTCGTAAACTGATTGAGAAATATCAGCCTGATGCCATCATATGCCATGGCAACCGAGCCATCTCTTTAATGTCAAAGGCAGCGAAGAATATCTGTCCCGTCATTGGGGTGGCACATAATTATAATATTAAACGTCTGGCCAAACTCGATGCAGCCTTTACCATCACGAAAGACCTACAGGATCGGGTGATGGCGCGCAAAGTTTTTCACATTCCTAACATGGTAAACGTACCTCAATCCATAATGCTTCCACAGGAACATGAAACCCCTATTGTCATTGGTGCCATGGGACGTTTTGTGAAAAAGAAAGGGTTTGATGTTTTTATTCACTCCATCAAGAAAGTTACAGAAACCACCGGGAACATAAAAGTACTTATTGCCGGAGAAGGTGAAGAGAAAGAATCACTAAGACAACTTACGGACGAGTTAAACCTTTCCCATCTTATTGAATTTACCGGCTGGATTGATGATAAAGAAGATTTCTTCACCAAGCTGGATATGTTTGTCCTGCCCTCTCTACATGAACCGTTTGGTATTGTATTGTTAGAAGCGCTCAGCTATGCAAGGCCGGTGATTACTACCGACAGCGAAGGCCCTATGGAAATCTGTACTCATCATCAGGATGCTCTGATTGTCAGAAAGAACGATGAGGATGCAATGGCAAAAGCCATTACAGAACTTATTGGTGATTATGAGCTAAGACATACACTGGCGACTAATGGCTACAATATGGTTACGCAAAACTATGCCATACAGGCCATCAGCCAGAAAATAGACCATGCGCTGCATTATATTGTAAGGAAATAATAATGGAAAACAAATACATACCTTTATCCACACGGTCGGTTCTTTGTATTTCAGGAGAAGACGCACCCCACTTCTTACAAGGCATCTTGACCAATGACATCGCCTTAGTAAATGAGAAAAGAGCCATCTATAGCCTGATATTAACCCCGCAGGGCAAATTTCTGTTTGAAATGTTTATTGCCAAAAGAGATGATCTTTATTTTATAGATTGTGTTACCAGTCAAAAGGCAGAATTATTAAAAAAGTTAAAGATGTATCGCCTGCGATCAAAGGTGGAAATAGAAGATATTTCTGATGAGTATGAGGCCGTTGCGCTGATTGGAGAAAACGTGTTTTCGGAAGTAGGAAATGTTTCAGAAGCAGGAAGTGCCAAAAGATTTTGCAAGGGCGTTGCTTACATTGATCCTCGCAAAAAGGAACTTTTTGGCCGTGCCATCATTGAACGGGAAAACCACTATCAATCCTTCCAATCACATGACTTTGTTCAAGGAAACGAATCCGAATACCAACAAATGCGTATTGAAAATATTGTGCCTGACGGAGAACATGACATGGTAGTGGAGAAATCATTTCCCTTGCGATTTAATATGGCTAAACTCAACGCAATAAATTTTACAAAAGGCTGTTATGTTGGGCAGGAAGTCACCACACGTATACATCATCGCGGGACAATACGTCAGTCTATCCATTGTCTTAAAAGTGACTCTGATATATCTAATCTTAAAGACAAAGAAATATATTTAAACGATTGTAAAATAGGATATATTACTTCATCTATTGCACATATGTCTCTGGCAATGTTAGAAAATTCTATTGATGGTAAAGACTTGCAATCCACAACTTTTAATTGTGAAAATTTTGTATTAGAATTGTGTTGACTATTGTTATCTGGAGGCTTAGCATAAAAATCAAACGGGGACATTTTAGGGAGAAAATGTTATGGTATACGCACTACAAAAACAGGAAGAATGTTCATCAATACAGCAATATAATCTTAGGCATGATCACGGGACTGAAGAATGTCGGGATGCGGTTTCTCTGTTAAGAGAAATACGTATTGCGAAGAGAGCTACTTTAACAAAAACGGAAGAATAAGTACCACTTGTATTCTAAATAGCAGTATCTTCCTTTGTTAGGTTTTCTGATTCTCTAAAAATTTCAATTTCCTTGATGAGGTGGCGTAAAACTTCCTCTGTTCCTGTTCCTGCAAAGGCAGATATTGTGTATGGAACTTTGCCGATTTCCTGTTCTAAATACTCTTTCTTTAGCTCAATTTCGTCTTCCATTAAGGCATCACATTTATTGAGGGCTACGATTTCTGTTTTGTTTGCCAAAACCGTGCTGTATTTTTCTAGCTCACGGCGGATTATTCTATAATTTTCAATAATATCATCTTCGGTAGCATCAATCAGGTGCAAAATCACACCACAACGCTCAACATGTTTTAAAAAACGAATACCAAGACCGTGTCCTTCATGTGCCCCTTCAATCAAACCAGGAATATCCGCAATAACAAACTCCTTTTGATCAATATAAGCCACACCTAATTGTGGCCGCAATGTAGTAAAAGGGTAATCGGCAATTTTTGGCTTTGCCCGTGTGACCTGATTTACAAATGTTGATTTACCTGCATTGGGCAAACCAACCAGTCCAGCATCCGAGAGCAACTTCAACTTTAGCCATACCCACAACTCTTCCCCAGGATAGCCGGGTGTGGAACGTCTAGGCGCCTGATTCGTGGAGGATTTAAAATTTACGTTTCCTAAACCGCCGTCCCCACCTTTGGCGATGGTAAAACTTTGCCCGACTTCAGTAAAATCAAAAATTATTATTTCTTCGTCTTCATCAAAAATTTGCGTACCAACAGGAACATCAATAATAATGTCCTTTCCCTTGGCTCCATCACGCATAGCCCCACGCCCGCCATTGCCCCTTTCTGCCTTGAAATGTTGGGTATAACGAAAATCAATTAATGTATTCAAACCTGCTATGGATTGGAAAATAACGTGACCACCACGCCCGCCATTGCCCCCATCAGGGCCACCACGAGGAATATGTGCCTCACGACGAAAACTTGCACTGCCTTTTCCACCATCGCCAGACCGAATAAAGATTTTGGCTTCATCAATAAACTGCATTACTATATCACCATTAAGAGATAAAAAAAGGGGATGAAAACATCCCCTAATTTGAAATATTTATCGAAGCACTATGCCGCATTCACTACGGAAACATATTGGCGCCCATTGGATTTAGTCTTAAACTGCACTTTACCTTCGGCCGTAGCAAAGAGTGTATGATCTTTGCCCATACCAACATTATCACCAGGATAAAATTTTGTGCCACGTTGGCGAATGATGATATTACCAGGAATAACCGCTTCACCACCATATTTTTTAACACCAAGACGACGACCTATCGAATCGCGACCGTTATTAGAACTACCACCAGCTTTTTTGTGAGCCATGACTTAATCCTCTTCCTACTATTATTTTTTATCTTCAGCTTTTTTAGCTGTTGTTTTCTTTGCAGCGGGCTTCTTAGCCGGAGCTTTCTTTGCTTCCGTAGCAGCTTTCTTTGGTGCAGCCTTCTTTTCTTCTACTTTTTCTGCTGGTTTTGCTGTCTTAGCTGTCTTAGCTGTTGTTTTCTTTGCTTCCGTAGCAGCTTTCTTTGGTGCAGCCTTCTTTTCTTCTACTTTTTCTGCTGGTTTTGCTGCTTTAGCCGGAGCTTTCTTTGCTGTTAGTCCCTCGCCCATTTCTTTGATACGAAGATACACAACATTATGTCTGTAACCGACTTTACGACGATAATTATGACGACGTTTCTTTTTGAAGATAAGCACCTTGTCGTCTTTTGTTTGTTCGATTACTTCGGCAGAAACAGAAATATTTTTTACCGTTGGTGCGCCAATGGTTGTCTTCTTTCCATCATTATAGACTAAAACTTCTTCGAGAAGAATTATCTCGCCAGGCTGAGCCACCGTGTCTTTAGACAATTTCTCAACTTTAATCACATCATTTTGGGCAACTTTATACTGTTTACCACCAGTTCTTAATACTGCAAACATCACTCTTTCCGAACTAAATATGTTTTCTCCAGCCAAGGCTGTATATCATTTGGGAAGGCGTAATATATGTGTATCACACAAACTGTCAACATAATTCTGATATATTACCCATAAAAAATACCTATGTCCTGAAAGAACATACATTCAAAATACCCGTTTATTTTGCTACAATTCATTACCACTTAAACTAATGGTTGATATTTATTTATTAACATAGTAATTAAGTCGGATATTGATGTAAAAATATCCAAGAACTAGTAACATATAGGCAGAAGCGTTATGAATGCAAAATCCATACGGGACATTGATAAGAGCATTGGTGAAAAAGTAAATAAACTAAGGCTAAATAAGGGTATAACACGTCAGGAGTTGGCAAAAGAGATTGGTGTGACGCATCAACAACTCCAAAAATATATTATCGGAACAAACCGTATTTCGGTAAGCCGTATTATAGACATTGCAAAAACTCTTGAATCTCCGGTTACCTACTTCTTTGAAGATTGTGTGGATGATGAGGGCATACAAAGCATTATATCCGAACAAGAAGCCATAACCATCATGAAAGATTTTGCCAAAATGCGCAAAAAATCTCATAGAGACATGATAACAAAATTACTAAAAACATTTTTAGAAGATGAAAAAATTGATAGAAATTCAAATGCAATAGATTCTATTCGTCTGGTAAATAACAATGTTTAGTTGATGGCCTGTATTTTGAATGTAAAATTAGAAAAATCTTTGCTGCCTTAACCTTATATTAACATTTGATCATTATACTAAAATTATCGCTGGAAATAGATAGTTATAATGAGGGTAGTATGTCAGATCAAATTACAACAGAATTAAATGAAATTGCTCAACGTTATGTTCAAAGAATCAGAGATAATTCTAAAGATTTGAGTAAACAAGTTGGTTATGTTGACCCTCTGGTGATACAATCCATTAATAACTCATGCACAAAAATCGAAGAAGCCTTTGACATTGTAATTAAAACTATTGAACAAGAACGTCATTACACAAAAAAATCCTCGAACACTGAGACGAAATCGACACAAATTGATCTATCTGACGACAAAGAGGATAGCAAAAAAGAAGAATCTGATAAGATAAGAGTCTCTTCCCGTGATAGCTTACAGCCACAAAAACATGATACTATTGGTCAGGACTCCATACGGAACACTGTTTCAGTGCATTCCTACTCTACCCCCAGTAAAATAGAAGAGGATATTGCAGAGGAAACGCCTGAGAAAACCAGAACACAAAGCCCACAAAAAGAGGTGGAAACTATGCCTGAGGCCACAGTAAAAACCAAAGAAGAACAAGACAGTAAGCCCAAAACCCCGCCAACGTTCCAAGAAGTCCCCTTTGAAGAGGAAGAAGAACTGTCTCCTTTTGCATTGATTCAAAAACAGCTTGAGCAAGAAGATGATGAACAGGACAACAGTTCCGTTCATTAAAAAGAGATGTTCTTTTTGAGCCACTCTTGCTCCGTCTTGTTTAGTAATGGAGAGAGCTTTTCAAGCACTTTAGCGTGATACATATTGATCCAATCCATCTCATCTTTATTCAACAAATCCGTCTCGATGAGATTTATTGCCAAGGGCACAAGCGTCAGCGTCTCAAACGCAAGTAAATTGTCCTCTGAAGGCACGACCAGAACCAGATTCTCAATCCTTATGCCGTATTGCCCTTCAATATAGACTCCCGGCTCATTAGAAATGATCATTCCTTCACGCAACGCCACCTTATTGGCTATCTTACTGATACGCTGTGGCCCTTCATGTACGTTGAGGAAACTGCCCACACCATGACCTGTGCCGTGGTCATAGTCCAAGCCATGCTCTTGCAGAAACTGTCTGGCCAAAGGATCAAGCTCAGAGCCGGTTGTTCCACGGAGAAATTTAGCCTGCGCCAAGGCAATATGCCCTTTTAACACCAACGTATAATGGCGGCGCATTTGCTCAGAGGGGTTTTCACCAATGTAAATGGTACGGGTCACGTCGGTGGTACCATCAAGATATTGCGCGCCAGAATCCAGCAAATACATGCCTTGGGTAATGGTTTTTGTCGAATCTGGAGTGGCTTTATAGTGCACAATCGCACCGTTAGAACCAAATCCGGAAATCGTATCAAAACTCAGACTATGGAATAAATCTCCCTGAGCGCGAATCTCGGCCAATTTGTCCGAAGCGTCAATTTCACTGAGACCGGATTGCCCCTCCAGCCAGCAGAAAAATTTTACCAACGCCGCCCCATCACGGATATGCGCGTTACGCATTCCCTGCACCTCCACCTCATTTTTGCACGCGCGCGCCAAGATACACGGATCGTCATTATTCAAAACATCTGCTCCTGCTTCGTGCAGCAGATTTACGATCGCGTGCGGGCAATTATTCGGGTCAATCTGCACCCACTTGCCTGCAAGAGTTTTTAGGTATGTGCTAACCTCTTCTATGGGTAAGATGCTTACCTTATCTTCAAGGGCTTTCTTACTGTCATTGTTAACTTTTTGCTGGTCAATAAACAACGTCACTTTGCCGGAGTTTTCTACCACAGCATAAGACAAAGCGACAGGAGTAAGCGGAAGGTCATAACCACGGATATTGAGCAACCAGTTCACCGATTCCGCACTGGTAATCAATACCGCATCAACCTTGTTATTCTTAATATTATCAACTATGTTTTCTATTTTTATATCAGATGATTGCCCAGCATATTTAATGTTATGGATAAATATTTTATTTGGCGCTGGATGTGGTTTATCCTGCCAAATATTATCCACCAAATTTTCCTCTATCGGCACAATTTCAAAGCCAATTTCCTGCCCTGATTGATAATATTTTAGCAGTTGGTTATCGGTAAATAACCATGGATCAAAACCGATAATCTTCCCCGATTTAAGATGTTGCGAACACCATTTATCTGGGCTCATTTCCCCACTGTTATACAGTTGAAAATCTGCCGTAGAAACTTGATTTCTGGCCTGAATCGTATAACGTCCATCGGTAAAAAACGCGGCCTTATCTTTTAGCACGATGGCAAAGCCTGCCGAACCGGTGAACCCAGTTACGTATTGCAAGCGACGCGCCTCTTCCGGCAGATATTCGCTGCCAAAGGCATCGCTCATCGGGATCAGATAACCATCCAGCTGGTGATCTTCAAGCTGCTGACGTAATGCCTGTAATTTATTCATATATTTCTCCTAACACGGCGGGGATATATTGCTCCAATTCGTCGGCAACCAACCCTCTTCCTGCCATGTTTCCCAATTCTCCATGCATCCACACCGCTGCGCAAGCGGCTTTAAATGGGGTCATTTTCTGTGCCAAAAGCCCCAGTGTAATCCCTGCCAATACGTCGCCGGAACCGGCCGTAGCCAAATAGTTCGGTGCATTATGGTTGATTATCACTTCACCGGATGGGCTGGCAATGGCCGTCTCATGACCTTTTAACACCACCACCGCACCGGAGATTTTGGCAGCTTCCTGTGCCTTAGCTGCGTTTGAACGCGCGGAAATATCAAAAATCCGCTCAAATTCAGCTTGATGCGGGGTCAATATCACCGGAGAATCAATCGCATCAAACAGCGTAAACGGATTATCCTCAAATACGCTGAGCGCGTCCGCGTCCAACACGCAGGATTTTTTTAGCTCCAACGCAGCCAGTACGGCTTTTTTGGTACGTGCTTCCACCCCAGAACCTGGCCCAATCAGTACTGCGTTTTTTCGTTCATCGAGAAGGAACTCCTTGATACGCGCGTCAATCACATTGCGTACCATCACTGTCTCCAGACTGGTGGCATAAATAGGCAAGGCTTCGGGCGGCGAAGCCACCGTGACCAACCCTATACCCATGCGCAAAGCGGCTTTGGCAGCCATACGCGCCGCGCCAGTGGATTCCTCCCCGCCACCAAAGACTACCGCATGACCGCGATCGTATTTGTGAATGTCTTCCTGATAAGACGGCAAATCTTTCTTCCATAAATTCAGTGTGTTACTCTGTTCCATCAATCAACTCCAACCATGCTTCTTCGCTGAGGACGAGTACCCCCAACTCCTCGGCTTTTTTGCGTTTTGACCCGGTCGCTTCCCCCGCCACCACATAATCGGTTTTGGCGCTGACCGAACCGGAAACCTTTGCACCCAAACTTTCGGCACGGGCTTTGGCCTCGTTACGAGTCATCCGGGTTAACGTTCCGGTGAAGACCACAATCTTGCCCGCCACAGGGGAATGTTGCTGCGGCAACTGGGCATCTTCCACCTGCACTTGAGCCAGTAATGTTTCAAGTGATTGTACATTATGCTCTTCTTTAAAGAAATCCACCATGGCATCGGCCACTTTCTCACCAATACCATCAATGGAGAGCAATTCTTGATAAGCGGCAGATTCTTTACCTTTTCCAGCAGCGACCATGGCCTCTTTCCAAGCGGCACAGGTGATATAATTCCTAGCCAATAATTTGGCGTTTTCCTGCCCAATATGACGGATACCCAGCGCATAGATAAAGCGCGACAGGGAAATAGTGCGGCGGAGATTGATGGATTCAAACAGCTTATCCACCGATTTTTTACCAAAACCCGGCCAGTTGCTGATTGAGGTTAATGCCTGTTTGTCGCGTTCCTCAAGGGTAAAAATATCGCTGGGGGTTTTGATGTATTCCTTTTCCCAAAATAGCTCAATCTGTTTGGTGCCCAGCCCCTCAATGTCAAACGCATTACGGGAAACAAAATGCTTCAAGCTTTCAACCATCTGCGCCGAACAGACCAGCCCCCCGCTGCACCGCGCCACCACTTCGCCCTCTTCACGGGTGATGTGGCTGTGGCAAACCGGGCAGACCTCAGGGAAAACAAATTCTTTTTCTTTACCCGTGCGCGCATCCACGTCCACCGACACTACTTGCGGGATGACGTCCCCCGCACGCTGAATGGTCACATGGTCGCCAATTTTTATGCCCAAACGGGCGATCTCGTCCGCATTGTGCAATGTGGCGTTGGAGACCACCACCCCACCAACGGTAATTGGCTTTAACCGCGCTACTGGGGTGATCGCACCGGTACGCCCCACCTGCACATCAATGGCCTCAACAATGGTTTTGGCCTGCTCAGCCGGGAATTTGTGCGCAATGGCCCAACGCGGCGAACGTGCCACATTGCCCAGCCGCTCCTGCCAATCTAACCGGTTGATTTTATAGACAATGCCATCAATATCGTAAGAAAGCTCTGGGCGCTGCTCGTAGAGATTACGATAATACTCCATCACTTTTTCTACAGAGTTAGTATTTTCTAACAATGGGTTCGTCACAAAACCAAGAGCGTTCAACCACGCGATCACTTCTTGCTGACGGCCAAACTTTTGCTGACTGACCTCACCCCAGCCATAGACAAAATAGCGCAAAGCACGCTGGGCGGTAATCGACGCATCAAGCTGACGCAGTGAACCTGCCGCCGCATTGCGTGGATTGGCAAAGATTTTCTTCCCGGCGGCTTCCTGTTGTTCATTAAGCTTGAGGAAATCTTCATGCGCCATGTAGACTTCCCCGCGCACTTCCAAAACATCAGGAAAATCCCCATGCAAGTTATTAGGTAAGATCGTCCGTAAATTCTGGGTGATGTCTTCGCCTATTGTGCCGTCGCCCCGCGTTGCCCCCTGCACAAAAACCCCTTGCTCATAACGGGCGGAAAACGATAGCCCATCAATTTTTGGCTCGGCCAATATTTCAATCTCTTCATTATCGTTTAACCCTAAAAAACGCCTAACGCGTTCTAAAAAATCTTCAATATCTTCTTGAAAAAAGGCATTGGCCAGCGAAAGCATTGGCTGGGAATGAGTGACCTTGCCAAACCCCTCAGCCGGCGCAGCTCCAACTTTCTTGCTGGGGGAATCTTCCTGCACCAATTCAGGAAA
The DNA here is from genome assembly GCA_030429625.1 of Alphaproteobacteria bacterium. Classification (GTDB taxonomy): domain Bacteria; phylum Pseudomonadota; class Alphaproteobacteria; order Rickettsiales; family UBA8987; genus JAUIFA01. The sequence continues at coordinate 35,956 of JAUIFA010000005.1, read as the reverse complement.
ACGCAGCTCTATGGCCTGATTTCGCTGGCGCAATTCATCGTATTCCGCATCGCTGATATGGGGCGCATCTTTTTGATAATACGCCGCATCGTGCTGGGCAATTTCTTTTGCTAAGCGAGCCAGTTCATCAGCCGCCTCTTGCTTGGTGAGCTTTTCCGGCGGGAGATTGGCCATGTCCACTGTTGAAAATAGATCTTCCATCTAGGCACTGCTCATCAATTTATGTGCCGCTGCACGTGCTTCATCCGTTACCAGCTCACCGGCCAGCATCCGCGCCACTTCTTCCTTGCGCTTGATGTCGTCCAACAACTCGACGCTGGTGGTGGTAACTTTACCGTCTGATTTTTTGGAGATACGCAAATGGTGGTTGCCATAAGACGCCACTTGCGGCTGGTGCGTCACGCACAATACCTGCACCGACTGCCCCAATTTGCCTAGCCTTTTGCCAACCGCATCGGCCGTTGCCCCGCCAATACCGGTATCAATCTCATCAAAAATCATTGTTGGTACCGAATATACGCCCGAAAGTATCACCTTCATTGCCAGCATAAAGCGGGACAACTCACCCCCAGAGGCAATCTTGCCCAGTGAACCAAACGGACTGCCCGGATTGGTACGCACTAAAAAGCTAACACGGTCTTGCCCGTTTTCGTTCCACTGCGCCTGTTCTAATGGCTCAATCTTAACCTGCAAAGCGGCATTTTCCATTTTTAGCGGCGCCAGCTCCTTGGCAATGTGCTGCTCCATCTTGCTAGCATAATCATGGCGAATCTGGCTGATATTCTGTGCCAGCGCGTCATATTGCCGCAAGGCCTCTTCCATTTGTTGTTCCAAGGCCTGCAACTGACTATCCTGAGATTCAATCAACTCGACCGATTGTGCTACTTGTTTGGCATATTCGCTTAAACCATCGGCCGGAACGTTATATTTACGCGCCGCGGCACGGATGGCAAACAAACGCTCTTCCGTGTCGTTAAGCTCAGACGCATCAATGTCCACTTCCTCAGCGGTATGTTCAATACACTCCAACGCCTCAGAAATTTCTATCGAAGCACGATCCAAGGCCTGCAGGGCAGGTTCAAATATGTCGGAGGAAGACTCGGTAATATTGCGGTGCAGAATACGTTCTGCACTGGCCAGAGAACTTTGTACGTCGTGCTTGCCGGTAAGATATTCCAATGCCTCGTTTAGGGTGGCAATGATTTTTTCACTGTTCATAAGCAGTGAGCGACGGTCTGCTAGAGATTCCTCCTCTCCTTCCTGCACGTTGAGCTGCTCTAACTCCTGCAACACATGGCGCAGATATTCCTCTTCCTCTTTGGCCTTTTCGGCTTTTTCTTTTAGGTCCTCATAGGCGGCACAACTTTCTTTCCAGTGTTTGAATGCTGCCCTGACCTGCTTTAACAAGGCAGAGTCTTTGGCGTAGGCATCAAGGGTTTGAATGTGCGTGGCCACATCCAGCAAACCGCGCTGCTCATGCTGACCGTGGATTTCAATTAAGCTTTGCGCCAAAGATTGCAAAAACGATTGGTTTACCGGCTCACCGTTAACAAAGGCTTTGCTCTTGCCATCGGCAAACACCACCCGTTTGAGCACCAACATGTCTTCTGGTTCTATGGCTTGTTCTTTGAGAATCTCTTTTATGCGTGGGTCATTTTCTATTTCAAAGCTGGCGATGACACTGCCTTGTTCTTGCCCATGGCGCACCAGTCTGGCCTCAGCACGCTTGCCTAAGGCCAGCCCCAACGCATCCAGCAGGATAGATTTTCCCGCTCCGGTTTCCCCCGTCAACACACAAAGCCCTTGTTCAAAAGGGATTTCCAGCCGATCAATCAGGACAATGTTTTTTATGGTTAAGCTCTTTAACATTCCCGCATTATACGAGGTTCTATACGTCAAAACAAGAAGGCTGTTTATGGCCAGTGGTTTAAACTGTATGGCGCATCAAGTCGCCCTATGACGTTTGTGTCATTCTGCGGGGAGTAAAACGACAGCGCAGAATCCATTTTTATATCTAGCCCTATGGATCCTGTGCTAATTTCTAGAAATTCCACAGGATGACGACCCCATATCAGCCTAGAAAGAATCTATGATTTTGTCCAACCAGCGGTCAGCAATATTGTCTTTTGGTAGTGGCTCATCACTGGCAGGTTTTGTACCACCAAAATTCAGGTCAAAATCCCACCAGCTTTTATCTTCAACGCTGGTTTTGTTTTTGCCCTCTTTTAAAATTTTATACGCATAACGGTACCATTTGCTGTCAGGATAATTATGCCCCAAAACAGCAGCATTTTTCTTTGCTTCTTCTTTTAATCCTAACAAAAGGTAGGTTTCCGTCAGACGATAAAGTGCCTCTTCAATGTGGTTGGTGCCTTGATATTCATCCACCACTTTTTTAAAACGATTAATCGCCGCAATAAATTTCTTTTCCTGAAGATAAAAACGCCCAATTTCCATATGTTTTCCGGCAAGGTGATCCTCCACCAAATCAACCTTTAGGCTGGCATCACGAGCATAACTACTCTCTGGGTAACGCTGAACCAGCTCCTTTAAGGCCACCAATGCGTTTGCTGTCACTTTCTGGTCGCGTTTCACATCTGCAATCCTGTCATAATAACACAACGCCTTGAGATAATACATGTAGACCGTGTCATCACTACCAGGGTTAAGACGGATATATTTATCAATTACATCCACCGCATCGTCATATTCTTCATTTTTGTAATTTGCGTAGGCCACCATCACCTGCGCCTTGGTTGCCAATTTGTCAAACGGATAGACTCGTTCAATCTCCTGAAAATTCTCTATGGCTTTTTCGTATCTTTTTTTATCCAAGAACTCTTTGGCAGTTTTGTACAATTTTTGGGCAGAAGGAGTTTTGTCCTCCACTTCAGCCAAAGGCTCTTTCTCTACCTTTGTGTCAGAATCGTTAATGAAAGGGATTTCTGGCATGGCTATTTCACCACCACAGGCAGAAACAGAAAATAACACCAACAAAACGACAAAAAATCTTAGCATCCATAGCCCCTAATCATCGGGAAATTATTACCATAAAAGAAGATGGATGTCGAGTAATTATACGAAAATAGCACACAACGAATACTATTGCACAATACGCCAAGCCGTTTCGTCTTCAAAGAGTTTATGCAAGATCTGGTTATTTAGGTCATGCCCAGAGCGATAGCCGGTAAACTCTCCCTGTACTAAACCACCAGCAAGATAAAAGTCACCAATACAATCAAGAATCTTATGGCGTACAAACTCATCATTATAGCGTAAACCTTCCTCATTAAGAATCTTGTCCCCACTCACCACAATGGCGTTGTCTTTTGAACCACCTTTAATTAGACCCTGAGAGCGTAAATATTCCACTTCATGTTCAAATCCAAAGGTACGTGCGCGGCAAAGATCGGTTTTAAATGAGACATCCGAAGAACGATATACTGCCTTCTGATTGGCCACGGCTTTACTATCAAAATCAATTTCTAGATTGACCGAGAATGACGGCGAAGGCACGATGGAAATATGCTTTCCTTCTTCTACCAACTCTATTGCTTTTAATACTTCGATGATCCGGCGTGGCACATCTTGTTCCATCACACCGGCACATTCAATCAAAAATACAAACGGCTCAGAACTTCCATCCATAATCGGGATTTCCGGCCCTTGAATCTCTATGACTGCATTGTCAATGTTGCATCCCCAAAGTGCTGCCATCAAATGTTCAATAGTACTAACAATCGTCCCATCATCATTGGCAATGGTGGTGCCTAAATTAGTATCCACCACTTTGGTATAATCAGCCGGAACCACTGGATCAAACCCGTCCACATCTGTACGCACGAACACAATACCAGAGCCAACTTCCGCCGGAAGAATACTCATCTTCACTTCCTGACCGCTGTGAAGCCCGATACCCGCACAGGAAACCTTCTTAGCTAATGTATGTTGTTTTGGATGTTTGTTAAACATTTATGTTCCTTGCTCAATCACTGTAAAATCTGCGCTAAGTCTAACATAGGCATAGGTGAGCGCCAAACCATTCTTTATTACAAATTGTTACACTTATAAAAAAGAAAAGCGACCCCTGGGGGGGGTCGCTTTAGAAAGGTGTATCAAAGACGGGGTTAATCGTCCTTTACTTTTTCAAAGAGTCGTCGCGGTGGTGTACTCCCAATGAATTCAAGAATCACTGGCAGCCCTTGCGAACCAGACTCACGAAGTTGGTCGACAAGGACCAAAATCGCACCGCCTTTTTCTGGTGGCTCCAGACGGAATTGGCGTTCATTATGGCGGTTCTTCAAGAGAGTGTAGCCACTATCTTGTTGATCGTCCGTGTGATAGAAAACCAATTTGGGACCACGCACTTTACCTTCGTACCAAAGTTCCAGACGCCCACTTGGATGCTCAAGAAAAAGCCTCACCTGGTCGTCTTCCGAAGCCGATTTGATGCTGTACTGTCCTACAGGTACCGCACGCAATATCGGCGTCCAAATGGTAACGTCCGGCAAAGACTTATCCCCATTGCCGCTAAACAGTTGCTGAAAGAAACTTTCACTGCACGCCTCCTTGACTGCAACGCCTGCCATCACGAGGATAGCAACCACCCACAAGATTGTTTTCATGGGTCTTTCCTTTCGCTTGGTTTACACGTTTTGCTTTTTTCGTGTGTACTGAATTTGAGAAATTAGGAGATCACGATAGAAATCCTAAATTTATGTTCAGAAGAAATCGCCATCATTGTAACAAAAACGATTAAAGCTGTCAAATTTGATAAGAAATTAACCCAAAAACATAGATTTTATTACAAAAAATATATTATTTTTTTCTGCGCAAGAAGGCAGGAATATCTAAATCGTCCTCATCAACACCTGCCATTGCAGGTTCTTTTGCAGGTTGGTTATCAGACATATTAGCAAATTGGGCAGACAGACTTCCAATTGGATCCGCCACTTTTGCAGAACTCTGTTCTTGGTGCTCTTGGCCAGATTCTTTTCTTTTTCCACCACCAAAAAGCCCACCGAAAAAACCTCCAGAATGTGGTTTTTCAATTGCATCAAACAATGTGTCAGGGACTTTTAATGGCGGATCATTATCAATATGCGTCTTTTTTGGCTCTACCGGCTCTGGGGCAATAAAACTATCGCCAACATCTCCTGTTTCCTGTTCTTCCTCGGGCTGATATTTCTGTTCTGGAGGAATGGAGATATTGATATTCTGGTTATTTGCCTTATTCTCATTTCCTTCAACGTCCTGTACTATGGAACTGTAGATGCCGCTGGAAGAATGGGACATAGGTTGCTGTCTTTCTTCAGTTTCTTGATTTGATTGTTTCTCTTCACGTTCCGCATAAATATGTGTAGCCTTACTTAAATCGGATACGTAATCAATCCCTGTCGCAACAACCGACACCCGAACTTTACCCTCAAGATCTTCATTAAAGGCCGAACCGAAGATAATATTAGCATCCGGATCCACTTCTTCACGAATACGGTTTGCAGCTTCATCAACCTCAAATAAGGTCATGTCCGCACCACCGGTGATATTAATTAACACACCACGTGCACCCTTCATTGATACATTGTCTAATAATGGATTAGCAATGGCAGCCTCCGCGGCATCAATCGCACGGTTGTCACCTTCAGCCTCACCCGTACCCATCATGGCTTTACCCATTTCGCTCATCACCGAACGCACATCAGAAAAATCAAGATTGATTAAGCCCGGCATGGTCATCAAATCGGTGATCCCGCGCACCCCAGAATGCAATACCTCATCGGCCAATTTAAACGCATCCAAGAAGGTCGTATTTTTATCCGCCACCCGGAACAAATTCTGGTTAGGAATGACAATGAGTGTGTCCACATATTGTTGCAATTCCTTTAGCCCCATTTCTGCAACTTTCATCCGGTGAGAGCCTTCAAAATGGAATGGCTTCGTTACCACTGCCACTGTTAAAATTCCTTGCTCACGTGCAATCCGTGCCACCACCGGCGCAGCACCAGTGCCTGTTCCACCACCAAGACCGGCGGTGATAAATACCATATTGCTGCCTTGAAGATATTCAAGAATCTCCCCGCTGGAGTCTTCCGCAGAAGCTTTCCCCACCTCAGGAAAAGAGCCCGCACCCAAACCCTGAGTGATATCATCCCCAAGCTGGATATGTTCTTTACATAAATTTTCTTCTAGAGCTTGCGCGTCTGTGTTGGCGACAACAAAGTTTACCCCTTCGAGATTTGCTGCGATCATATTACTCACCGCATTGCCACCACCACCACCAACACCAAAGACCGTAATGGTAGGTTTTAAGGTTTGTTTCGTTGGCAATTGCAGATTCAGGGTCATACGTTCTTCCTATCTATGTGATTCTTACCCAGTCGTAAGATACAACATTTAGGAGGTTTAGTATAGAGTTTTTTAACGTATTATTTATCTTATTTGAACGATAGAATTTAAAAATTATCTTTGAACCATTTGACCATTCTACCAATGACAGTTTTTTTGGAAATATTGTTGGCCTGACTGACCATATTGGAGCTGATATCGTATTTTGACGCGGCATAGAGCAACATGCCCACGCAGGCTGAAAAGGCAGGCCCTTTGATGGAATCTGGCATACCTTCAAGATCTGCCGGAGTGCCGATACGCACATGTTTGTTAAAGATTTGACCCGCAAGCTCTTTAACTCCCTGGAGTTGGCTGGCGCCACCGGTAATAACCACTCTTGGCCCAGCAATGTTATAAAAACTACTGGATTCAAGATTCTTCTTTGCCAGCTCCAAAATCTCCTCCATGCGAGGACGAATAATAGAGGTAAGAAAAGATTTAGAAATAAATTTGTCGTCTAACCCCACTGAAACATCATTAGGAATGTCTGCTTGCATATCTGAAAGAGGGATGTCGATAACCTCACGGTCGTCCCCCGGCGTATGAATCACTGTCCCATAAAGAGTTTTAATCCGCTCAGCACTCTCAATACTAATGGAAAATCCTTTGGCAATGTCCCGCGTTACATGGCCACCACCGACGGGAATACTATCAACATAAATACAATTGCCGTTGGAATATAAAGCAATGGAGGTATTTCCTGCGCCAATGTCCAAACAAATAACTCCCAGATTTTTTTCATCTTCTGTCAAACAAGCTTCGGCGGAAACATTAGGCGTAGTCACATAATCTTCTACTTGCAACTCACAGCGCGCCAAACAGTTTGTCAAATTATGTACTGTGGTACTTGACGCCGTGATGATGTGCAACTCAGTGCTTAACGTACTGCCCAACATACCACGCGGATCACGAATTCCACGAATCTCATCAATGGCATAATCGATGGGCATACAATGGATGATTTCGCCCTCTTCCACACTATGATGTTCATAGCCTTTACGGATAATCAAATTCACATCCCTGTCGGTTACCTCATGCCCTGATGTTGAGGTTTCAACACTGATGATGTTAGAATCTATCGAACTTCCCGACACATTAATAATGGCTTGTTCAATAGTCTCTCCGGCCATTTTCTCAGCCGCATTGATGGCTGCAAGGATCGAAACTTCTGCTTTTTTTACATCAATGACAATGCCGGCCTTAATGCCCTGCGACACCTGATGGCCAATCCCCAGCACGGTGATTTTACCCGCATTATTAATATGGGCAATAAAACAGGCAATCTTGGATGTACCAAGATCTAATACCGCCACTACCCCGCTTTTTGCCATACCATACCCATATAAAAAACCTATTTCTCATCAGATAGAATAAATAGACGATCTTCAACCCGTAAGTCTATGTATTTTATCTTTCTATCAAGAATTTTTTTCTCACGCTGTAATTTTGCCAGCCTACGCCAAGCAACATCCGGCTTTTCTTCGGGCAATTTAATTTCAATGCCATTTTTCATACGTACGTTCCATCGCCTACCCCCTACTCGGATTATCGACTGGACATTATCCATCAATTCTGGCTCTTCCGACATAAAAATATACAGAGATTCAAAAAATGTATTGGCATCTTCGCCTACAATAACGGGCAAGCGTGCAAATTGTTCTATGCCTTCTTTGGTGATTAACGCCCCACTACGATCAATCAAATAAAGCTGTCCCTTATACTGCCAAATCGCCTGTGGATTACGTTCTTTGACCGTTAATACCAGTGCATTGGGCAAATTACGCTCAATGGCAACCGATTCAATCCATCCTAGTGATTCCATTTGATATTTAAGCGCATCAAGGTCAAGCGAATAGAGAGGAATTTTTCGATAACCACTTTCTTCCAGAGGAAGAAACGACAGTAGTTCATCCTCTAAAACCATGTTCGTACCGTCGTGATAGACCACCTCAAGATTCAACCCGGCATAAGAGCTAAGCACAATTATATTTTCAACAATATATTGCCCAAATTTTTCGACATATCCGGCCTTGTACAGCCACACTGAAAGCGAAATAACAATAAGCAGAACTGGTAAAATCCCGTAACGAGCGATGCGTGTAAAAAAATGACGAAGCCGGCGCTCTTTATAAATACGCTTCGATTTTTCCCGATAATTCTGTTTTTTTACACCACGTTTCCTGACCATCAGGAGTCCTTATCCAATTTAGCATTGTCAATGAGCAACTGCATCAGTTCATTAAATGTTATCCCCATATTCTTTGCCAGTTTTGGGATCAGTGAAGTGGCCGTCATCCCCGGATGGGTATTGGTTTCCAGCATGTAAATCTTGCCGTCCTCACCGTAGCGAATGTCCGACCGCGAGATACCCCGACAACCAAGAATCCTATGCGCTTTGATGGCAAATTCTTTTGCTTCCTCAGCAATATTTTTAGGAATATCCGCCGGAATAATATATTGTGTTTCGTGCGATTTGTATTTATTGGAGTAGTCATAAAATCCATCTTTAGGCTTAATCTCACAGACTTCTGTCACACGGTCACCAATCATCCCAACGGTGAGTTCCCTGCCGGCGATAAATTTTTCAATCAGGTATCTTTTTTCTGCCTGATAATCAAAATTTGCCAATTCTGAAATTTCATCAATGATATGTACACCAACGCTTGAGCCATCATTGGTTGGCTTTATAACCACCGGACAATTTAAAATCTCCACACCGGATTTAAGTTCCTGTGAGCTGACAACTTGCCCCGGCGCACATCGTATGCCAACGGTTTCAAATAATATTTTGGCTGTCGGTTTATCCATCGCAATGGCTGAAGCCATCACACCCGAGTGGGTATAGGGAATTTGCATAATTTCAAGCAGCCCTTGAATACACCCATCCTCACCATACGTCCCATGCAACGCATTGAACACCACATCCGGACGGACAAACGCCAATTGCTCGGCGACATCTTTACCCACATCAATTTCGATAACCTCATAGCCGCATTCTGTCAGCACTTTTGAAACTGCCGCTGCCGAATTGAGTGATACCTCCCTTTCAGAAGACATACCGCCTTTTAGTACTGCAATCTTTTTACAATCCACCTTACATCCCCTCACCAAGGCGTTTTATTTCCCATTGCAACATAACGCCATATTTTTTATGCACCTTATCACGAATTTCTTTCCCAAGCAATTCCAGATCACGCGCACTGGCCTCACCTGTATTGATCATAAAATTGCAATGTTGTTCTGATATCTGTGCGCCGCCACGCGTTAACCCACGACCACCTACATCGTCAATAAACTGCCAGGCTTTTTTATCCCCTTCCGGATTACGAAATGTGCTGCCTCCCGTGCGTGAACGTATGGGTTGGGAGGCTTCACGCTGTTTGGCAATTTCAGCCACCCTGTCCATCACCACAGCAGGTTTTTCCTTTTCTGTCTTAAACGTTGCCTGCACAAATATCCACTCGTCTGGAACGGCATTGCAACGATAAGAAAACCCCATATCGTCTGCCAGCATGGTATGAATGCAGCCTTCTTCATCCACCGCGCGGGCTTCTACAAGCACGTCCTTAACTTCCTTACCATACGCACCAGCATTCATCGCCAACGCACCACCAATCGAACCAGGAATTCCACTTAAAAATTCCAACCCACTCAAACCGTTTTCAATTAATATGTCTGTGAGTTGAGAATTTAAACATCCTGCTCCAACCGTAATTTTACCTTCTTCTATATCCACCTTGGAAAAGCCACCACCCAAACGAATGACCACCCCTTTAATGCCACCGTCACGTACGATCACATTGGAGCACAAACCTAAAATGGTAACCGGAATATCCTTAGGTTTATGTTGCAGGAAATAACTCAGATCCTCTTCGTCGGCCGGACGAAAAACCACATCTGCCTTACCTCCAACCCTAAACCAAGTCACTTTTGAAAGATCAACATCTTTGCGGTATTTTCCTCTAACCTGAGGAAGTTTTTGTAGCAAATTACCCACTATCCCACCTTAGATATTTTGGACAAACCCGCCATTTGCTCCGGCAACTTATTGGCCCATAGGGTGATCGACCCCGCCCCCATGCACACCACTAAATCTCCGTTGTTGGCAATCTCAGTAATGTCTTTGGCCAGCGTCGTTTCATCCTTAAGAATTTTGGCATCCACTGAATTTTTCTGTAATACGTCGACCAATGCCTGACTGTCCACACCGGCAATGGGAGATTCTCCCGCCGCATAGACATTGGCAACAATTACTTTATCGGCAAAGACAAAACATTTGCAAAATTCAGAGAAAAGATTTTCCAGACGGCTATATCTATGGGGCTGAACCACCGCAATGACCTTACCCGATGTGTTGGCCACGATATTACTGGCGGCCTCCAGTGTAGCCTTAATTTCCACCGGATGGTGGGCATAATCATCAATAATGGTAACACCGTTAACCACTCCAACCTTGGTAAAGCGTCGTTTAACGCCAGAAAATTTAGCAAAGGCGTTGTAAATGACCTCATCGTCCAATTTCATTTCAATGGCTACCACCACCGCGGCCAATGCGTTTTTGATATTATGCAACCCTGCTGCAGCCAACCTGACGTCTTTAATATAACGAATAGCATCACCGGTAATACGCTCAGATATCTCAATATCAAACACAGAGCCATGCTCATCAAACCGGATATTGACCCCACGCACATCCACATCATCGCTTTCTGTGCCATAGCTGAGAATACGGCGATCATACACATGATCCCCCAGCTCTCTGACCGCCTTATGATCATAGCACAACGCCGCAAAACCATAAAAAGGCAAACGCTCTATAAAAGATTTAAACCCTTTTTTAAGCTCATCATAGGTTCCCCAATAATCCAGATGCTCCGGATCCATATTGGTAATAATGCCAATGGTGGCGGGAATGTTAATAAACGTACCGTCTGATTCATCTGCCTCGGCCACCAACCAATCCCCCTGACCAAGATGGGCATTTGTACCGTAAGCATTAATCACCCCACCATTTATCACGGTAGGTTGCATGTTTGCCGCTTCTAAAATATGCCCTACCAAAGAGGTGGTTGTGGTCTTCCCGTGTGATCCTGCCACGGCAATTGTGGCTTTTAAGTGGGTCAACTCGGCCAGCATCTCTGCCCGACGCACCACAGGAATATTTTGTTCTCTCGCAGCAACAATCTCAGGATTGGTCATCGGTACGGCCGTAGATTTCACCACCACCGCCACATTCTTTATGTTTTCAGCCTTTTGCCCGATCTTAACATCAATGCCCATCTTTTGAAGACGCTGCACTGTTGCGTTTTCGCTCACATCCGATCCGGCAACATTGTATCCAAGGTTATGCAATATCTCAGCAATACCACTCATCCCGATACCACCAATACCTACAAAATACACCACTCCTATGTCAAGCGGCATAGAGATGGCCGGAATGGAGCGTGTCTGTGTCAGTCTTTTGGGTACTCTAATCATCTCTGTATACTTCTATTATCCTGTGGTCTCAATCTCATCTAACTTTGACATACCTTCAATTTCTTCGGCAATAACACCACCTTTTTCCACATTACCAACACTTATTTTATCTACCAAATCTGCTAGATTTTTATCTGCATCTGGGCGGCCAAATTTACGAGAAGCCGCCGCTGCCTCAATCAATGTTGCTGGTAAAGTCAACAACGCTTCAAGCCTTGCTGCCAAGGCCTGTGGAGTAAAGGCCTCCTGCGGCATCACCCAACCACCACCAGACTCCTCCATTGCGTTGGCGTTGATCCTCTGATGATCATCCATTGCATGGGGATAAGGCACCATAATAGCCGGACGGCCAGCAACAGAAATTTCTGCCAGCGTGGAAGCCCCAGAACGTGCAATGACCAAATGAGAAGCCGCCAAACGCGAAGGCACATCGTGAAAGAATGTTGCTAATTCGGCACTGACCCCAATGACCCTATATTCTTCCTTAACCTGTCGGATTGTGCCTTCTCTACATTGCTGATCCACACGGATTCTGTCTCTTAATTCCTGCGATAAAAGGCCAATAGCCTCCGGAATGACATCAGAAAAAATCGACGCACCCTGACTGCCACCAGTAACAAAAATACGCAGAATGCTGTTCTCGTTCCAATCAGGATATTCCATGTCCCGAATGGCTTTGATGGCATGGCGCACAGGGTTGCCAGTAAAACGAATTTTATGGCTGTTTTCTTTACCCACTCCGGACACTTCTTCAAACGAGGTAGCAATCACGTCCACTTTGTCCGACAAAACAAAATTTGCCCGACCAATCATTGAGTTTTGTTCGTGAATAATAGTACCGACTTTCATTCTGGTTGCCGCATACATTGTTGGAAATGAGGGATAACCACCAAACCCAACCACTGCCACCGGATGCAAATCCTTGATAATATTTCTGGCTTGAAAATATCCCACCGCAATGGCATAGGCCGCTTTTATTTTTTGGAAAATTCCTCCACCAAGCGAACCGCTTCTGACAATACAAGTTTCAAGATCAAGATTCTTTGCACTGGTGATATAATTATCGTAGCGATCATCTGTCACAAGAACTGGCCTGTAACCACGAGACTTAAGCTCTGCTGCCAGAGCCTCTGCAGGGAAAATGTGCCCCCCAGTACCACCGGATGCCAATATAACTGTTTTCATTTTACTAGTTCTTTCCTGTTAGGTAATCGTCAAACCCAATATAAACATATTCATGAAATTATCCATAGGTTTTACGTATTACCAAAGCGTTTTCTGGTAAAAGAAAGAATCATGCCCATGGTAATGGAGATTGCGACGGTGGAAGAACCACCATAGCTGATAAATGGCAGGGTCATTCCTGTGTTGGGCAACAGGTTTAACGACACACCCATATTAATAATGGCCTGCATGGCAAATTGGATGAGTAATCCTGCAGAAGCATATACTATGAACAAATCTTCTTCTTTGTATATTCTTATAAAACCACGGATTACCACAAAAACAAACAATGCCACAATCACCAGACACGCGATGGAACCAAATTCCTCTCCGGCTACAGCGAAAATAAAGTCTGTGTGCGAATCAGGAATTACCTCTTTGACCACACCTTCTCCTGGGCCAACGCCTAGAAAACCACCATTTACAAATGCTTCCAAAGATTTAACAACCTGATAATTATCCCCTGATGCAGGGTCAAAGAACGTATCAATTCTTTGTGCCACATGGGGCAAAAACATATAAGCGCACACAGAACCAATGGCGGCACACACAACAATTCCTACGATCCATGTCACCGAAAGCCCTGCTAAGAACATCTGCACTGCCCAAATCACCGAGATGGCAATGGTCATCCCAAAATCCGGCTGCATAATGAGCATAAACGCAACAATACCGTAAAGTAACAGGGCTATTCTAAAGCCGGGAAATTTTGCTTCCCGATTGCCGCGCGCTAAGACCCACGCTACTACCACCGCAAAAAATGGCTTGATAAATTCGGACGGCTGTAACGTAAACCCACCTAAAAACAACCAGCGTTTTGCCCCTTTTACCTCTGCCCCAAATATCTGCACCATCACCAACAGAACAATACAGCCAACAAAACTCAATACTGCGATGCGCCGCACATACACTACTGGCATCAACGAGAATATAAACATACACACCATACCAATGCATAAAAATATGAACTGACGGTGGGCAAAATAAAATGCCGGCAGCCCTATTCTTTCCGCCACCACAGGGCTGGCAGCCATCACCAACACAATTCCGCAGGCAATGATCATCACAATCCCGCCCAGCAAAGAGCGGTCAATCGTCCGCCACCATTGGCTGATAAGCCTTGTGTCTGTACGATCAAATTTAATTGCCATGTAATTTACTCACCATATCTATAAAGGCCTGCCCTCTTTGTTCAAAATTCTTAAACTGATCAAAAGACGCACATGCCGGAGACAATAACACAATTGGGGACTTTATTTTATCTTTTTGTGCAGACTGACTGGCCTGTTTAAAAGCATTGTCCAAATTGCCACATTTTGTGTAAGGAACTTTTCCGTCCAAACTAGCAGCAAATTCATCTTCAGCCTGCCCCAACAAAAAAGCATGCTTAATATTTTTAAACAACGGCTCGAGTGATGTAATACCACCTTCTTTGGCCACCCCTCCTACGATCCAATAAATATTTTCATACGCATTAAGTGCCTGCCATGTGGCAACGTCATTGGTGGCCTTGCTGTCATTAACATACGTCACCCCGTTAATTTTATTGATCAACTGTAGGCGATGCGCCAACCCCTCAAAGCTGGCAATGGCCTTGATAATTTCCTCATCGGAGTAATTGCCCAGTATTTTTATTGCCGCCATAGCACAAGCGATGTTTTGTTGGTTATGTCGACCGGCAAGACGCGGGAAATTCCCAATGGATACATTGTCACTTCCCACAGAAACGGGTACAACATGTGCCCTATTCTTCATGTCTTCGTAGATATCCGCACAATAGCTATTCTCCACACATATAATCGCCGTGTCTTGAAGCGACTGATGTTTAAATATCCTTTTCTTAGCAGCAACATACCCCACCATGTCGCCATGACGGTCAATATGATCTGCCGTGATGTTGAGTAACACAGCCACATCAAATTTTGTCTGGTCTAATAAATCCAACTGGTAAGAAGAAAGCTCAAGCACATACACACCGCCCTTATCTAAAACTGGTAAATCTCCTACAGCAATGCCGATATTGCCGCCCATGGCGTGTTGTATTCCTAATTCTTTGCAAATATGTGCAATTAAGGCTGTAGTGGTAGATTTTCCATTCGTCCCTGTGACCGCGACATAGGTTGCATCGGGGTGAGAATGGTACAATAATTCAATGTCGCAAATAATGGGACAATGATGTGCTTTTGCCTTTGTCACAATGTCGTGTGGCTGTGGATAGGTCAACGGCACACCCGGACTTAGAACCAACGCGTCGAGGGTTTCCCATGGCCAGTTCTCCCACGGCTCAAAGTGTGCTTTCTTCTCCGGTACATCCACCACAGAATCGTCCCACACATAGATTTCTGCACCAGCGGAAGTCAATGCTTTAAGCGCCGACAATCCAGACTTACCCAGTCCGAAAACCCCTATTTTCTTGCCACAATACGCACTAAATATTTGTGAATTATTCATAAGACAAACATCGTTCCTACGCCATATCATTTTCTTTTGGCTTAGGAGAGCCGAAAATCACCCGTGTGCCACATATCATATCGTGTAACGCCGTCTTTTCCTTGGTCCACCCCGCCATGCCAAACCAAATGATAGAACTAACTATCATAATTCCGGTGTAAAACTGGCTGGCTTGAGCAATATTATCAATCGCATCAAGTTCTGCCTGTGTAGCAGCGCCCCCTTGAGTCATTAATTGCATCAGCCGATCTAAATATTGCCCGAACGATTCAAACACTCCGTTAGACAGCGTATCAAAACGCAACGCCAAAAAAATAAACGGCAAAAACAAAGGGACGTATTGGATAGCGGCTCTGACAAACATTTTCTTTGCTGAAGGCTTACTGAAGTCACCCTTATTTACCACGTAAATATTGACCATTTTCTTACCAATAGTCGCCTGCCATTTCGAACTCATCAGGAAAAAAACATACAATACGGCAACCAACAGATTAATGATAAAATCAGTATTAGAGCCCGATTGATTGCTCTGGCCACTCAAAGAACTGAAGATGTTGACCACCAACGCACCCAATATCATCAAAGGGATGCTGTCGATAGAAATGGCAGAAAAACGCTTCCAGAATCCCGCATATTGTACATCGTCCTTGTCCATGTCTTACCTCAACTTTAGTGTCGACAAACCAATTAAAGCAAATATCACGGCAATAATCCAGAAACGAATGACGATGGTTGGCTCGCTCCAACCTTTCTTTTCAAAATGGTGGTGGATCGGTGCCATTAAAAAAATCCGTTTTCCAGTCATTTTATAATAACGCACCTGAATGATGACCGAAAGCGCCTCCACCACAAAAAGCCCGCCGATGATAGCCAACACAAATTCATGTTTGGTGATGATGCTGACCGAACCTAACATCGCTCCCAGCGACAAACTGCCCGTATCCCCCATAAACACTTGTGCCGGAGGAGCGTTAAACCATAAGAACCCTAGGCCAGCCCCCACCATCGAAGTACAAATAATGGCCACTTCTCCACTACCAGGCATCGCGTGCAGTTGTAAATATTCAGCAAAAACCGCGTTACCCACAAGATAGGAAATAAGTGCAAAACAACTCGAAGCAATCATCATCGGAACAATAGCCAGCCCATCTAGACCGTCGGTCAAATTCACTGCATTGGACGATCCGACCATCACAAAACAGCCAAAAATGATGTAGAACCAGCCCATATCCAGCAAATAAGTTTTTAGAAATGGCAGAGCAAGATGCGTGGCATCATTATCGTTGGCGGCAATCATAATGATATAACACGCGGCCACACTCATCGCCACTTGCCAGAATATTTTTTTCTTACCAGAAATGCCTTTGGAGCTACGCTTTGTTAGTTTCATATAATCGTCATAAAATCCCAGCGCACCAAAGCCTATGGTCACCAACAATACCACCCACACATAGACGTTGCTCAGATCTGCCCACAACAAAGTGGAAAATACCATCGAGATTAAAATCATAAATCCACCCATGGTGGGTGTACCGTGTTTAGTGAGCAGGTGAGATTCTGGCCCATCCTCACGGATAGGCTGCCCAGCTCCTTGTTTGCTTTTTAACCATGCAATGATTTTTGGTCCAATAATAAAACAGATAATCAGCGATGTGATTACTGCTCCACCACTACGAAACGTCAAATAACGAAAAACGTTAAATATCGTATACTCATCAGCAAGCGGGACGAGAAGATGGTAGAGCATTTTTAGTTACCTTCACCGGCCTTTAAAGATTCTGCAACTTGCCACAGGTTACTACCGTGAGAACCTTTAAGCAATATCACATCGCCTCTTTTTATTACTTCGTTAATTACCCCGAGCAATTCGTCGGGTTTCTCAACATGGCGTTTGTCAACATCTTGTGGCAGTGAGCTATGTAGGTTTTTCATCAATCCACCAGAAGTAAGCACCACATCTACTTTGTTTTCCGCAATGAGATCTGCCAAACTTTTGTGGTACTCTACCTCATTCTTTCCTAGCTCCAGCATATCACCAAGCACCGCAACAAGCCTACCCCTTGTGTCATATCCTACCGAACTAAGCACATCAATAGCAGCGGCCATGGACGAAGGACAGGCATTATAACTGTCATCAATCATGGTGATGCGGTTGCCGCCAATTCTTACACGATGGATACGCCCACGTCCTTGTGAGGCCCGCACCTTGATGTAAGTTCTTGCTGCTTGCCCCAAATCACCACCGATGGCCTCAATCGCAGCCATCACGGCCATGGCATTGATGGCATTATGACGGCCAAGAAGCCCAATCTTAAAGCGAAAATCATTGCCTCTAAAATTAGCCACAAGCTTAATACCATCACTGTATTCACGCCCCTTCACTAAGCGGTAATTGGCAAATTCCCCCACACCAAAACTCACAATGTTTTTGATGCCCAGCTTATGTGCCTTAGCCGCCAGATAGGTTAAAAGAGAACTGTCATACGGCAAGACAACCGTACCGTCCTTATTGGTAGATTCAAAAATCTCTGCCTTGGCATTGGCGACTTCCACAATGGACTTAAAATTTTGCATGTGGGCTTCTTCAATGGCGGTAATGACCGAAACATCTGGCTTTAGCATAGCCACCAACGGCTTAATTTCACCCTTGTTGCTCATACCAATTTCGTAGACTGCGTATTTGCAATCCAACGGCAAGCGCGCCATAGAAAGAGGCAGACCAATAGAATTATTCAAATTACCTTGGGTGGAATGGGTACGTGCCTGATAGCCAAGAATGACCGCAATGGCATCCTTAACACCAGTTTTTCCTACACTGCCTGTCACCGCAACGGTTTTGGCCTCCGACTGGTTACGACGATATACTGCCAAATCGTTCAATGCTTTTTGAGTGTTTGTCACTTTGATAAGGCTGGAATCGTCCTTAACCCCTGAAGGCTTCTTCTGGATAATGGCGGCCACTGCGCCTTTTTCCAGAGCTTCCGCCACATAATCATGGCCATCAAAGGCCTCTCCTTTTAACGCAATGAACAAATCACCTCTTTTGATGGTTCTTGAATCTATGGAAACACCATAGGCTGTCCAATCGGTATTTTTTGTTGTTCCCTTGGTCGCAGAAACCACATCCGTTGCATCCCATAAAGGAGAGCCAATGGCACGACGTGCGATTTCACCGTCGTCAAAACGGTATTTACGACGACCGATGATTTGATAATCTTCATGGCCTTTGCCGGCAATTAACAGCATATCCCCTTCTTCAAGCAGGCTAACACCATAGGCAATGGCCTCTTTGCGGTTGGCAATTTCTGTTGCTTCCGGACAAGCAGCAATAATTTCCTGACGTATGTTGACAGCTTTCTCCATGCGTGAATTATCGTCTGTGACAATCACCACATCGGCCAGCTCTTTGGCAATTTTCCCCATTTCCGGACGTTTTTCCTTGTCTCTCTCACCGCCACAGCCGAATATGACAACCAGCTTGCCTTTAACATGAGGGCGCAGAGACATTAAAACTGTTTCCAATGCTTCAGGGGTGTGGGCATAGTCCACAATAACCGGAGCGCCAACTGGAGAAAATGCCGCAATATCCATTCGTCCTTTAACCGCGCTTATATTTTCACATGCCTTGACAATTTCCACCATGGGAATCCCCAAAGCCTCCACCATACCAATGGCACATAAAAGATTATAGGCCTGAAACTCACCTATTAGTTTGGTGGAAATATCGTAGCTGGCCTTGGCATCCTCAAATGTTATGGTCATGCCGTCCAGTTCTGGCGACGTGGCCACCAATTTTAAATCACCGTTTTTACCATAGCTGATAATTTTCTGCGAACCGATTTTTTTGCTAATGGTCTTGAATTCTTTAATATCAGAATTTAAAACCGCGACCCCATTTTGCATGACTTCAGTAAATAATTTTAGCTTGGCATCAAAATAGTGCTCCAGCGTACCATGATAATCGAGATGATCGTGCGAAAGATTGGTAAAACCCGCCACTTCCGGAATGATACCAGACAGTCTTTCCTGATGCAGCCCATGACTGGAAGCCTCCATCACCGCATATTCCGCCCCTTGTTTTTTTAACTCAGCCAATTGTTGATGCAAACCAATAATTCCTGGTGTTGTCAAACTCCCCCGTTGTCTATTTCCTTCCACATCCACCACACCGAGTGTACCTATAGAACCAGCCTTCTTCCCAAGTTTGTGCAATATTTCTCTAACAAAATGTACTGCTGATGATTTACCGTTGGTGCCTGTCACGGCCAGAATATGCTCCGGATGCTCTCCGTAAAAACGTTTGCAAATTTGGGAAACTATCTGTTTTGGTGTTTCACTCTCGATACATAGTGTTGGGACTTTTTGTTCAGCCTCACTTTCGGTTAGCAGTGCCGAAGCTCCATTACCTACAGCATGGTCAATAAAATCATAACCGTCATTGTTAGACCCTTGCAACGCAACAAACAAGGTTCCTTCTTCACACTCCCTTGAATCACTGCTTATATTTTTTATTTCAACATCACCCGAACCAATAATTTTTATCCCATCAATATCTTTAACTAAATCAATTAACTGCAATGTTTGCCCCTTTAAATTATATGTATAAAAATAAGTATAAACGCAACATACTCATAGTTAGGTGTACTTTAGAACCTATCTGCAAAAATCTCTAAACACACACATAACAACACAATGTTGCCCTGAGATAATATAATCTGTTCCTTGGGATATATCCATAGCTATTTTACAGTATTTGCCAAAATGACCAAAAGGTGCGTATGATAAAATAGAAAAGACTATGTACAGCCTAGAACGCATATGGTATAAAATAAAAATGTAGTTTGTAATATTACAATGTAGGGGTAACGATGGCCGATAAAGAAGAAGAAATAGAAGAAGTTGAGGAAGACGAAGATCTGGAAGAAGACGAAGAGGATGATGAAGAGGGTGAAGGTGGTAAAAAGAAGAAAAAAAAGAAAAAGAAAGGCAACACAAAAAAACTTCTTATTATCCTTCTGATTGTCATATTGCTTCTTGGCGGCGGTGGTGCCGGTGTGTATTTTAGTGGTATATTAGAGGGCGGTGGTTCTGAACAAAGTGAAGAAGAAAAGGCTCTTAACGCCCCTAAAATCCAGTATTATGATCTGGAAGAATTTATTGTCAACCTGAACAACCCGGGCAAACAGGTAAGTTTCTTAAAAATGGTAGTAACATTGGAGCTACCCAATTTGGCGACAAAAACTGTTGTGGAATCAAAAATGCCGCGTATTCGCGATACTTTCCAAATCTATTTGCGTGAGTTACGTAATACGGATCTCCAAGGCTCAGCAGCATTACACAGGCTAAGAGAGGAGCTCTTGTTACGCATTAACAAGACCCTTGAACCCGATGAAGTAACTGATATTCTATTTAAGGAAATTATAGTACAATAATGTGTTTAATCTATGGCGGATGAAGTAGAAGAAAATATTGACGCGGAAGCAGACATGGCTGCCGCCATGGGTGGTGATGCCAGTACATTAAGTCAGGATGAAATTGACAGCCTTTTGGGGTTTGATGCAGGCAATCTTGGCCCAACTACTGGTGTGCAGGCTTTACTTGATAAATCGCAAGAAAATTATGAAAGACTTCCTATGCTTGAGGTGGTTTTTGACCGCTTCATCCGTACGTTATCCAGCGGCTTACGCAATTTAACCAATGAAAATGTTGACATCGGCATCGACTCAATAAGTTCTATGCGGTTTGAAGATTATTTAAACTCCGTACCTCTGCCAGCCCTGCTGCAAATTTTTCAGGCCGTAGAATGGGAAAATTATGGCATTGTAACCATAGACAGCTCGTTGACTTATGCCATGGTAGACATTCTACTTGGCGGAGGAAAACAAAAGAAAAATGTAAAAATAGAAGGTCGTCCCTTTACCATTATTGAACAGGACATTGTTAAAACGCTTACAAAGTTAATCCTTGATGATATGGAAATTGCTTTTAACCCACTGACCCCTGCCACATTTAGGCATGAGCGGCTAGAAACCAATCCAAGATTTGCTACCATCACCCGTCCAGAAAGTGCGGTAATCCTAATTGCCCTACGGGTAGAAATGGACGATCGCGGCGGTAAAATCGACATCATCTTCCCATACGCCACCTTAGAGCCTGTAAAAGACTTGTTATTACAGATGTTTAGTGGTGAATCATTTGGATCTGATGCCTCGTGGGAAAATCATTTGAGTGACGAAATTAAAGAATCAACTGTTACCGTTGAAGCAAAGCTTGATGATAAATATATTACACTAAAAGAGCTTGCAAACTTGCAAGTTGGTTCAACAATTGTTATGAATAAAACCCCTAGTGATAATATAACGATGACTTGCAAGAGTATCCCTCTTATGTTGGGAAAATTTGGAGCATCAGGGAAAAAACTAGCTATTAAGTTAACCTCTATGAACCATGATGATGTGAAAAAGATTATATGAGCTTCTCTGTATTACTTGATTGTCTGATTGCCGCATTACTGTTTCTTACGGTCATTTATTGCTGGAAACTTAGTCGCCGTATTACGTTTCTGCATGAAGGTAAGGACGATTTTAACAAATTTATTGGTGATTTTAACAATGCCATTCTACGGGCAGAGGACAATGTCAGCCAACTAAAAACCCTTGGTGAAGAAACCGACCAGACCCTTAATGAAAATATTAAGAAGGCACGCTTTCTTGCTAATGATCTGTCTTTTTTGATGGACAAGGGAGAGCACGTAGCCGACGTACTTGAAAGGCAGATTGGGGCATCAAGAGCCGTAACAGCACGCCCCCCTGTGGTAAAAAGATCCGAACCGCATTCTGAACAACAGCCTTTATACAAACAAGCTGAAGCCTCTGAAAATCCAACAGAAGTTCAGAAATTCTCTCAACAAAGCTCATCTCAAAGCACAACAAACAATCATCCCAATCCACCATTAGGGAATGAAAAGCCACAACCACAAACAGCCACGGAAGAAGTTCCTCCGTCTAAAAAAGAGGCGCTGGATGATGTCTTGGCAAAAATCGCGGTTCGAAAAGCTCAAGCACAAAACCCTTCTTTACTGCAAGAAGGAAAATCACAAATGCAGCAGCCCCAACAGGCTGAAAGTTCTAAAGCTGGTGCCGACAATAAAATAACATCAAACCCTTTTGATAAACGTAAGCTTGCTCAGACACTCATTGCTTCTCAGGGGGATTAGATGCGCTTTAGTCTTCTTTCTATTATTATCATAGCCAGTTTAATTTTGCTGGTGTTGAAAATAACTGAAATCGTTACCAAATACGACTTGGCTTCAAGTTTCTCACTTATTTCATCCGCATACGCACAGGAAGAAGAGGCTACCCTAAATGAGGGAGATGCTGCAGGCGCTGGAGATGATGCTACCGAAGAACAAATGGATGAAAATAAAAAGAGAATTCTCAGCGAACAGCGTATTGAATATACTGCCACGGAACTTGACATTCTGAAGCGACTTTCCAAGCGTCGTGAAGAACTTGAGCAATGGGAAAAAGATCTCGAAATAAAAGAAAACATTCTTAAGATTACCCAAGAAAAAATAGACCATAAAATTGGTGAACTGCGGGAATTGAAGCAACAAGTTGAAGAAAGTCTTCGAGAATATAATGCCAAAGAGAACAAAAAAATTCAAAGTTTGGTTAAGATATACGAGAATATGAAGCCCAAAGCAGCTGCAAAAATATTTTCTGAGCTGGACATTGACTCACTTCTGGCCATTTCTGAAAAAATGAAAGAAGACAGGCTTGCCCTTATCTTAGCAAAAATGGATCCAATTCTTGCAAAAGAGCTAACCGTTACTTTTGCAAAACACGGTAAGCTTGTTCCTCCAAAAGAATAAATTTCTATAAAATAATATAAACCAGGAATTTATTATTGTGCAATTGGTCACGAAAATGTACAATAACACTTCGAGGTACATGCTTAGTAAGTAGGAAATTTAAAATAATCAGGAGTTTAAAATGTCCGTTGACAAACAGATGCCTATTCTGGTGGTAGATGATTATAACACGATGCGTAGGATTATTAGGGGGCTTCTGGAGCAACTTGGGTTTGGCAATATTGATGAAGCCAATGACGGTGAAATGGCGTTAGCAAAAATGGAGGACAAAGAGTATAAATTAATCATATCCGACTGGAATATGGAGCCTATGTCCGGGCTTGAACTGCTCAAAACCATCCGCGCGACAGAAAAAACCGCAAAATTACCGTTTATAATGGTTACGGCAGAAACCAAAGTGGATAATGTGATTGTCGCTAAAAATGCTGGTGTGAATAATTACATCGTTAAACCTTTTAACGCGGCCACTTTAAAAACAAAACTCTCTGCGGTTATTGGAAACTTCTAATTGTTTGAAGTAAGGGGATAAAAATGCCAAATACTGGTAAAAAACTTGCGCAGGATTTCTTAAAGTCTCTTAACGCATTGGTCAAAGAAAAGGGTGATGGTCTACAAATTGATGATATTGACGCTTTATTTAGCAATCTGCGTGGCAAGCACCATAATGAGGTCTATGAAGGTATTGAACAGATTGCAGAGAAAATTGACACCATCAAAGTTGAGTTATCCCAACCACACCCGGGCGTTGTTTCCAGTGAAAAATTTCCTGACGCACATATGGAACTTGATGCGGTGGTCAAAGCTGCTGAGGATGCCACGCATGCTATTTTGGACTCCGTAGAAAAAATTCAAAGGGACGTGGTAAATCTTGACCTACCAGAGGAAAAAACATCGGCTATCTTTGATGAAATTACTAAAATATTTGAGGCGTGCAATTTCCAAGACATCACCGGACAAAGGGTAAGCAAGGTTATGGCAACCTTATCTGAAGTTGATACAGCCATACATGTTCTGCTTGAAGCCATCCGAGGCAAGGTTGAAATTGAATATAAAGAAAAAGAACATATAGCCTCTGATGATGACCTTATGAACGGCCCACAACATGAAGTACCAACCCAAGATGAAATCGATAAATTATTTGCCGATAATTAATTCATTATTGCTCTTCCACAAACACTATTTTTTCTTTCCATTGTCATGTTTTAAAGTTATGCTGAAGTCGGTGTAAGGTAATGGTAGAGACTTGGCAACAATGCAGACGGATAGCTATAATTTTAACGCAGATTCTTCCGGAGGAAATCCTTCGAACGTCCATGAAAAAAAAATGAGTTCGGCGTCACTCTTTGTTGCCTTATATCTTGTTATTCTTGCTTTTTTTATTTTGTTAAACTCAATTTCTTCTATTAAAAAGAAGGACAATGATGAAATTTTAGATGGCGTTAGAAGCACATTTAAGCTTAAGCAGGACGAACGCACGTCCGACATAAAAATTGATAACATCAACCTGTCGGGAAATGATCCATCTATTATTGAATATTCTAAAAGAATTGGAAATCTAGCACGTGATTCTGTTACTTTAATCCAGGCCACTGTTATTGAAGATGGGCCTGTGACCCAAATTAGCATCCCTGTGAGTGATTTCTTTAATAAAAACAAGGACTCCATTCAACGCAAGCATCAGAACTTTATTCAGTCTTTGGCAGCCGAACTTGCAAACATTAAAGAGGGCTTGCGGATTGACGTTGAAATCTCCATCTCTCCGTCTGAATCTCAGAGCAGTGAGTATGATACAGAGGATAATCTGTCATTGGCGCGGGTCAGCAATTTAGCAAACAGTCTAATCCGTAATGGGGTCAGTAATAAATCCATGCTTGTCGGCATAGACAGTGCATTAGATCAATCACTGGTTATGCGTTTTTATGTGCGTTTTAACATAGAGGAAGCGGCCTATCCGGATGTTGCTTCAGAAGAAAGTGGGGGCGGTGATGGACAATAATCTGGAAAATATGATGATTGAAGAGGAAGACCATCAATCTGACAGATGGATGATGACTTTTTCAGATTTACTATCATTGGTTTTGACATTTTTTGTTCTCATATATTCGCTTTCTGAAATAGATCTAGAAAAATGGCACACCATTAAACATTCTCTTATCTCTAACTTAAATCCAAATTCTCAAACACAAAGTACTATTCCTACCAAAGAGTTTGAAATAAAAAGACTGGACGACAACAAGGCCACGGATATTGATTATTTGGTCACCATATTGCGTAGTAATATTGCTTATTTGCCTGAAACAAAAGAATTATTAACAATCAGTCGACTGGATGATCGTATCATCTTGTCCATACCGTATGACTCTGTCTTTAAAACAGATTCGGTTGAAATACGGGCTGAAATTATTCCTCTTCTCGACGTAATTGCTAACGCATTATATTCATTAAAAAATCATATTGATATCTATGGTAACGCTTCTGAAGACCATATTGTCACTAATATGTATCCGTCTTATTGGAATCTGGCCATCGGTCGGGCAATTGTTTTATCCAAATACTTGAGAAATAATGGTTATCAATATAAAATCACCCCTTATGGAAGGATTGGGTCAAACTTTGAAGAGTTTATTGACATAGCACCGGAGATAAAACAACGTTTGAACAAAAGCATTGATATTATTGTAAGAGAATTTAAGGCCGGAGATTTATCTTTATAAACAAGGACATAGATGATATTTAATCTTCTTAAAAACAGCGTGAGATTTGGCAAGCGGCTTTCTGCATTGCTGCTGGTTTTGTGCTGTTTGGTGAGTTTTAATGTCCAGACCCTCTATGCACAAAATCAGGAGAAAAAACCTAGCGGACAAGCGCAAACAAACAAAGTCCCAGCAATTGCCAATAGCCCAAGCCCAGAAAAAGCCAAGGCAGCAATTAATAAAGCTCTGGAAAATTTAAAATTATACAATACTAATAACCCCAACAGTACGACAAGCAATGTAATCTTGGCAAAAGGCTTTCCTCATAATCGTTTTGGCCGTTTAATTTTTAAATTCAAGGAGGATAATGATTACAAAGTGGTACGTAAGGGCGACCTGCTGTCGATCACATTTGATAAAGACATTTCAATCAATCTTGATGAAATTATTATTCCAATACAGAAACATATTGCCGCAGCTTCAATAGACAAAGACAACAACAAAATTGTCCACCTACTATTAACACAAGACAATGCACGGGTGCGTAAATTCTATGGTAAGAATTTTGTTGGTTTTGATGTAATTGAACCCAAACTTTCGCCGGAAGAAAAAAAGTTACAACTTTTAAAGAGTGCACCAAAACCGGTCAACAAGCCTTCGTTTGAGATTGCTGAAATTAATAGTGAAATAGAAAAGCTGAAACAAACTCTGGAAAAAGAAAAGAAGAAATCAGCTATAGAAAATATCTGGTTAAGAGTTTTTCCTAAAAATAAGCCGTCTTTCTTAGAGTCCTTCTTTACAACAGAAGGTGCGCCACGCAAAAAACCGATCAATCCGGAGGCTGAGGCTCAGAAAAGAATTCGAGAGCTTGAGGCAAAAAAACAAGAAGAAATTGAAATCGCAAAAATGGAGCTACAACAAAAATTACAGAAGCTCCGTGAGTCAAGGGAAACACGAATTATTAAAGCAAAAGAAGATTTAAAAAATCAGGAATTATTAAAGAGAAAAGGCATTACTTTAAAGCAGTTGGAGGAGGAAAAACGTCGGGAACAAGCACTTCTCGCTGCCCAAGAAGCTGAAAGACGTTCAAGAATATTAATTCCAGTGGAAGAAAAATTGGAAACAGCTGGTGCGGTGAGAATCGTTTTTCCATGGACAAAACCTGTCGCCTCTTCGGTTTTTGTTCGTGGCAATTATGTGTGGGTTATTTTTAACAAATCAACTGTCCTTGATTTTGAAGACATGCCAACTATGACCTATTTCTCAGAGGTTCAGGAGGTCGAGGGAGAAAATTTTACAGTACTTAAGTTTAAAGTAAAAGATAATTACATACTCTCTGGCCTCCACCCAACCAAAGAAAGATTACAAATTAATGTAAAGCTGGCTGGCATTCGATGGGAAATGGATATTAAGAAAGAAACTTTGGCCTCAATGGAAGGTGCAGAAATTATTGAAAATCCTGTTCAGGTTAATATCGGCCCATCCAAACAAGGACCCAAGGTTTTCTTGACCGCTAAGAACCCCTCAGAAGTTCTGTCCATCATTGATTCTGAAGTGGGTGATACATTACATATTGCTCCAATGTATCAACCCTCTGTTGCGGTTATTGTGGAAAGAGACTTTATTGACTTTAAACTCCCCCCCACCCTTCAGGGGATTGTGGTTATTCAAAAGTCCGATGGCGTTTTATACAAAACACATAAAGAGGGGTTGGAAATATACAGCTCAAACCAACTTTATATTTCACAGGATCTTTTCCTAGCTGGGACAGAAGAAACAGTAGAAGCTAAGCCATTGAGACAGCGAAAAATTGTTCTGGTTACCGAAACTGTTCTGCCGTTTAATTACCTTCCTCTTGGCTTGGAAAAACTTGCCGATGGTTCGGCTTATGAAGAAGAAGAATCGGAGGAACAAGAAGCATCCAATGAAGAAACACCTGATGGAGCAGAAAAAGCCCATACAGCTAAAAAGAAAAAAGGGCAAAGAGTTATCACCTCAGATGGCTATACGGTAAAAGATTTGGAAAGAATCTCCGAAATGGGCTTTATTGATAAAAGACGTGAATTATATAAAAATCTTCTCAAGGCTGACAAGGAAACAAAAACATACAAACGGGTAGAAATTGCAAAATATTATTTCTCCCTAAAAATGTATGAAGAAGCACTTGGCATGGCAAGAGAAATAAAGATTATTGACCCAATTTATGAACAAATGCAGGAGGTTGACCTTATGATAGCCGCCTGTAAATATCTGATAGGACGATACAGGGAGGCTGAAGAAGATTTTAGCTCTCTGGCTGCGGAAGTTAAAGGTCATGAGAGTTTTGAAGAGATTAGTCTGTGGAAATGGATGAGTATGTTCCAGCATGCTCTCTTGGCACGAAAGAAGATAGAAAGTGATCTTCCTATTGATTTTGTGGTCAGCTATGAGCGGTTCATGCAGAAATACCCAGAGGATTTAAGGTATAATATTGGGCTGCTATTTGCTCAATTTATGGTCAAGCAGAACCTGCTTGATGAAGCAAATGGAATTCTTGAGTCGATTTCGTTTAATGGTATCCCTGAAGGTTTAGAAAATGATACCAAGTTTATACGAGGACTTATTGCTGCACAGGCCGATGAAATTGATAAAGCCATCAGCCTATGGGAACCTCTTTCTCATGAGATTGAAGATCGCTATAATCGCGCCCGCGCTATCTATGAACTGGCAAAGCTACGGTTGATCAACGGGGTGATCTCCCCTACTGAAGCAATCGAAGACTTTAATATTGTCGGCTCGATCTGGAGGGGTGATAATCTTGAGCTTGATGTTCTGAAACTTATTGGTCAACTTTACATCAAAGAAAAAGAATACATGAAAGGTCTTACCGCATGGCAGACTTTGGTAACAAACTTTCCCAACACAAAAGAATCTCTTTTCATTGCTGGAAAAATGAAACAAACTTTTGTTGAGTTATTTGATGCGGGCGAGGCTTATAAGCTTAACCCGTTTGATGCTTTATCCTTGTATTTTTCATTCAGAGAGTTAACTCCGGTTGGGGATATTGGGGATCGTATTACCCAACAACTTGCTGAGCATTTTATAAATGCAGACCTTCTGGACAATGCAGCAAACATCATTTCTCACCAGATACGTTTTAGAACTACCGGTGATTTAAAGCATCTTCTCACCTTAAAATTGGCCAAACTCTATCTTGAGAATAAGAAGCCTGTCGAAGCGATTAAGGCAATAAATAGCGTAAAAGACGACAGTGAAATTCGTCCGTCTGTTGCCAACGCATTGCGTTATCAGGAAGCCTTGGCCTATCAGAAACTGGGAGAAGCCGAAAAAGTATTTGAATTGTTGTACAATGATTTTTCTCCGGACGCACAAAATATAAGGCTAAATACATTTTGGAAAAAGAAGAACTGGTTTGGGGTTATGGATATTGTAGAGCCGCGCTTGCCGCAATTGCGTGAAGAAGGTCGGGTAGATCTAACAGAAATGGAAACCCAACAGGTGATAAAACTTCTTGTGTCCTATCGTATGCAAGAAGAATTTGATAAAATAAAACAAATGCGGCAGGATTTTTCTGAAAAAATTATTGACCCCGAACTGTTAAAAGTTTTCAACTTCGTAGCCGATGATGTCAAGACTCTTAACTTTGAAGATTTTTCTAACACCATACAGTTGGATGAAATAGAAGATTTTATCTTAGAATACGCTGTGTGGCCAAGCAAAGAGTGGGCAAGTATTGCCACTTTGCTTGCTCCAAAAGTTGATGCGTTACGTGAAAAAGAATATCTCTCTGATGCGGACAGAGATCTTATCGTACGTCTAGCGATTGCCTATGCAATGCAAATGGAAGACCTGGAAAGCGATGTTGGAAGAGACTCAAAAAGAAAACTTAGTGAACTGCAAAGAGATTTCAGGGATGTTACGATAAACCAGACTACCATCCGTGTGCTAAAAATATTGGATAAACGCTTTGTACCAAAGCAGGATGATGTGGTATTTAAAGGAAACATTGCTTTAAAAGACTTACCTGATTTTATAAAAATTTACGATTCGGTGGATAAATATTCTCAACTCAATGCTGCCGTTGAACAACAGTAAGAAAACATATGAAAGATAAAAAAGAATATTCCTCATACCAGCTATCAAAGCGCCTGATAAGCGATTACATCGCCGCACATACAAAAAAAATTATGTGGTCTTTTTTGTGTATGATTCTTGCCGCCGCTGCAACGGCCACCAATGCCTTGCTTATTGAGCCGGTATTGGATGAAATTTTTGTAAAGCAGAATCGCGATTTACTGCTGCTTATTCCGCTAGCAATTTTATTTATTGCGGTCATAAAGGCGGTCTCTGTATATTGTTATTCTCTGTGGATGAAATATATCGGGCAGCGTATTGTAACCGATATGCAAATTCAGCTCTATGAGCATTTGTTATACAGTGATATTTCCTTATTTAATGACAAATCTTCAGGCAATCTTATCTCCCGCTTCACCAACGATATTTATGTGATCCGAAAAAATATTTTGCAAGTGTTAACCAGCCTTATCAACCAGCTCTTTACCTTTATCTTTCTTGTGGGTGTGTTACTGTATCAAAGTGTGGAGTTGGCTGTTATCGGTGTGGCGGTGTTTTTGTTTGCTGTCTATCCGGTTGTGCGTTTGGGCAAGAGAATGCGCAAAGTATCACATTCAATTCAAGAATCCTTGGAAGATTTTACCGCCACTCTGGAGGATAGTTTTCAAGGTGTTCGTGTGGTTAAATCCTACAACAACGAAGAATATGAGGTCAATAAGGCCAAAAAATCTATTGAAGACATCTTCAAACTGTATATAAAATCCGCTAAGATTGAATCCATATCCTCTCCTATGATGGAAATGCTCGCAGGGCTAGCCATTGCCGCAGTGATCTGGTATGGCGGCTATCAAGTGCTAGAAGGCAACACCACTCCAGGTTCATTCTTTTCCTTTATCACTGCGCTTCTTATGGCCTATAAGCCTGTTAAATCTCTGTCCTCATTAAATACAAATATTCAGGAAGGCTTAGCCGCCGTCAAACGGCTATTTCTTGTTTTAGACAAACAATCGGAGATAAAGGACAAAGACAACGCGATAGTGCTTGATGCGCATGGAAAAAACATTTGTCTTCATAACGTATCCTTTGCTTATAAAAATACAGACATGTCTGCTCTGAACGATGTTAATATTACTGTCCCAAGCGGAAAGAATGTTGCCCTTGTTGGGCATTCTGGTGGAGGCAAATCTACCATAATGAATTTGATTCTACGTTTTTATGATCCGACTGAGGGGTGCGTGAGCATTGGAGAAGATGACATACGCAATGTTTCTCTGAAATCACTACGGGATAACATTGCCATCGTCAGTCAGGAAGCCACCTTATTTGATACTACGATTAAAGAAAATATTCGCTATGGAAAACACAGTGCTTCAGATCAAGACGTTGAAGAGGCCGCAAAACTTGCCTCGGCGCATGAATTTATTCTTTCCCAACCCAACGGTTACGACACCCCAATCGGGCAACATGGAGTGAAACTCTCCGGCGGCCAACGCCAGCGTATTGCCATCGCGCGTGCGATGCTAGCCAACTCGCCGATTTTGCTGCTTGATGAAGCCACTTCCGCTTTGGATACTATTTCCGAGAAGGAAATTCAAAATGCACTCGAAACCCTGATGAAAGGAAGAACTACATTGGTGATTGCGCACCGTTTGTCGACAATTATAAATTCCGACCTTATTTATGTGATTGATAAGGGAAATGTTGTTGAATCGGGCACGCATGAGCAACTTCTGGCTCTTAACAATGTGTATGCGGGACTTTATCACCACCAGTTTGATGCGTAATTATGAAAAAGATTTTAACATTAACACCTGTCAAATGGTTGATCTGCTTTATTGTTCATAAATATTGTCTGTTTGTCTTTTACACCAGCAAAATTCATTATCAAAATATTGAATATTTGAAGAAGATTACCGACCAGAATGATCCCATAATTCTAGCCTTTTGGCATGGCCGCCTTCTTTTTATGCCACTGCTTGGAAAATCCACTTTACGAAAAAATGTCTATTCCGTGGTTTCCCGTCATGGCGACGGTGCGCTTATTGTTCCGGTGTTGAAAATGTTTGGCCTCAAGCTGATACGAGGGTCAACCAACCGAAGCAACAGCCATGAAAAAGGTGCTAAAGATCGTGGTGGTGGAAGCGTCTTAAAAGAGTCCATCTCCGTGCTCAAGCAGGGGAAAATTATCGCTTATACGCCTGACGGGCCAAAAGGGCCAAAATATGAGATCAACGAAACCAGCATGCTCAACATTGCCGGCAAAACCGAGGCAAAAATCATTCCTTTAACGGTGTCTTCTAGTAAAGCTTATTTTATTAACAGCTGGGATAATTTTATGGTACCGCTGCCTTTTGGCACTATTTTATTTACTGTTGGTGAGGCTCTAACCATTGAGAAAAATGCCTCACAAGATATACTCGAAAATAGTAGAAAAATTCTCCAAACTCGGTTAAACACTATAACAAGTGAGGCTGATAAGGGGATTTCGGCAAAAATATAATTATACTGGATTTTTATGTATTTAAAATTATACAGGTTATTTTCTTATCTTGCGGGGCCACTTATTGATTTATGGCTAATGCGAAGGAAATCTTCTGGTAAGGAAGATCCTCAGCGTTTTTCCGAGCGCCTTGGCCATGCAAGTTTTCCACGACCACAGGGGCATGTTATTTGGGTTCATGCCGCCAGTATAGGGGAAGTAATGTCAGTGTTGCCATTGATAAAAAAAGTTCTCGAACAATATCAATCTATCAATGTGGTGATCACTACCGGAACGGTTACTTCCGCACAGATTATAGAAAAACGCCTGCCGTCACGTGCATTTCACCAATATGCGCCCATCGACAAAGTCATAACTGTGCGTCGATTTTTGCAGCATTGGCAACCAAGCCTTGCCCTTTGGGTGGAATCTGAATTATGGCCGAACATGATTATTGAAACGCATGATAGTGGTTGCACGATGGCACAAATCAATGCCCGCATCTCTATTGACTCCTATAAAAAATGGCAAAAA
The DNA here is from genome assembly GCA_030429625.1 of Alphaproteobacteria bacterium. Classification (GTDB taxonomy): domain Bacteria; phylum Pseudomonadota; class Alphaproteobacteria; order Rickettsiales; family UBA8987; genus JAUIFA01. Next base: position 2,763 of record JAUIFA010000005.1, on the reverse strand, counting down.
TATGGCAGCATGGCAAAACGTATTTTATCCTGTTTCTCTCTCTCACTATGCCAAAGCGAAGATGACAAAACCCGCCTTGAAAAATTAGGAGCACGCAATGCTATATGCGTTGGTAATTTAAAGTTTGATGCCCCGGCTCTGCCTGCTGATCCTAAAGAAACAGGAAAACTTGTCTCGCAAATTGGTGACAGACCTATCTGGATTGCTGCCAGTACACATCCAGGTGAGGAAGAATTTATCTTCAAAGCGCACAATATTTTAAAAGAAACCCGCCCTGATTTATTGACCATCATCATTCCACGTCACCCTTCTCGTGGCAAAGAGATTGTCCATGAATATAAGGCCAAATATAATTTGTCCCTGCGTTCTTCAAAGCAAGAAATCACTGAAAAAACTGACGTGTATATTGCTGATACCGTTGGAGAACTGGGGATATTCTACCGCCTTGCCTCCATTGTGTTTATTGGGGGTTCTATGATTGATAAAGGTGGACAAAATCCGCTTGAAGCAGCACGTTTGGATTGCGCTATTTTGACTGGCCCTTATACAGACAATTTCAAACTCATTTACAAAGAATTGATTGAACAAAATGCCACCATTATTGTACGGGATACAAAAACACTGGCTGAAAAGGTAGATTACTTGCTTTCTGACCACGAAGCGCAGGAACAATTATCTACTCGATCTATGGCTTTGATGGAAAGTAAAAAAGGTGTGATGGACAGCTATATAGACAATTTATCTCCTTACCTTAAACCCCTTATGGGTCCTGAGGACAAAGGAATATAAGTGATGCGGGCATGAAAGCACCAATATTCTGGCAACGTAAAAATATATTCAGTGCCCTATTACTGCCATTCTCATTGCTGTATTGGGTCTATATTCGGCTATGTCTTCTTTTTCCTTTTAATAAATTACAAAAATTTCCTGTTCCAGTGATCTGTATTGGTAATCTAGTTGTTGGCGGAACAGGGAAAACTCCCACGGCTATTACTCTTGCTAAGTTACTCATTAAGAAAGGTAAAAGCCCTGCATTTGTTAGCAAGGGATATAAAGGTACTTTTTCTGGAACTATTAAGGTGGAATCAAGCTCTTCACCTCAAATTGTTGGTGACGAAGCTTTATTGCTCGCCAGAATTGCACCCTGCTATGTTTGTAAAAATCGAGCAACAGGAATTCAAAAAGCCATAGAGGATGGGGCAAATATGATCATTCTTGATGACGGCATGCACGATCGCTCGGTTAACAAAGACCTTACTTTTATGATAATTGACGGCACATACGGTCTTGGTAACGGATTCTTATTGCCTGCAGGACCACTGCGCAATAATCTTTCATATGGGATATCCCAATGCGATTATGCTGTCATTATTGGCCAAGATATAAAAAATATCCAATATCTTATACATAAAAAAGTACCAATATTAGAGGCAAAAATTTCTGTAAATGAACACACTGCACCGGAGAAAAATTCTAGTTATGTTGCCTTTGCCGGAATAGGCAATCCGGCCAAATTCTTTACAACATTGCATGAGAATGGCTATATAATCAGTAAAGAAATCTACTTTCCGGATCATCATTATTATTCTGATAAAGAGATTGAAGAACTCATTGAATTAGCTAAGAACACAAACAGCAAGCTCATCACCACCACAAAAGATCTTGTAAAGATAAATAATCATTATACTAATAATATTAGTATATTACCAATAAATATTCATTTAATAGATGAAGAAAAAATATCACAAATTTTGGAGCCTCTATTATGAAGAAGCTCCGCTATGTAGGTGAATTTATTTTTGTTTATGTTCTATTTATATTGTTTAAAACCATCGGCATTGAAGCCTCCTCCTATATGGGAGGGCTCTTGGCTCGAAAAATTGGCCCTTTTTTAAAAGTAAACAAAACTGCCCGTCAAAATATTACTCTCGCTTTTCCTCACATGTCAGAGAAAAATATTGATATTACTATCAACAATATGTGGGATAATTTAGGCCGTACTGTTGCTGAACTTCCTCACCTTTCTAAATATACCGGCGAACGGTTTAAGCACCATATTGACGTCTATGGACAAGAGCATTTACAAAATGCAATAGATCGAGGAAAGAGTGTTATTATTGTTAGTGGCCATTTTGGGAACTGGGAAATTGGCCCCAGAAGCGTTGCTGAATTAACCTACCCTATGGTGTGCGTCTACAGAAAAGCCAATAATCCTTATGTTAATAAACTAATTCAAGAATATCGTTCAACATCTTGTAAAGCAATGGTTTCTAAAGGAAAGAATGCCATAAAACCTTTGCTGGAAGAACTTAAGAATAATGGTATTGTCGGCATGTTGGTTGACCAAAAGATGAACAATGGTATTGCGGTTCCATTTTTTGGAAGAGATGCGATGACTGCCCCTGCTGTTGCTGAGCTTGCCACAAAATTTAACAGCACTATTATCCCTGCTCATGTTATTCGTACAAAGGGAACACATTATGAACTACATTTTGAACCCGCAATGGATGTTGATGAAAAGACACCTTTAGAGACTCTAACTAAAATTCATACGATGTTTGAATCTTGGATCAAAGAAAATCCTTCCCAATGGTTCTGGGTACATAAACGCTGGCCAAAGCAGTAATAAATTACTCTCAGCAAAAAATACTGATTTTATATTGGGATAATTTTGTATGGCGGAGTGTATGATGGAGTGGTGTATTTAAGATTGTAGATTTGATATTTTATAGAATTGGAGACGGCGTATTCTTGTGTATGTAA
>JAUIFA010000003.1 GCA_030429625.1 Alphaproteobacteria bacterium | reverse complement strand
CCGCCCGTCTCAGCTAATACTTTAGTAATTGCAGCCGTTAACGTTGTCTTACCATGATCCACGTGACCAATCGTGCCAATGTTACAGTGCGGTTTATTACGCTCAAACTTCTCTTTTGCCATTGTATTTCTCCATTACAAAGATTTGTTTTAAAATTATTATTAAGCAGCTTTTGCCTTTATTTCTTCAGCTACAGAAGCAGGAACTTGCGCGTAGTGCGAGAATTCCATAGTAAACTGTGCGCGACCCGAAGATAGCGAACGCAGATCACTGACGTAACCGAACATATTTGATAGAGGAACTGTCGCTTCGACAACACGAGCATTACCTCGTTGTGTCATGTCAGACACTTGTCCGCGGCGAGAGTTCAAATCACCAATAATATCACCCATATATTCTTCTGGAGTCACTACTTCGACTGCCATAGTTGGTTCAAGAAGAACAGGGTTTGCAGTTTCCATAGCTTCACGGAAAGAAGCACGACCTGCCATTTCAAATGCCATAACTGAGGAATCCACATCGTGATATGATCCGTCAAGAAGTGTGGCTTTAAAGTCAATGGTAGGATAACCCGCAATTGGACCGGTTTCAGCAGCAGATATGATACCTTTTTGAACACCAGGAATGTATTCTTTGGGAACGTTACCACCGGTGACGGTATCTGTAAATTCAAAACCAACACCAGGCTCTTGTGGTTCAAAGAGAACTTTAACTCGAGCAAATTGACCCGCACCACCAGATTGTTTCTTATGAGTGTAAGTTATTTCCGTAGCCTTAGTAAATGTTTCACGATAGGCCACTTGCGGTGCACCAATATTGGCTTCTACATTAAACTCACGCTTCATACGATCCACGATAATTTCTAGGTGCAACTCACCCATTCCTTTGAGGATAGTCTGTCCTGATTCTTCATCCGATTCAACTCGCAAAGAAGGATCTTCAGCAACAAGGCGACCAATAGCCAGAGACATTTTTTCTTGGTCGGCTTTCGTTTTAGGCTCAACAGCAATTTCAATCACCGGCTCAGGGAACTCCATACGCTCAAGAATGATTGGTTTTTCAGGGTCGCAAAGTGTATCACCCGTTGTGGTTGCTTTTAAACCAGCTACGGCAACAATATCACCTGCATGTGCTTCTTTAATGTCCTCACGTGAATTAGAGTGCATTAAAAGCATACGGCCAATACGTTCTTTTTTCTCTTTGGTGGAGTTGCTAACGGTTTCGCCAGATTTAAACACACCAGAATAAATACGTACGAAGGTTAGAGAGCCAACAAATGGGTCAGTCATGACTTTAAATGCTAACGCAGAAAATGGTTCGCTGTCCTCACTCTTACGGCTCATTTCTTTCTCAGGATCTTTTACGTCCACACCTTTGGTGGGAGGAATATCGATAGGAGAAGGTAGGTAGGCAATTACCGCATCCAACAAAGGTTGCACCCCTTTGTTTTTAAAGGCAGTTCCTGTAAAGCAAGGAACAAATAATCCATCAAGAGTACCTTTGCGAATAGCCGATTTTAATTGATCTTGTGTTGGCTCGTTACCTTCAAGATAGGATTCCATAAGTTCATCATCGGCTTCAACAGCAGTTTCAATCAATTTTTCACGATATTCTGCAGCTTTATCAGCTAAATCAGCAGGAATTTCTTCCTCATCATACGCCGCACCCATCGTTTCATCGTTCCAGACAATGGCTTTCATTTTAACAAGATCTACCACGCCTTTGAAGTTTTCTTCGGCACCAATAGGAAGTTGCATAACCAGAGGAGTAGCACCAAGACGATCAATAATCGTATCAATACAATAATAAAAATCAGCACCGGTACGGTCTAGTTTGTTGATAAAGCACATGCGAGGAACACCGTATTTATCAGCTTGACGCCACACGGTTTCAGATTGTGGCTCAACACCGGCAACACCGTCAAACACACAGACCGCACCATCAAGAACACGCAAAGAACGTTCTACTTCAATGGTAAAATCTACGTGACCCGGTGTATCAATAATATTAATACGGTGAGGAGTACCATCTTGACCAGGCCAGAAACAGGTGGTTGCCGCAGAAGTAATGGTAATACCGCGCTCTTGCTCTTGTTCCATCCAGTCCATTGTTGCATCACCTTCATGTACTTCACCAATCTTGTGTGATTTTCCGGTGTAGAACAGGATACGCTCAGTGGTGGTAGTTTTACCCGCATCAATGTGGGCCATAATACCAATATTACGATAATGCTCAATGTTTGTCTTACGTGCCATCTTGTTTAAACTCTTAAATATATAAAATTATTATTACCAACGGAAGTGAGAGAAAGCCTTATTAGCTTCTGCCATTTTGTGTGTGTCTTCACGTTTTTTAACAGAAGCGCCACGATCATTAAATGCGTCCAATAATTCGCCAGCAACACGCTCATACATAGTTTTTTCACCACGCTTACGTGCATTGGTGATAATCCAGCGTAGAGACAATTGTAACGCACGACGAGGAGCAACTTCACAAGGAACCTGATAGGTAGCACCACCCACACGACGTGATTTTACCTCAACGGTAGGCTTTACTTTATCAATGGCTTCTTTGAAAACTTCAATAGGTTGCTGTTTTGTTTTGTCTGCTATGATGTCCAGAGCAGAATACACAATTTTTTCAGCAGCAGATTTTTTACCATCTTTCATAAGATAGTTTGTAAATTTTGCAACAACAAGATCCCCGTATTTTGCGTCAGGGAGAATGCTTCTTTTTTCAGCGGCGTGACGACGTGACATAATGAGTACATCCTTCTATTTTTTTCACTACCGGGCGGCTATGCCAACCCTTTATATTAATTAATTTGAGTTTACGAGTATTACTATTTAGGACGTTTCGTACCGTATTTAGAACGGCCTTGTTGACGATCCTTAACACCTTGGGTGTCCAATGTTCCACGGAGGATGTGGTAACGTACACCCGGTAAATCTTTTACACGACCACCACGGATTAACACCATGCTGTGTTCTTGTAGATTGTGACCTTCACCAGGAATGTAACCGGTTACCTCAAAACCATTAGAAAGACGAATACGAGCCACTTTACGAAGGGCGGAGTTCGGCTTTTTTGGTGTTGTAGTATAGACGCGCGTACATACGCCACGCTTCTGAGGACAAGCTTCCAGAGCTGGAACCTTATTCTTTTTGATTTGTTTTTCGCGCGGTTTACGCACTAATTGATTGATTGTAGGCATAATTTACTACTCTTTATACTCGCTTACTATAATTGGCTAAAAGCCAATCATTACATGGGTTTTAACACCCGTTTTAAAATTCAGCTCCCATACCACAAAGTTTCAGGTACGGTAAAATGAGCGCGCACTATACAGTTATGGATCACGCAGTCAAGTATTTTATTACTGGTTTTATTAATTAATATTGAGGATTTGCATAATGGAAAATAAATATTATAAACAGAAATATGATTATACGTATCCTTACTTGGTTGGCTCTTTTATGTTTGTTTGTTTTATTGGGGCAAAAACCAGTTCAATTACCTGTGCTTATCAAGGGAAAGATTATTCCCGAAAAATCCGTATCAGTAAAGGAAAAAACCAAGATAAAAGAAAAGGATAGTAGAAACAAGTCCATTGTTTTATATAAGGCCTCTTGGAAAGGTGTTAACATTGCCTCCATGCGGGTGGAAGTCTATCCTAATGAAAATTATAGTGACATGAAAGTTTCTATTTCGACACATGGGTTGTTAAAATGGATTGTAAAATACCGCAGCGAAACGGATGGAAAGATAGGCTACAAAGATGGGGAATATGTGCCTTCTTTTTATCATACAGATTACAGCTACCGCAAAAAACACCGTGACATAAAATTGACTTACTCCCAAGATGGAAAGCAGATTATTAAAGATGAGAATGTGCCGCCAGAAAAACGCTGGAAGCGTAAGGAAGTGCCACAGCAAGACAAGGACGGTTCTCTCGATCCGCTAGCTCTTGCGCTGGTAGCTAGGGAAAAAATTAAGCAGGCTTATTTAGGGCAGGGGGACAAACAGTTTAGCTTACCACTTTACGATGGTCGTCGGCGTTCGGATCAGGTTTTTAGCGTCTCGGATGGGTTAAAAGGTGGGCTGATTCAGGTGCAGATGGAAGAAAGGCCGGTTTCAGGTTATACCAATAATGAGTTAAAAATTTTTAAAGATGGGTCGCAGATTATTGATATTTATGTGGAACCCAAAGAATTTATTCCCCAAAAGGCCAAAGGGCAATCACCACTAGGTGAGGCTTGGATTTACCTCAAAAAAATGTGTCAAACCGTTGCTGAGTGTAGCTAGAATTTAGCCCCTTCCACGGTAGTTTTCAACGCCTTGTGGCGCAATCCATACGTCTTTGGGGGGGTGTCCAGTTTGGTAAAATATATCAATAGGGATGCCACCGCGCGGATACCAATAGCCGCCAATGCGTAGCCATTTTGGTTTAAGTAGGGCAATGATTTTCTTTGCAATCTCAACGGTACAGGCTTCATGAAAACCAGCGTGATTGCGATAGGAACCTAATAAGAGTTTAAGTGATTTACTTTCGAGCAAAAACTGGTCGGGGACATAATCAATAACCAGATGAGCAAAGTCTGGTTGGCCGGTTACGGGGCAAAGAGAGGTAAATTCTGGGCAAGAAAAACGCACTGAATAATCCACGTCCGGATGAGGGTTTTTTACCTTTTCCAACACCGCTTCTTCTGGAGAGGAGGGGGCTGGTGAATTTTTTCCTAACAGTTTTAAATCACTATATGTTTGATTTGTCATGATATTTTCCTAAAAATTTGTGTCTATCTATTACTATAAAGAAGAAAAAAGGTAAAGGTCATAATTTTGTCATATTTTTTCTCTATGTTAACGCTTTGTTAATTATGTTATGCTATAAATAGTATAAGACGGTAACCTATTATTATCTGGGAAGAGAGTTTTGGAGAGTCGTAGTACATTTGGGAACTTTGTGAGTGATGCCTGGCGTTCGCTAACTGGCAAAACGCCCTCTGGTATGGAAGTAGAAAATATTAAACCTGACTTTTCTGGCACGGGTGAGACAAACGCTATGTCTTTGCGCGAGCAGCTATACACTCAAGGAAAGGGCTCTTATGAGGAAATTGATTGGAAAATTCTTTCTGATATTGAGTCAGATATTAATTCTCAGGCCATTACCGCAGAGTTACGAGGAAACCCAATTTCACACTTAGATCAACATATGAAAATTGCAGAAGAAGCCAGAGAAGCCGGAGTTCCTCGGCAATCTATTGATGAACTCTTGCCTGAGATGCTTAATATGCGTGCAGAAATTGATGCGGCGGCTGCCAATGCGCAGAAAAATATTTCTCAATTGTCACCAGACACAGTAAAATTAATTTTAGAAAATGGCCGTGCACTTGGAGAAAATACCGTTGCAATGGGTGGTACAGCAGTCACTCCAACAAAAACTCCAGATCAAGAAATAGATCAAGAAGCAGAAAGAAACAGATAATTTTTTAAATTATACCTTCTTTTTTACAAAACTATACCTTTCCGTATGTATACAGCACTTCAATCTTAGTACATCACACACAAACCACTCTCGTTCACACACAAACCACTTTCTCTGGTTATTCCCTACACTCACCATAAAAGACGCATAATGTATATTATGGAACTTTTTATTTATTATCAGATCTATCATCTTTGATGCTGCATTTTATCTTCCATTATTCTATTATAGCATCGCAAACAACGATGGAGATTTTATGAATGCAGTTGAAAAGCTTATAGAAGGATATCAAGATTTTTTATCGCACTATCTTGATAAACAAAATGATTCCTATCGTAAATGGGCAGCAAATAACCAGCAGCCTAAAGTGATGATGATTTCGTGTAGTGATTCACGGGTAAACCCTAATATTATTACCCATGCTGGTCTAGGAGAAATTTTTACAGTACAGAACGTGGCAAATCTTGTTCCTCCCTATAAGGCTGGGAAAGACACGCATCACAGCACCAGCTCCGCCATTGAATTTGCGGTAAATTATCTAGGCGTAGAGCATATTATTATTATGGGGCACAGCAAATGTGGTGGCATACGTGCCTTGATGGAAGGACAAACCAAGGCCATCGATGGCAGTTATAGCTTCATTAGTACATGGATGGAAATTGTAGCCAAAGCACGGGATCATGTGAATAAAATAGCACCAGAAGAATCGTTGGATGAGCGGTGTCATATGTGCGAAAAACAGGCTGTCCTCACCTCTTTAGATAATTTACGGAGTTTTCCTTGGGTAAAAGAAAAGATAAACAATGGTAATTTACAAATTCACGCATGGTATTTTAATTTAGAAGATGGCCGTTTGAAAGAGTATCATACTGATAAACAGGAGTTTATCCCTATTCTGCAACGTTAAATCATCGCCTAAAAAAGGAGAAGCCCTAGGATGTTACTCCCAGGGCTTCTGTATTTGTTTTGTTCACCATAGACAATACCAAACCAAGAACCCAGCATAAGCCAAGACCTCACCGACCAGCATCACCCTAACCACAGATACTACAGGACGGGTGTTGTTTCGGCGATAGAGGCAATATCCACTTCTTATAAACAGAAGCGCAATTGCCAACATCAAATGTAGCGGCCATTCAGAATTGCTAAGCAAGTATCTAAATGACAGGAACAGCAGTATGGCATCGCTGAGAATCAGCGTTGTCATATAGTGGCGAGCCCTTTGCCGCCGGGTATTCCTATCCTGACCTAGGATATTGCTGCTTACTAAAAAGTGAAACACCAAGATTGTTGCCAAGAACAACATCACTTTGTGGTCTTCTGCAAAGTCAGGGCTAGCTAGTAGCAGGGAGTTCAGAAAGCCGTGGATCCGATTGTTGTAATCCACTAGAGCTTGTGCAAAAAAAACCCACACTTTCAGTAAGGTATCATAGTAAAAGAACCCTACTGCGATCAGAATGAGAATTAAGCGCTTATCGAGCGTAATTCTCCACGCCTTTTCGTTTCGTCCAAGAGTATCCATGAGACACCCCTTTCCTGTTTTTGCTTTATTCTTGATTGTGTATGTCGCGATGTCTAAGAAGGAGGTTTCCTTCTCTACTATTTATATGCTTAAAGCGGCTCTAAAAGAGGGCTTTAAATCTATCTAAACAGAAGATAACCGCTTTATTATGCCATAAAGCAGCGTTGTGAGCAACTAAATATTTAAGATTCTGTTAATTTCAGGAGCTTTGTGTTTTTACTACGCTATTAACGGGTATTAACCTGTGAGCGATCTTCTCCGCCTTCCCGTTCACCTTGTATGCGTTGTGAGTGTAACCCTGTGGTTTCTTCGGCAATTTTTTCTAAATTTGCTAATGCCCTATCCATTTTCTCTGGGTCTTTGGATAATTGTTGCTGTTCTACCCGATGTAAAAAGGCTTCATCTGCACCATATTTGGCAACAAGTTCAGTTAGGCTCTCACCATTTCGCACTGCATCTTTTAGCTCTCTAAGGGCTTTTATGTTATCGTCTTGCCCACCTTTTTGCACCAGTTCTTCAGCAATTGCCCCAAGTTGAGCACTGTCCATAGATTTAACTTCTAAGGCAAGAATATCAGTGATTTCTGGGTTGGCTACCAATTCCTGAACAAATTTACATTGTGCTTTTGTTGGGTTTTCTACTCGTTCAATACTCATATTATCACCTTAAACATTGTTGGTTTTGTCACTTGCAGCAATGACTGCATTAACAAATTGTCCTGAAATGGCATATTCTTTTTCAATACGTTGCAACTCATCAGGATTTTGTTGGTTTGCCAAAATATCCACAATAATCTTTTCTTCTTGCAGGGGGGAAGATTGCATTTTCTTTTTTATTTTAATGGCTTTGCGCATCTCGTCTGCCCCAGCCAAAACCAATGCACCTAGTATTGCAACAACACCATTACCACCACTGATAGTTAAGCCCAACATGCCGCCTATGACCGAAGCTAACAACACAGAAACCCCTTCTTTATTTTCTGCACCATAGCTCTTTTTTAATTCTTCAGAAAGGGCATGATTTATCATCATCAATTTTGTTTTGTCTTTGTCTTGTAGCCGCATTGCTAAGCTGATTTGCTTTGCAGAAGGTTGTTCTAGACTTTGCTGAGGATTTTTATCGCTCACCTTATTTCTCCCCTACTTTACGCAGAGTATCAATTCTGCTTGTAAGACTCTGTATAAATTTTTTTTCAAAGGCTTTATTAGTACCGTATTTTTCTTTCATTTCCTGCACTGTTTCATCAGAAGGATTTGCCCCCCAGCCGGTTTTTATCACTTCACCATACTCAAAAAGATTTAGAGAACCGCCCTGCTCATGTTTTTTACGATATTCTAAATATTTGCTTGGTGGAATGGCTACATATGCCCAGAATTGTTTGTTATCTTCGGTGTGAAGGGTGCAGAATTCAATCATAGAAACGACTTTGTCAGCTTCGAGTAGTTCATCAAGTGAAAGATCAAATTCTTCAAATTTAAAATCAGGCATAGTTCCGTCCGGCTATTATGTTGTTTAACTTAGCGAGTAAAGTAACATATATTGGTTAATAAAGGGTTAACACATATTTTTTATTCTTAAAAACATATAACCATAAAACTACTATAGTATTCTCTAAACTGATTTGATATATATATTTCTATGACTGTTTTAGAAGGGACATTGCTGGTTTCACTGATTGCTGCCTTGTGTTTGTGTTGGCTTTTATTCATCAAACTCCGTAAGAAAAATATCATCATAGACGCACTCCATACCAATACAGATTTTAATGAGAGCAAAATAGAAGAACTGGGGACGCGCTACCATTCTCTTTCAAAAGAAATTTCCAAAACAAGGGAAAAATCAGATTACTTTGAACATATGGTGGATGAAATGCCTGTAGCCATATGGATGCGAAATAATGAAAATGAGATAAAATATGCCAACAAAGCCTATATGATGATAACGGGTGATGATGAAGGCAAAAAAGCCAGAACCGTTATCAAAATCTATCAAGATGAGGACAAGTTGGCACAATCTGCTCATGATGAAAATACTATCAAGACTGTGCAGCAATATATTATCGCCAGTGGGCAGAGAAGACTTTATAACATTACTGAAATTCCTATTGAAGAGGGAACTATTGGTGTGGCCTATGATATTAATGAGATTGATGACATAAAAAGGGAACTGGAGCAGGTTGAACATGTGCAAACAGATCTTCTTGAAAGCTCTACGAGCGCGATTGCTATTTATGGTTCAGATCAGCATTTAAAGTATTTTAATCAGGAATTTGTCAATCTTTGGGGTTTTACCGACAGTTATCTTGATGGTTCACCTAGTTTAAGCGATGTGCTGGAGCGTTTGCGTTCGATGAATAAATTGCCGGAACATGCCAATTTTAAAGAGTTTAAAAAATTCTGTATTGATATGTTTACCAACCTTATTGAACGGCATGAAGAAATTTACTATCTGCCGGACGGTAGAACATTGCGTGCGATTGCAATTCCTGCCCAACAAGGTGGCCTTATCATCAATTACAAAGATATTACCTATCAAATTAGCCTTGAACGGTCGTACAACACATTAATGTCGGTACAAAAAGACACGTTGGATAATTTAACAGAAGGAATTGCGGTGTTTGGTGCGGATGGGAAATTGCAAATATTCAATCCGGTCTATGCTAAATTATGGCATCTTCCGGAGGAAATGCTACAAAATTTCCCTCATGTGAGTGAGATTCTTGATAAAACAAAGGGTCTCTATCAGTCTAAAAAAGACTGGGAAGATTTTAAACATATTCTGTTGTCTCTTATAAGCAGTCGGGTAACCACCTCAAACCGTATTTTATGTAAAGACGGGGCTACACTATTTTGGACATGCAGCCCTCTTCCCGACGGAGGCTTGTTGCTTACCTATACGGACATTACCGATTCTGTACGAGTAGAACAATCACTCAGGGCAGAACAAAAAGCATTGCGTGAAGCCGAAATCATAAAAAATAACTTCTTGGCGAATGTTTCATACAAATTGCGCTCGCCTCTGACTTCCATCCGTGGCTTTGCAGAAATGTTGCTGGCAGGTTATTCTGGTAAACTAAATGCTTCTCAGAACGAATACATAAAGGGCATCAGCGCTTCATCGGATCAGTTGACCGTGCTGGTGGATAATATTCTGGATATCACTTCCATAGACGCGGGACAAATGGTACTTTCGGTAGAAGAATTTGATCTGTATAAAGCTCTAAAAGAGTTACCGCTACTTGTGGCGGATAAGGTGGCACAGTACAATGCTATTTTGGTGATCGATTGTCCGGAGAATATTGGCAATATGCTTGGAGAACGTAAACGTATCATTCAGATTATGCATAACTTGCTGCGTAATGCTTTCCGTTTTATCCGCTATGGAGGAAACATTAAGGTACGTGCGGTGGCAAAAGGAAAAGAGTTTATTATTTCAGTGGAAGATGACGGGCGTGGTATTGCAGAAGATGAGCTGCCTTATATCTTTGAGCGGTTTAACAAACAAACCGCAAATGGTGCAGGAGAAACCGGATTGGGATTAACTGTGGCAAAATGTTTTATTGAGCTACACGGCGGTAAGGTTGAGATTGAATCAGAAGTGGATAAGGGAACAAAAATAACCTGCAGCTTTATCAAAAAAAATAGGGCATTATTACGATGAGCCTTTCCATTGTTGTAAAGGATGAATCCGAAACACACCAGTTTGCAAAGAAAATAGCATCTTTGTGCAAAACCGGTGATGTTATTTTGCTTAAAGGTGGTCTTGGGGTTGGCAAAAGCAGTTTTGCACGGGCGTTTGTCAATGCGTTTTCTCCTGCAGAAGAAATAGAAGTGCTCAGCCCTACTTTTACTTTATTACAAACATATGATGTGGCGGATGTACAAATATGGCATTGTGATTTTTACCGCCTTGAGCGCATAGAAGATGCCATAGAGATTGGTATTGAAGATGGGTTGAATCACGCCATAACCTTAATAGAATGGCCGGAAATAATGACCCGTCTTTTGCCGGAAGATGTGTTGGAAATAAACATGTCTTATGGCGGGGGACAAACCAGCAGAATTATTGCTATTGAAAAACATGGTCGTTTTAAGAGTCTGGATGTATGAGTGTACGTCGTGAGGAACAAAAAGACGAGTTTCTGACACTACATGGGTGGGGAGAGTCTTCACGCTCTCATCTTTCTGGAGATGCCTCTTTTCGTAGCTATGAGCGTGTGCACAGAGAAATTGATATCAGCAACGAGGAAACCGAAGAGGAAATAGAACCGTTTGTTGGAAAAAGTCTGGAATTTGCGGTTCTAATGGATGCGCCACCAGAAAAAGAAGACATTGCACCGTTTGTTTCTGTGGCACAACTCTTAGACAAATACCAACTCAATAGCCCAAAAATTATTGCCGAAGATTACAATAACGGGTTTCTATTATTAGAGGATTTTGGTGATAATAGCTACAATGCAATTCTTTCAAGCGATGCAACAATGATTGCCACGCCACAAGCAGAAGAAATCTACAAAAGAGCCATTGATGTTTTGACGCATTTACACAAATACAAGCCTGCTGCCAATATTCCTGACTATAACATATCTCTACTTATAAATGAAGTATCTCTATTAATCGATTGGTATATAAAATTATTTAATAATATAGAAATATCGGAAGATGTATTCTTTTCATTGTGGAATAAGTTGTTTGTTACACTTGATACATTGCCCAAGGTGCTGGTGCTGAGAGATTATCATGCTGATAACCTTATGTGGTTGGACAGTAAAAAAGGATTTCAGCAAGTTGGTCTATTGGATTTTCAAGATGCGGTCAATGGCTCACCGGCGTATGATCTTGTTTCTTTGTTGGAAGATGCGCGGCGGGATATAAGTTTTGATTTTGCCCAAAAAATGCTTGATTATTATCTGCAGCAGAACCCATCAACTGACTCAGAAGCACTCAAAAAATCATACGCAATTTTAGGCGCACAAAGGAACATCAAAATTTTGGGTATTTTTGCACGATTAGCACTTCGTGACCACAAGCCTAAATATTTGCAATTTATGCCCAGAGTGTGGAAATATCTTGAACATGATTTGAAGCACCCTGCGCTATCTGAAATTAAGGCATATATGGACAAATATTTTCCAGAAGAAATACGTAAGAATGTACCACATCTAAGAGGCCAGCATCATGGGTAACCTACCGCATACCGCAATGATTTTTGCCGCTGGTCTGGGAACAAGAATGCGGCCATTGACGGACAAAATCCCCAAGGCGATGGTTCAAGTTCTGGGCAAGCCATTGATTGACTATCGTATTGAAAAACTCATTGAAGCCGGAGTTAAAAAAATTGTTATCAATACTCATTATAAGGCAGATATTATCCATCACTATCTGGCCAAAAGGTCAGACGTGGAAATAGTGTTTTCGTATGAAAAGGAGATCCTTGAAACTGGCGGTGGACTAGTACACGCACTTCCGCTTCTTGGAGATGACCCGTTTTATATCATAAATTGTGATACGATCTGGCTGGATAAGAAGAACAAAGTTTCTGCCCTTATAAAAATTGCAAAGATGTTTGAAGAAAATACGGCTGATATTGTGATGTTGTTGAAAGCGACAAGTTCTGCAATTGGCTATGAAGGTTTGGGAGATTTTTCTCTCGATGCGGAGGGGCATATCATGCAGCCCCCTCCTCCCCGACCTTATGTATATACAGGTGTGCAAATATGTAACCCGACTCTTTTTAAAGGATTGAAAGTTGAAAAATTTTCTCTTTCAGACGTTTGGAAAAAACATATGCGGAACAATGCGGATTCCCGAATCTACGGTGTGGTACATTCGGGAGATTGGTTGCACATAGATTCTGTTGATAATTTACAAAAAGCAGAAGATTTTATTGCTCACTTGTCGTGATTATCTCATTTATAACTTGTTTGTAGGTGGATTTTTTATTAATAATAGGACATTATTTTATATTAAGGTGACATGTCCAAAGATTTTTATTTAGAAATTGCAAAAATGGTGGAAGACGGACAATATTTTCGTGATGCTAAAGACTGGTATCATAGCAAATATAATTTTCCGGTTATCGAACGTTCTTTTTGTATTATGTTCTCAATTATGGCATTTATCATCATGATTGTGTCGGTGAATATCCTAATGTCTTTTTTCCCACTGGAAAAGAAAATACCTATCTCTGTGGTCATTGCTGATCCTTCTCAGACATATTCCACCCTTAAAAAGCTTAGTCCAAAACGTGATTCAGATCCGGATCTGGTTCTACAAGACCATTTGTTGTTTAAGTTTGTTGAGACGTTTGAGAACTATGAACCAACTTATAAAAACCAAAAAATTAATAAAAATATAACGTACACCAGTACCTATGCGGCGGAGAAAATTAGTGAATTGTATAGCTCTTTGGTGGATTTGCAAAACCCAGATGGTTACATTATTCGATACCGTAATGCCAGCCGGATTGCCACACTTGATCGTAAGAGTCTGTTGATAAACGGGAAAACAATAAAACAGCTTGAATTGCTTGAGCCAGAAGAAAGAGTACGCATGAACGCAGAAAATAATATACACGATGCCACATTAGATTTTACTATAAATGAAATCTACTCTAGTAATAAAGAAAATACTGAGTATACTTCAAAATATAGGGCGTATATAAAATATGTGTATACGAATATAAGTTATGACAGGGTTGCAGAAGATTTCCGCCCGTTGGACTTTAAGATATTGGAATATAAAACTGTGGAGATAAAATAAATGAGATATGTTTGTGTCAGCCTTCTACTTGCAGCTAGCTTAATACTCTCACCCTCCTTTTCCTATGCCGTACAGGAAAGTGAGCCTTTGACAACAGACGGGCGTATTAAAACATTTTTATATGTTCCCGATGAAGTATATTCATTCACAGGGCATTACCGCTACCAGTCAACAATTGTTCTAGAAGCCGGTGAGAATATTGCTACTATTACTATGGGAGATTCAACTGGGTGGATGATTAAGGATTCGGGCAACAGAATATTTTTAAAGCCGGTGGATCCTGATGCCGTAACAAACATGACAGTTATTACGAACAAACGCACGTATTTATTTGAGTTGCACGCTGAAGAAGCAGAAGATATCCGTGATACAGGCATCTCTTTTATCACAAGATTCAGATATCCTAATTCAGAAGATTTGACCATTGCCTCTCCGGGAAACAGCAATAGTTTTGTTTCAAAGAAGGAAGAAGATTCTGCGCCTAAAATTTTTGAAAAGCCAGAGCTGTATAACTTTAACTACACCTTCAATGGCTCTGAGTTGATTGCGCCGCTAAAAGTTTTTGATGATGGTCAGTTTACGTTTATTGAATTTAAAAATGTGAATGCGCCATTGCCCGCGGTTTTCAAAGTTAATAAAAATGGCGATGAGTCGATCATAAATTATCGGGTCGCCAATGGTTATGTAGTTATTGAAGAAGTGTCAAGTATGTTTACCCTAAGATATGGTGAAGAAGTTGCTTGTATATTTAATGAAGTGCGCCCATTAAAACGTGAAGATATTTAACAAAACCCTTGGCTTATAAGAAAATTGCCTGTATATTCAGCCTCCTTTAATTTGACTGAATATTAATACAAAATACATATGGGTAATATCATGGAGCTTACTGGAGCATCCATTGCGATAAAAGCGCTTATAGAACAAGATGTTGATACCATTTTTGGGTATCCTGGAGGAGCGGTTCTCCCTTTCTATGATGAGCTTTTTAAACAGAATAATATCAAACATATTTTGGTGCGTCATGAGCAGGCAGCAGTCCACGCAGCTGAGGCTTATGCCCGTTCTACAGGGAAAGTGGGTGTTGTCTTGGTGACGTCTGGTCCGGGTGCAACCAATACAATTACCGGTTTGACCGATGCGCTGCTTGATTCAATTCCTCTGGTATGTATTACCGGTCAGGTGCCAACCAATTTGATTGGGCGGGATGCTTTCCAAGAAGCGGATACGGTTGGCATTACCCAATCCTGTACCAAACATAACTATCTGGTAAAAGACGTTAAAAAAGTTGCTAATATTGTGAGAGAGGCATTTCATGTCGCTGGCAGTGGTCGTCCTGGTCCTGTGGTTATTGATTTGCCTAAAAACATTCAGATGGCTAAAACCACCTATGAGTCGTTCAATACGGTTGCTCGTAAATCGTATAAGCCGGTGACTACTCCTGATGAAAAAGCGGTAAAGAAGGCTGTGGAGCTTATTGCTAAGGCAAAACGTCCTATCTTTTATACTGGCGGTGGAATTATTAATTCTGGCGATCGGGCATCTAGGCTTTTAACAGAATTTGTTCAATTGACAGGATTTCCTATTACTAATACGCTGATGGGATTGGGTGGATATCCGGGTAATGATAAGCAATTTGTTGGTATGCTTGGAATGCACGGCACATATGAGGCTAATTTATGTATGGCCGAATGCGATGTAATGATTAATATCGGTGCGCGTTTTGACGACCGAATCACTGGTTCAATAGATAAATTTTCCAGAGGATCTAAAAAGATCCATGTAGACGTTGATGCCTCTTCGATCAACAAAAACATCAAAGTCGATATTCCTGTGGTGGGAGATGCGACCTTGACTCTGGAAAGAATGATTGCCATCTGGAAGGAAGGCAAATTTGAGGTAGACAAAAAAGCGTTAAAAGAATGGTGGAAGCAGATTGATTTATGGCGTTCGGTGGATTCTCTTTCTTATGAACAAACAGGAGATCATATCAAACCACAATATCTTCTTGATACGTTGAACAAGAAGAAAGACAAGGATGCTTATGTAACCACTGATGTGGGGCAGCATCAGATGTGGGCGGCACAATATTTGCGTTTTGATAAGCCTAAACATTGGATGACTTCCGGTGGTTTGGGGACGATGGGCTATGGTTTGCCTGCAGCAGTGGGTGCTCAGATCGCCAACCCCGACTCTCAAGTTATTTGTGTGTCTGGAGAATCTTCTATCATGATGAACATTCAGGAATTGGCTACTATTGCACAATATAGGCTACCGATAAAACTATTAATTTTAAACAATGCATTTATGGGAATGGTGCGCCAATGGCAGGAAATGTTCCATGAAGAGCGTTACTCACAAAGTAATATGGATATTTCTCCAGATTTTGTGGCACTGGCCAATGCATTTGGTATAGAAGGTGTTCGTTGTGAAAAAGTATCTGATATGGAAGCTACAATAGACAAAATGCTTTCTTCTGAGGGGCCCATTGTTGTTGACATGTTGGTGGATAAGGCGGAAAATGTGTTCCCGATGATCCCTGCAGGAGCAGCACATTACGACATTGAGCTTTCACCGCGCCATCAGGCAGCAGCGAATAAACTTAAGAAACATGGATAATATTATGTCTGATATGTCTAATGAAGAAGTCAATAAACACTCTACCTATGAAATTGTAGAAGATAAAGACCTGCCTCACAAACATACTATTGCGGTGCTAGTGGACAATGAGTTTGGTGTCTTAGGACGGGTGATTGGCCTGTTTGCTTCTCGAGGTTATAACATTGATAGTTTGACGGTAAGTGAGGTGGATCACGAACGCGCACTCTCGCGCATTACCATTGTTACCATAGGTACGGACAATATTATTAATCAGATTATAGCCCTACTGGAACGTTCTGTGCCAATACATAAAGTCTATGATTTGACGGAAGAAGGGCCTCATATTGAAAGAACATTGGCCTTGGTTAAATTGGTCAATGAAGACGATGAAGAGCGTCATAAGGCACAACAAATTGCTGATCATTTTGGAGCAAGAACCATTGATTCCACTCCAAAATCATTTATATTCGAGCTGTCTGATACCTCTGAAACGTTAAACACTTTCATTGAGAAATTACAGCCATATGGAGTAAAAGAGATTGCAAGAACCGGTGTGACGGCAATTTCTCGAGGTTCCACTTACATAGAAATTTTATAAATTACATTAACATAGAGAGGAAAAAGCTATGAAAGTATATTACGATGCGGACGCTGATTTAAATATTATTAAGAATAAAACCGTGGCTATTATTGGGTATGGTAGCCAAGGTCATGCGCATGCACAGAATTTAAAAGACAGCACAGGGCAAACCATCATTATTGGATTGCGTGAAGGTTCATCTTCTGCGGCGAAAGCAAAAGCAGCTGGTTTTGAAGTAAAAACTCCTGCAGAAGCAACGGCAGCCGCAGATGTGGTGATGATCTTGGCGCCGGATGAGTTTCAGGCAGATCTTTATGCCTCGGACATTGAACCAAATTTAAAGCAAGGTGCGGCTCTGGCATTTGCTCACGGTCTTAATATCCATTTTGAGCTTATTAGCCCCCGTGCTGATTTGGATGTGTTTATGTGCGCGCCCAAAGGCCCTGGTCACACGGTGCGCGGTGAATATTTAAAAGGTGGCGGTGTTCCATGTTTGATTGCCATTGCTCAAAATGCTTCGGGCAAGGCCAAAGACATTGCCCTTTCCTACGCTTCTGGCGTGGGTGGTGGTCGTTCTGGCATCATCGAAACCACGTTTAAAGAAGAATGTGAAACCGATTTGTTTGGTGAGCAGGCTGTGCTTTGTGGCGGCGTAACAGCGTTGATGAAAGCCGGATTTGAAACATTGGTGGAAGCGGGTTATGCTCCAGAAATGGCGTATTTTGAATGTTTCCACGAAATGAAGCTGATTGTTGATTTGATTTATGAAGGTGGTATGGCCAACATGCGCTATTCTATCTCAAACACGGCTGAATTTGGTGACTATGTCACAGGTCCTCGTATCATCACAGAAGAAACAAAAGCGGAAATGAAACGTGTGCTTGCGGATATTCAGTCTGGCAAATTTACCCGTGAATTTATTGAAGATTCAAAAGCCGGCTATCCACGTATGAACAAATTCCGTGAGACAGAAGCGGCTCATGCTTCTGAAAAAACCGGCGGTGAATTGCGTAAACTTATGCCTTGGATTGAAAAGAATAAGCTTGTAGACAAAAAAGTCGCTTAAATCTGTTGTGATAGTAGAAGTTTATCATCGCGATGTTGTTTATCATTCTCAGCCCCTTGAGGGCTGGGAATCCAGTGAATAAATTCTTGGATCCCCATTTCGGCTTCGCCTTCATGAGGATGACATGTAATGTGATTGCTTCGTTAGTTACACACTCTGGCAATGATGATAATCAATGGTATCTTTAAAAATGACTGAAGAAATCTTTTCACAGCAATCACCTCTATCTAACCTTTTAACCTTAATTGAAGAAGATTTTGGCTATCAAGTGCATGTGGCCAGTGAAATTGAATTCT
This sequence comes from Alphaproteobacteria bacterium, assembly GCA_030429625.1. Taxonomy (GTDB): domain Bacteria; phylum Pseudomonadota; class Alphaproteobacteria; order Rickettsiales; family UBA8987; genus JAUIFA01. The sequence goes on along the minus strand of JAUIFA010000003.1, from coordinate 360,880 downwards.
ACTTTATTGGTGGTGAAGAAGCGAAAGATAATGAGATTCTGGCAAAGATTCTCCTTAGGCTTAAGGAAGAAGGCATTGTGGTTGCTTCGATGCAGATTGAGAACGGTCACCGCCAATATGAAATTGCTTTGGCTGTGGTGAACAATGTTGAAATAGTATGTGAACATACAAATCAACTAAAAGAAATAATAACGACAGTTGCCAATGAGTATGGTGTAAAGACCAGTTTTGCGGCTAAGCCATTTGAAAATCAGCCCGGATCAGGTCTTCACATTCATTTGCATCTGGAAAATGCTAGACGTTATAATGTATTTCAAAAGCTAGAGTCAGACAATGATAATGAATCTCCTATTTTAGAACATTGTGTGTGGGGATTGCTTGATACGCTGTTGGAATCAATGGTTTATTTTGCCCCTCATGAGGAAGACTATAAGCGTTATACTGCTCAGGCCAATGAGGATGTGCCTGAAGAAGCTCCCCTACGCCGTTATAATAATGCACCGGTGAAGGTCAGTTGGGGAAGTAATAACCGTACCGTGGCCATTCGCATCCCTTCTAGTAGCCATCGACCGGAGGAAAGGCATCTTGAACACCGTGTGTCTAGTCCCGACGCAGATATCTATGGTGTGATGACGGCAATATTAGGCGGAATATATCATGGGTTAAAGCAGCAGATGCAACCGAGTGAAAAAATACATGGCAATGCGTTTGACGATCAGTATGAACGCCCGCTTTTACCAACATCTTTGAGTGAGGCAAAAAAACTGGCAGATTCAGGGAAAGTTATTAAAACATACATGCAGAAATAAAAAAGGAGATACAATCAGCACCTCCTTTTCGTTCTATAAGCGATTAATCATTCGCTATTTCTGTAATAGAAACACTACCTAATGGTCAACCTCAACAATATCAAGAAAAGGAATGTATCGGTTAGTGTCAATGTACCTGTAAATATTGTAGGCATAATTGTTACCAACAATGGATACACAAATACATGAATCACTGCGACAATTAATAACAATACTAAACTAAGTACTATTAAATCACCAAGTCGTGTCATATTCCACTCTTTAAAGTTTATCATAGAACTACCCTCCTATGTGTAAATTAACTGACGTAGTTAATCTCTCAACACATAGGAATAGTATAGCATAATCAGTAGCTTATATCAATAAATAAGTGTGTTTGTAGGGTGCGTTGCAGCATAGAATGCTGCAATCGAAGGTAGATAATGATTTTAATATTGTGCGGCGCAGCATAAATATATTAGATAATGGACATTTTTTATATTTTCTGTATGATTTTTTGTAATAAGAAGGAATGTTGCTGTTATGGCCGAGCCACTAAAAAATCAATATAATGAAGAGTTTATTGCAATTCTGGCAACCAAATTACATAAGGTTTGTCGTGGATTTTCTAAGGCAGATTTTGTTGGTCATATTTTTAATGATGGTTGGGAGGCAAAAGAGCTTAAGCAGCGTATGCGTCATATCTCGATATCTATCCATCACTGTCTTGGTGACAACTATAAACATAACATAGAAGTTTTAAAGCAGATTGCCCCCGAATTTAACTACCAATGGACGGGAATTTTTTTCCCTGACTATGTCGAGCAATATGGGCTTGATGATTATGAAACTTCAATGGATGCGTTAGAGTTTTTTACCCGATTTTCTAGTTCTGAATTTGCCATACGCCCTTTTATTATTTGTTATCCTCGGCAAACCATGCAGCAGATATTAAAATGGTCTAAAAATAAAAATCATCATGTGCGCCGTTTGGCAAGCGAGGGTTGTCGTCCTCGCCTACCATGGGCAAATTCCCTGTCGGATTTCAAGCGTGATCCCTCTCCTGTTCTCCCTATTTTGGAGAATTTGAAACAGGACAACTCCGCCTATGTACGTAAGTCGGTGGCCAATAACCTTAATGATATTTCAAAGGACAATGCTGAGGTGGTAATTGATTTGGTTAAAAAATGGCAAGGCAAACACCCTCACACAGATTGGATTTTAAAACATGGCTGCCGCAGCCTATTAAAACAAGGGCAGCAAGATATTTTAACGCTGTTTGATTTGCACCCCTTGCCGTTGAAGGATGTGTCGTTATGCCTGAACAGTGAAGAATTATCTGTTGGTGAAACGCTAGAATTTTTCTTTTCGGCTACCCTGCCTGTTTCTGCTGCTGGAAAACGGTTGCGGATAGAATATAGAATGGATTTTGTGAACAAAAGCGGTGGCATCAGCCAGAAAATCTTTCAACTGTCACAGAAAGAATTAGCTGGGTCTCTGATTTCATTTACAAAAAGACATTCTTTTAAAAATCTTTCCACCCGTAAGCATTATTCTGGAAAACATAATTTACAGGTGATTGTGAATGGTCAAGTAGTGGCTTCGGCCCCGTTCTTTTTGCTTAATTAACAATCTATTAATTTCTTTGACCTTTTTATAATTCCGTGTTATACTGGCTGCGATTTTTAGTCTAAACATAGACTTAATGGAAAGACAATCGTATTTTCCATTTCCCGAAGAGAGAAGCGCAGCGACCAAAGCTGCTATAAATGGAGGGCTCTGAAAATGTTTGGAGTCGACCTTGAGCTTGTTTTGGTAATCGACCAGAAGAAAACCCGATACAGCTCCTGCTCAGCCTTCTTAGAAGGTGGTGTAGGAGAAAACGAAAGGAACAGCTCATGTTTGAGGTAGAAGGTGCTAAGCTGAACCTGGTTGACAAGGCCATTGTTTGGCAGGTGAGTGATGATACACATCGCTTTGTGATGGAGGTTGAAGAGGTGCAGGAGTTTTTCAAGCACGTCTGCAACCAGGGCAAGCAGATGGTCGTTGTCATCGCTAACGAGGCAGAATGTCCTACTTTCCGGGTGAATTTGAGCATGGGGATGGATAATACCATCGTCGTGCAGGGATATTTCACCAACGGCAGTGAGAGTGAATCCTGTACTCTGATCATCGACAAGGACAAGATCGACGACTTGCTCATCAAGCAAGCTTAACCAAGAAGGAGGGCATTATGTCCACCAAGAAGGTGACGATGAAAATCATCAAGGTTAGTTCCTCAAACGGCTTGACCTTGAGTTCGGAAGCAACGGGAAGTATTGCCCTTCCGCGGGAGGTGACTATTCAAGGCCATTTTTCTTGGAAAGAGGAGCCTCACTCTCTGATCATTTCCCCCTCTGTGGACGGGGCAACGAGCATGGAGTACAAGAAGATACTCTCGGAAGGAAACGACATCCTTCCCATTCGTACACGGATGAGGATTCAGGGAGCTGGTCTGAGCATTGAGCAGACCTTCCCCACCAAGAAGAAGAGCTAGCGTACTCTAGCGTACTGAAGAAGTACAGAGAAACGGGCCCCCACAAGGGCCCGTTTTTTTATTCTTGTATCAAAAGATTATCATTGCAAACCAAGGAAAAGCAATTCAGCCCCTATTCCGTCATTCTGTGAAGCGTCAGCTTGTACAGAATCTATTTTCTTAATTATGTATGGATCCTGTGCTAATGACTATATCATTCCACAGGATGACAATTACAGATTTAGGAAATCCGTAACTTATTTTCCACCGCGTCCCAAAATTGGGCTGAGAAATTTGTGTTGTAAACGGCGTCTAACCGCCAGATAGAGCCGACGGATCCGAGATTTATTTCGGTTAAATAATCCCCAATAATATCAATGCCAACAAAAAACAGCCCCCGCTCCTTCAAACTTTTACCCACAGCGGCACAGATTTCTTTATCACGCGGACTAAGCTCATATTCCATATCCACACTGTTGCGGTAGACTTTAAACTCTCCTTCGGCAGGCTTGGTGAGCAGTGCACCGGCAATTTCTCCGTCCAAAAATACTATGCGTTTGTTGCCTTGTACAATTTCTGGAATAAAGGGTTGTAGCAGCAACGTTTCATGAGGATGCTCTTCTAAGTATGGTGTGATATCCTGATTTGTCTCAACACGCACAATGCCATGTCCATGAAAACCATAAAGCGGTTTGATCACAATATCTTTGTGTTTTTTCTTAAATGCCTGCATCGCCACTGGATCGGCACTGACCAACGTATCCGGCATGAATTCTTTGAACTCAAAGGGATAGAGTTTGTCCGTCGCGTTACGAATCCAGTATGGATTGTTAATGATAAAGGTGTGCTCTGCCACCATTTCTAGCAGGTAGGTATTGGTGATATATTCCATATCCACCGGAGGATCTTGGCGAAACAGCACCACGTCAAGCTCTGCGAGATTGATACTCAACGCTTCGTCATAGCGATAATGTGGGGTTTGCTCCAGATTGACCTCTACCCGCCGCATGGGCGCGCTAACAACCCCATTATACAACGAAAGCTGCTGCGGTTGATAGTGATAGACCTCATATCCCCTAGCACAAGCCTCATGCATTAGGCGTAGCGTATGATTTTGCGACGGGTCTGTTTCTTCCATCGCCTCCATCTGAAATGCAATTTTAAGCATCATTTTTATCGGGAGGGTTCATTGTTGTTAGGCTTTTGTGGGCCTATCTGAGAGGCACGATATTCTCTATGGGCACGCTCAGCCCACTCATTATCCTCTTTTTCCATATCGTCAGCAATATGGCTAGTATAGCCTCTTATTCCAGAAGGCGGTTCTTGCGCCGGTTTTGGCTTAAACAGATCATCTTTATTTGACATTTATTTATTCTCCAATTCTTTTAATTTATCAATCACGTCATCCACATGATCTACGACATGGAACATATCATAAGCCCCATGGGCATTCAATAATTTGATTAAGGGGCTCCAGAATTTTTTGCCTTCTCCAAAATCCTGATTAATAACAATAATATCCTTATGGCGCATAACCGGATGATGTTGTTCCTTCATGATGATAAGAGCTAAAACTTCTTGAACAGTGCCTATCCCGCCTGGCATAATGACAAAGGCATTTGAGTTTTCTAGCATTACTTCCATTCGAGTATAAATATTACCCCTTGGCCAGAACTCACTTAAACCTTCAGGCAGGTGTCCTTCCATGGCAATGATGTGAGGGATATTTGACCCCCCTGCCCAACCACCATTTTCAACTGATCCAGCCACAACTTGTCCCATAATTCCGGTACATCCCGCCCCAGAAACACAGCCCCAACCTTCTGCGGCTAAATCTTTACCTATTTTATAGCCGGCTTCAAGATAGTTTGATTTTTTAATGCTAGCAGAACAGAAAACACAGACATTAAATGCCGGCTTCTTAATATATTTATCTTTAAACTCGTCGATGTAAATATCTTTGCTACTATCACGCTGTGGCGATTTTCCGTTTCTTCTTTCTATGGAATTAAAATAGCTTTCTTCCAAGGCGCGGATAATTTTCTTAGGTCGGTTCACAATTTCAAAATAGACCTGATGGTGGTAGCCAATTGTACCCATTTCTTGTAAATGTTCGAGTAAATCAATAAATTGATCCCATGAATAGTCTGAATTAAGAATAGCAACCTGCTTACCATGTAAATCGGGGTCATTGGTCACAATCCCTACCGAAGTTGAAGCGGCGTTAAACATATCCTGCAATGTTGCTCCGGGCGTATAAACAAACGCATCAGATTCTTTAATTTTTTTCTGAATGTTGCCGAGGTGAACTTGTTGGTCACCATTACCGTTATAAATATTCCAACCCGAATCGTACAAACGATAGAGTAATTTTGCTCTGATTTTACGGTTTGGATCCTTGTCCTCAATAATAGTTCCAGAAAGTCTAACTATCGGCATATACTATATCTCCTGCATTTGAAGTTAACTCTTGATTATAGCACAAAAACCATGTTTCTTCTAGAGCTTTCCTTTTAAGTCATAAAGAAGTTCAAGTGCTTGTTTAGGAGACAAATCGTCTATGTCCGTTCGGGCTAAATATTTTTCAATTTCAGAGTCTTTTTTCTCTTTAATACCACTGTTTTGGGCAAACAGAGGCAGTTCACTTGAAAGATTGCGTGAGACAGATTTGCTATCACTTTCTTGTAATAGTTTCATTATGCTGTTGGCTCTTTTTATCACGTCTTTGGGCAATCCGGCAAGTTTTCCTACATGTATCCCATAAGAACGGTCGGCAACCCCGTCTATGACTTCATGCATAAAAATAATATCCTCTTTCCACTCGGTCACTTTTACAGTGTGGCAGGTAAGATTTTCAAGTTGATCCGCTAAGGCGGTGATTTCATGGTAATGGGTAGCAAATAAACCACGTGATTTGTTGATGTTATGCAAATATTCAACCACTGCCCAAGCAATGGAAAGCCCATCAAAAGTAGCCGTTCCGCGCCCTATTTCATCCAGAATTACCAGAGATTTTTCTGTGGCATGATTTAAGATGGTTGCGGTTTCTACCATTTCTACCATAAAAGTAGACCGTCCACGCGCCAGATCATCTGCCGCCCCCACCCGACTAAAGACTTTATCAATAAGGCCAATATGCGCCTCTTGTGCCGGAACATAGCATCCCATTTGTGCCATGATAGCAATTAATGCGTTTTGACGTAGAAACGTACTCTTTCCTGCCATATTTGGGCCAGTTATTAACCATAAATGACCTGATTCTTTGTTTAAAAAGCAATTATTACTAATAAAATCCTCTTTTACGTTGCATTCAACAACCGGATGTCGGCCAGAAATAATTTTAAACTCATCACTGTTGTCAACTACAGGGCGTGCGTAATTAGCTATAAGTGCAAGCTGAGCATGGGATATGGCTACGTCCAGAGCAGCAATGGCCTGTGCGGTTAAAATAATTTCATCTGCCTGTGTGGTAATTTGTGTTGAAATCTGTTCAAAAAGATAGAGCTCATGTTCAATTGCGTAGGATTTTGCGTTGATGATTTTACTTTCTAATTCTCGCAATTCAACGGTGGTAAAGCGGGCAGCAGACCCTAATGTTTGGCGATGAATAAAGTCTTCAGGGACTTTATCTATATGTTGAGGTGTTACTTCAATAAACATACCTATTACATTGTTTTCTTTAATTTTAAGGTTCTGTATATTGGTTGCCTTACTGTAACTTTCTCGTAATTCTTCACGCATCTGTAAACTATTTTCTTTGATGTTCCGGAAATCATCCAGCTTGGCATCGTAACCGTCACGAATAAACCCTCCGTCTCTGGCATGAAAACCAACTTCATTTTTAAACGCATTCTCGAGAAGTTCAGTTAACAGACTATGGTCACCAAGCTCACCAATGAAGCGTTGAATAGCCGGAGTAAGGTCAATATTGTTATTTTCCAATAAGTTAAGAATGGAGAGAGATGCTTTGAGACCAGCACGAATCGCAATGATATCCCTTGGCCCTCCGCGCTGCATGTGCAGACGGGACAAACAACGTTCAATGTCTGGAATTGCTTGTAGAACCGTTCTCATTCTTTCCATAATTTCATGATTTTTAATAAAGAAATCAATGTTGTCTAAACGGCTGTTAATTGCTTCCACGTCCATCAATGGGGAGGCTAAATGTTGATAAAGCAGCCTTCCACCGGCGCTAGTGGTTGTTCTGTTCAATATATTTAAGAGACTGCCTTTATATTCACCAGATAAGGTACGGGTTAACTCAAGATTTGCTCTGGTTTGGCTATCAATCTGCATGTGATGATGGTTTTCGAATTTCTTAGGCGTAGATAGATAGGGAAGCTTGTCTATTTGAGTGAGTTCGACATATTCAAGCAATGCCCCACAAACACCAAGTTCGGCATGGTTAAATGCGCCATAGGAATCTAAGGATAGTATATTATAGTAAGACTTTAGTTTTCTCTCTCCTTTAGTAGATTCAAAAAGGCTGTTTACATAAGGAGTAATAATTTTTTTATAATCGTTAAACAGTGTTTCTAGAGATGTATCATTATGTAGTTTTTCAGAGATTAAAATCTCTTTAGGAGCAATGCGTGCGATTTCAGCCGTGATATTTTGGGCTTTTGTTGAGGAGTAGAAAAATTCTCCAGTAGAGATATCTACCCAAGCCAAGGCCATCTCTTCACGCACTTTGTTAATGGCCAATAGAAAATTAGACGTGCTTGATTCAAGTAAAGCTTCTTCGGTCAATGTACCGGCGGTTACCACTCGGGTGACCTCGCGCTTTACAACAGATTTAGAGCCACGTTTCTTTGCCTCAGCAGGGTCTTCCATTTGTTCGCAGATGGCAACTTTGAACCCCTGCTTTATCAGTCGATGTAAATATTGATCACTGCTGTGGTGTGGTACTCCACACATGGGGATTTCTTGCCCAAGATGTTTGCCCCTGTGGGTTAAGGAAATATCAAGTGTTTTGGCGGCAACAATGGCATCTTCAAAGAATAGCTCATAAAAATCACCCATCCGGTAAAACAGGAGATAGTCTGGATATGAGGCTTTGATCGCCAAGAATTGTTGCATCATCGGCGTTGCTTTAGGTACGTCTTGTTGTTCAACTTCATTGTCTAATTTTGTTGCTGCAATGGACATTGTTCTTAAAAATAAAATTGTTTTAAAGTCTACATGTAACAATAAAAAACCGTGGCGACAAGAGCAACCACGGTTTTTAAGGTTTTTTACATAAAACCTGGTGGGTATAGATCAGCCGGTGGCGGATCACAAACTAGGTTAGGAACAAATTTATTAATCAGAAATTTATCGAAAATAGAACAGACATCGTTAATCCGCGCACTTCTTTCTGCCTTTTCAATAGATTCGTCAGCTACTTCGTTATAAGCCTTCTTCAAGGCTTTACAACACTGTTTGTTTGGTGCGGTGATACATTTTGCTAAGGCATCGCAGATTGGTGCTGGACGAATCTTAACAACGCCACCTTCAACCAGCCCTTTGCCAATATTATTACAACATGCTTCTAAATCAAAATTATCTGAATGTTTATTACATTGGAAGCATGACCCCATTTGCCCAATTAACCCATCTTGTGCACAATCGGTAAGTACTTCAGTCGTCGCGTAGATAGAACAGCACTCTAGGTCAGGATGATTTCGACATTGAGTTCTCTTGTTACATGCGGGAATGTTTACATCTGCTAAAGCAGGATCATCACAACAACAACTTGTTGGCAATACCTGACATTTAAGAACCTTGGCACATTTATGTTCAGACATTGGATCTCCAGGATTCCAATTTGGATCGTCATAGGCGTAAGGGTATTTCATGCAACAATCCACAGTAACATTACCATTTAAGCAATCCATAAAGCTTCGACATTCTTTAAAAATTCTGTCTTCATCCTGATCGGTTGGATCAAGAATACCTTCTGCCCCTGCCAGAGCATCACAACAGGAATATCCAGGTTTTCTTACACAGCTAACAATATTCTGGCAAATTTCCTCAATTTCATCAAGATTGTCTCCATTAAATACGCCATTGCTCCAATCTTCTAATTTTAATGTACTAATTACCTTACAGCATTGGTAGCCCATCTTACTAATGCCCTGTGTCAGACCCGTGTTTACGCATTTATAAACCTGTTTGCATGTTTCAACAGGAAAATCGCTATCCAGAACGAGTTCACAACATTCAGGACCTGGCTTCCTTAAACATTGGAATGCGGCGCGACATAAATTATTTGTACCGTCCGGGAACAATTCCTCTTCCGATATATTCAATCGTTTGGCTATGTCCTCAGCAGCGGGTATTAATGAACAACATTCTCGCCAATTGGTCTTGGGGTCTTCTTTACAGGCAAGGTACGCACAGGATGGAAGTTTCCCTTGGTAAGTCGCACAACAATTTGAAATAGCACCGTCTGCGCCACGATCTTCTGGATCACGGCCATAGGTAGGTTTTACCAAACATCTCAAAAGAGCAATACATGAGGGTAATCCGGGATATTTCAAACAACAGGAGTAGGTAGGATTATTATTACATTCCCATAATTGACATTCTTTGATAGGATCAGGCATATCTTCACAACAACCACCTATCTCATTAATGGAATCAAGCGATGCATCAACAGTGGCCTGCCACTCTGCAAAGCCATCGCCATTATTTTTTCTAAAGCTTTTTGCTGCATCCATAATTCTTGAGCCACAAGAAACAATCGCATCACAATTGTTTAATACGTCGTCTACCCAGCTAGGTATCCGGTCCTCTACCCCGAAAGCCGCGATGCCCTGCTGTAAAACCCTACAACATTCAAGCGTTTTATCTTTAATACAACGATAGGCCTTACACGCGAATTTAGTGGCGACAAGAGTGTGTAAGGCGGCTTGCTCTTCATTGCTTAGATCATCATATGCATTAATATTTAGATCTGTTTGTGAAAGGTATGCACAGCATGTTGCAATTTCTTGTTCTGAGGCACCTCCATCAACAACAGGATAACAACCTAAAACTGTCATACATTCATCCTGCCACTCTTGGGGAGCTATCTTACAACATTGCACTGAGGGTAGGTGGTTTGGATCAGCTTGGATGTCAGTTGAACAATTTACAAGAGCTGAGCAGATTTCTTCTATTCTGCCCATATCAATATTCAAACCTACATTGCTTGCCTGTAGAGCATCCTTCGCCGCTCCAATAATTTCGCAGCATTGGACAGACGGATTTCGCTTACAAATCAATATGGCGTCGAGTAAGTAGAATAATTGACAGCATGCAGGTATATAATCGGCAAAAAGTTCACAGCAAGCACGGCCAGGGTTTTTAACACACATTAGTGCGGCACAGACCTTATTGCTTGGGTCAAACTGACAAAATGCCTCACAGTCGGCCAATAAATCGTCCGCACTGTTACTAATGTCACGTAAATTTACACTCCTTATAGCATTCACACATTCCATCGCGTCACATTTTTGGCCATCACCAGCTACATATTGAACACAAGACATAATCAACGCACAAGCTTGCCCGTTCTCACCACGCCCCAATAAATTGCATAATTGATTCCACTGAAATTTTGCGGCTCCAACACCGCTTAAAGGAGTATTTTCGTTACCACCTCCCATGGAATGTTCATTAGAATGATCCTCTATCGGGCAGCCTTCAGCATCTGTTGGACATTCTTCCGCACCAGAAATAGTGATGGTGACCTGTTCATCTGATGGCATGGCGCCTGTGCCTCTGGCAAAAGATTGTGCAGGCAGAAGCATCCCTAGAAACAGTATGACTGCTATAAAATATATTGAGGGTCTAAAATTCATTATATTTTCCAAAATAAAGTAATAAAAATCTATTCATTCTAATCCGTTCTTTTCTCAAAAGGTGGATCACAATAACCACGGGCTCTTTTTAAAAATAAGTCTACTTCCTGAGCGTCAAATTTACCTAAGTGATATCGTTTCCATGCGTTGCTATCAAGAATTTGATCAGTGGTCATTTCGTCATCCTGAACATCTTTTATTCGAGGAGTCATTGTTGTTACAGGACCTCCAGGAACGGGTGTAAGATCTAGTCTCTCATCAGTAAAACGTTGAGGCATTGCGTACGTTCTGGCCAACGCTATATCGTCAGCGGTTGCCCCATCATCTTCCATCTGACTAACAATAGTGTCAATTTCATCCTTAGTTTTACATACAGGATAGGAATCAACATCTAAGCTTGGGCGATATAATTTAATTCTGTCCCAATTACGTTCATAACAGATCAGCCAGTCTGGATTGTCACAGGTTCTGTCTTCCGGCACTTCTTCTCCGGGTGATTTATAAATTTTCCGTACAGTCATCTTTTTCCAACGGTCTGTATTTCCACAAGAATCAAGATTTTTTCCATAATTATATTCACTCACTCTAACATAATCTACGGCGTTGCTTTCTGGATCTTTATGTACTTCTTCTACATAGGCAATGTGCCTTCTGTATCGTGCGTCCACCATTTCTGTTTCCGCTAAGAGGCCATTCATAATTACGTCACCACTAGCATCTCTTTTTAAAACTTTTGTTTTTAAAGTTTCGTCATAAATCATAAAATCACCAACTTGCGCCTCAGATAATCCCCTATATTTGGGAGCACCATAATGGTTGCCGTCATCAATATAGCCTATGTTATAATTTCCTCTATATACAGAAGGTTGTACAGTTTCACCTGTATTAGGATCCACATAAGGTTGTCCTCGTTTTTCCCACAACTTTGAACCGACAGTAGCATTAGGTGCGTAATAAGGGCTAGCAGTCCCTCTCCATCCAAGAGGCCATGAGAAAATATGGGTTGTGACACCCCATCCGCCGTTACGTCTCTTAAAAGGAGCTATGGCTTCAAATTCTTGTCCCGCACGGTGAAGCACCCATGCCTCAGCAGAACCCTTGCGGAATGTCTTATCGTAGTCACAAATACAGTTTAATTTAAACCACCGTATGCAGCGTGCTTGATATAATAGCATTTCATACCATCCACCAATATTACACCCCCTTGGGCCAATAATGCCATCGTGAGCCAGTATTTTTGGGTTTGAAGGAACTGATCCTTTAGGGTCTGAGGGAAGAGGTCGATTCCCAGAAGAGGCGTGTTCTGGGTTCTGAACCATAGCATCAACCGCAGCATAGGTCGCTTTCTTTTCTGCGTAGTTTTTATATCGCCATGTCTCAAGAGTGGTTGTAAAGTTAATAGGCCTCTCTTCAATTTCGACATCAATTCCACCATCGACTGGATCAGTCACTTGGTGCTTCTTACGGTCTTTGGGTAAGTCTTCTAGAATATCATTAATTGGCCGCAGCTCAGGAAAATCTGCTGGTGGTGGGTTGGTTGGGTCTTCATCATCGTCAAATACTTCAGAACGACCTGTGTAAAATACGTTATCCAATACATAAGGTGCAGTAATTTCTAAGAATGGCGCTTCAATATCACGAACACTTGATTGAAATACAAGCGTATGATTTTTATAAGCCCTACTGCTAGAGCCAGAAACTAAGTTCCCATCAAGACTTCTTCTTCCGTAATAGGCTGGAATAGACGCATTGGTACGGTTAATATTAGGAGTAGAACCAGCTGACTCATCATCTGGTGTGTCTGGGCTGTCCCAAAAGAAGCTATGGACAATGGGTGCATGAGCAAGAATATTGGCTTCTGGCGCCATCCAGCGCATATTTCCCTCAGGAGGAGGCATGATACTGCCTTCACAGACCCCCGCATCAGCCTGTGCACCAACATAGTTTCCTTCTCCGGCATCTATAATATCACCTGTTCCTCCAGGTATTTGAGTGGGATCAAATTCAAAACCTTTGGAAAATACGGTTTCATCTGCTAATATATTGGTAGATAAAAAGAAACCTCCCAATAACAATACCAGAAACGTCGCTGCGTATAATGTGTATTTTTTATAAGTCTTACTCATAATTACATGATCTCTAATTGGTATTATTGTGGTTATTATTGTTGTTGTTATTGGCTTCTCTACCGCTATCGTCGGTCGTCATCATCATATATTTGTTGGTTATACCTGAGGATATTTCACGGGTTAATACTGGGCATGCCTTCGCTCTGGCCTGATAGAAACATTGTAGCCATCTACGATATGGGCCATAATTTGCACAATAAGTTGGGTATAAAAAGCCAAGAATCCCTGGGACTTGTGGTGCGGTCCCTTGTGTACAGGTGCATAGATTCTCATTACATCTGGTGGTGGCAAACCTGTCTCCTGGGCAGCTGCACCAGAAACCAGGTTTTGGACGCAGTTCTACATCGGGAGTGTCTTCTTGTTCCTCCTCAGTCAGTTCTGTTTCTGGAGTCATGTCCTGAGAATATGCAGTTGCATGGTCCCTGCTTTCAAGGGAATTGCGTCCCCAAATACCATTAAACGGAACTTCTACAGCCGGATCATTAATATCAAATGTAATATCTATACCATTTAGAGCCCCAAACCATTCTTCATCCCAAGGAAAATCATTGGTGCGGGTGGTGTTGTCGTCCATTAAGGAAAAATAATACACGGCAAGGAAACCATTGCCTGAAATTGCGGCAGCAACGCCCCAGCCCATATTATCAGCAAATCTTCCACTATCAAAACCATCACAGGGATTTGGGCCTCGTTCTTTTACCGGGCCGGTACATTCAACAAAGGCTTTTAAAAATTCATAATTAAACCGAGGTAAACGCCAGTTTACTGCCACAGGCTGGGAATATTTTCTTCCATACAAACCTTTCCAATCAGCACAAAGCCCATAAGAATTAGCTTTGCCTGTTAACCACCTGTGTAATTTAGAGGGTTTGTCTATTTGCCATGTTCCTCTTTGGCTAAAGGCACTACACGCATCACGAATCCGCTCAACCATTCTAACTTCTAGCTTTCCTGCCTTAAGCTTACCTTCATCATCGCCTTCTAAATGAACAGGACGTTTTTGCATGTTGTGATAAACATTATGCCCTTGTGCGGCTTCTTCAAGGTGATTGGTTATGCCTGTGCCAGCACCCACTTCACGTCTACCACCAAATGGATAATAGGGAAGTTCAAATTCACACCACATGGCAGGAGAACCAAGCATGGTTGGGTTTATTTTCCAGCTGTACATTTTGTAACCGTTTTCGTGGAAAGAAAAACCCTCTATCTCATTACCAAGATTTGCAGGAGCAAGATTTTCAAAATCAGCCCTTTTTATATCGGGCGTTTCGTTCCAATAATCCCTATTCCAGCCATGTGAACATGAAGCTGCAGTCCAAGAATAATCCACCCAGTCATCCACTTTTTGCATATATGTTCCATTGTACGGAAAGTCAGTAGGACTAACCATCCCCACCCAGATAGGAGATGTTCCTCCCCAGATTGGTATTTTAAAACCTCCATGACCCAATCCCCATAATTCTGATTTACCAGGAGTTGTTGTGGCAAGATCACCATGATTGTCTATGAATGTGGTAAATGGTAGGAAATTTGCGTCGGTTTTGCCACCACCAACACGAATAGACTTGAAGGCCTTATAGCCTATCCAACTATTGGTGCATTTTTGATCAAACCATTCCGGCCAGAAATTTGGCCCGGAAACAGTCGGGCATCCACGCTTACTAAAATCAATGCCTGTTGGCTCCCAGAAGCGTTCATTGGTTCCTGAGGCAATGTCTAACATACAGATATCTGTTTCTGATGCACCGAAGCCAATACTGCCAACATCTCCGGCAAGCCTTGGTATAAAGCTCATGCGATTAAAATTTTCATAATCAAAAAATTCACTGCGCATGGTTGCTTTCTTCTCACTTCTTGCAGGAACATCAAGTGCATCAAATACGCTTTCTAAAACTGTTCTCCCCAATTCATTTGTAGAAGTCACTTCATGAGAATCATACATCTTTACCCATTGGCACATTCCGGAGTTCACCTCTGGCCCTGCTCCCTCAATCACAATTTCACCGCAGTCTCCCCGATGTGCCCATTCTTCAACATAGACCTTTAAACATTCCATTTTCTTACGTTTAGCACCCATGTTATTGATGCTTAATATTTGTTCGGAAGTAGGAGGAGTATTCCAGTTATAGACATTATTCCTTCTGTAAGGGAGGTCACCAAGGAAAGTTTGGTTGGCATTTTCCGGATCACCACGGGAAATACGACGATTGCGGTAGCCATAATCCCCTAAAAATCCGTATCTATTGGCATATGGACCAGAATCAACATAGACTTTTTCGCCATCGTCAATAGTACCACTACCATCTAAATCCGCCTCTGCTTCTAAGGCTAAAGGCATCCAATGTTCTCCAGGAACCAATTTTATGATGTCTTTTGTATCTTTTTTATGCCAACAATTTTGTTCTCCTAGTGGGAGTGGGTCTCCAGTAACAGGATCGGTAAGGCCATGCCAATACCATTTGGTTGTTTTGTAACCATAATTACTGGAAAAATCACTGCAGAATGCATCAATATCATCAATATAATCATCATATAAACAGCTAATAGTTCTACCACTAATCTCGTTTATCTTATCTTCTTTAGCCAAATATCGTTGAACTGGGGAAGGATTAATTAAAGACGGGCGGTTGTATTCAGTTAGGCCGGGAACCTGATTTTTGTCAATCGCCTCAGAATCCAAGCAGGCAGGGTGAAGGTTTAAGATGTCATCTCTGGGTACGCCCTTACGTAATCTTCCGATTTGTTCGTCATTGCCATCTCCAATATCAAATCTGCCATCAATATAGACAAATCTTTCCTCAGGATTATAACATCCTGTGCGGCTATAATACAGATTGTTGGTATAGATGTTATTCTCGCTTGGTATTTGTGGACGAGGAAAGAAGCCTGGTCCACCACAATCTCCAGCCCATGCACCCATACCTATTTCTGTTGGGGTGGTCATAAAATTCTGGTCAATTATTGGGTCACTGTTCATATCATGAGCCACAACATCTTCTGTATCACCAGAAAGGTCAGAGCGAGGTTCTCCCACACAGTCAAAATATCCCCATCTTCTACAATTAGTAACTAGGTCTTGGTCCTCTTCCACCCACCGAGCACAAGAACAGCCCGTGTCACGATTTACATATTCATCTATAGGGGTGATATTATTAAAGGTCTGTGGGTTTGACGGGTCATTGCTATTGTTATATTGCGAAGGGGTTTTGTTGTCGCTACTGACACACTCATATTGCGTTGGCCCATTACTGTTTGTAGGATGATAACAAGAGACCCCACTAGGACAGCCATATGGGGTATTGGGGGTTGTGGTGTTGGGGGTGTTATTATATTTCCAAGTAAAAGTAATTGTCTGCATTGGTGGAGTTTGCCAGCCACTAGGGCAAGCTCCGCAAGGGATACGAGGTGGTTGCCATTGAATGGTGGCACACTGCCCGCTAGGTTGCGCTACGTCCTGATCTAACAAGAGATTAGGGTGTATACACTCCCAAAAAGCAACAGTCGCTGCGTTATACACCTGACTTTGACAATTCCATATACCATTGTTCCCGCCACCAATGGTTGGTGCACAGGGATCACCCTGCGTATGTACGGCGTCATCACAATTTGTAGAAAGGGAGAAGGCAGTCCCCGGCAAGGTGATAAAAAATATCACCGTCAAGAGTGCCATTAAAATCCTTAAATTGCCAATAATACTACCCAAAGTCTCATTTCCCATTTTAGCCTTAGCAAAAATACCACCTAGGTTAAATTAATATAATATTGCGCCTGCTTTGACAACTACTAAAGCGCCAAATGTGACATATGTTGTAATTATAACATAGACAAAAGTTTAGGTAAATAAATTATTAATTTTAGACAATTTGCAGAAATTATTTTAAATAATGCAGAGAAGGTCGTCGTGTTTCATAATTTTTAACACAATCCATATCGATAACACAGCCCTTTTCACTCATTTGACTAAGATGACGGCAAGGGTCCGGACATGGAATATTAGGGTCGGGACTTTGTTCTACACAGTAAGGTTCTGTATGATTGCTCGAACCGTCTGGCCAATCTTCCAATTTACAATATTTAAAATTGACCATTTTATCACGATATGCTTCCACATTTTCTTCTTTTACATGAAAACGAGGATCTTTCATTGCCTCATCTATCCCTAAGAATATATTGTAATGGCAATGTCCCCCTAGTGAAAGATTCTGAGCCTGAATGACTCTGGGGTTGGTGCATTTATCATGCCCTAAACCAGTGACAAGAGCAACTTTTGCTAAAGCATTGCTACTGAGTAAAAGGACACATAAAAATAACAATATAACATTATATTTTTTCATAAGTTAACCAGAGATAAAATTATTCATTCTAATATCATGATACCATAAAACAATATTTCATGACTACTAAAACTCATTGGATGTAAGTTTATTTTCATAATCTTTGAGATCTTTGTAGATATCTCCACTTAATATATACAATCCTATTAAGTTTGGAATGGCCATAGAAAGCAACAGCAAATCTGAAAAATCAATAACAATACCAAGATTTATAATACCACCTACAAAGGTGGCGGTACAAAAGATAATATGAAAAATTCCTATACGCTTTTTACCAAAAAGATACATCCATGCGCGTTCTCCATAATAGCTCCAAGTGATCATGGTAGAATAGGCAAAAAGTACAATGGCGATGGAAAGCACTACAGGGAACCAATCGGCTACGGTAGAAAAAGCTGCACTGGTCAAAAGCACCCCGCCTTCAATGGTTTTATCCTCATAAACACCGGTGGTGGTGATAACCAGTCCGGTAATAAAACAAATAATGACGGTGTCAATAAATGGTTCTAGCAAGGCAACACACCCTTCCCTAACCGGATATTTTGATTTTGCCGCAGCATGGGCAATCGGTGCAGAACCAAGCCCTGCTTCGTTAGAAAACGTAGACCGCTTTACGCCGGCAATAATGACACCAAGAATTCCTCCGCCAAGAGCAGAAAAATTAAAGGCTTCTGTAAACATGATTTGTATAGCGGGAAGTAGATTTTCTGCATTGACGATCAAAACAACAATCGCTGCGCTTAAATAGATAAATGCCATCAGTGGCACAATGGCTTCGGCAACCTTAGCAATTCTTCTGATGCCGCCAATTAACACAATTCCTACACTCACAGAGAGGGCCAAAGCGATCAAAAGATCAATTTCTCCCAATGAATCAAAAGTGTTTGTTAGAATAGAAACCGATTGATTGGCTTGAAACATATTGCCGCCCCCAAGAGACCCACCAATACATAATACAGCAAAAACAGCAGCTAGAAACTTACCAAACCTAGGCATATTTTTTTCAGCAAGACCGTTTTTTAAATAATGAAACGCCCCGCCAGAAACTCGACCATTCTTATCAATAACCCTATATTTTTGACCCATAGTCACTTCGGCAAATTTTGTCGACATGCCAAAAAAGCCGCCCAAGACCATCCAAATGACCGCCCCAGGGCCACCTGCGGCCACTGCCACGGCTACTCCGGCAATATTTCCCAGCCCAACTGTAGCGGAAACCGCAGCAGCAAGGGCTTGAAAATGGGATACTTCACCCGGATCACTGTCCTTAGAATACTTGCCTGCAACAACACGAATAGCGTGGGCAAATAGTCGAATGTTTACAAATCCTAGCCTAAGGGTAAAAAATATCCCCCCCGTAATGAGCCAAAATACAAGAAGAGGCACATCAAATATGGGATAAAAAAGGATAAATGCCATTTTATCAACTAAGAAATTTATTAGTTTTTCTGCATTTTCAATGAGAATTGAACTCCCTATATTTTCTGCGGCATAGGCATCGTTAGTAGTTGGAAATATTGTAGAGAGAATAGATAAAAATATAAAAAGAATCGGAAATTTTAGCATACAAACTCACAAATATTATTTTCTATCAATGTGATACTATAGGTTTGATAGTTCAAGTACAGCTTTTTTTGTGTCTAAATCTTTTTTGACCCTCTCCTTTATAGTCTGAATAAGGTTTTGGCCACACATTTTATGCCATTTTACCCTTTGCTGCAGTTTGTAGGTTTGAGAATTACGTATGGTATTGTGCTTTATTTTTAATTTATCAATGTCATTTTTAAGCTTATCATGGCGTTTTTCAAGCCTTTCGAGCTTTTGAATCTGACTCTCTCCGCTGTATTTTTTAGATTCAAAGAATTCTTCTTCAATACGCATCAGGCCTGCAATGTCGTTGTTCATATAGGAATGGGTCAGTTCTTTAAAGAGGCGATCAGAAATATGCTCCATTCCTTTTTGCATGTCTGGGTGCAATTTTTTGGCCAAACGGCGATATATATGTTTCAATTCATTTTTTAGTACTTTCTCTTCGCAATCCGACACATAGTAAAAATTCATGTCATCATCGTTGGTTTCAAAGGTTTGGCTCTCATTAGGATTAGAATCGGTATGCTTAATAATGGAATTAATAATAAGCAATTCCTCGCAAATGGGCGCAATTTCTTTATTATATTCAGTGCTAAATTCTTCAAGATCACTCTCTATTACCTTTAATTCTTCAGATAAGATTCTCAACTCGCCCATCAAAGAACCAATTTCATTTTCAAGAAAAAGAATTTGATTGGTGATTTCAATATTTGAATCACTAAGTCTGTTAAATAATTTTTTATTTATTGTTTGGTGCAGCATACAGTTTCTAAAAACACATATTAATTTTAGAGTTATTCTAAGCAATTTGTATACCAATATTCAACTTCCTTATTTTTCAGCGAGATAGAAAAATTATTGTAAGCTATTGTTCAGATGGAGAATGGAATTAGGCATTTTTTTCCTACATTTACCCATAAAGTTAGGACATATTTGCAATAGATTAGAAAGGTAATAAATGGATAATAATTTCCTAGGGATAATTTTTCTTTGACAAGCAGAATTCTCGCTATTATACAGGCTTCACATAGAAACTATGGAGATTGGCTCATGGCTTATATTGTTACGGAACAATGCATAAAATGTAAATACACAGATTGTGTTGAGGTTTGCCCTGTTGATTGTTTTTATGAAGGTAAAAACATGTTGGTTATTAACCCAGATGAGTGCATAGATTGTGGTGTGTGTGAGCCTGAGTGCCCTGCGGAAGCTATTGTTCCTGAGGACGAAACCACCGAAGAATGGATAGAGTTAAACCGTAAATATGCCGCGCTTTGGCCTAATTTGACGGTCAATATTGGTGAAGACCCTGAAGCTGAGAAGTTTAAGGGAGTGAGTAACAAACGCGAAGATTATTTCAGTGAAGAGCCAGGAAACGGCTGCTAGCTTTTATAAATATAAAAATATTTATCTGCCCTAGTCTCTTGAAAATATATGGTTTTTTTCTAAAATTGTATGTAAATATCCTTAAAAGTTGATATTTACCCTTTTTTTGTTGCCAATTTTGTGGTATAGTACTCACCATAAATTACGGAAGAGAGAGTGATATAGCATTGTTTAGGCGTATTTGGGATTTACGTCAAAGGCTCTGCTTTATATATTGTTATACGAATATTTTATATTTAAAGGAGAGAAATATATGATAAATTCAGAGATGTTTAATCAGGGTACAATGGTGGTATATCCGGCGCACGGCGTAGGACAGATTGTGGGTAAGGAAACTCAGGCGATTGCTGGAATGGATCTCACAACCTTTGTGGTCTTCTTCGAAAGAGAAAAAATGACTCTTCGTATCCCTGTGGACAGAGCTTTGGATTCTGGTTTACGTCCTTTATGTACAGAAAAAGAACTTACTAAAGTTAACAAAACACTAAAAGGACGTCCTCGTACAAGCCGTGGGATGTGGAGTCGTCGTGCCAAAGAATATGAATCAAAAATTAATTCAGGAAATATTGTTTCTTTGGCTGAAGTAGTACGTGATTTGCATAAAAACGTAGACGATCCGGATCGCTCCTATTCTGAGCGGATTATTTATGAGAACGCATTGATTCGTCTGGCAGGTGAAATTTCAGCGGTACAACAAATTGAGATTGATGAGGCGCAGGAATCTTTGGTAAAGGTGATAAAAGAAAATACACCAAAGATTGAGGTTGAGGAAATTAGTACTATCGCCCCTGCTCCGGATTTGGATGGTGATGATGATCTTAATATCGATGAAGAAGAGCATGATTTCATCGCTGCGTAGTTAGTAAGCAGAAATCTTTCTATTTTTAGGGCGGCCTAGGTCGCCCTTTTTATTGCTACAAAACTTGCCTTATTTTTTTAAAAGTTATATATCAAGTTTCATGGAAAAATATAAAAAAGAATTTCTGGATTTTGCGTTAAAACAGAAAGTTTTACGATTTGGTGAGTTCACCTTAAAGTCTGGGCGTGTTAGTCCTTATTTCTTTAATTCAGGCTTGTTTAACACAGGCGGTTCACTTTCACAGCTTGGAAAATATTATGCTAAGGCGGCGATTAAATCAGACATTAACTTTGATCTTGTTTTTGGCCCTGCATATAAAGGTATTCCCTTAGCGGCAATTACTGCCGTGGCGCTGGCAGAAGATCATGAGTGCGACCTTCCTTATGCGTTTAATCGAAAAGAGGCCAAAGATCATGGTGAAGGTGGTCATATTGTTGGTGCTTCCATTGAAGGTAAGAATGTGCTTATTGTTGATGATGTGATTTCTGCTGGTATCTCTGTGCGTGAATCGGTTGATATTATTGCGCAGAATGGAGGAAAGGCTGTGGGTGTGCTTATTGCGTTAGACAGGCAGGAAAGAGGTTCAGGAGAAAAATCTACTCTAATGGAAATAGAAGAAGAGTTAGATATCAGGGTAACGTCAATTGTTAATATGACGGATTTGATGCACTATCTTGAAGAAAAAGGTAACATGCAGGCTTTGGAGCAAATGCAGAAATACCGACAAAAATATGGTGCATAGTACCAACTATTATATGGTTTCTAATATTTCCCGAACGGCTTTTAAAGGGTTTTTGGCACTTGTAATAGGCCTCCCAATAACCAGATAATTTGCACCATCGTCTATGGCTTGTTTTGGTGTGACCACCCGTTTCTGATCGTTAAGAGGATCCGTAATGCTTCTAATCCCTGGTGTTACTAAGGTTAAATCATTTCCTAAATGAGAACGTATGGCACCAAGCTCTGAGGCAGAACATACCAGTCCGTTTGCTCCGGCTTTTTGTGCTATTTCCCCAAGCCTAAGTACATGGGACTGAACGTCATCAGTAATGCCTAATTTTTGTAAATCATGTTCGTCCATGCTGGTTAAAACAGTCACAGCAATGATCTTTGGCTTTGTAATTTTAAATCTTTCAGCTTGATCTTCGGCAGCCTCCACTGCTGCTTTAATCATATCGTAGCCACCTGAAGCATGCACAGTTATCATATACGCGCCTAAGTCAATGGCACTACGCACCGCACCGGCAACAGTGTTGGGAATATCATAAAACTTTAAATCTAAAAATAAAGGTATCCGTTTTTCTGCGCCGACGACAGCACTAACGCCATTAAATCCGAAACGGGTAAAAAACTCCAAGCCGATCTTAACTCCCCCCACATGGCCAGAAAGCATTTTCCCCAGATGTTTAGCTTTTTCAATATCATTTGTGTCAAGCGCACAAAAAATAGGATTAATAGGTTTGAATCTTCTGTTATCGTGCATAATTGCCTCCCCTTTAGGCAAAAAAGGCGGTCATTTTAGACCGCCTTTAATTTTGCGAATAATATGTTAGACAGAATAGTAATTTACAAACTCAATTGGATGAGGTGTTGATTCCAATTCTTCAATTTCTTGCATTTTTAACTCAATATACGCATCAATCTGATCGTCAGAGAATACATCACCTTTCTTCAAGAATTCGCGGTCTTCAGAAAGAGAGTCCAATGCCTGACGGAAAGAACGTGATACTGTGGGTATGCCGCTTAGTTCTTCCGCAGGAAGATCGTACAGATTTTTATCCATAGCATCACCTGGGTGAATTTTGTTTTCAATCCCGTCAAGGCCGGCCATCAACATTGCGGTAAAGGCAAAATATGGATTGGCGGTTGAATCAGGAAAACGACATTCAATACGTTTACCCTTAGAGCTTGCTGTATATGGAATACGGATTGAAGCAGAGCGGTTGCGTGCAGAATAAGCAAGTAATACAGGCGCTTCAAAGCCCGGAATTAAACGTTTATAACTGTTGGTGGAAGCGTTGGTAAAGGCATTAATTGCCTTGGCATGTTTGATAACGCCACCAATGTAATAGAGGGCTGTTTCTGAAAGATCAGCATAACCATTGCCTGCGAAAAGTGGCTCTCCATCCTTCCAGATAGATTGGTGAACGTGCATGCCGTTACCATTGTCACCAGCGATAGGTTTGGGCATAAAGGTTGCCGTTTTACCGAATTCTGCGGCCACATTATGCACCACATATTTATATTTCTGAGTATTGTCTGCTGTTTCAATCAATGTGCCAAACTTAAAGCCAAGTTCGTTTTGTGCGGGCGCAACTTCATGGTGATGAAGAATAGGAACCACGCCAATTTCCTTTAAGGTTAGTAACATTTCAGAACGAATATCGTTCATTGAATCCACAGGTTGTACCGGAAAATAACCACCTTTTACCTTAGGGCGGTGTCCCATATTGCCTTCTTCGTAATCTGATCCGCTGTTTATCGGAGATTCTTTTGAATCCACTTCAGCAAAACATCCGTTCATCCCTGCCTCAAAACGGACATCGTCAAACAAGAAGAATTCCAGCTCTGGACCAAAGAATGCCGTGTCCCCTATTCCGCTATATTTCAAATAGGCTTCCGCACGTTTTGCGGTAGAGCGTGGATCACGCTCATAACCAATTCCGGTTGAAGGCTCAACAATGTCGCATGTTACAATAACGGTTGGATAAGAAGAGAATGGGTCAATCACATATGAATCTAAATCTGGTTGCAATATCATGTCTGATTCATTGATTGCTTTCCAGCCAGATATAGAGGAGCCATCAAACATAAGACCGTCAGTAAGAATAGATTCATCTACTTGATCGGTTACCATTGTTGTGTGCTGCCACTTGCCTTTAGGATCAGTAAAACGGAAATCCACAAATTCAATTTCATGTTCTTCTACAAATTTAAGAAACTCTTCGACCTTAGCCATTGTTAGTATCAACCCTTTTATAAATATTATTTTACAATGCATTATCCAGTATAATTAATGCAATACACTAAATATCTTAGATAAAGTTGCCACTATTGTAACGATATATAAGGAAAACTCAACAGTTTATATTAAGATATCCGATAATTGTTTCCTAGTTTTAATAAGAGAGTAAACAAAGTTAATATATAGTAAAATTGACTTTATTTGAAGCTCAGTATATAGAGGAAGATGAAAATTGATTTTTAAATAAAAATCTTCGCAGAGGAAATCTCTTCTGCTAAGCCTTGAAGAAAGGACATGAAAGAAACGACAGATAGAGACCCTACTTCGGTAGAAAAATCTGGAGGACATCATGGCTATTTCCTTGTTAAAGAAACCTTTGATGGCTGGTGATAGTGGTATTGCTGCTATTCGACTTGCAGTCAAAGGGGAGTATGAGGATGAATGTTTTGTTGAGGTAAGTAATTCTGAGGGGCAAGTTTTTCTCAGGAGAACACCTTTGCAGAACATCCGTTTTGAAACTTCTGATTTGGATGTGAAACCTGACGGACACAATTTCTTTCTTTCGGGAATGGAAGAAGGGTCTTACATGGTCAAGTCACATTCCGGAGTCAGTATCACCTGCAAGGATGAGTCTGGTACTGAAGTGACGACGGCGGGTTTTTTCAAAGTCAGAATCATCTAAGGAGGACATCATGGCTACTACGGGTAGTAAGCTTATCAAGCTTTCAGATGCAAATCTGATGAAGTCCACAATCATCTTTTCTTCTGCTCAGGAAGGAAGGAAGTTGTCCTTGGATTTTCGGTTTCGGCCTGAGAGTGATCCTGAGGTCACTGCCTTAAGTCGCATCTTCTCTGTTACCAATGTAGAGGGAATGCGAATTTATCGTGAGAAGAATGGCTCTATCACTATTAAGGTGAGCTGTAAGCACGGTGAAGAGCTTCGAGTCCTTAGCGAAGGTGGAGGAGTGGTCGTTGATGAAATTGAGGAAGGGATCATTACCCTTTCCGGTCCATCTATTATCATTGATGGGCAGCCAGAAATGGCTAAAAAACTCTCAGAAACGGCTAAAAAATCCTAGGCAGATGTCTAGCTAAGAGAAAGGACAGCATAGTATGAAAAATACCATTGTTGTACGCTCTGGCATATATGGGTTTTACCTGACAATGCGGCTTGATCCCCAAACAGGAGAAAGTTGTAATGCCAGAAATTCTGCGCGTGAACGACTCTTTGTTATCAATGGGAAGTGCCGAGTCATTTCCTGTGATGACAGAAAGTTGGTTCTTTCTGTGCGTCAGAAAGGCCGGCGGAAAAACGGAGGAGTCTCGTTCCACAATGTTGACTATTCTTTGCAGGGTCAAAACAACGCAAAGAGAATCGTCATCATGGGAGAAGGTCTTGAGGTCTCTGTTCATTAAGCTTGAAGAAAGCGCAACTGGAAAAGCAGGCCCCTAACCGGGTCTGCTTTTTCTACTTATAGCAGTATTTGCCTAGTTATTTGGGCATAAATTACCCTATTGGCGATCGGTGAATGGCAATAATTTTATTTTTAATGACTCCTGTAATCCCCTTCAGATAATAATTACATCAGTATAAAAGAGTTTTGGCACGAACTGTGCATAGTTGTTGGTGGGATAAAAGTGTTATTTTTATGAATAGCAGTTTTATTAGAATAAATTTTTATGATGTTTAAATAGAGAATTTTAGATATGGCATTTATACCAACCACATTGATTCAGCCGAGTGCTCCTGCTAGCAATAGCACGGCACCGGCTAACAATGCGACTATAGGGGGGGCTTCCAAAAGCAATAACCCCTCCAATGTTGGTAATAATATACAAAAGAATGGTAATGTTGGAACCAATCCAGCCGTAGAGAATGGAAATTCACAAAGAAGCTTCTCTCAGCTACTGTCTGAAAATATTGTTACGGTGACGCCAGAGCTTGCGGCTCTTGTTGATGGGTTGGAAACTGGACAGGAAGTTACCTTAGATGTTCTGGAAAAATACGGTATTTCACTTGACGCATTGGTGGGAGCGAAAGTTCTTATTCCTAATGCAGATACTAAAGTTAATCATGCCGTACTGGGACAGACAAACCTTAATACAGAGAATGTCAAGAATGGTGAGATTGTTAAAAATCTTACGGCACAGCCAATTAAAACCAGAGATGACATTAGCAATCAGCCTATTCAGGACATTGTGGCAAGAATTGCCAACGCTCCACAGCAGAATAATCTTGCGCTGGAAGCGGCAAAAATTGCTAGCAATAATCTGCAAAATAACCAACAAAATAATTCCGGCTTAACCGACGCACAATTGGCACAATTAACGCCTAAAGATCCGGTTGAAAAGGCAAAAAATAACCAGCTTGCTGCCATTGCCAGCAAAACCAGTGACGAAATGAAACTTGTAAAAGAAAACATACAAGTCAACCCTATTCATAGCCGTTCCGCTAGCTCTTCCTCCTTAGGTCAATCACTTTTCACAACTGATAGTGAAGCGGCTATGAAGCAATTCTTTGGTCAAATAAATGCTAATAATTTAAACGGTGATCAAAGTCAGAATCATCTGCATGTTGGGCAGATGACTCACAATATTTCGGATCAGATTAAGAGTGGTGAAGTGTTACCTCGTGTTTCTAGCACCTCGCTACAAACACCTGCTGAGCAAATTAGCGTTAAAATAGCGCAAACAGTTCAGACCGGAGCCAATAAGATTGAAATCCACCTTGAACCTGCCCATTTAGGTAAAGTCCATGTTCAGATTGATGTTAATGCTGATGGGAAAGCGCATGTGATGGTGTTGGCAGATAAAAATGAAACATTAGATATGTTAAAAGGCGATTCACGCGCGTTGGAACAAGCCCTTAAAAATGCTGGATTACAAGCCGATGCGGGGAGCCTTGAATTTGGCTTAAAAGATCAGAGCGCACAGCAATTTGCGCATGAACGCAACAAAGCCTATCAAAATATAAGTTCAATCAATGGGGAGAGCATTGATGAAGACTTATTAAAAGTAGCCGGAGCGCAACTGACATATCAGAGCAATCAGGCACTTAATATTTTAGCTTAGGAGACAAAGAGAGAGGTATATGAGATGGTAAGTGCAGTAACAACAGGAACGGATTTATCCTCGCCTTCTAGCAAGGCAGACAATGCTTTAAGTAAATTTTCTGCGGATTTTGAGAATTTTCTAACAATTTTTGTAACCCAGTTAGAAAATCAAGACCCACTTGAACCACAAGATTCTAGTGACTTTACCGCCCAAATTGCACAATTTAGTACGGTAGAACAATCGGTACAGACCAACAAAAATCTTGAAAACATTGTAGATTTATTTACGCAAAACAGTAATTCTAATCTGGTTTCTTACAGTGGAAAATATGTGGAAGTGGAAGGCGATTCGGTACGTTTAGAAGAATCCCCAGGCAATGTTTCCTTCCGCTATTATCTTGATGAACCAGCACGTGAATCTATTGTTAGTATTTACAATCTTGATGGACAGTTAGTTTTCAGTGGCGGAGGAATCAACGATGCTGGAAATAACAACATTACTTGGGATGGAACAGACTCCGAAGGAGAGTATGTTGATCCGGGTTACTATATTGTTCGGGTCGCCATTCGTGACCAGAGCGGTAATTTAGAACAAATTCCTACGATCGTTAAAGGTCGTGTGGATGGTATAAGTCTAGAGGGAGATCCAGTTTTGGAAGTCAATGGAAGTCTTATTCCACTAGAAAATGTTACATTTATTGGAGAAGCATAGGAGGGTATTATGTCACTAACAAGCTCATTATTTGCCGGCGTGTCCGGTCTAAATTCACAGGGTAGCGTACTTGGCGTACTCGGTGATAACATCGCTAACATTAGCACCATTGGTTTTAAAGCGGGGAACACAACATTTTCTTCTCTTGTAACCGGTGATCTGGCCTCGGGTGGTATCGGGTCTGGTGCAACAGCTTCCACACGTATTGCGGTGGATCAACAGGGTATTATCCAATCCACAGGTATTGCTACGGATATTGCTATTTCTGGGCAGGGTTTCTTCGTGGTTACGGATGATCCTAATTCAGAAAGTCCTGAAATTTTTTATACACGTGCGGGTTCATTCCGTCAGGATGATAAGGGTAATTTTGTTAATTCGGCAGGTTTTGCGCTGCGTGGCTATCCTTTGGACAATGAAGGAAGGTTGCCAGGTGAAATTGGCAATGCGAACACCACCTCTTCCCAGCTATTGGAATCTTTAGAAACGGTGAATACCCGTGATATTTCGGGTCTGGCGTTTGCAACCTCCTCGATTGCACTTGGAATGAACCTTAATGCAGGACAAGATATTTTAACCGGTGCAGGTGATACAGCAGAACCCATTACTACGTCTATTAACTCCGATGCGGCCGCGGACGATATTTTAGGCCCTAATGCTAATCTTGTTAGAGACGAAACATTGGAAGTAACTTTGGGAACTGGTGTGGTACATAGTTTTGTTTATGGTGGTTATGCACGCTCGGATAAAATTACGGTCAACAGTATTATGGGTTCTTCTACCGCCGCGGGGGTGTTCAGTGAAAACACAACAGCCACAGCAGGTAGCCCTCTTCGCCTTTCGGATGATGATGCCTTTACGATTACTTCCGTAACTGAGGCTTTGGGTACAGTGGTCAACACGTTTACCTTTAATACGGCCAGTGCCAATGCCCAGCTTGGTACGTTTAACAGTCTGAATTCATTGGCGGCAGCCATTGATGCCACAGCGGCTCTTTCTGCTACGGTGGTTGATGGTAGGCTGATGGTATCGGCTACGGATGCGCGGGGTAGTCTTGCCTTTGCAGACGTGACGGGTACCATGATTGCTAATGATTCTTTTAGTACAACGGACAGTGATTTTAATGCTGTTGCTTCCGTATCGACTAACCGGTTTAACAGCATGAGTGGTTTGGCGACATTGGTAGATAATCAAACAAACCTAGAACTTTCCTCTTCTGTTGGTAGTGCGGCGAGTGACTCAAATTTAACTATTACAGTTAACAATCCATTAACCACTATTACTTTTGATGATGCGGCAGGAAACACTGGTGATATGATTGCAGAATTTGGTCTATCCTCTACTACGTTTGATCCTACGTATGATCCTACCGGCGCCACAGGTGACAATATGGCATCGGGTAATATATCTCCGTCATTCAGTCGTAACATTCGGGTATATGATGGACAAGGAACAGGGCATGATTTGCGGATCAGCTTTGCCAAAGCGGCGGATAATACGTGGCTTGTGGAAGTATATGTTGCAGATGAAACGGAGATTGAACAACAGTCAGGTTTGGTAGATGGCCAGCTTGCAGTGGGAACCATCCAGTTTAACGGTGACGGTACGTTAAACAGTGTAAGTAATACACTGACAACCGGCTTTACTCCTGTGTGGACAAACGGTGCGGAAGCTCTAGAAATTACCCTTGATTTGGGTACGGCGGGTGCTCCTGCTTCGCAAGAAAATGCGGCCACAACTGGTTTGACCGATGGCTTAAGCCAATTTAATGGCCCATATACAGTACAATTTGCTGAACAAAATGGTGCAGGCTCTGGTCTTTTGAGTTCAATTGAAATCACAGAAGAAGGTTTTGTGGTGGCAAACTTTACCAACGGGCAATCTCGTAATGTGTTTAAAATTCCTTTGGCCTCTTTCCCCAATGTGAACGGACTCACACCAAAAGCAGGTAATGTGTATGCGGCAAGTGATAAATCAGGTGACTTCTCACTAAACGTACCGGGTGATTCTGGTGTGGGGGTGATTTCAGCTTCGGCACTTGAAGGGGCAAATGTGGAGCTGGCCGATGAGCTAACCAAAATTATTGTTGCTCAGAGGGCATTCCAGGCCAACACAAAAATCATCACTACGGCAGATGAGCTGTTGGATGAGTTAAACCGAATTTAATACTTATATTATTCAGAGTTAGTTAGCTAAGAACCCCCTTCTTCATGTAAGGGGGTTCTTTTATTTCAGTACTTTAAAGGCTTTTTCTAGGTCAATAATGAGGTCTTCTGGGCTTTCCAAGCCAATATAAAAACGTACACAACTATTGTCTTCTGTCCATTGTGTTGCACTGCGGACAGGCTTGGGGTCAAAATCTAAAACCAAGCTTTCATACCCACCCCACGAAGCACCAATGCCAAAAAACTTTAGTGAATCCATAAATTTATACAATGTTTTTTGACTATATTTTTTATCCAAAACAACACTGAATAAACTTGCTGCTCCGGTAAATTGTTTTTTCCACAAGGCATAATCCGGTGACTTTTTGTGGGCGGGATACATAATTTCTTTGACCTGAGGTATATTTTCTATCCAGTCAACTACCTTTTTTGTGTTTGCCTGATGCGCGTTCATTCTTGCCGCAAGAGAGCGCAAACCACGTAAGGCTAGGTAACAGTCAAAGGCACTGTTACAGGCACCACGATAACGAATCTCTTTGGCGATGATGTTACTTGCAGACGTGCCTTTGGTGATGATAGCGCCCATCAAGACATCCGAATGGCCATTGATATATTTGGTAACCGCCTGAATGGAAATATCTACCCCAAGTGAAAGCGGTTGAAAGAACAATGGCGTAGCCCAACTGTTATCAATCATGGTCACAATGTTATGTTTTTTTGCCACGGCAACAATGGCGGGGACATCTTGCACTTCAAAAGTTAGTGACCCCGGGCTTTCCATAAAGATGACTTTGGTATTTTTTTGTATCAAGGAAGCAATGTCTTTGCCGATGTGGGGATCATAATAAGTTATTTCCACCCCATATTTTTTTAAATCATTATGACAAAAACGTCTTGTGGGACCATAAGCCGTATCCACCATTAACAGGTGGTCACCAGCACTAAGAAAAGCACTTAAGGCATGGGTGATCGCGGAAAGCCCTGAGGAGGTCAATGCACAATAATCCCCCTGCTCCAATGCGCATAAAGCATCCTGTAGGGCAAAATTTGTGGGCGTGCCAGATGTCCCATAGCTAGGGTCAGAAACGCCAGATTTCTGGGCTGCTGGGTAACAACTCTTGCCCTTTTCAGCATTATGATATTCCTCTGCTGAGGGAAATAGTATGGTAGATGTTTGGCTGATAGGCACATTCACCGCACCAGAATGATTAAAAGGATCACGCCCTGAATGAGTTAATAAAGTTTCTTTTTTCATTATGTTTATACTCTTGTGTTATATCTGTGTTTTAAAATTTACGCCATGAGAGTCCAACCAAAATATGCGAAACTCTGCCATCATTTTTTCGAGAAAAAGGCAAAATACAACTACGAAATTTTACGGTTTTATTTTCAACATTTACAAACGTACCGTCTTCACTATAAGGTATTTTGTTTTTAATAGATTCTTTCACCTTTTCAAGCACTTTTGCACCGGGAAGTGACATTATGTTGGGGGAAACATATTGTTTTGACATATCTTTGCCATACGCTTTTGTAATGTCTGCCCCAAAGAAATCAAATTTATACATAGCAGACTTCCCTGAGGAATGTATTTCTAAAATGAAGCAGCTTTGCCAAATGTCGTCCAAAGCATTGCCAGTAACTTTTTGTATTTTAGGTAACTCGTCTCCTCCTTTTAATTTTTCCCAATAAGATTCTAATCGATCTATTAAACGTCTTTGAGAAAGCATTGTGATGTTGTTCCTATAATTATATTTGCAACCAACCTCCAAATAGTACATTATATATGTCACATGGAGATAGGAGGATATCTTCCATAACGTAATGAGGATACTATAAAAATGACGATAAATACAGCAAAAGACTTAGGAAATTCACAAGATTATAAAGTAGCAGATATATCATTGGCTCAATCGGGGCGTAAAGCGATCTCTCTGGCAGAGACCGAAATGCCAGGTCTTATGGCATTACGCGAAGAATATGGGCAAAGCAAACCGCTAAGAGGTGCAAACATTATAGGCTGTTTGCACATGACGGTAGAAACCGCAGTGCTGATTGAAACGTTGACTTGCTTAGGAGCAAATGTGCGTTGGTCGTCCTGTAATATTTTCTCTACCCATGACGCAGCAGCTGCGGCCATTGCAGCAACAGGTGTGCCGGTGTTTGCTTGGAAAGGTGAAAGCGAAGAAGAATATGAGTGGTGTATTGAACAAACCATCGCGGCCGAAGGCTGGAAACCTAATATGTTGTTGGACGATGGTGGAGATTTGACAGCCATGGTCCACAATAAATACCCTCAACTACTTAATGACATCAAAGGTGTTTCGGAAGAAACCACCACCGGTGTAAAAGAACTTGTGCGTTTGCAAAAATCTGGGAAGCTTAAAATTCCAGCGATTAATGTGAACGATTCAGTGACTAAATCTAAGTTTGATAATCTATATGGCTGTCGTGAAAGCTTTCTGGACGGTATCAAGCGGGCGACGGACGTGATGATTGCCGGTAAAGTTGGTGTGGTTGCGGGTTACGGTGATGTGGGTAAAGGTTGTGCGGCTTCGTTGCGTGGGCAAGGCGCACGGGTTTTGGTCACAGAAATTGATCCAATCAACGCCCTACAAGCCTCTATGGAAGGCTATGAAGTTGTGACGATGGAAGACGCAGCACCACAAGGGGATATTTTCGTTACCACTACAGGCAATAAAGACATCATCACTCGTAAACATATGGAAGTGATGAAAGACCGTGCGATTGTCTGCAATATTGGGCATTTTGATACGGAAATTGATGTGGCTTCGGTTAAAGACTGTCAGTGGAACAATATTAAAGCGCAAGTGGATGAGATTACCTTCCCAAGTGGCAACCGTATTATCCTTCTGGCTGAAGGACGCTTAGTAAATCTCGGTTGTGCTACGGGACATCCTGCTTTTGTGATGAGTAATTCCTTTACTAACCAAGTGATGGCTCAGATTGAGCTGTGGAAAAATTCAGGGGACTATGAAAATAAAGTCTACATGTTGCCCAAGAAGCTTGATGAGAAAGTTGCCCGTCTCCATCTTAAAAAACTTGGAGTAAAATTAACCACATTAACAAAAGACCAAGCGGACTATATTGGGGTGGATGTGGATGGGCCTTATAAGCCAGACCATTACCGTTATTAGAATTTGGACATAAAAAAACGGGAGGGGCTTGCGCCTCCCCCGTTTTTTGACTTCTTCAGTCTCAGGACTGACCTTCCTTCGCCCTTTCATCTCCGTAACCTAAATCCCTGACTCACCTTGATGGTGAATTTTTCCAGGGTAATCAGATGCTTGTACTCCTCGCCTGTGTTTAGGCGTATCTTTACCTCCTCTCCTTCCGGATGGGAAATAAGAACCTCATTCAGCCCATTGACAACCTCAATTCTCTTGTCTGGGAAGACAAAGTCAAACAGGCCGCACGGGTGAATATAGGAGCACTCAATTCCGTCCTCGTCAACATAGCAAACTTCCACAGGGGTTGTTTGGCTACCATCAACAAGGATAGATCGATACCGCTCTGTCGAAACGCCAGAATCTCTTCTGGGTTTCAGAAAGATTTTAGCCATCTTTCCTCCAGGATTCTCGAGCTTCTTGTAGTGCTTTATCGCTTATCTTTCGGTGTTTGCGATAAAGAACATACGTACCCCTCACAATCCCATATATGGCTGCAACTACCAGCAAAAAATAGAGGATTGTTGTTCCTGTCCAGAAAACGCCATTGGGGTTGACCACATCAAATGCGGCAAACAGAAAACCATGAAATACAAAAAGGAGAATCCAGTCTCCGTATTTCACCAACAACACCAGAACAGCCATGGGAAGGAGAATGCGAAGTAACATCCACATAAACCCTCGGGCGACGATCAGCAGAAACTTCTTCATGGGAAGCTCCTTTCTCTTTTTTCTTTTATTAGTGATTCGTTGTTTTGATTCACTCTACTAGCGTTAGATATAGGGGCGAAAAAAACCGTCCTCTATACCTAAAAAGCTAGAAGTTTCACACACATTATAAACAAAATTTAACTATTTTACAATAAAATAGTTAAATTTGCGGTGGTTCAGGGATTTCGGGAATTTCTCCTGTTGATAGAGCTATAGTGGTTAACCCACGTAAGGTTTGGCGATAACTTGCCCATAAATTCTTTTGTTCTGGTGTGTAAGGGGAATCCGACAGTTGGGTGAAATCACTTTCTAAAAGCAGATTTTTAACTCTTAAACCTAAATTCCCAATGGCATTGTCTAGTCGTTCTTGTTGCTGTTGAGAAGAGAGTTCCACCACATTATAGGCAACAGTAACATTATCGGCATTGATGATTTCCACTCTTTCAAGTTCATGAGTTAAGTCATTATAGTTGGGTATGTCTTCTTCAATCAAGGGGTAATATCCCTGTTGAATTTGTTCTGCCAAAGGCAATTGCAATATCTCCTGTGGATAAGGATCTCCAAGCCCTTGAATTTGATTATTTATAACAAATGCGTACATAATTATAGACCCTTTAAATAAACAACGGTTAATTGACTTTTTGCCGAAGGTACGGCGATGGGGGCGGTACTGCCTAATGCTTTGGTAAGGATACTAATGGTATATCCGTTCGTGGGAACATAGATAAGTTCACTCATGGTAATGGAGGATTGGCTGCTGTTGGCATCGTCCAGAAAAGTGCTACAGGACGTAGAGAGGCTTTCAGTATAAGACTGAAAGAATGGTCCTACACAAAACTTAGCCCCTAAATTGGTTTTGATGATCTTTTCGTCCATATACAAGGTCAATGAAACCAAATAATAACCCGACTGACTGACAACAACACCTTGACTGTTAAATCCACTAAAAATAGTGCTGTTGCTGTTTCTTAGTGGGGTAGTATTCCAGGAGGAAAAACGGCTCCAGCCAGATGAGCTATTGACTGTTGTACCTAGATTGGTGATTTGAACAACATCAATGCTACCAACTTCTCCAGCAACGCCCTGTGGCCCTTGAGTTCCCACCTTAATAATATGGTAGTTATTCTCTTCTTCAACACGCAGAGATCCACTCTCTTCGTTTATTATTATGCTATTATTTTCCTCTGTAATAGTAATGTTTGTCATTTTGTCACTCCATGACGGATATGGATATTTCCTTCTATGAGTCTGGTTGTTTGTCCACCTGATGAGATAAGATTTAAATCATACAAGAATGTACCAGCATTAAGAGTTGCTGTATCTTCGTCTGCAATAGAAAGTGTTATTGTGCCTAGGGTGCCTCCCAATACAATTTTTCCGTTCTGGTCTGTAAGTTCAATTTCAATATCATCTGCTGTCACACTAGTGCGAACCTGCATGTTTGCGCTGTAGCCTGTTAAGTTAATAGGATCGCCTAAATCATCACTCCACGTTATGACTCTTTGAAAGCTTGCCCCTTTTTCAATAATAAAATCATGTTTTCCTGCGGTCATATTTCCTCCTAAAATATATTTTAAGATGAATACTATACCCAAACACTCAATCCGGAAGGCAGTGTGCTTATTTTTATGTATTTTAAAAGACATAACTCTTGCCTGAGGACTCCATAAACACTAAAATAATGGCAGTAAATTTACAATCTGGGGCGGGTATGAGTGAAAATTTAAAAGAAGCAGAAATTATTTCTTTAATCGATAAAATTATTGCTGGGAATTATGTTATCCAAGCAAATTCTAATGATGCAATCTCTAAAAAAATTTTAGAATTAGTCGCACATTTACGTGCTCGTATTGGTGATGGGTTGTCAAATATTGTAGACTTATCTGTCAGATCAACAGAAACCTCTGTGTTTGTTATCAAACTATTGGACGAGTTGCGTAAGGTTAATGGGGATACGCAAACCATTGCCGCAGCAGCAGAGGAAATGGTGGCAACCATTAAAGAAATTGGAAATCATGGGCAGAATATTGCGGATCAAGCTGTGGGGGCGCAAAATGCTACCAACGAAGGATCGGATGCTTCTAACCATGTGGTAAAAAAAATGCACGATATTTCCAACGCAGTGTCACAAACAGCGCAGCGCGTAACAATCTTGGAACAATTTTCACAAAAAATCTCACATATTGCGGAGAATATTAAAAAAATCGCTGGGCAAACAAATTTGCTGGCTTTGAATGCCACTATTGAGGCCGCACGTGCAGGAGATGCGGGTAAGGGATTTGCTGTGGTCGCAGCTGAGGTTAAGAGCCTTTCGGGGCAAACGTCTGAAGCCACTGAAGAAATTGACAGTGTTCTTTCAGAGTTAAGGTCAGAAATTACACAAATTGTGGATGCAATGAATCGGAGTTCTGAGGCGGTTACGGAAGGAGAAACATCGATTGAAGAATTAGGTAAGAAAATTACTAATATTCAAAATAATATTAATTCGGTGACAGATAGCACTGCCCAAATTACCGATAATCTGGAACAACAAGGCCAAGCTTCACAAGATGTTGCCATGGGAATTACAAATATTGCCAATAGCAGCAGAAGTAATATGGAGTCTGTAGAGAAAGTTGACGGTTCGATGAATCAAATGTCTGAGATTATCGCTACAGAAATTAGCAAATTTGCTGACCTTAACCTTCCAGGTAAAATTATTAAACTGGCACAATATGACCATATCCTATGGAAGAAAAAGTTAATTAATATGGTAACCGGAGGTGAAGGCCTAAATCCAGATGAGTTGGCCGATCACCATTCTTGTCGGTTAGGAAAATGGTATGATTTAATAGAAGATCCTTTGTACCAAGAAAATACAAATTTTAAGCGTTTGGTACATCCTCATAAATTAGTGCACGAGCATGGGATTCAGGCCGTGCGGCTTTATAATGATGGGCAAGTAGAAGCAGCTTTGATAGAAATAGAAAAAGTAGAAGAGGCCTCTAAAGAAGTCTTAAAATTGCTCTTTGCGCTTGAATCTGTAGAGAAAAACACTTAAGTCTTTCCTCTATGTTAGTTTTATTATCACCCTCTAAGGCCTTAAATTTTGATCCGGTTCCGGGCATTGGTAAGGCTAGCATCCCTACTCTTTTGAAACAAAGCCAAGAGCTTATCGATCAGGCGCGGGAACTTTCCGTGGAAGAACTTAAAAAACTTATGAGTTTGAGCGATAAATTGGCACAGTTAAACCATCAGCGTTTTGCCAATTTTTCGGTGCCCTTTACTAAGGAAAATGCTAAGCAGGCAATTTTGGCCTTCAATGGTGATGTGTATGATGGATTAGACGCAGCGAGTTTTAATAAAGAAGATTTTACTTCTGCGCAGGAACGTATCCGTATTCTTTCAGGGTTGTACGGGCTTATCCGTCCGTTTGATTTTATCCAGCCTTACCGTTTGGAAATGGGCTGTCGGATGAAAAACAGCCGAGGCAAGAACCTCTATGAGTTCTGGGGTGATATCATCACCGATGAACTGAACAACAGCAAAGGCAGTGATTTAATTATTAACCTTGCGTCTAACGAATATTTTAAAGCGGTGAACACCAAAAAGCTTAATGGCAAGTTGGTAGCGGTCAACTTTAAAGAAAAGAAAGACGGCAAATATAAAATTATTGGTATCTTTGCCAAACGCGCGCGCGGCATGATGGCACGCCATATTGTCAAAAACAAGGTCAATGATGTCAGCGGCCTTGTTAGCTTTGATGCGGACGGTTATCTGTTTAATATGGAGCTTTCTACCGAAAACGAGATTATTTTTACCCGTTAAAATGGCTTATCGTCGTTGTGATGGGCTGTCTACAAGCAATCATCCAGAGTAAAAACACTAGAGCTTCATCCTACAGTGAAGATGACGCCATACATTCCGTCATTCTGTGGGGAGCGTAGCGACAGCACAGAATCCATTTATAGTCTGGGATCCTGTGCTAATTTCTACGAAATTCTACAGGATGACAAAAGGCGCGTTAATCGTCCACATCCGGAATATCGAGATATTTGACTCCGGCGGTGATTTTGGCCAATAAGCTATAATGTTCCGGCAGAACTTTATTCAAGAAGAATTTTGCTGTCGCAATTTTAGTTTCATAAAAAACCTTCTCATCGCTACCGGCTGCCAGTGCATCCAAAGCAATCTTTGCCGAGCGTGCCCAGATATAACCGATAACCACAATCGAGAATAATCTTAGATAATCCACCGATGCTCCGGCGGCTTCATCCGGATTTGACATGCCTTTTTGCCCTATCCATAAACTCGCCTGTTGCAGAGATTTTAAACCGGCATAGAGTTGTTTGGTAAGGTCAGCCATGGCTTCATTATCGCGGTTTTCTTCAATAAAATCATTACACGGATGGGTGAAGGCACGCAGATAGCGCCCCATATGCGCGCTGAGTTTCCGGCCGACCAAATCCAGTGCTTGAATGCCGTTTGTGCCTTCATAAATCTGTGTAATACGCACGTCACGGACATATTGTTCCATGCCGTACTCTTTAATAAACCCATAACCACCGTGAATTTGCATGCCCAAATTTGCGACCTCTGATCCGCCATCGGTCATGTATGCTTTGATAATCGGTGTCATCAGCTGAATCCAGTCATCGGCATTGTCTTTAACTTCTTTATCGGGATGGTGATGGCGTATGTCCATGTTCAACGCCGCCCAGATGGAGAGAATCCGTGCCCCTTCGGTGAAGGAGCGTTGGGTTAAAAGCATCCGCCTTACATCAGGATGCACCGTGATAGGATCGGCCTTTTTCTGTGGAAATTTTGCCCCTCTTAGGCTCCTGCCCTGTGGCCGTTCTTTGGCGTAAGCCAGTGCGTTCTGGTATGCCACTTCGGCAATTCCAAGCCCTTGTAAACCAACAAGAATACGAGCCTCGTTCATCAATACAAACATGGCGCGCATGCCCTTGTGCGGTTCACCCACCAACCAGCCTTCAGCCTTGTCATAATTCATCACACAGGTTGGCGAGGCATGAATCCCCATTTTATGCTCAATTGAGCCACAAGAAACGCCGTTATTCTCTCCCACAGAGCCGTCATCATTGACTTTATTACGCGGCAACACAAACAGACTAATGCCCTTAATACCTTCGGGCGCATCTGGAAGGCGCGCTAATATAAGGTGGATAATATTTTCTGAAGCATCATGTTCGCCATACGAAATAAATATCTTATTTCCGGTAATCAGATAACTACCGTCGGCTTGCGGTTCAGCTCTAGTTGTCATTAATCCCAAATCCGTTCCGGCCTGTGGTTCGGTCAAACACATGACCCCAGACCATTGCCCTGAAACCATTTTCGGCATAAATTTTTGTTTTAATTCTTCGCTAGCATATTCGTTAAGTGCAGAAATAGCACCATGAGTCAGCCCCGGAAGTAGACCGAAAGAAAGGTTTGAGGAACAGATCATCTCCGTCACCGGCATGTTTAAAACATTTGGAAGACCTTGCCCACCATATTCTTGGCTAAAGGTTAGCGATCCCCAGCCCATCTCACAATAAGACTGATAGGCTTCTTTAAACCCCTTAGGCAGAATGACCTTGCCATTATCGTATTTCAGCCCCTCTTCGTCACCGGACTGGTTGATGGGGAATAATATTTCCTGACAAAAGCGTGCGGATTCGTCCAAGATCGGGTCTACTAACGTTAAATCCTCATAACCGGCAAGCTTTCCTTGATATTGCCCAATGTTTAAAAATTCATTTAAGGCAAACTTAAAATCTCTTATCGGCGCTTCATATATTGGCATAGTATTCCCTCGTATATTTTGTCATACAATCTTATTCTAATTTCTCAGTGGCTTACCAGTTTCTAACATATGTTCTATACGGGCTAAAGTGCCTTTGTTACGCAATAAACTATCAAACTGTTCACGTTCTAAATCCAGTAAATCTTGCTCATGAATTTCTTTGGTGATATCGGTTTCTCCTCCGCTAAGCACGTACCCAACAGCAGTGGAAACTACCACGTCATATTCTGTGGCTTTACCAGATTTTACAAAACCCTGTACAGCCATGTCAAAGGCCATGCGTGCGGTTTTTCCCGGTAGGTGGATGGTATGTGTGTGTGGCGGCTTATAGTCTTGTGCCAGTTCTAAACATAACGATTTTGCATCCGGCAATAAACGTTCACGGTTCATTGTTATGCGTGATTTGTCGTTCAGAATAAGCATGTCTTTGGCTTCTTCTGCCGATTTTGCTACTTTTGCCGTGCTGATATTGGTAAAGGCATCAGACAGTGCCGGCATTGTGTTTAATGTGCGTATTGGGCTCAAAAAGCTAAACCAGTTACCCATTTTAGCAGCAGCACTATCGGATTTTGCACGTTTGGCAAGGTTACGATAAACCAGTTCTTTACAGCCGCCCCAACCAGGGATGAGTCCCACCCCAACCTCTACCAAGCCGGTATAGGTTTCAACATGGGCTTGTACGGCATCGGAATGAAGTAAAATTTCACAGCCGCCACCCAGCGCCATACCACTGGGTGCAGAAACCACCGGAAACGGCGCGTATTTCAACGCCATGTAAGCATCTTGCCCCTGTTTGATGAAGTCTTTGAGCATTTTAAACGCCGCTACATTAGCCGCAAAAAGTGCTAGGCCAATATTTGCGCCCGCGCAGAAGTTAGAGCCGTCATTAGCAATAACCAAACCTTTGTATTTTTCTTTGACAATCTCAACAGAACGTTCAATCATCTGCATGCTGTCTGGGTCGAGCGCGTTCATCTTACTGGTAAATTCTAAGCAGGCGATACCGTCCCCCAGATCCCACAGGCTGGCCGAACCGTTTTTAGTAATTGGTGTATTACCGCGTTTGATGTCTGCCAGCATGTAGCTTTCTGGATTAAATTCTACCTTCTGATAGTCACCAGAAAGGGTCATGTAATGGATGTTATTGCCTTCTTCTTTATAAAGCGTTTGATCCCCAGCAGCTTTGAGAATAGCCGGGACTTCTAACCCTTCTTGCGTAAGCTTATCGGAAAAATATTTTACACCCAACTTATCAATCAATTCAAACGGGCCAAATTTCCAGTTATAGCCCATTTTCATTGCTTCGTCGACAGAGCGGATGTCGTCAGCAATTTCAGGAATCAAGGAGGCGGCATAGTGTAATGTGTCGCGTAATGTAGCCCAAGCAAAGCGCCCACCAATATCCTCATGCTCTACCAATTTGCGTAGGTCTTTTGCGCCGATTGTTGCACTTTCCAACTTGGCTTTTTGCGAGGGGGCATAGTCACCGGTTTTTAAATCGATAGATTCTTTAACCTTGCCGCCATTTTCGGTATTTAAACGATAAAACCCGCCCTTACCCTTACGTCCGGTATAGCCATCGGCAATCATTTTGCTGATCAAATCATGCTCTTTATATACCTTAAAGAAGGCGTCTGCATTATCCAATGTCGCAGCAAATGATTTAGCAATTAGTGGCAGAAGGTCAATGCCTATGAGATCCATCAAACCAAAAACACCCGTTTTAGGTATTCCCACAGGGCGACCCATAACGAGATCCGCCTCCTCTATTTTGATACCCATATCAAAAGCATGCTTTATGGCCGCAGCAATCCAGTAAATCCCGATGCGATTGGCGATAAACCCCGGAGTATCTTTACATTCAACAACGCCCTTGCCCAGATTTATGTCGCAGAATTTACGCACTTTATCCACCAGAGCCTTGTCTGCATCTCCTGCAACAAGCTCTAAAAGTCGCATGTAGCGCGGAGGGTTAAAGAAATGGGTAATCATAAAGTTACGTTTGAAATC
The DNA here is from genome assembly GCA_030429625.1 of Alphaproteobacteria bacterium. Taxonomy (GTDB): domain Bacteria; phylum Pseudomonadota; class Alphaproteobacteria; order Rickettsiales; family UBA8987; genus JAUIFA01. The sequence goes on along the minus strand of JAUIFA010000003.1, from coordinate 318,864 downwards.
TTCTCCCATTCCCTCGACTAAATTATGCAGCGGTAAGGTGGACGTGTTAGAAGACACAACAGACCCTGGTTTACGGTATTCATCAAGCTTTTTATATAGGTTTTGTTTAATATCCAAACGCTCAATAATCACCTCAATGACCCAATCTACTTCACCAAGCTTTTTTAAATCGTCTTCCAAATTACACGGGGTAATAAGTTTGGTACGTCTTTTATGGGTTAACGGCGCAGGGTCGGTTTTCAGCAATTTCTCAATCGCCTGCTTAGCCATTTGGCTACGGTCAGCTGCCCCTTCCGGTACGATATCAAACAACAGAACCTCTGTTCCGCTATTGGCGATATGCGCAGCAATCGCCGCCCCCATTACGCCCGAACCAATTACCGCTACTTTATTAATCTCTGTCATAGATCTATTTCCGTTATTAGTCGTTTGTGATAACACAATTATGATTTATACATTCAGATTTTGGAGGTTTGCCGGCAAAATTAGGTTGCCCTGCCATACAATCCCGCGCCATAGATTCCTTTTTCTCATGTTCTCGTGCCGCGTCCAGATAGTTAGCATTGGCCGAAGCCCAACCACATGAGGCACGATAGGTTCTGCATTCTGAATTTTCATTGCATCCTATCCATTTAGGATTCCACGCTGCTTGTACAGAAATAGGAAAAATCAATGCTAGGATGATGATATATTTTTTCATTATGTTTAGCTCCTTATTTTTTATGTAGCCTCAAGAATCGTAGCAATCCCCTGTCCACCACCGATACATTGCGTAGCAAGGGCATATTTTTTGCCCTCACGCTGTAACAGGCTGGCAGCTTTTCCTACGATTCTTGCTCCCGTAGCGCCAAGAGGGTGACCAAGCGAAATTGCGCCACCGTCCAGGTTTATTTTGTTGATGTCTAATCCTAAATCTTTGATACAGGCGATAGATTGAGAAGCAAAAGCCTCATTGAGTTCAATAATATCAATGTCGGAAACCTCTAATCCGGCACGTTTGAGTGCTTTTTTCGTTGCGCCGATTGGCCCTAACCCCATGGTTTCAGGTTTACATCCATCCACCGCAAAACTTTTGATATAGGCAATTTTCTTTAAGCCATGTGCATTGGCGTAATCTTCACTCACCACCAAAACGGCAGAGGCGCCATCGGTCAGCGGGCTAGACGTTCCCGCAGTCACAGAACCTTTAACATCAAAGGCAGGGTCAAGCGCTGATAGGCTTTCCATGGTGGTTTCGGGACGAATACATCCATCCTTATTGACTTCACCAATGGAAATGATTTCATCGTTAAATTTACCTTCAGACTGTGCCTTGGTTGATTTTTGATGGCTGAGAACAGCAAACTCATCTTGTTCTTTGCGGGATAGTTTGTATTGCTCCGCAACATTTTCTGCCGTAATGCCCATCGACTCATAGGCTGCTGGTTTGGATTCATACAAGTCAGGATTGGGTAATGGGTTAAAACCAGCCATAGGAACGCGGCTCATAGATTCTACTCCCGCACAAATAAACACCTCTCCCGCGCCGCAAGCAATAGCGCCGGCCGCATCATGGATAGACTGCATAGAAGAACCACAAAAACGGTTGATGGTGACTCCAGCAACGGAAATAGGTAGCCCTGCGATAAAACAAACTAGCCTTGCTAAATTAAGCCCCTGCTCGCCTTCAGGAAAAGCACAGCCTAATTTAATGTCCTCAATATCATCCACATTAATGTTTGAACGTGTGACCAGTGCTTTGATGACTTCAGCGGCCAGATCATCTGGCCGAACCATGGCCAATGCCCCTCTTCTGGCGGGCGTGAATGGTGAACGAACATACTCAACGATGACTGCTTTTCTCATCAATAATACTCCCCTAACCTCATATTATAGTCTTTTCAGCAGCATTCATCATAACATTTTTTAAGGGCAAAGAATACTATTTTTATGGTAGGGTTTTTTATTTTACCTATTAGGGTGCAGAGTATAGAAAAAAAGATGACTGACAACGACCTAGCAAACATCTGCTATGGCTGCTACCTCTCGGTCCTGACCAGGTTCACAGAGCAGCTACCCGCTGCCAGCCGAGATGGATAATAAATACTAAACGCAATAAGGCAAGAAATTTGGTGATTTTAAACAAAAAATGTTCTATTCTGCGCGCGATAAAACCTAAATCATTTAAGGGACAATGAACAAAGAATTATTGAAAAATTTTACCTCAAGGCGTTTTCTTGAAATTATTGGTCTGATGTTAATTGCTTTTGGATTTGTCAGTGCTGTTGCCTATATCAGCTATCATCCTTTAGATCCTTCAGCAAATATGGCATCAAATGCTATGGTAAAAAACTGGGCAGGGGTATTTGGGGCTTATATAGCTGATCCGGTATTACAATTTATTGGGTTAGGTTGTTTTGTTCTGGTTATTGTACCCTTAGTATGGGGATATAAATTATTACGTAAACAAATAATATCCCGCTTATGGCTGAAAATCTCTTTGTTCTTGGTATTAATTCCTCTGTCTGCGGCAATGTTTCGTTTGCTTGATTATGGCTTTGATAGTCCTGAAAGCTGGAAATTTAAAAGTTATGGTGGTTTTGTGGGTCAAACCGTACTCAATCATATTGAGCCTCTTATAACTGTTTGGGGCTTTGCTGCTTCGGTGATTGTTTTAACCATTTTGTGTCTTTATTTTACTCTCGGTCTCACGCGTGATCAGTGGCATAAATTAACAGAAATCACCTTGGTTATTATAGAAAGATTCTTAGCCTTTATTCTGTGGATGATTCAAATATTATTGGCGCTTAAGAATCGGATTCAGGCTTTGATTGAAGGAACTGAATATAAAGAGGATGTTGATGTATCTAAGAACAGCAAAATCAAAAAAAGAAAAAAAATTAGCAACCCTATTAAAAAGAAACTTGAAGAATTCCAATCGCCTTCTCCGAAAAAAACAAGGAGAATTTCAAGAAAAGAAAAAAATGAAGGGGCTGCGGTGGAGCAGGAGTCTTTTGATTTGCAAATGCATGACAGCTATCAGATACCTCCAACCAACCTTCTGCAAAAGCCAAAAGCGAATACGGTCAAAATTTCAGACAGTGCTCTTTCACAAAATGCTGAATTATTAGAAAATGTTCTTGAGGAATATGGTGTTTATGGGAAAATTGTTGAGGTGTTACCTGGGCCGGTGGTGACTTTATATGCGCTTGAGCCCGCTCCTGGAACAAAATCTTCTCGTGTGGTGGGATTGGCAGACGACATTGCCCGTTCGATGAGTGCGGAGTCGGCACGTATTGCAGTTATTCCTGGGCGTAATGCCATTGGTATTGAATTGCCTAACTCCAAACGAGAAACCGTGTATTTGAGAGAGTTGTTGACCACCGATGCTTACAGAAAATCAAAATTCAGCCTACCGTTAGCCTTAGGTAAAGACATTGGCGGCGAAGCAAATTTTATTGATTTGGCAAAAACACCGCACATGTTGGTTGCTGGGACGACTGGTTCAGGTAAATCGGTAGGAATCAACGCCATGATTCTTTCTCTACTGTACAAATATTCACCCAACGAATGTAAATTTATTATGGTAGATCCTAAGATGTTGGAACTTTCGGTCTATCAGTATATTCCCCATTTATTAACTCCGGTGGTGACCGATCCTGCCAAGGCAATTGTTGCGTTGAAATGGACGGTGCGTGAAATGGAAAACCGCTATCGTCTGATGTCCACACTTGGGGTAAGAAATATTGCTGGCTATAATGAAAAAATTAAAGAGGCTGTGGCAGCCGGTAAAGAACTTACCCGTTCGGTGCAAACTGGTTTTGATCCGGATAGTGGTAAACCTATTATTGAAGAAGTGCCGTTGGACATGGATCCGTTACCGTTTATTGTGGTAATTGTTGATGAAATGGCAGATTTGATGCTGGTGGGAGGAAAAGACATTGAACTTTCTGTGCAGCGTTTAGCACAGATGGCGCGGGCGGCAGGGATTCATGTGATTCTGGCTACTCAACGTCCTTCGGTAGATGTGATTACCGGTATCATCAAAGCTAACTTCCCTACCCGACTTTCTTTTCAGGTTTCTTCTAAGATTGATTCCCGTACCATCCTTGGCGACTCTGGCGCAGAGCAGCTTCTTGGCATGGGCGATATGCTCTATCTGGGCAGTGGAAATAAATTAACCCGTGTGCATGGGCCTTTTGTTGCAGATGATGAAGTACAAAGAGTTGTAGAATTTGTTAAGAAACAGGCAACTCCTTCCTACATTGAAGAAGTAACAACAGACGAGGATTCGGATGAAATGGCTATGGCCGGTGGTGGGGATAACGATGGGCTGGACGAATTGTACGATAAGGCCTATGCTATTGTGGTTAATGACAGGAAAGCCTCTACTAGCTACATACAAAGGCAGTTGCGTATTGGTTATAACCGTGCAGCCAATATCATTGATCAACTCGAAGAACAAGGTGTTATTGGTCCGGCCAATCACGTAGGCAAAAGGGAGATATTAATAGGTGATTAGAATAATTTTGTCGTTGTTAGTACTATGTGTTGCGAGCAATAGCTATGCTGTTGGTTACACAGGTAAGCGTTATATTGACTATTTGGATGATCCTAGCATTGATCTAAGCCAACATGAAGCAACATTGTATAAAATAGAAAAATATCTCTCCAGCTTTATCACGATGGAGGTAAATTTTCGTCAGCTGGTTTCTGTTGGGTCGCAATTGCGTGCGGGTAAACTCTATATTTCTCGCCCGGGAAATGCTCGATGGGAATATATAGAGCCAATAAAAACCACGCTTGTAATTCAAGATGGTCGGATGAGTTATTATGACGAAGAATTAGAACAGATTTCGTATGCAGATGTGCCAGAATCTGCTATTAGTGTGTTGCTGGATCAGAAAATTGACCTTTACAGTGATAAAATGCGTGTTCTGAGGGTCAGTGAAACTAAAGACTCTATTGATATTATACTCACCCCTAATGTGAAAGATAAGGACAATGTTGATATTTTGCATATGGTGTTTAGCCCATTTCCTATGCAATTGCGGCGGATTCATCGGGTGGACAGCAACAATCGGGTTATTACTTTGGAGTTTGGACCACCAGTATTTAATGTGCCGCTGGATATGGAGCTTTTTTCATTAAAAGATCCGCGTAAAGATAAAAAAGAAAAATAACATCAACCTAAGAGAGTAAGATTATGCCAAGTTTTGATATTGTGTCTGAAGTAGATATGCAGGAAATGACCAATGCCGTGGACGGGGTGGCCAGAGAGATCAAACAACGTTTTGATTTTAAAGGCAGCAAATCCAGTATAGAGCTAAGTAATAATGAAATTACTATTATGGCCGATGACGACACTAAAAACCGTGCGATGATTGATATGCTTAAAACCTATGTTACTCGTCGTAACCTTGACGCAAAGGCACTGGATTTTAAAACACCGGAGGCTGCTTCCGGTAACATGATACGCCAGATTGTTGCCATTAAAGAAGGTATTGATCAGGAAACTGCTAAGAAAATTACCAAAGAGGTTAAAGCATCAAAAATGAAGGTGCAGGCCGCTATTCGAGGCAATGAATTACGCATTACCGGCAAAAAACGTGACGATCTGCAAGAAGCGATCACTATGGTCAAGGGTTTAAGTATTGATCTGCCTCTGCAATACATCAATTTTCGGGATTAATAGTCGTCATATCGTGGAGTTTCGTAGAATGACAGGCCTGGTGTCATACCGTGGCTTGACCATGGCGTCATAATAACTGGATACCGGCTTTCGCCGGTAGGGCGGTTATGTGTCATCTTCACCGTAGGTGGAGATCCAATACATTCCCTCTGGATTTCCAGCCTTCGGCTGAGAATGACAACAGCAATTGCCGTCATCACCTGAATTTACGCCTGTAAATTATAGGGTGATCCGTAACAATGATGTCGTTCCACTCCCCGCAGAATGACAGGAGAAGATTTAAGCGGCTTTATCTGTGTCTTCACGCAGATCAAGGGCTTTGAGTGAGCGGTCGATCCACTGTTTGGTCAGTTTTTCCTGAACATTATTCTGTTTTAAGCGCTCACTAAGATGTTGAAAATCAACATAATCAAGCTCTTGATCTTGGTTATGGCAGCTGTAAACGTAGTAACGTTCGCCAGTTTCCGGATCAATATGACGTTGGAGGCATTGAGCGCATATCTCTTTCATCATGCATTGCATGGGTGAGTTGATCGACCCAATAGCTTTATGTTCTACTTTAAGATAATTCTTTAATTCATTGAATCTAGAAGATTTAACTGCGGCCATCATTCTGTCTGATCCAATAACAACGATGCGGTCACATTCTTGGGTTGCTATCTCTACTTCACCCAATTCACCCGTAGCATAGGCTTTGATTGCTTGTACAATATTGCCTTTAAAACTCTTATCTTGTGGACGCTCAACAGGAAACTCACCATTATCACAGCACCAAACAATTACATCAGAGGCTTTTTCAATTTCTTCCACCTTATAACGATCTTGTAACTCTTTATACCCCGCAAAATAAAGCACTTTGCTACCCGCGTCTTTAAAGGCCTTTCCGATAGAAAACAGCACCGCATTACCCAAACCTCCGCCAATAAGCATCACGGTTTCGCCCTTGGTAATCTCGGTAGGTTCACCCGTTGGGCCCATCAACACTACTGGCTCGCCTTCTTTTAAATAAGCACACAGATCTGAAGAACCGCCCATTTCAAGAATAATGACAGAGATCAACCCTTTTTCCTTGTCTTGCCATGCACCGGTTAAGGCCAGACCTTCCATGGAAAGGATTGTGCCGTCCGGTGCTTTAGGAGCTAAACTTTCAAAATTCTGTAAACGATAAAATTGTCCGGGTTTAAAGTTTTCTGCGGCCAAAGGTGCATGTACAACAACTTCAATAATCGTAGGTGTCAAACGCTCTACTTTATAAACCGTAGCAATAAGCTTCTTATTTATTTGCTTAATAAAGCTTACAGAGTCTAGGTCACTAGCGGGTTTTTTCTGTTTTAATGCATTAGTAACAATGGGATATCCCTGTTTTGTCGAGCCTAATGCTTTGACAACATTCCCAACAAATGTAGGGTGCAGATCTCCAAAAAAGCTAACAAATTTTCCCTGCTCATTCTTAGACATCAACACCTGAACCATATCAGGTTTAGAAATATTTTTCTCTGGTGTGACTACATTTCCTTGCTCGTCAATGGCTTTAAAGAACCACCCATCATGATCCAACTCAAAATGTTTTTTATCTTCACGATGAAGCACGGTATTTGGACTGGTACCTGCGGCCATATAAATTGATTTAGCCGGTAAGGTTTTTTCACGAATATCAATACGCCCATCGGCTTCTTCAAATGGATAGCTAACACGCAAACCCGAAACATGCCCATATTCATCAACGCTGACTCTAACAGGAGTCACATTTTGGGTAAAAGTAATGCCCTCTTCCATGGCTTTTTCTATCTCTTCATGGTTTAGGCGATAGCTTGGAGCTTCTTGAATCGTACGGCGATATGCTAACGTTGCTCCACCCCAACTTTGCAGCAGAGAGATAATGTCAGCTTCTCTGTTCTCTTGTTTGGCCTTTTTACGTTCCTCACGAATAGCCATGGCATGAGCAATAAATTCATCAGCAATGATGGTTTCTTCCTCATTCCAGGCAGCACGAACTTTTTCTTCTCCACGCTCTTCAATAAGAATTTTATAGCGCTTTAGAAATTTTTCCACCTGCACAGGATAATAAGCCAATGCTTCAGTAGCGGTATCAATACCCGTTAATCCGCCACCGATGACAACGACAGGCAACCTAACTTGCATGTTGGCAATAGAATGTTCCTTAGCCGCACCGCTGAGCTGCAATCCCATGAGGAAGTCCGAAGCGGTACGTACGCCTCTGGCCACAGCATTGGGCATAGAAACAATGGTTGGTTTCCCCGCGCCCAAACAAAGTGCCACATGGTCAAAACCCAACTCAAATGTCTGATCGTAGGTCAAGGTGCTACCAAAGCGCACTCCGCCACGCATGGCAAATTGTTCCCTTCGCTCTAAGATTAGACGGATGATTTTGAGGAAGTTTTTGTTCCAGCGTACGGTAATACCATATTCTGCCACACCGCCAAAACCTGCCAATACCCTATCGTTTAAATCTTCATATATTTCTTGTTCTACGTTCTTGATTGGGCGAAATTCTGTTCTCTCTCCTGTGGGGCTTACGCCGGAAATTTCTGCCGGCAATGGTTCAATTTTTAGCCCGTCAATGCCCACTACGGTATGTCCGTCATTCATCAAATGATGTGCCAGAGAATATCCCGCAGGCCCCAAACCAACAACCAGAACCTTATAACCACTTTCAGTCTTCATAATAGGACGCTGTAGATTTAAAGGGTTCCATCGGGTCAGCAGGCTATAAATTTCAAAACCCCAAGGCAGAGCCAACGTATCGGTTAACACACGGGTTTCCACCGCGGGAATGTTAACAGGATCTTGCTTTTGGTAGATACACCCCTTCATGCAGTCGTTACAAATACGGTGTCCTGTAGCGGCACAAAGCGGATTGTCTACGGCAATAATTGCCAATGCACCAACAGTAAAGCCCTGCGCTTTAACACTGTTCATTTCAGAAATTTTTTCTTCCAGCGGGCAACCGGCTTGTTTTACCCGTGTTGGGCTGGTTTTGTAAGGTGCTTTGCCGGTTTCTGGGTCTGGTTTCTCACGCAATCCTTTGGAGCAGGAATCTTTGCCCTGATTGTGGCAGAAAATACAATAATTGGCATTATCCAAGACCTGTTCTAACGTAAAGCCATCATCAGTGAGATGAAAACCTTCACGTTGACGCAGATGATGAGAAGAAGCTAATGACATAATATTGATGCCATCAACAATTTCAGTATCCACCGGCACAAGATTATCAAAATCTATCTTGTTAGGACGCTTGAACAAAACCCCACATTTGTGTTTCTTTTGACCTGCGTGGCTCATCAACGCCCAACCGGCATATTGTCCGGCAAGGGCATTTTTTTCTTCACAGCCTTCAATGTCTGTGCCTTTTGTGCCATCAATCCACTGTACCACATGCTTGGCAAAAGATTTCTCGGTTAAAGGTTCCCCGAAAATTTCTTCTAACTGTTTGGCTAGCTTCTCTCCATCTATACTATCAGCCTCAGCCTCTTTGACCATCTTTACTGCACGCCGCTGCACAAAAATCCGCTTACACAGATACAAATCTGCCAACTCATTATGCTGTTTTTGAGTCGCTCTTACTTCGTCCTGAATATTAAAGAGTTGGGCAAGGAAATCTTCTAGATAGGGAGAAAGTTCAATCAATAGATTGGATTCATCTTTTCCTTCTACCTCTTGTTTTGAAACAATCTTTGCACGCATTTCTAAAAAGCGATTATGCAAATCGACATTGCTCTCTTTTAAGTGATTAATAAAAGCTGTATCAAGCTTTTCTAAGCCTGACCTAGAATAAAGCTCTGCAAATGTTAAACCAAAAGAAAGATGTAACTCTGTCATAATTTTCTCTTATATCCCGCTGCCAAGATTATGATGTTTAATTGTTTTTACCGGTTGAACAAAATATTTTTCAACATATTCAATCAGCTTCTCCACCGACTCGTCTATGTTTTTATTCTTTGTATCAACGATTAAGTCAGCATTATCCGGCTCTTCAAAAGGCGCAGAGATACCTGTAAATTCTTTAATTTCTCCGCTGCGGGCTTTTTGATAAAGCCCCTTAGGGTCACGTGATTCACAAGTTTCGACATCGGCCTTAATGTAAATGGAGTGGTATTTATTCCCTGCAGCTACGCGTGCTGTGTCTCTGTCCTTTTTATAAGGTGAGATAAAGGCAGTAATGACAATCGTTCCTGAACTGGCAAACAATGCTGCCACCTCACCGATACGACGGATATTTTCAGAGCGATCTTCTGGTGAAAAGCCAAGATCACGATTCAGTCCACTTCTGACATTGTCCCCATCTAGCACGTACACCTGATAGCCTTTTGCAAAAAGACGGCGTTCTAGCTCCATCGCTAAAGTAGATTTTCCTGAACCAGAAAGGCCAGAGAACCACAATACGCCTCCCATATGGCCATTATTCAACGCCCGCGCTTCTGGGCTAACTTTGGCAGCAACAGCAGTAATATTACTCGATTTTACACTGCTGGATGGTCGTTGGTCGTCAAACCCGTTCAGGTCAATGATACCACCACCGCAAATGCGGTAATTGTCTACCAGAACAAAGCGACCAGTAATAGAATTATTCTGGAATTCATCCAACACCGCCACACCACGTACGCGTAGAATTATTTCGGCAACGGCGTTCTTTTCAACCTTTTCATGTTTGTCCGCAATCGCAAGATCATCTGTGTCCACAACACTTTCAATTTCCTTAACTTCCACTCGATATTCAGAAGTATTTATTTTCATGGTATAGCGATTGCCAATTTCAATGGGACGATCCCCCAACCAGAAAATTTTTGCTCTAAATACATTGCTTAACATCGGCATTTTTGTCACATGACTGATAACATTGCCGCGTTCAGCAAAAATCTGTTCGCTAAGAGTAATGCCTACTGACATGCCGGCAGATACTTCAGTGAGTTCTGGCCCTGCAAAATTTTCGATGGAATTGACTTTTACAATTTTATTAATAGGTGAGAACATAAGCTCGTCCCCTACTTTCAGGCTGCCGCTTTCGATGCGTCCAGCGACAATACGGCGTTCATCAAACTTGTAGACATCCTGAACTGGAAAGCGTAGAGGAAGCTCTGCATCTTTAGGCTTGAGTTTAAATTCGTCCAATGCACCCATTACAGAAGGACCTTGATACCACGACATATTATCGCTATTGCCATGAACAATACAATCCCCCTCACGGGCGGAAATAGGGATAATGTAGGTTGGCTCTACGCCAATGTCATTAAGATATTGACGGTATTCTTTCTCGATCTGTTTAAATTTTTCTTCCGAATAGCCAACCATGTCCATCTTATTTACGGCCACAGCGATTTGGCTAACACCGAGTAAATGCAATAAATATCCATGACGCTTGGATTGTTCCTGCACCCCTTCATTGGCATCGATCACCAGCACGGCAGCTTCAGAATTGGCCGCACCAGAAATCATGTTCTTTAGGAATTCTTTATGGCCAGGGGCATCGATAATTACATAGTCCCGTGTCTCGGTTTTAAACCAGATTTGCGTTGTGTCAATGGTAATGCCCTGATCTCTTTCCGCCTGCAATGCGTCCATCAAAAAGCTGTATTCAAAGGGCATGCCGCGCTTTTTACACAGATTCTGGATTTCTTCCAATTTCCCGTCAGGCAAACTATCCGTATCATGGAATAAACGGCCAACTAAGGTAGATTTACCATGGTCAACATGACCAACGATGACAATTTTCATCTGCTCCCTTTCAGGCTGGGTTTCTGAATTAATAGCTAATGCGGTATTGTTCATATTTTACTCTTTTAATTTACCGTTACATTAAGTGCTGCAATTACGCAGCGATATATTTTTTGCTTTTAAAACTTCCTTTGCTTTGTCCCTTGCGTCTTTCATCACATCAAAAACAATCGTTTCTGCTTTTTCATTGATTAAATTTTCCAACTCTTTTTTACTATGCTGCATTTTTACCGCAATGTTTGAGGTGGCAAATTCAAACATAAGAGTTAGTTGTGTCTTGCTCATATCTGCGGTGGACTTACTTTTGTCTGCCAGATAGCTAAACATGTCTTCTTCGGCCATCTGGTAGAGTACTTGCAACTCACTCTCAGTAAATTTTTTCATTAGATAGGGCACAAAACCATTTTTATTCATCAGACGGATCAAATGTCCCAACTCAATATTACTAAAAATATATTCCCTGTCTTTTTCATTCAAACAACGTAGCTTCACAATGACATTCTTCTTTATTCTATCAATCTCATAGGCAACATAATCTTCAACCCCTTCTTGCTCAATGATCAAACCAACAATCTCGTTAGCAACACGATAAGCATAACGCTCTTTGTTGTTGGTTTCTATCTCTTGAGCTGAAGCAGAAAAAGATGAAAGCAGGCCAATAAGGATAAGAAAAAAATATATCATGGATTATTCCGGTTTTTTACAGCTCTTGTCTTTGTTGATATATTTAGGAATAACCCCTTGCATAAATTCTTGAATCTTTGGCATTTTTTCTGCCGCATATTTTTGTCCAAGAGGAAGAGTTTGCTGCATTATTTTTGGCATTGAATCTACCATTTTCTGACCAACCTCACTTTTATAGAAAGCAACAATCTCTGTTATTTCTTCTTCTGTGAAATTTTGTATGTATAGTTCAATGGATTTTTTCTTTGTTAGGGCAATTAATCCTTCCATATCAAGAATCTCTTTTACTTCTCCTACAATGTCAGCGATGATTTCATCGGTAAAACAAGTCGATGCCTGACGTAAACTTTGCTCCATCATGGATGTGCTGGCAGTTTCAAGTGGTTTCATTGCCTCTTCAGCCTTTGCAAGTTTAAATAACTCCTCTGCTACAGCTCTATGAGAGGCTTCATCCGCATAAGACGGCACTGCAATGAGGGTGATTAGTAATGTGATAATAAAATTTTTAATCATAATTTTTCTCCTAATTTTATAAGTAACTTCATTTTTAGGTATAATTACATATACCCTTCTTGACGTAATTTTTCGAATGCGGCTTCGTCCTCGTCCTTGCCCATTGGCCGACCAGAACGTTCGGATGTTTTAGTAACCCGAAGCTCGGCAATGATTTTGTCAATGTCGTCGGCTTCTGATTCTAGTGGCCAGGTGATGCCAATTTCTCCCAAAGAACGGAAGCGCATCATTTTCCCGCCAAAATTTTTACCATGGAATTCACCGTATGGCTGAGCAAAATACAGTGGCACAATCGGAATCCCCTCACGTTTGATGTAGAGCCAAACGTCCAATTCTGTCCAATGCAATAAAGGATGGATACGCACATGCGTTCCCGGAGGGAAGTCGGTCATAAACTGATCCCAAAATTCTGGCGGCTGATCTTTTACGTCCCATTGGCCTTCTAAATTGCGGGGGCTAAAATAACGTTCTTTGGCACGTGTACCCTCTTCATCACGGCGGATGCCGGTGACAATACCGTTAAATTTGTGTTTGTTTAGCACTTCTTTTAGACCAAGAGTCTTACGGGCGGCAACGCGCGCTGCCCATGGGAGTGATTGATCTGTTTCTTCAATAGGAGGGCAGACTGGGCCTACAAAATCAACTCCCCACTCTTTAACATATTGATCACGGAAGGCGTATACTTCAGGGAATTCCAGCTCCGTATCGCAATGAATCAGCGGGAATGGGATATTGCCAAAAAATGCCTTGCGCGCTAGATGGATCATCACGTTGGAATCTTTACCAAAGCTCCACAACATCGCCACGTTATCAATTTTGTTAAACATCTCACGAAAGATATAAATTGACTGGGCTTCAAGCTTGTCTAAGTGGTTCATATTGTCGTTGGTCATTCTATTATCCTATCTTACTTCCTATTAGAGTCCGCCGCCTAACCAGTCGGAAACATTTTCTTCCAGTCCGGTGTGGATCCCGCATTCAGTTTTTTGTTTGCCTTCGGTGGACGTATGTGCCCATCTTCCTGAGCGTTCGTCTTCCCCTGGTTTGACCTCATTGGTGCACGGTTTACAGCCAATAGAAGGGTAACCTTTTGCTACCAGAGGGTGTTGTGGCAAATTAAATTCTTTAAATTTTTCCTTTATGTCATTTTTGGTCCACATACATAAAGGATTGATTCTAAATAATCCATCATCAAATAGCTCTACATTGTCGATATCTTGCCGATCAGAGGTTTGGTAGCGTTTTCGGCCAGTAATCAGGGCTTCAAACTCCCCGCTTTCAATGACGCGGTTCAGCGGTTCTACCTTGCGCAACCAGCAGCAGCGATTGACTTGGCGCTGCCACAACGTACCGTCTTTGTCGATGTTGTTGATCAAATCTTCTCGTGGTTTTAAACGACGAATATTGGTTAGTTTCAGTTGTTTTTCTAACAGGTCTACATAATCTAATGTTTCTTGAAAATGTTTTCCCGTATCCAGAAACAGGATTGGTGTGTTCGGATCTACGTCCGCCACCAGCTTAATCAGCAAGGCAGAATCCGCACCAAAAGAAGAAACCAACGCAACTTTTCCCTGAAACTCGTCCTTAATCATGGCGCGCAGTAACGTCTCGGCGCCAAAGTCACCGTAAAATGCCTGCAATCGATTTAAGCGTTCAGAGTTCATTCAAATATTCCTAATTCTTCAAACAGCGCGTCCGAGCGGGCAATCAGCTCGTCGTAACTAAGCCCCTCTTTTAGCCACTTTTCCCGCTCCATGCGGATGACTTGTAAGTTATTGACCCATTCGGGGCCAAATTCTTCTTCAAAGAAGTCTCGTAAAATTGCAGACAAACGCGGGCTTGCACCTGAAGTAGACACGGCAATGAGCAAATCCCCTCTTCTAACCATGGCCGGTATGTGAAAGTCACAATAAGGCTTTTTGTCTTCAATATTGAGAAGAATATTTTTACTTCTTACAGTCTCAGCAATTTTAGCAGATTCCTGATCGTCAAAATCCCCCACAAACACAATCTGTGCGCCGTCATACGCGTCCTCTACGGGTGGAGTCGTGTAGTGCGTCACGTCCGTTGCTCCGGCTTCTTTTAACATTTCCAGACGTTTGCTTGTGGCCCTTCCCTGACCAACAACGACAACTTTTAATGCCTTAATGTCTAACGTGATTGGTAACATTTTAATCTGCCCACTCCGCCCATTTATGTTGTTCACTTAATTGATCTATCGCCGTTTGTGCTAAATTTTTTACTCCAATTCGATGGGCAAAATCCCCAAAACCTTCACCGTCCTGCCGTTCTTTTGCCCAGCGTGCGATCATCGGTTCAATGGCGGTGGAAAAATCATCCTGTGGCAATTTATCAAACACGCGAGTGGAAAGGCGCGTTCCAGCAAAATCACCACCGACAAACAATGTATAATGCCCAGGCATACGTCCAACCAGACCAATATCCCCTACATAAGGGCGGGCACACCCGTTCGGACAACCCGTCACGCGCAGGGAGATTTCTTCCCTGCCAACTGCGTATTTGTCCAACACAGCTTGGAAAGCATCAAGAATATGAAACTGTACCCGCTCGCTCTCCGCCAACGCTTTTGCGCAAGTGGGCAGTGCCACACAAGCCATAAAGGTCAGTTGTGCAGGTGTGTGGTCTTCGGCCAACACAATACCATAAGATTGCAGCTTTTTGGCAATGGTTTCTTTGTCTGCCGGATCAATATCACAGAGGATGATTTCTTCCGTTGGTGTTAATACCACATCCATGCCGTATTCTTTAATCACTTCCCGCAGACCGGTACGATAGCGGGCATTGGCATGGTGTTTATTCTTGCCGGTATTGTATTTGGCCTCGTGTTCCACATCGTAATCACAAATTCGTCCGGAAGGCACAGGAACACCCAAGAACAGTTTGCCATCTCCCTGCTCATGCCAGCCCATATGGGATGGGATTTTAAACTCTTCCATCTTCTGTGGGTCTTGCGCTGGGGTAGAAGGCTTGGTCTTGGCAAAATACTCATCAAAGGTTTTACGAATCCAATCCAATCCTTTTTCCTGGACCAGATATTTCAGACGCGCGTGTTTGCGATTGGTACGATCACCAAAATCACGCTGTAATTTGATTACTGCTTCCACCGCATTAATCAAGTCATCGGGTGCAACAAAGGCCAACGGATCTGCCAAACGTGGGTAGGTCTTTTTCTCATGCCATTTGAGTTTACCCTCATGGCTCATTCCCATTCCCCCACCAACGAGGATATTGTGGCCGATCAGCTCATCCCCGTCATAAAGATGCACAATACCAAGATCGTGAGTAAACACATCAATGCTATTATCTTCCGGAACAACCAAACCAATCTTAAATTTGCGTGGGAGATAGGTTTGTCCATAAAGCGGTTCAACATTATCACCTTCCCTATTAGATTCTTTTTTTCCGTTCCAAAGCTCGTCATAGGCTGAAGAATGGGGTTTTACAAATTCGGCGATGGCCAAAGCATCTTCCCGTAATTTAGTGAATTTAGCATTCTTAAACGGCGCAGGGCTAGTGGTGATATTCCGTGTAACATCACCGCAGGCACTACGCGTTGAGAGCAGTGATTTATTGATATCCGCTATACAGGCTTGAAAATTCTCTTTTAAAATAACATGAAACTGAATCGCCTGACGGGTAGTGATACGCAGGGTTTTGTTAGAATATCTCTCACAGACATCGTCCATCGCCAGATATTGTTTGGCAGTCATCAATCCCGCAGGAACACGCAGACGAATCATAAATTCAAAACGCTTCTCCAAGCCCGCTTTTTTGCGCTCTGTCGCGCTGTCCCGATCAAAAGCAAAATACGAACCATGGAACTTTAACAACTCATAGGAATAGTCTGATATATCCGGCTTATCGTCATTAAGCTCCTGTAATATATCTCCTTTAAGATACTTACTGTCGATTTTCATCTGTTCTTGAGCACAGAGTTTAACTTCTGATTCGGTCATTTTCTTACTCTTTTTAATCCATATGCGTCATCCTCATGAGGCCATTGCCGAAATGGGGATCCATCTTAATTAAAGTGGATTCCCAGCCTATCGGCTGAGAATGACAGCGTGTTATAACAAGCACATCAATATATCAAAGCACCTAGAAAATAGCCATAATTTTATTTTATGCAAGAAAAATTGTAAAAATAATATAATATACAATATTATATACGGTAATTATGATCTATTTAACAATTTACAGATACTAATAAACGGTTATTTTTATTGACCACTATAGGTCAGGATGTTATTCTACTTACAGTTTCTTGATGTTCATTGAATTTTCATCGAATGTCTATAGTGGTTTCCACTCAACAAATGCGTATTTGATCCGTACACTAGGGTGTGTATGGAACGAGTACTACTGTGGACATTCAAAATCTGAAAGGAGATACCCATGTTGTATCTCAATGCGAAAAAGGTAGGCCTTGTGCTTGCCATGGTTCTGTTCGGGTTGCTGACGTCAATTTCTTACGCCCAGAGCTCCATCGTTGATCAAATTAACGATGAAATCCGTGAATACAACGATAATGATGGCAAAGCTGCGTGGGGTGGGCTTTTTCTTGTTGAAGCCAATGACACCCTGGCAAGTTACCAGGAGATCGATGATGAAGTCTCGAGGATTCGTGATGTAATGGTTAGCGCTTTTCTTAATAAGCGTAGTAACCAGTACTCGGAATGGATTAAGGCAATGAATGCCATTTTGGAAATTGATCTTCTAAACAAGAAACGTAGGTGGCCTGATGATAGCTGGACTGTACCTGGTGAATTAGTTAAATTTAACGATTTGATTAATAGCTGGAACAAAAAGTTCAGCCGATATGGTGGCAAGCTTCTTAGTGTTCGTGCTGGGTATGAGGAAATGCGGGATGACCTTTTACTTGCTCGTAAGATTTATGCGCTTTCTACCATTGGACATCAGCATGATGACCACAAAATTGGGCATTCTAATCCCGATCGTGGAGGAAGATACCCCTACGACAAATGGCGAGGGTTTGATGATGCAAAATTTGGCTTTAATGCCTGGTTTGAAGGAATGAACCTTCTTCTTGAAATGGAGAAGCTGAATGAAGATCGTCACCCCTAGTCCACAACAACAATTCCCTCAGCGCTTCGGCGCTGGGGGTTTTTCTTTTGTCATTCTCAGTCGTTAGGCTGGGAATCCAGAACAGAAATTACTGGATCTTCATACTATGTGTGAAGATGACACCTCATCCCGTCATTCTGTGGGGAGTAAAACGACAGCACAGAATCCACTTTCTCATATGTATGGATCCTGTGCTAATTTATAGGAAATTCCACAGGATGACGATGGTTACTCACCTGCTATTCGTCTTCATCATCAAATAAAATACGGTTGGCAGAGCCTTCGGCGTCGTCAAACTGATTGTTTTGCAACGCCCAAAGAAAACCCGCAATGGCTAAGATGCCTAGGATGATAGCAATGGGCACTAAAAATAATAATACGTTCATTTTTTACTTAACCTCAATGCGTTGGTGATAACGATAATCGAGCTGCTGCTCATAGCAAGGGCGGCCAGTAATGGCGTCACATAACCCATCATCGCCAGAGGAATTGCTAATAGATTGTAGCATAAGGCAATGGCAAAATTTTGTCTTACTAATTTTTGAGTTTTTGTGGACAGGTTAAATAGTTCTTTAATGGGGTAGAGTTTTTCTCCTTGGAAGATGATATCGGCGGCATTTTGGCTAATGTCCATCGCAGTAGAAGGAGAAACCGATACATCCGCCAGTGCTAGCGAAGGAGCGTCATTTAACCCGTCCCCCACCATCATAATTTTTTTACCACCAACATCGCGCATGGCTTCAATATAGGCGTATTTCTTATCCGGCGTCATGCTGTGTTCGAAGATGTCTATATCCAGATATTCTGCGACTTCAGTTACCGGTGCTTCTGCATCTCCCGAAAGCAGAATAACGTGTATTGCCCTGCTCTTTAAATCTGAGATAATCTCCTTTGCGTCTTGCCTAATCTGGTCTTTAAAAATGAAATGAGTGTCCTGATTTTTATAACTAAGCCAAAATTCCAAGCTCTGAGATTTACCTTGTACCTTGCAAAAATCACGGTTTCCTAGCCGTATTTCTTCGCCCTTATGTTTGGCCAATAAGCCTTTACCGGCAATTTCGGTGACTTCCAATTTTATCGGCTCCCCGTGATAGGATTTTGCTAAAGCGCGCGAAAGCGGATGCTTGCTCTTTTTGGCGATGGAGGCGGCAAGTTGTAAGATTTCAAGCGAAATATCCGCCTTATTTACGAGTTCAGGATGACCGAGAGTCAGTGTTCCGGTTTTATCAAAAATAATGCTATCGATGGTGGGAATTTTTTCCAAAGCCTCGCCGGATTTTAACAAGATACCCTGCTGCATTAATCTGCGGCTAGCCACAACCTGCACTACCGGCACGGCCAAGGCCAAGGCACATGGGCAGGTAATAATGAGAACCGTCACCGCGGTCATTAAGGATTGCTGCCAGTCTTCCCCGCCAACAAAAAGCCAGTAGATAAAGGTGAGCGCGGCAAGGCTATGCACCACGGGAGTGTAATAGCCGGCAATTCTGTCGGCAATACGCACATACTTGGCCTGCCCTTTTTCGGCGTTTTCCATCATACTGACGATCTGGTTGAGCAGAGTCCCCTGCCCGACTTTGGTTACTTTTAGGGTTATGGGAGCGCTGAGATTAATCGTTCCGGCGAAGACATCACTGCCTTTTTGACCAATATGGGGAATGGTTTCGCCATTGATCAGCGACATATCAATTTCAGAATTGCCTTCTAGAATTACCCCATCGGCAGGGATTTTTTCCCCCGCGCAGACAAGCAAATTCATACCGAGAGTGATGTTCTGGCTAGGTATAACACTCTGGCTGCCATCCTCATTAATTACGGTGGCGGAACCGGCAGTGAGTAATAGCAAATCCTGTGAGGCGTTGGTTGCCTTATAGCGGGCTTTGGTATCCAGATAACGCCCGATGAGCAAAAAGAATAGCAGCATAATAGCCGAATCAAAATACACATCATGGGCTTTATTCATTGTCTGGATCAGGCTGATGATGGACGTTAAGATAATGGCCAGTGAAATAGGTACATCCATATTGGAACGGCGGTTTTTTAAAGCGGAAAAAGCCGAATAAAAAAACGGTCTTCCGGAGAATATAATCACCGGTAAGGCAATGAGTGAAGAAAGCCAGTGTAAGATATTGCGGGTAGCCTCGCCCATGCCAAAACCGTCAAACCATAAAGAAATCGAGATAAGCATTATATTACCGGCGGCAAAACCGGCAATGCCTAAGCAGACTAAAAGGAATTTGAGATATTCTTCATTCTCGTTTCGTAAAATTTTTGGATCAAAGGGTACAAGCCGGTAACCAATACTCTCAATCATGGCAACTAATTCTTGGCCACGTTTTATGTCCCCTTCCCACTTCAAGGTGAGCCGTTTGGTAGACATATTCACCCGCGCGTTCATCACCCCTTCCTGACGGTTAAGCAGGGTTTCTATCAGCCAAATACACGCCGCGCAATGTACTCCTTCGACCATAAGATACAGGCTATTGATGTTATTTTCGGTTTGAACAAACGCCCCAATATGAATGTCTCTGGGATTTTCATCAGGTTTTAAAACATTGTTGCTGATATCATCCAAACGTTTTTGGTAATAAGAGGAAAGACCGGCGGTATTGATAAGCTCATAGGCAGCACTGCAACCGTTACAGCAAAAATCTTGATGATCAGGACATTTCTGCCCACAATGTAGACATAAATCTGACATAGGAAGCTTTATATATAAATAATTATTTAATGGTCACATCATAACGATGTTTTATCAGATTATCACCCTTATAGGCAACAATATGTGCTTCCCACTGGCCTTTTAGTGGAGGAATAAACTCGGCAACATACGTCTCTTCACTGTTGGTGAAATTAAGATTCAGATCATGCCCGCTGTTTGAAGGACGGAATAAAATACCCGTCACCTTATCGATTGGGATAAGTTCTCCGCTTTTTTTATCACTAAAAGACAGAGAAATTTTATAATGATCACCGTCATTTTCTAGGCTAAAATTATCCTGCCATCCCAAGGCATCTTGCTTGCGCTTTTGTGCCACCACTTCATTATAGGCAACACCTTTAGTATACGCACCTTCGGTGGTGACTCCGGTAAAGCTGGAAACGGCAAAATAGACAAAGAAGCCATTCACAATAAACACGACCAAAAAGAATAAGACGAAATACCAAGGGATAAGTTTATCCTTAAAGCTATCTTTTTCTAGAGTAATTCCATCACTATTTACCACTTACAAACACCCCTTTATAGTTGGTTTGATAATGTGTTTCATTGTCCACCAGAGACAAACGAATGTCTGTTCGGTTACCTTTTAAGGACGTTGGCGGTGCAATGATATACAACCTATATTGTGCCACGCCATCACTTTGTACTTTAATGTTGTTTAGGTCAACAAAATCAACATCTTCCAATTTTAGTTTTGCATCTTTAATACCAATAATTGAAAGAGAATAATTTCTTTTTTCTCTGGTTTTATTAAGAATTTTAATCGTGTAAGCGTTGCGAATGCTGCCGTCTGAAAGTTTTACAAAGATAGGGTTTCTGTCCCGTATAACATTCATTTCTAACGGAGATTTATTCAGTAAGAAGTAGATAAATACACTAAATATTACCGCCATAATGATGGTGTAGTAAATTGTTCTTGGGCGCAAAAGATGAAAGCCTTTTTCTTCCTTGTTGTGCAGATGGTGGTAACTGTCATAGCGAATAAGCCCTTGAGGGAGTCCAACTTTGTCCATAATTTCATTGCACGCATCAATGCACAGCCCACAGGCAATACACTGCATTTGCAGACCGTTGCGGATATCAATCCCCTGTGGGCATACATGGACACAACGATGACAATCTATACAGTCGCCTCTCCCATCCCAGCTTTCGCCCTGTTTATGTTTGCCTCTGGGCTCTCCACGTTCTTCGTCGTAACCGATAATCAACGTGTCTTTGTCAAACATTGCCGATTGGAAACGCGCATAAGGACACATAAAAGAACAGACTTGATCCCGTGCATGTCCAGCCAGTACATAAGTACTAACAGTTAAGCCAAATATCCACGCGCCGGTTTCAAAGGGAAGTTCAAAATGTATGATCTGATGTATTACGGTAGGTGCATCGTTAAAATAAAGTACGTACGCCCCTCCTGTTGCCATACCTATTAAAACCCAGATAAAATGCGTTAGACCTTTTTTCCATATTTTTTCAAAACACAGGGGCATTTTGTCCAGCTTTATACGTTCATTACGTCGCCCCTGAACAATCCGTTCTACCCAGACAAAGAGATCTGTCCATACGGTTTGTGGGCAGGCATAGCCACACCACACCCGACCAAAAAGTGAAGTAACATAAAACAATCCAAGAGCCGATAATACCAATATACCGGTGACAAAATAAATTTCTTGAGGCCAGATTTCTAAATCAAAGAAATACATACGCTGACGGGCGATGGAGATAAGAATGGCTTGATCCGGCGCATATTCTCCCCTATCCCAACGTATCCAAGGCGTGACGTAATAAATTGCCAGAAGACCGGTCATGGCAGCCCATTTTAGGATACGGAATTTACCCCATACGCGCATCGGGTAAATACGCTCATGTTTTTGAAAAAAATGATCACTTTCTTGTTCAAAGGGAGAAGTCATTGTAAACCTTAAATTACCTAATAGAAATAAAAAGGGGTAGCAAAGCTACCCCCTCAATAATTATTTACCACCACCAAGGCTATGGACATACACAGTTAATTGTTTGATGGTGTCATCATCTAACCGCGCTTCCCAAGTTGGCATCATGCCAGCGCGTGCGTTTGTAACGCTATTAGTTACAGCTTGAACATCACTTCCATAAAGCCAGATTTCATCAGCAAGATTTGGTGCACCAAAATCCTGTCCGCCTTTTCCATCTTCGCCATGACAAGCAGCACAGTTCTCAGCAAAAATAACTGCACCAGAAGTGTTGGCTTTAGCTTTGCCAGAAAGAGACAGAACATGTTGAACCACGTCTGTAATTTCTTGTTTTTCAAGCAATTCGTCTCTACCAAAGGCCGGCATTTGAGAATCCCGCGCTTCGTCGTGACCCGAACGAATACCGTATTTAATCGTAGTATAAATATCGTTTAAAGTTCCGCCCCACAGCCAATCGTCATCATTTAGATTTGGATAACCTACATTACCCGCACCGCCTGAACCATGACACGTAGCGCAGTTGTCTTTGAAGAAGGCAGCCCCACCGGCCTTAGCAAAGTGTAAAAGCTCTCTGTCAGAATTAATCTCTTCTAAACTGGCACTCTTAAATTTATTAAGATATTTTGCCTTACGGGCAGTGATTTCTGCCTGTTCAGATTTTAACTGTTTGTGGGACGTCCAGCCAAGATACCCATCCATTCCTGGGAAGGTAGGGTACGCAGCATAATACCACACACTAAATATAATGGTTGCTAGCCATGTTAGTAACCACCAACGTGGTGTTGGGGTATTCAATTCACGAATACCGTCCCACTCATGACCGGTTGTCTCTGTTCCTGTAACTTTATCTATTTCTTTTTCAGACATTTTATTTCTCCTTCCACCCGACTAATTATCGTTCTTAAGTGGAATTTTTCCAAGTTCATTAATTTCTTGTTTTTTTGACGGACGGAAAGTCATAAATGCAATATAGCAAAACACTATAAAGAAAAATAATAAACCAATCGTTCCGGCATTTGTTGGATTTGATAAAAATTCAATCATGATTATTCAACCTCTTTGTAGGTGCTGAAATCAACCATAGTACCCAATGTTTGCAAATAGGCAATCAAGGCATCCAATTCAGTTACTTTTTCTGGATTGCCGTCAAAATCACGCACAATCATATTTTTATAACGAGATTCAAATCCTTCTACGTCATTGCTGTCTGGCATGGCTTGTGTTTTTGCGTCAGCAGCAGCGTTTTGGATTTGTGCTTCGCTATAAGGCACACCCACCATGTTACTTGCTTTTAGGTAATCACCAATATCAGCGACTTTGATTTCTCTATCCGCCATAAAAGGGTAACCCGGCATAATAGACTCAGGAACTAAGTCACGAGGATTGATCATATGAGCGCGGTGCCATTCGTCAGAATATTTTCCGCCCACACGTGCCAGATCAGGCCCCGTACGTTTAGATCCCCATTGGAAAGGATGATCGTACATACTTTCTGCTGCCAGAGAATAATGACCGTAACGCTCTACCTCATCACGCAGCACACGCACTTGTTGAGAGTGGCAGCCATAGCAACCTTCACGTATGTAGATATTAAACCCAATTTGTTCTAGAGGAGTCCGTGGTCGCACTCCTTCTACTTTTTCAATCGTAGTTTCTTTGTCAAACAAAGGTATTATTTCAACTAACCCCCCCACAGAAATCATAATTATGATTCCTATGGTTAGGAAGATTGAGTTTTTTTCTAATGTAGAATGTTTAAACATGAATAATCCTCCTTATGCGGCTTGTTTAACAAGGTTAGATTCACCGTTTGAGAATTTCTCAGATTTAACGGTTTTATAAAGATTATAAACCATCACTAAAGCAGAGATAAGGAATAACGCCCCCCCCGCAGCACGGATTACATAATAAATATGCATTTTATCAACCACCTCA
This sequence comes from Alphaproteobacteria bacterium, assembly GCA_030429625.1. Classification (GTDB taxonomy): domain Bacteria; phylum Pseudomonadota; class Alphaproteobacteria; order Rickettsiales; family UBA8987; genus JAUIFA01. The sequence goes on along the minus strand of JAUIFA010000003.1, from coordinate 294,551 downwards.
ACAAATGAATATTCAAGGAAGCCAAGCTCATCATACGCTCTCCACATAAGGCCTTGCATAATGCCGGCTACCCACATAGAGCTGATGTAAAGTACAATCCCGATGGTGGATACCCACAGATGCCAACGTACTAGAGCATAAGAATAAACATTCTTTTTATGCCATAGAGCTGGAAACAACGTATACAACGCACCAAAGCTTACAAAAGCAACCCAGCCTAGTGCACCGGAATGCACATGACCAATTGTCCAGTCTGTATAGTGGCTTAAGGCATTGACTTCTTTAATCGACATTAAAGGACCTTCAAACGTGCTCATACCATAAAAGGCAAGGGAAACGATCATAAACTGCAACACAGGATCTTCACGTAATTTATGCCACGCACCTGAAAGGGTCATAATACCATTAATCATCCCACCCCAAGAGGGCATCCATAACATCACAGACAGGGTCATGCCAAGAGTTTGTGCCCAGTCAGGCAACGCAGTATAATGTAAATGGTGAGGGCCAGCCCAGATGTAAATAAAGACCAATGACCAGAAGTGTAAAATGGACAGACGGTAAGAATAAACAGGGCGTTGTGCGCGCTTAGGTACAAAATAATACATGATGCCAAGGAAGCCTGCTGTTAAGAAAAAGCCTACCGCATTGTGACCATACCACCACTGAATCATTGCGCTTTGCATTCCGCCAAATAGTGGAACACTATAAGGAGAACCCGCTGAGATAGGAACAGCAAGATTATTTACAATATGCAACACCGCAACGGTAACAATAAAGGCAAGGAAAAACCAATTGGCGACATATATATGAGGTTCTTTTCTACGCATTAGAGTGCCAAGATAGACAATAAGATAGACCACCCACACAACAGTTAACCACAAATCAACATACCATTCTGGCTCTGCATATTCTTTGCCTTGTGTTACACCTAAAACATATCCCAGAGCTGCCAGAACAATTACCAACTGATAGCCCCAAAAAAGAAACTTAGCTGCCGCTTCACCACCAAAAAGTCGTGCCTGGCAGGTGCGCTGAACAATATATAGGCTCGTTGTCAAAAGCGCATTACCACCAAAGGCAAAAATCACTGCCGACGTGTGCAAAGGACGCAAACGACCAAACGATGTCCATTCAAGATCAAAATTTAATACAGGATAAGCCATTTGCCAGGCAATAAAATCACCGACAAGGAAACCAACTACTGCCCAGAAAACAGTAATTATCGCAAAAAGCTTGATTGTCTTATCCGCGTAATTTACCTTATTTGCTGTTATTTCTGTACTCATTGTACACTCCATTTAAAAAACTGAACTATATGACATAGCTAACAAGGTTATGCCACTGACCATCATCACGATACGCGCAAGATAGCCAAACTGTTTATGCCATTTTCTAAGGAAAAAATGGCTACCCACCCCCATTACAACCAGTGCGGGAATGGTGCCTGCTGCAAAAAACATCATGGCAAATGCACCTGTTAGTATATTCCCCATAGATGCTGAAATCGCAGCAGCCAATGCTCCATATACCATACCACAGGGTAGAAATCCAAGAAAAAAACCTAAAAAATACCCCTTTAGATTGTTTGGTTTTTCAGAGAAATAACCTAGCATTTTACTAAGAATAGCCCGCAAATTTTTACTCCAATTGGCTGGTAGAATTTTTAGTAGAGTTGGTTTGGATGTATATTGTAAGTTTAGAGATGAAAAAATAAATATAAAACCGGCAATTGTTAGTAGAATAGCGGATAGATAATGAAACAATAGGCTGTTATGAATCGCACTAACCATTGCAGAACCTAATGATCCAAGTAATGTATATGTGGTCATTCTGCCTAAATGATAGGGAATAAGAAGTCCGGAAGAAAGGCGCTTTAATTCCGACATATTACTACTGTTTATCAATTGAGATTTTGTGGTTACCTGACTAATTACAAAAGGGCCGCACATGCCAACACAGTGAGTAAATCCTCCAAAAAATCCTACCAGAAACAATGTAGTAAAAATAGAACCGTTTTCTTCCATGATAGTAAGACAATAACTCATGCTATTTCCTGACAGTGATCGTAAAAATATTAGGATGAAATATTAATTTAGTTATCACAAGTAAAATATGAATTATTACCTATCATCATTAATCATTACAATTAATGGTAGATATGTTTAGGGCTATATGTTAAATCAGTTGGTATAAATACATTGTTCACTACTGTAAAATACAGAGTAATTAATTGATAAAAAACAAAAGTAAATTTTCTGGTTTTAGGAGTGTTTTTCCTGTTATTGTTACAGTTCTTGTTGGTATTAGCATTGCAATATATATTTTTTGGAATTCATACCACTCAACCAATTTAAAGATTATTGATAAATTTCAGGCGGACTCTGTTGATAGAATTTTGCTAATCGAAGACGCAATAAATCGTTCTATAGCAAGGTCAAGTGAAATATCGGCACTGTATGATTCCTCCTCTTTTGTGGATAAAATGGAGTTTTCTATTTTTACCAAAAAAATTTTAAAGCAAGATTCTGCGGTTAGCTCCTTCAAATGGATGCCTTATGTTCCAAAATCCAACTTAGAAAAATTTTTAGAAAGTAATGAAATTCCAGAAATAAAATACTCTAGCACAGATAATCATTCTGTTGATACGTATGATTATCCCATGAACAAGGACTATTATTTTCCAATTGTTTATATGACACCTGAAGAATATTTGGATCAGTTTCTTGGCTATGATGAATCGTCTGATTTGGATAAGTTATCCACTATATTGGAAGCTTGGAATAATAATATAACAGTAATAACTAAACCCGTTTATAATGAATTTGATCTAGATGAAAAAAACTATATTGTTTCCTACACCCCTATTTTTAAATACGACAAGTTAGAGGGGCTAACGTCGGTTACCATTTCCGTAAAAAATGTTGTTGAAAGTCTGATGTTAAACCTTGAAGCTGAAGGTGTTGTTGTGGAATTATCTGATATCACCGATGAAGATTATCCACTAACTGTATATAAATATAATCCAAATGTGGATATCATCGCTTCACCAGAGAAAAAAATTATTACGTTTGACAATAATTTTAATCTTTCAGAAACCATGGAAATTGCTGGCAAATTATGGAGAATTACCACCTCCCCTTTGAAGGGCTATTATCAAACAGGCATTAGTCTTAATGATATAATGTTATTGGTAATGTCCTTGAGTATTGTATTTACTCTCACGCTATACCTACTAATCTTAATTAAACAACGAAAAAGAGTTGAAAATCTTGTAAACAAGAAAACACTGGAGCTGAACTCAGAAAAGAAACTAACTGAACTAATTCTTAATTCCATAGGGGATGGTATATTTAGCATTAACACCAATGGTGAAATAACCATGGCAAACTATGCCGCCCTAAAAATATTGGGTTATAAAGAGCATGAGTTACTAGGAGAAAAAATTTATAAATATTTACTAAGTCGAGAATCAAGTAATATAAAATACGACGATAGTAATTCCCCAATATATAAAACATATACAAAAGGGCAATCCTATAAGGTTGACAATGAACTTTTTGTACATAAAGACGGACATAATATTTATGTTGAATATAGTTCCTCACCGGTAATTTCTGAGAATGGAAACATCACTCATGCGGTCATTGCCTTTAAAGATATTACCAAACGTAAGATATCGGAAAGACAATTAAAAGAAACAAACATCAAATTAAAGCATGAAACAAAGGCCATCCAGCTGCTTCAAAACATAACCTCATCGACAAATAATGCCTATTCAATTGAGGAAGCCGTCTCTATCTGTTTGGAACATATCTGTAAGTTTACCAATTGGACATTAGGCCATGCCTATATTTATGATAAAGATAAAAACAAATTAGTCTCAACAAAAATATGGTTTGGCCCGCTAAAAAACAATGCAGAAGATTTTATACGTATATCAGAAAATACTACTGTCAATGCAGGGGTTGGTATTGTAGGAATGACATTTAGTAGTGGACAGCCTATTTGGAGCAATGATCTCAATGAACTTTATAAAGAAAGAGTCCTCGCTGCAAAAGAAATAGGAATAAGTACTGCGGTCGCTGTCCCAATTATATCTGGGCAAGAGGTCAGCGCAATATTAGAATTTTTTACATTACGTATTCAAAATCGTAATGAAGAGTTACTTTCTTTATTAAGTAATATTGGCACCCAGATTGGACGTGTGGTGGAAAGAAAATATGCTGAAGAAGAAATTAGAAAACATCGGGACAATCTGCAAGATTTAGTAGAAGAAAGAACTGCAGAATTACAGGAGGCAACCCGACAAGCTCAGGAAGCAAATATTGCAAAGAGTGAATTTCTGGCCAACATATCACACGAATTACGCACCCCTATGCACGCAATTCTAAGCTATTCTGATTTGGGAGTTAAGAAATTTGACAGTGCTCCTAAAGAGAAGATTATGGGCTTCTTTAAATCCATAAATGATAGTGGGAAGAGACTTTTAACACTTTTAAACGACCTGCTTGACCTGTCTAAGATGGAATCAGGGCGAATGGAAATGAATTTTATTAGTGTAGGTATAGAAAGCTTATTCAAAGACGTGGCTACTCAAATCCAACCGCTTCTTACCGATAAAAAATTAACGCTTGATTTTATAAAAGAGTGTAAGGAAAAAACGGTAGAAATTGATAATAATAAGATTTCTCAAGTATTATGGAATTTATTGTCCAATGCCATCAAATTTTCTCATGAAAAGTCTAAAATTATTATTAAGGCTGAAGATTCAAAGATAAAAATTGATGGCAAAATTGTACCATCCTTAACCATTTCAGTTATTGATAACGGCATCGGCATCCCGGATAGTGAACTTGAAGCTGTTTTCAATAAATTTATTCAAAGCAGTAAAACAAAAACTGGCGCGGGCGGTACGGGTCTTGGCTTGGCAATCTGTAAAGAGATTATAGAATATCATTGTGGAAGAATTCATGCAGAAAATAATCCTGATGGAGGAAGTAAATTTGTATTTATTCTGCCTCTGGAACAGCCTGCTGCCACGCATGAGGGGGCGTAATTCTTATACCCATCCGGGAACATATTTATACCATAGCTCTCTTTTACTTAAAGAATTCTTGCCCTCATATTCTGGATCAATTTTTTTTACTAATGCCCAAAATTTTGGGGAATGGTTAAGATAAATAGTATGACAAAGTTCATGTAAAAATATGTATTCCATGTATTCTTTGGGAATAAATAATAACTTACTGTTTAGTGAAATATTATTTTGTGAAGAGCAACTTCCCCAGCGGGATTTCTGGTTACGTATAGTAATATTCTTAAATTTAAAGTCATATTGATCGCTGTACTCTTTAAACAATGGGGGAATAACTTTTTTGGCTTTAAGATAAAACCATTTTTGTAAAGCCTGAAGGGTTTTTTCAGTGTCTTTGATATTACCATAAACAATTATACTACCTTTTTCCTCTTTTACTTTAACAGACTTTGCCGTTGTTGGACGATAGAGAAGAATATGTTCTTCGTTTATTGCGGGGAGTGTAATTTTTCTAGGTAGGCCTTTGTCATAATAAGAGGGATATTGCTGTTTTTTCTCATCAACCCTTTGATAATATTTTTCTATCCAATTTCTTTTTTCTTTAAAAATATTATTAATCTTTCGACGACTAAAACCCTTTGGAACTGTAATAATTAGACCGTCTGAAGAAGAAATACTCAGACGGACATTCCTAATTTTGTTACTTTCAACAATTTTATAATCTATCTCACTCAGACATAGAGGCTTTTTCTGCGTAAATATCTCTAACATCCTTGTTAATATATGGTAATAATCTCTTTAGTATAAATTTTGTGCCGGCATAATTTGGATGCATTCTATCAAGTTGCAGAAAGCCATTAAGCCCAGCTATGTCTTTCGTATACATTTCATAAAAAGAAACTTTATATTTTCCTGCCACTGCAGGAAATAGGTTGTTATACCTAGCTGGATAGATTTTATCCTTAACCCCTGCGCGTGATTTGTGGCCAATGAGAACGATTTTAGTATAACGGTTTTTATTCAAAATTTTCCAAATTATTTTTTCTAAATTGTAACGGATTTTCTCAATATCTACTTTCTTATACAGGTCAATACGCCCTAACTGCATCAGTACAACATCTGGATTATGAGACAGAACAAGCTCATCCACTCTTTTAAGCCCCTCTCCACTGTCCATGTTGTCTACACCACTGTTAATGACATTGACCTTTACTCCTTCCCTTTCATAATTTTCTTGAAGTAAAGCCGCTAAACGGGCTTTTATGGGCAACCCTGTTCCGGCAATCATGCTGTCACCAAAAAGCACAATATTTACTGCACTGCTGTCCTGATAGGCTAGGACGCTGTATGGCCAAGATACTGCACAACACATTATTACTATGAATAACTTTCTAAATAATTTCATTATTATGCCTTAAATTGTTTTACTAGTAACATATATAACGTTAATATACACGCGGCACAATATAAGAGTTTTTAAGGAAATATATTTACATGCAATATACTATCAAGGGTTCAAATAAGTCTAAACTTATTGCCTATGTTCTGGCAGCCTTAATTGTTTTATGGATTCTTTCTGGTGTTTTTTTTAGAAACACTCAACCTACTATAAAAGAAAATATTCATAACTCTATGGCCGTGGAGGCTCTGCCAAAAGTACAATATATCAAAAGTCATGCGGTGGAACATAAGAAAAATATCTATGTAAATGGAATCACAGAACCCAAGCGTATGGTTAATTTGAAGGCTGAAGTCGGCGGAAAGATTACTAAAATTCTTGTTGCTGAAGGTCAAAAAGTCGCACAGGGCGATGTTATCATGGAAATTGAAGAACGTGAACGCGCAGCCTTACTGGAAGAAGCTAAGGCCAGTGTTCACAAGAGAGAGATAGACTATACTGCCGCAAAAAGGCTGTCTCTTAAAGGGTTTCAAGCTGAAACAAAATTAGCAGAGGCTTCCAGCCAACTCGAAATGGCCAAGGCATTGTTGATACAGGCGCAGATCAATTTGGATAACACAAAAATACTCTCCCCGTTTGACGGAATTGTTAATTTGATTAATGCTGAGCTGGGTACACTTGTTGGGCCAACTATATCGGTTGACACTACGCGTGCCAAAGACGATCGTACGCTCGCCGTTATCATCGATACCAACCCCATTGTAATTTCTGCCTTTATATCAGAACAGAACATAAAAAAGATTACTCTTGATACATTGTGCGATATTGAATTGATAACAGGCAAGAAGTTTATAGGAAAAATTAGCTATATTAGTAAAATTTCTAATCCGGTAACCCGTACTTTTAGGATTGAAATCGAAGTTGAAAATCCAGATTATTCTATTGCATCAGGACTAACAACATTTGTTTCCATTCCCATAGAAAACAAACAAGCTCATTATGTTTCTTCCTCTGATCTTTCAATTAATGAAGAAGGGAAAATTGGGGTGAAAATAGTAGAGGATTTATCGGATGAAGGAGAAAATCAAACAGGAATTGTTGGTTTTGTAGCTATTTCCGCTTACGATTATAATAAAGGCGGGGTATGGATCTCCTCGCTCCCTCCTAGAGCAGATATTATTACTCTGGGGCAAGCTTTTGTAAAAGAAGGACAGAAAGTCATTGCTATTCTATCAGAAAATAACTCTAACATTAAAAAATAAAGGGTTAGATAGAAAATGAATCATATTATTGATGCCGCATTAGACAGATCCCGAGCCACCATATTAATCTTAATTGTTATCCTAATTTCTGGCTCTCTTACCTATGTCTCAATCCCTAGAGAAGACAGTCCGGATGTACAAATCCCTATTATTTATATTTCCATGAAACATGAGGGTATTTCTCCTCAAGACGCAGAAAGACTGCTGATCCGCCCGATGGAAAAAGAACTTAGGTCAATTGAGGGTGTAAAAGAAATGCGTTCAAATGCGCTACAGGGCTTTGCTTCGGTGTTGTTAGAGTTTACTGCCGGATTTGACGGTGATAAAGCGCTACAGGATGTGCGGGAAAAAGTAGATATTGCAAAATCAGAATTACCCAATGATACAGACGAACCTATCATTAATGAGGTTAATTTAAGTCTGTTTCCTGTGGTTAGCATTATCTTAACAGGGGATATTCCAGAAAGGAGTTTCATTAATATTGCCAGAGGCTTAAGGGATGAAATTGAAGGATTATCTGAAGTATTAGACGTGGAAATTGTTGGGGATCGTGAGGAGGCACTCGATGTTATCATAGATCCGATTATTTTAGAAAGTTATGGGCTAACCTCAAACATTGTACGCATTGTTGATGATAACAATAAGCTAGTGGCTGCGGGTGCACTTGATGCACAATCTGGGCGTTATGACGTTAAAGTGCCTGGGCTGATTGAAGAATTTGATGACCTTGTAAACCTCCCTGTTAAGGTCAGTGAGGATTCTAAGGTAGTTTTAGGGGATATTGCTGATATTCGCCCAAGTTATAAAGATCCGGATGGCTTTGCACGGGTTAACAACAAACCTGTGTTAGTATTGGAAGTCAGCAAGCGTACGGGAGAAAACATCATTGATACCGTTGCAAAAGTTAAATATGTGGTGGAACAAGTCTCAAAAACATGGCCGGCAGGAATTAATGTTCTTTTTGCTCAGGATAAATCTTCAAGTATCATTGACATGGTCACGGATCTACAAAATAACATCTTTTTGGCAGTATTCTTGGTAACCGTTGTTATCATTTATTTTATTGGGCTACGTTCAGCCTTGTTTATTGCGCTGGCGATTCCTGGCGCTTTCTTATTTGGCATCTTGGTGATTTCATTTTTTGGGGTAACCTTAAACATCGTTGTGCTTTTCGCCTTAATTTTATCCATTGGCATGTTGGTAGATAATGCTATTGTGGTTATTGAATATGCTAATCGACAGATGATTGATGGTACATCACATACTCAGGCTTACGGGATTGCCGCCAAACGTATGGCGTGGCCAATTATTGCCTCCACCGTGACCACCTTACTGGTGTTTGCCCCTCTTCTCTTTTGGCCGGGAATTATGGGTCAATTTATGAAATTCTTACCCATGACGCTTATTGCTACATTGTTTGGTTCATTATTGATGGCGCTGATTTTTATCCCGTCTTTGGGCAAATGGGTTGGCAAACCAGACCCTTATGATGCCTTGACCCAAAACAATACCAATGTATCTGAAAATGGTAATCTGGAGAATCTAAAGGGGTTTACTGGAAAATATGTCAAAATATTAAAAACCGCACTTACCCATCCACGCAAAACTATTATGCTTATTATTTTAGGGATGTTTGCTATTATTATTGCTTACAGCATTCTAAGCCCTGGCGTAGAGTTTTTCCCTAAGATTGAGCCACAAAATGCCAGCGTTATCATTAGAGCTAGAGGAAATTTATCTACCTTAGAGCAGGATAAAATCGTACGCCAAGTTGAATCTCGCATTTTAGACATGACCGACGACATAAAAATATTTTACGCACGTTCAGGTAAAATGGAGGGAGGTAAAGGAGACCAGTATCCTGCAGACACAATCGGTATTATCCAACTGGAATATCATGATTGGGATGAGCGTCGTAAATCCGCAGAAATATTGGAAGAAATAAAGCAGCGTACTTCTGATATGGCAGGTGTGATTATTGAAACACGTGAACAACATGGAGGTCCTGGTGAGGCACGTGATGTCCAGATTGAAGTTTCTTCCTACAATGTGGATCTTATTCCTCCGGTAATTCGTCAATTGCGCCAGACCATGACAGAAATTGGAGAATTTGTTGATGTGGGGGACAGTCTGCCCATTCCCGCAATTGAATGGGAAATGGAAGTGGATCGTGCCCAAGCCGCTAAATTTGGGGTGGATATTAACATTATTGGCAGTTTTATTAAACTCGTAACCAATGGCTTGATTGCCACAACCTATCGACCTGATAATAATGACGATGAGGTGGATATTACCATTCGTTTTCCTGAAAAATACCGTGGCGTGGAACAGCTAGATAATCTGCGTGTGGTTACTTCTGAGGGTGCAATTCCCATAGGCAGCTTTGTTAAAAGGAAAGCCAAACCAAAAATCAGTGAAGTCACAAAAGTTGATACAGTGAGGGTATATAAGATTGAAGCAGATGTTCCCGAAGGCGTTATTGCGGATAGAAAAATTCAGGAAATAAAACAGTGGTTAAAAACTGCGGATATTGACCCACGTGTAAATATTAGTTTTAAAGGAAATGAGGAAGATAAAAAAGAAACTCAGCAATTTCTAAATAAGGCTTTTCTTCTTTCCATTTGTGCCATGGCGCTGGTATTGTTGCTACAATTTAACAGTATTTATCAAACACTTATTATACTAAGTGCCATTGTGCTTTCAACAGGGGGTGTATTTCTTGGACTGTTGGTGACGTATAAACCTTTTGGCATTGTGATGTGTGGGGTAGGTGTCATTGCCCTTGCCGGTATTGTGGTGAACAACAATATTATTTTTATCGATACTTTCAATTATCTTAAAAAAAGCGGGATGGAAACGATGGAAGCTCTGTTGCGTACTGGAGCCCAACGGTTACGCCCTATTTTGCTGACTGCAGGAACAACAGTACTTGGGCTGGTGCCTATGGTGACTACGGTGAATATTAACTTTATTTCCAGAGAAATTAGTGTTGGCGCACCTTCCACCCAATGGTGGGAACAACTGTCCACTGCCATTGCCGGAGGCTTGACATTTGCCACCGTGTTAACGTTGTTTATTACCCCCTGTTTGCTTATGATTGGAGAAACACGTTTTTTCCACCATGTAAAAACGAAATTTAAACGTAAAAAGCACGAGATATAATATGACGCAGCAAACTTTACCCCGCTGGGAATTACATGATTTATACCAATCTACCGATGCGCCGGAAGTCCAACGGGATATTGATGCAGCACGTAGTTCAGCCCAATATCTTGAAAAATATATGAAAGGAAAGGTAGCTGATCTCTCTGGTGATGATCTGGCTAAAATGATAGAACGTTATGAAAATATTGAAGAGCTGCTTGGCAGGCTTGGCTCTTATGCCTATCTTTTATACGTTGAGGATCTTTCTAACGAAGAAAACTCTCGATTCTACCAAAATATCTCTGAAACGATCAATGATATTTCGACAAAGATTCTGTTTTTTACCCTTGAACTTAACCGTATTTCTGATGCTGCCTTGGCGGAGAAAAAACTTACCTCGCGTGCGTTGAACCATTATTCTCCTTGGCTACGGGATATTCGGACTTTTTTGCCCCATCAGCTTGACGATGATTTGGAAAAACTCCTACATGAAAAGGATATTTCCGGTCGTAATGCGTGGACACGTTTGTTTGATGAAACTCTGGCGGATCTACGATTTCCTTTCGACGATAAAATGCTAACCTGCACTGAAATCTTAAATTTTCTTTCGTCTCACAAAGAGGAGGAACGCAAGCAAGCAGCAAAATCTTTGGGGAAAGTACTCAAAAAAAACAGTCGGATTTTTGCCTATATTACTAACGTACTGGCAAAAGATAAATCCATTGAAGATAAGTGGCGGCAATTTGAGAGACCTATTTCTTCACGCAATTTAAGCAATTTTATTGAGGATGATGTGGTGGATGCGCTTATCAGTGCCGTTAAAGCCAGCTATCCAAAACTTTCTCACCGCTATTATAAAATTAAGGCTAAGTGGATGGGTAAGGACTCACTTAATTATTGGGATAGAAACGCTCCTCTGCCGGATGAAGACGATAGAAAGATAGAATGGCTGGAGGCTACGGATCTAGTTATCAATGCCTATGAAGAATTTTCACCACGCTTGGCCAAATTGGGCAAACGCTTTTTTGAACATAATTGGATTGATGTTGGCCCACGTGAAGGGAAAGATTCCGGTGCCTTTGCTCACCCTACCGTGCCTTCTGCCCACCCTTATTTACTGTTGAATTATCAGGGCAAAACCCGTGATGTGATGACGCTGGCGCATGAACTAGGTCATGGTTGCCATCAACTCCTTTCCGCAAAGCAAGGTACATTAATGTGTGATACACCTTTAACGCTGGCCGAAACGGCTTCAGTTTTTGGGGAACAACTGACCTTCCGTAAGATTCTTGATTCGGAAAAAGATGTTAAACGAAGGAAAATCATCATTGCCAATAAAGTTGAAGACATGCTCAACACGGTTATCCGGCAAGTGGCATTTTGTGAGTTTGAGAGAATGGTACATGATGAGCGCAAAAATGGAGAGATTCCTCTGCAACGCATCAATGATATCTGGATGCAGGTGCAAAAAGATAGCTTAGGGGATGCTATTAAATTTGATGAGGATTATCATCATTATTGGGCCTATATTCCCCATTTTATTCATTCTCCGTTTTATGTTTATTCCTATGCCTTTGGGGATTGCTTGGTCAATGCTCTCTACGCACGCTATATGGAAGGAACAGAAGGATTTGAAGAAAAATATTTTGCAATGCTTGAAGCCGGTGGCACACTTCATCATAAAGAGCTTTTAAAACCTTTTGGCTTAGATGCAACAGACCCTGAATTTTGGCGAAAAGGACTGGATGTTATTGCTGGGTTTATTGATGAGCTGGAGGAATAGATATGAAGCATGAACTAAGAAGAGGCGATGTCATTGAACCAACTGTAGAATGGCTAAATAATTCTATTATTTCTATTACTCATCTAACACAAGGAGATCAAACAGATTTAAAAGAAGAATTGCTCGCTCGTATGTCTGATGGGAAGACAGCCATAGAATTCGAAATACGTTCAAACCAAAAGGCTGGTTTGCAAACCGAGGTTACTGATGATAATAGAGAAATTGATATTGAATATAGGCAAATTAAAATGGTAGCCAATGATCACCAATATCGGAGCTATCTTTTTGAAATTTATGTTACAAATACTGAACAAAAAATTAAAAAAAGTGAAAAAGATGCTTTTGTTCCATCGATAAATGATCCAAATTTAAAGGTAACAAGAAGTTCTCAAAATAAGGGCTGGTCTATTGATTAGTCAATGGACCCATGAAGGATAATTATGTCAAATTTACTCTATGAAGGTGCTATTATTAAACCTAGCTTAAAATGGTTGGAAGAAAATGTTTCTGATATTATCAATCAGAGTATTCCTGACGATGCAAGCAACCCAGAAGACATGGAACTTGAAGTTACTATGTTGGTTGATTTTTTGAGAGGTATTCCAAAAAATCCGGACGGCACAATCTCTTTAAAAGTGATGGGGATATTCAATAATATCCCTAAAGACAGACAAATATTTCTTTCTGGTTTTGACGATGATGATGAATATCTCGACCATAAGAATGTAGACAGAGCAAAAACCCGTATGCTTGCAGATCATTCATTATTACTTCTTATACTTTCTCCATTAGACAACCTAAGATACAGCATGTACAGTATGCGGGTCTTTATGGTGTTTCCAGACAAAGATATTCATATGGACAAAGAAGAAGCTGTTACAATTTCAAACGTGAATGACCCTAATCTTAAAACTCATGATGAGACTTACAGAGGCTGGACAATCAATTAACCACTAAATTTGTTGGTAATGGGATAACGCCTATCACGACTAAATGGCTTTTTAGATATTTTTACTCCAGGAGCAGATTGTCTGCGTTTATATTCAGCGGCGTGCAGTAATTCTGAAATTCGCCTTACCAATACTGAATCATACCCTTCCTCAATAACTTCCTCTACTGATTTGGTTTCTTCAATCAGGCGAATTAAAATGGGGTCTAATATTTCATATTCAGGTAAAGAATCTGAATCTTTTTGGTTATGACGAAGTTCAGCCGTTGGCGGTTTGGTGATGATATTATCAGGGATTACCTTACCTGAAGGCCCTACTCCATTTTCTGGAAGATAATGGTTACGCCAGTTACATAAATTAGTAACTTGTTGTTTATAAACGTCTTTTAATACATTATATCCCCCGCACATGTCGCCATACAAGGTCGCATAACCCACAGAAACTTCTGATTTGTTGCCGGTAGACATCACCATATGTCCAAATTTATTGGACAGTGCCATCAGCAACATTCCACGAATACGTGATTGTAAATTTTCTTCGGTAATGTCCCCTTCTTTTCCAGTAAAGGATTGTGCTAAAACAGATTGATAACTGCCAAATATTTCTTCAATAGGCAAAGTTTCCAATGTTATGCCCAACATTGTTGCACATTCTTCAGCATCGTTAAGGCTTTCTTCAGAAGTATATTGCGAGGGCATCATCACCAACCGTACTCGTTCAGCCCCCAAAGCATCCACTGCGACTGCAGCAGAAAGAGCCGAATCTATTCCTCCACTCATGCCAATAATAACACCAGGAAAACCATTCTTATTTACATAATCACGCAGTCCTAAAATCATGGCTTGGTAGATAATCTGTTCTTCGGAGCTATATTCGTATTTTAGACCTTCGTCACATTGCCACACATAGCCATTATCTTCCCAAGATGTTAAAACAACCTGTTCTTGCGTACGGGAAAGGCGGTATTTTAGCTCATAACTATCAGATATGACAAAGCTGTCTCCATCAAATACCAAATCATCTTGCCCGCAGATCTGATTAACATAAATAAGCGGTTTATTCAGGGCTTTTATATTTGCTTCTGCCCGATTTAGACGCTGTTCGTGCTTGCCAACCTCAAAAGGAGAACCATTGATAGAAAGGATAATGTCCGCACCTTTAAACTGCTTAGTCACCTTCATGTTCCACATGTCTTCGCAAATCATAATACCGAATTTAACCTGTTTATATTCAATTGGTTGTGGTAATTCTCCAGCAGAAAAAACCCTATTCTCATCAAACACACCATAATTAGGAAGGTCATATTTGTCCTGATGATAGGCAATTTCCCCATCCTGAAGCAAAAACACGGAATTATATGGTCGTTGTCCATGTTGGGAAGGACGAAGAGAGCCGATAAGCATGTCCGGCACATCTCCCTTAGTAATCTCTGCTAATTCCTGTACAATCTGATAAGACTTTTTAACAAACCTATCTAACAACACCAAGTCTTCCGCTGGATATCCGGTCACACACATTTCTGAAAACAGAACAATATCTGCCCCCAATTCTCCCGCTTGCTTATGGGCATCAATGATTTTATCTCTGTTCCCCAAAAGGTCGCCGGCCGTGTAATTTAGCTGTGCAATGGCAATTTGTATCTGCTTCATATTCATCCATTTATACTTGAGAAAAATTCACATTACGACTATAACCCCATAGGAGCAATAATTAAACCACAATAAAAAATATAAAAATGACACAGACACCCTTGCTGGATAAAGTAGAAATTCCAGCAGATTTAAAGAATTTCTCTCTTGAAGAGCTAAAGCAGCTTGCCAGTGAATTGCGGGAAGAAACGATTTCCGCTGTTTCGGGCATTGGTGGTCATTTGGGTGCTGGTCTGGGTGTACTGGAATTGACCGTGGCTCTACATCATGTGTTTAATACTCCAGATGACAAAATTATCTGGGATGTAGGACACCAAGCCTATCCGCATAAAATTCTTACCGGTAGAAGGGGTGGAATACGCACCATCCGGCAGGAAGATGGGTTGGCACCGTTTACTAAGCGCAGTGAAAGTGAGTATGACCCTTTTGGTGCCGGACATAGCTCTACTTCTATTTCCGCCGCATTAGGTATGGCGGTCGCGCGTGACAAAGACCATGCCGAGCATGAAGTCATTGCTGTTATTGGTGACGGGGCAATGAGCGCTGGTATGGCCTATGAGGCACTTAACAATGCTGGATCTATTGACAGCAAGCTGATTGTGATTCTCAATGATAACGATATGTCGATTGCGCCGCCAGTGGGCGCGTTCAGTGCGTATTTGTCACGCCTTATTTCTTCTAAAACATTTAATAAAATGCGTAATTTTGCTAAGAAAACAGCTAAAGCCTTGCCTCATTCACTGGAAAATGCCGCTCGGAAAACAGAACAATATGCTAAAAATATGGCTGCGGGTGGTAATTTATTTGAAGAAATGGGTTTTTATTATATTGGCCCCATTGACGGACATAATTTGGAACATTTATTACCTGTATTGCGTAACGTACAAAAAATCAAAGACCCACGCCCTGTTCTCATCCATGTTGTGACAGAAAAAGGCCATGGGTTTAATTCACCTGAAGCCTCTTGTGAAAAATTTCATGCTGTTAAGAAGTTTGATTTAACAACCCGTATTCAAGAAAAATCAAAACCGTCTAAAAAAACATACACACAAATTTTTGCACAAGAATTAATAAAACAAGCTGAGAAAGATGATAAAATTATTGCGATCAATGCGGCCATGCCTTCAGGTACGGGATTAGATAAATTTGCCGAAGTTTTTCCTGATCGTTCCTACGATGTGGGCATAGCCGAACAACATGCAGTGACTTTTGCAGCTGGTTTGGCCGCAGAAGGTTATAAACCGGTGGTGGCCATTTATTCTACCTTTTTACAAAGAGCCTATGATCAGATTATTCATGATGTGGACATCCAAAAACTTCCGGTGCGTTTTGCGATTGATCGCGCAGGATTAGTTGGGGCGGATGGCCCTACCCATGCGGGTTCGTTTGACATTGCCTATTTGTCTAATCTTCCTAATATGGTTGTAATGGCACCGAGCGATGAGGCAGAGTTGGCCGGTGCTGTGGCCACTTCGCTCTCCATTGATGACCGTCCTTCCGCCTTCCGTTATCCTCGCGGGGAAGGCGTAGGGGTAGATGTGCCGGAAAAAGCAGAAACTTGGCCGATTGGCAAGGGAAGAATCATTAAACACGGTAAAAAGATTGCCATTCTTTCCCTAGGAACACGTCTGCAGGAAGCCTTAGGTGCAGCAGAAATCCTTGAATCCAAAGGTCTATCCACCACGGTTGCTGACGCGCGTTTTGCTAAGCCTCTGGATAAAGAATTGATAAAAGAGCTAGCACAGCAACACGATATGCTTATTACTGTAGAAGAAGGTGCGATTGGTGGTTTTGGCTCTCATGTTCAAAATTATATGAATGACGAAGGGCTAAGTGAGCATTGCGCTATACACTCCCTATTTCTACCTGATTATTATATTGAACATGGCAATGCCCACAATATGTATGAAAAAGCTGGCCTGAACATGAACGGTATTGTGTGTGCTGTCTTAAAACACCTAAAAGAGAACTCAGATAAGAATATTAATGCTATTTAGGCTACTATAACTCCTGCATTTATGGTAATATAATAATGCATTCTTTTTAGAGGGGGTATGAGCAAAAAATCTGGTTTTACACTTATTGAACTTTCTATTGTGTTGGTGATTATCAGCTTGATTACTGCTGGTATTGTTTCTGGCAGAGAGATGATCCATACCTCCCGCCTGACTTCCATTGCTAATGATTTTGTTAAATACGAAACGGCATACAACATGTTTATTGCTAAGTATGACGCTATCCCTGGAGATTTTGATGAAGCCTCAGATTATTGGCCTGGTCAAACCGAAGAAGGCGATGGAAACAACGAACTTGATTCCGCAGGAGAGGTCGTACAGTTTTGGGACCATTTGGCTTTAGCTGGTTTGATTGAAGGTAATTATGATGAAACCATTACCACCGCAACAGGTTATTTTGGTGGTGTAAACATGCCAAGATCCTCCTTAGATTCAGCCAATTTTTATGCAAACGCAGTGCCAATTCGTTATTTGTTTACTTTGGATGTATCGGCTGTAAATGATAGGTATCAAAATATCCTTGGCCTGGCAAATGAGGGGGCTTTTGGCGCCAGCACCTATAAGATTCTTACCCCTGAAGATGCCAAATTTATTGATAAGAAGTTAGACAATGCTATGCCCGGCACAGGTAAAGTTATTGGGTTTAGTGCAACAAAAACCTGCGCCAACAACCATACATTGGCAACGATGACTACCGACACCTACGATGTTTCTAATACATCAAAAACCTGTGCTCCCTTTTATATTATTAGCAATTAAACGCTAGATATTGACCTTATTTGCAAAAAATGCCATAGTAACCCTACCATATATTGTAGGTAACGATATTTATGCCAATAGATTTAAATCAGCCGGAAATTATTGAATTAGATGCTGCGAGTACTATTACTGGTGGAACCAGTGCGGATAGTCTTATTGGAGGGTCTGCCGCTGACCTTATCTATGCTGGTGCTGGCGATGATAGTGTGGTTGCGGGAGATGGAAACGATATTATCTATGGCAGTTCCGGTAATGACACTATCTATGGCGGGGCTGGTAACGATTATGTTTGGGCAGAAACTGGGGACGATAGTGTGATTGCCGGTGCTGGCGATGATACAATTCAAGGCAACGAAGGTAATGATATTATTTTAGGAGAGTCAGGAAACGACCTTCTGTTTGGTGGCAGTGGCAGCGATACCATCAGTGCTTCCTCTGGTATGAATGAAATCTATGGCCATAAAGGAGCAGACAGCCTGATAGGCGGAATTGATACAGATATCATCAAAGGCGGGACCGGTAATGACACTATCTATGGCGGGGCTGGTAACGATACGCTCGATGGGGATCGTCATTATGATTACATTTCTGGTGGCGCTGGCGATGACAGCATAAAAGGAGGCACTGGAGCGGACACTCTTTATGGCGGCAGCGGGGACGATACTATCAATGGAAATGCTGGAACAGATTATATAGAAGGTAATGAAGGCAATGATTTGTTAAAAGGCGGGAAAGGCAATGATACTCTTTACGGTGGCAGTGGTGACGATATAATCAAAGCCAACAAAGAAGATGATTTAATTTATGGAGATTCCGGTAATGACCTTATAATGGGTCAACAGGGTAACGATACTCTTTACGGTGGCAGTGGCAGCGATACACTCAATGGAGGGCTGGGCAGCAATATTCTCTATGGAGGGGATGGGGTCGATCAATTTGTGATGATTACCAATCCAGGCACCACCCAAACCATTATGGATTTTGTACAAAGTGAAGACCTTATCAACATAGAGGATCTGGGCACTACCCTATTTTCTGAATTGTCTATTACCAGTAGCGATTATGAAACAACCATTATGCTTAATCATATCAGTATCATACTAGATGGTAGCTTTACTCTTAGTAGCACTGACTTTATATTTGCTACTTAGATTCAGGTTTTTTGTTAGGAATAAAAACACCTTTGACCCGTTGTTTTTTAGGCTTTTCTCCAGCTGTTCCTTTTGAAGGGATTTTTTTGCTGGTAATTTTACTTTTACCGTTTTTAACGTTATATACGAAATTATCTCCCTGCAGTTTGTTTTCGCCCTTTGTTAAGACCACATTGCCCTGCAATAATATTATTCCTTTATCTACGTCATATATGCCATTGTTTGATTTAGCTTGTTTGTCTGGGACTGTTAAATGGGTATGTCCGGTGGTAATAATCTTAGAAAGAGAATTATTTTCTTTAGACGAGTCATTATTATAAAACACTTTCATTTTATCAGATTTTAAAGTGAGTGTACCTTGCTGAGCTTCAACATCACCCTTAAATACAGCGATGTTTTTTTGTGAATTTACCGTTAATGTGTCTGAAACAATATCAATCGGTTGATCACTATTTCCATCAATTCCTGCCAGACCAATTTGGGCATAGGCCACATGTGGTAGAAAAATGACTAATAAGATTATAACTCTTAACATATTCACTGACTCTCATTTAAGGTTTTTGGGTATGCTTTGAGATGAACATTGCCTATAAATTTAACAGAATCCATCTGATTATACACTACAAATTTATTGGCTTTTATTACTCCCATTGGACTATTAACGGTTACAGGTTTATTCCCCTCAACCCTTCCTTTTTTCAGATAAACTTTAGAGGCTTCTGTACTCACCTCATAGCCATTATCTAGAAAAATATTTACATTTCCGTTAAGATCTACCTCTCTTATTTGTGCGTCATAAAGCCCTTTATTAGCGGTGATGTTTAACCATTGCCCATTTTTTAGATAAATATCCGCATCCACCTCGTATAATTCCACTGTTTTTTTGTCCAACTGAACCGCTTTTTCTGCCGACACATTATATTGCTGATTGTCGTCATTAACCCCGTGCAATCTTGGTTTAATCATTACTGGCTCATCACCAATATTTCCTCGCCTTTCAAATTTTAAAGTTAACCCCTTCTTTCCATAATCTGTCAATGGCCAAATAATAATCGACAGTACAAGAATGGTAATAATTGTAAAGATCAACAACTTCAATTTGTCGATTAAAGTTTTGTGACGTGCTGTTGAAAAAGCCAATCTTGGTACAGCACCAGAAAAAACAGAATGTTCCTGTTTGTCACCCATCTCTAGGAAATACCTGCGCGTAAAATATCATGAATATGAACAATACCAATGACCTTATTTGACTTATTAACCACAATAATACTGGTAATTGATTTATCATTCATAATATTGAGTGCTTCGACGGCAAACATCGTTTCTTTTATTGTAATGGGGTTTTGTGTCATCACATCTGCGGCTTTTAAACTTACCATATTTTCGCTCATATGCCGACGCAAATCACCATCAGTAATCACCCCAATGGGAATATTGTTATCGTCCACCACAATGGCACAGCCCAAACTTTTTGATGTGATTTCAATGATAGCTTCTGACATTAAATCCGCTTGATGCACCAGAGGTAAATCCCCATCCTTCTTCATCAATTGAGAGACTTTGAGAAGTTGACTTCCTAACTTTCCACCCGGATGAAAAATTTTAAAATCATCTGCCTTAAAACCATTTTTCTCCATCAACGCCATGGCCAAAACATCTCCCCAAACGATCATCATTGTGGTAGAGGTTGTCGGTGCGTTGACTGGCGACGCTTCAGATATTTCAGGCAAAACAAAGGCAATGTCGGCAGATTCAACCAACAAAGAACCATGCCTTCTGACCATAGCAATCAATGGGATATTAAACCGTTTACAATAATGAATAATATCACTTAATTCCGCTGTTTCTCCTGAATTGGATAGCAAAATTACACAGTCTTTCTGGGTAATCATACCTAAATCACCATGGCTGGCCTCCCCTGGGTGGACAAACAAAGCAGGTGTGCCTGTAGAGGACATGGTTGCGGCAATTTTACGTGCCACATGCCCGCTTTTTCCCATCCCACATAAAATAACACGTCCTTGTATGCCGTGCATCAAGTCCACTGCTTTGATAAAATTATCACCCAACTCATTACGCAGGGCTGAAATACCTTCAATAGCTTTATCAAGCACTGCCAAAGCGGCATTGTAACTATTTGTATCTTTCAAATCATTTACCTATAGAATTGCAGCATGTTGCTAAGCATGCGAAAATATGTCTACTTCTTCCCAACCATTTTCATCAAGTATAGATCGGGTGTGAATAAATTCAAAACATTTCTGAGCTATCTCTTCCCGCCCCTCTTCTTTCAGTCGCTCATTAAGAATATCACGTATCTGATGAAGATAAAGCACGTCTGAGGCAGCGTAATTTATCTGATCTTTTGTTAGTTTTTCCGCCGCCCAATTAGAGCATTGCTGCTGTTTGGAAAGATCAACATTTATCAGCTCTTTACACAAGTCTTTTAAACCGTGACGGTCTGTGTATGTCCTTGTTAATTTCGAAGCAATCTTGGTACAATACACATTATGTATTTCCACCCCAAGGTACTTTCGAATGGCTCCAACATCAAAGCGAGCATAGTGAAATATTTTACACCGACTCTCATCTGCCAACAAAGCGATTAAATTTTTTGCAGAAGCATACTCATCCTTCTCAATTTTGATAACATGAGCGTTGCCATCGCCATTAGAAATTTGAACAACACACAAACGGTCACGTTCATAAATACTCAGACCTTTGGTCTCTGTATCAACAGCAAGATCTCCTTCCAGAACTACGTCTGATGGCAAATCCCCTAAGTGTAAATAATTAACTATAATGCTATCCTTTTTAAAAATTATTTGGCCGAATTATATAACATTTTCTATTATTATTCTAGATTATTATCTTTTATTACCTTACGCACAATTTTTATGTATTTTTTTCCCATTTGTGAATATGACTTTAATTGCGCAATCAATGAGTAGCCTGAAAGCTTTAATCCTGAAATTCTTTGGTTTAGACGAAGTTTCCGAAAGGCTTTATAAGAAGCATTCGTATTAAGTGTATGGATAAAATCGGTGATGGCTGTTTCCACATCATTATATTTCTTTACTTCATGGTTTTTATCACTGTCTCTTCTTTTGGGAACCATCCCACACCCCATATCGTAACACCACATACCAAAAAAATTGTTTCCTTCCTTGGCAAATCTTGATGTTCCCCAAGCGGATTCTATCGCCGCCTGCGCAATGAGCATTGAAGATGGTACTTCATCTACTCTTAAACTTAATTCTTTACGTTTATTTTTATCGTCAATATTAAAGTTATCGACTTCATATTCCTGAGCCAGAAGCTTTAGCCACTCTATTTCAGCGGTTGTTATGTTATTTGTTGATGCTTCTTTATCGTACAGCAAAAGAAGTTTCTGGCGTTTTAAAGCAATGGCGTTATTAATGATGCGTGATTTATTTTCAAAGAACTTGATAAAAGCATCTTTTCTTTCAATCACATCATAATATCCTGCAAAAGAAGGAATAGAATCCTCAGGAACATATCTGGTTAAAAACCACAGTGCCATCACCACAATTAAAACTGCAAACATGATGGCCATAAATCGTCGATAAACAGTTTTAGCCACAGTGCCCCGCTAGCAATAAAAATCTAAAAAACATTTTAGGGTTATATTACTAGAATTACTAATTTGCAATATTATGCTATTTTTTGCCTAGATACGCTGTTTATATAACTTATTTTATCTTCGTTCAGATGTTTGAGAATCACATTGTACAGCTTATTCTTAGAAACAGGCTTTGTAATATAATCATCCATCCCTGCATTAAAACATTTTTGTTTATCTCCAGATAAGGCATAGGCAGTAAGAGCAATGATAGGTACTTTTACTAAATCACTGTCTTTTTCATAATCCCTAATTTCAACAGAGGCCTGATAGCCATTTTTTTCAGGAAGTTTACAATCCATCACCACCAAATCAAATTTCATCTCCCCTTCACTGTAAAGCCTAACGGCAGATGCGCCATCACTCGCAGGGGTTACAATACATCCTATGTTCTCTAATAATTTTTTTATAACCATCTGATTTATTGGCTGATCTTCCACTAAAAGAACATGCACATTACTAACGTTAAAATCCTTTTTAAGGGTTTCATTATCATAACTAAATTCCCCCTCAGAAATCGACTCCATAGGTAAAGAAAACCAAAACACTTCCTCTTGTCCATCTAATTGATTTTCTTGATTAATTTTATTAAAACCTATTTCACCACCCATGATATTAATCAACTCACAACATATTGCTAAGCCAAGGCTATTATCGAGTTTGTCTATGTTACATTGCCCATTAAGTACTTTATTAAAATATTTTTCCATATTGATGAATGTGTTTGAATTATACTCTAGATTATTGACTAAGAATGATATTTTAAAGATCATTTTACCATTGACTGCCCCAGCAATGGTTACTTTTATTTCAATATTTCCTCCTTTTATATTATCAATAATATTATCAACGATATTAAATATAATTTGGGTAATTCTCTCATTATCCCCCCTAACTACTTTTGGCACTCTTGGTGTATAATTAATACTTAAAGAAATATTTTTATCTTTTGCTTTAGCAAAGAGTAAATCTGTTGATTCAGATAATAGTTTATTTAAGTCAAAAGGTATGTTTTCTATTTCAATTTTGTTGTCCTCAATTTTTATATAATCAATAATGTTATTGATCACCTGCAATAAATTATCTGAGGATTCTTCAATGTATTTTACATATTCTTTCTGAGATGTATCTAAATTTGTATTATTCAATAAGGATGCTATTCCTGTAATCGCATCAACAGGAGTTCTTATATCAAAACTCATCTTTTGTAAAAATAGCTCTTTTTGGCTTCTGAGCTTGTATGACACGTCTTTTTCTTCTTCATAGTGTTTAACAGAATCAAAAAATTTATTCTCAAGCTGAATTTGATACTCAGCCACCCTTCTTTTTTCCTTCTTATTTTCTTCTAAATAATTGTTAATGTAACTGGAAAGAAATGTGATGTTTTTATCCAATGTAGTAAGCTCGTCACCTTTAATAAGCTCCTTCCCATTGTTATATTTTCGAGTTAATTCTGAAATTTTTTCTAATGTTCTGGCAAGTGGCTTTAAATATCTTATCAAGATATAACCTGTTAATGTCAGGATTAGCATATAACCAGCCATAATTGTGCCATATTTCTTTACAATGGTCTCAAGTGATAGGGTATAAACATCCTCTTTGAATAATAAATTTTTAGCTCTTTGGTCTATTAAATTATTTTCTGCAAGATTATCAATAGATTGCTGATAATGCTGCTGCCAGTCTTTAATTGTTAAATAGTCAACGGTTACCACCATAAATAAAAAGAACACTGTAAATACTAGAAAACCAGTAATTATTTTATTTTTTAACATTATCCCCACCTACATAATACATCTTTAGATTGATACATAATCTCTCGACAAACAGAAAGCCATGTCTAATAATAAATTAATATATTACAATAGCTTTAATAGTGATTAAAACACATATGGTTTTTTATTATACAATCAAAGGAGGTTTTATAAAAGATATTTTTTCAATCTATAATTATTTATATAATCAACTCAAAGTAATTAACTCTAATGTCAAGATTTATATCCCACCACTTTTTATTTCTAAAACAATAAAAAACTCGACAAGTAACTGATTTTATGCAATTATTATCATTGTGAATATGTGGAGGCTACTTATATGACCGAAGAGGACATTAAAGGACTAGACGATATTGTGAAGAACGATAAAGTTACCGACGAAGATAAAGACAGAATTGTTGCCAACGTAAGGCATCCAATAATAGATGCTTGTGTTAATGAAATGTTTCGCCTGAAAGATATAGACCAGGCCATTCATCGTCTTAAAAATATTTCTAAAAATTTTATTATTTCTAAAAATCAGGAAGAGCCTGAGAATAAAGAAGATTTTTCTGTAAGGCTGTGGATTAAGGGTTTTGCGGTTAATGGCACGGAACGAAAATCAGGCTATCTCGGGAATTTTGCTGTTCTTAAATTTAGAAAAACCAGTGATGATAAATACACGATCTATGCAGTCAAAGAATTGATTGAATTAAATAATCACCCTCAAAAGAAAAGAAATCAAGAAAAACACCCAAATTGGGGTCACCCTCTTCTGCGTGAAATCAAGAAAAAGAGTATTTATGAAACATCGGATGATCCTCAAAATATTTTTATGGCACTACATGAAGAGTTCCCTGAGGTTTCTATTCCGTGTACCAATAAACTTTATTTGATGGTTTATAGTCGAAAGGACGGTAATAAAAACCCAAAAGTAGAAAAATATGTGTTTACCATTCACCCCAATAAAAAAGGTGGTGGTTATTATATAGACTATCGTGAGAATATGTATAAGCCTAAACAAGCATATAAACCTAAGGTAACAGCTGAAGGTTCTGATAAAGAACAAAAGCCTGATCAAAAAGGGTATTTTACTTCCATGGTTAATTTAAAACGTAATAAGAAAAAATAAGTATGGAAGATAAAGAATACGACCTTCTTGCTAAATTCAATACCACCCATTGGTGGATATTAGCACGCAGAAAAATTGTTCATCACGTTATTTCCACGCTTCACTTACCTAAAAATTCTAAAATATTAGAAGTGGGGTGTGGCATGGGCGGTAATTTGTCAATGTTGTCAGAGTATGGTCAGCTCTATGCCACAGACATGAGTGAGAAAGCTGTTGCTTATTCAAAATCTTTAAACATAACTAACAATATAGAAACAGGTTTTCTTCCTGAAGAACCTGCCTTTAAGGGCAAAATATTTAATCTGATTGTGGCGATGGATGTAATCGAACATATTGATGATGATATCGGCTCTCTACAACAGCTATACACACAGTTAGATGAAGGCGGTAAAATACTTATTACCGTTCCTGCCTTTGCTTTTTTATGGTCCTCCCATGACGAGCATGCCCATCATAAAAGACGGTATACCAAGCCGACTCTTTTTAACGCAATAGACGATGCTGGGTTTAAGATTGACTATGTTTCTTACTATAATTTTTGGCTCTTTCCATTGGTACTCTGCGTAAGGATGTTGTCAAAGCTGTTCAAAAAACAATATGACTCTCCTCAGTCTAATCTAAAAGAGACCAACCCTATCGTAAATTACATCTTAGAGAAGATTTTTGCCAGCGAACGGTTTTTTATTCCAAAAGCAAGTTTTCCTTTTGGTGTATCACTCATTGCGGTTATTTCTAAAAAATAAAAAGTGGGCTTACGCTGTGGCTTGGTTCCAATCATCCTTAAACGCAGGATGAATTTTGTTTTCTAGAAGTTCTCCTTGTTGTAAATGGGGGTAAATTTCAGCGTAACTCTTACTGTTTCCTATATCAGTATAACGTCTTATAAGCTCTGGATGTAAATCTTTAGGATTGTGTATCCCCATAGCTCCTAACAGTTCAAGAAATGAATGGATCATGTTTTCCTGATACTGCGCCACACGGATGTATTTATCTTCAACATTAAGCATTTTCCAGCGTCTTTTGTCCTGCGTTGCCACTCCAGTAGGGCATTTGTTAGTATTACAACGTAACGATTGTATGCACCCAAGTGCAAACATCATCGCCCGCGCTGCATTACACATATCTGCGCCTAATGCCATTTTGGTAATCATGTCATATTCAGTTGCCAGTTTTCCACTGGCAATTATTCGTATTCTGTGTCGTAGATTTACACCAACCAGGCAATTATGCACAAAGGAAACTGCCTCATTAATGGGAGTGCCCAACCGGTTTGTAAAGACAACAGGTGCTGCACCCGTTCCTCCTTCTGCACCATCAACCGTAATAAAATCCGGTGTAATACCGGTTTTTAACATGGCTTTGCAGAGAGACATAAATTCACTACGCAGACCAATACATAGTTTAAACCCTACGGGTTTCCCCCCTGATATTTCTCGCAAATTGGCAACAAATTCCAACAACCCAACTGCATCAGTAAACGCAGAATGTGTGGGCGGAGAAATAGCATCTTCTCCTACCGTTAGACCCCGTATGGTAGCAATTTCTTGATTTACCTTGGCTCCGGGGAGGATGCCACCATGCGATGGTTTAGCTCCCTGAGAAAGTTTTACCTCAATCATTTTGACATTGTCCAGGTTCGCCTTTTCAATAAAAGCATTTTTAGAAAAACTACCATCCTTATTTCTACAACCAAAATACCCTGTGCCAATTTGCCAAATCAAGTTACCGCCACCTTCTAAATGGTAGGGGCTTATACCCCCCTCTCCAGTATTATGTAAGAAGTTGCCATGTTTGGCAGCTTTGCTTAATGCCAAAATTGCGTTGGGGCTTAACGCACCAAAACTCATTGCTGAAACATTCAGGCGCGAAGCATCACATGGCTTGGTACAATTTTCTCCCACAATAAGGCGGGCTGTATGTTTTTCTACCGTCACACAATGTAAGGAATGGTAGGAAAATTCATAACCTACTTTGGTGATGTCATTTTTAGTTCCAAATGGTACAGTATCCAGTACTCCTTTGGCTCTTTGGTAAATTAAAGACCGGATTTCACGACTGTAAGGTTTTCCTTCATTTTCCGCCTCAACAAAATATTGCTGAATCTCTGTTCTAAAAGATTCCAATATATAACGAAAATGCCCAACAACAGGGTAATTGCGCAAAACTGTATGGCGACGTGAAAAAATATCCCACATCCCAATAGCAATGTATGGAATGAGTATGTACAGCGCATAAATAACGGGCGGCCAAAATAAATAAATTGTTCCAACGGCAACCAACCCAAGAATTGCCACATAATAAAATACTACACGCATCATAAGCCACTGTCCTTTATTGATTAGGATATTCTTATCATACTACAAACAATATTTAATAACAAAATTATTTGGGTTATGGTAGCGGGGGAGGGACTTGAACCCCCGACACGCGGATTATGATTCCGCTGCTCTAACCAGCTGAGCTACCCCGCCGAGGAGAAATTGTTGCATGCTTTTAGATGACGGTGTTATTTATGTCAAGAATGGTTTTGCTGTCTTAAGCAAAAACCCGTTCAAATATATAATCTACGTTTTTGGTATGGTAAGAAATATCAAATTTTTCTTCCAGCTCCTGAGGGCTTAATTTTGCGGTTACATCCTCATCAGCTTTCAACTCCTCAAGAAAATTTTTACCTTCTTCCCACACTTTCATCGCGTTACGCTGTACATATTTATAGGCATCCTCTCGGCTGGTTCCGGCCTGAGTTAAAGCCAACAAGACACGCTGAGAGAAGATAAGCCCCCCTAACCTGTCGATATTTTTCTGCATATTTTCAGGATACACCAATAATTTATCCAAACATCCTATCAAACGGTTTAGGGCAAAATCTAATGTGACCGTTGCGTCGGGTGCAATACCACGTTCCACGGAAGAGTGAGAAATGTCACGTTCGTGCCACAAAGCGACATTTTCCATGGCAGGAACCACACTCATACGTACAAGGCGCGCTAGACCTGTTAGATTTTCGGTTAAAATGGGATTACGTTTATGTGGCATAGCTGAGCTACCCTTTTGCCCTTTAGAGAAAAATTCTTCTGCCTCTAACACTTCGGTACGTTGAGAGTGACGAATTTCAATGGCAATGTTTTCAATGGAGCTAGCAATAACCCCTAACGTAGCAAAGAAATAGGCATGGCGATCACGTGGGATAACTTGGGTAGACACTGGCTCTACGCTTAAACCAAGCTTCTCGGCCACATATTCTTCTACCTTCGGGTCAATGTTAGCAAAAGTGCCCACCGCGCCAGAAATAGCACAACTTGCCACATCTTTCACCGCCATTTCTAAACGCTTACGGTTACGCTTCATTTCCGCATAAAACCTTGCAAATTTTAATCCAAACGTGACAGGTTCTGCGTGAATACCGTGGCTACGCCCCATGCACACCATGTCTTTGGTTTCGTAGGCACGACATTTTAAAACTTCCAATAAGCGATCCATATCATCCAGAAGCAACTCACCGGCTTGTTTTAACTGCACCGCCAAGCATGTATCCAACACATCAGAACTCGTCATTCCTTGGTGTACAAAACGTGAAGAATCCCCCACATGTTCTGCTAAGCACGTTAAAAAAGCGATTACGTCATGTTTTGTTACCGCTTCAATTTCATCAATCCGCTCCACATAAGGTGCCCAGTCTTTTGGTGCTTTCTTCCAAATATTCTTTGCGTCTTCTTTAGGAATCACTCCTAGCTCTGCTAAGGCATCGCATGCATGTGCCTCAATTTCAAACCAGATCTTAAATTTGTTTGCAGGCTCCCAAATTTGGGACATTTCAGGACGTGTGTAACGTGGGATCATATCTATATTCTTCTTTTACTGAATTAAACCTAAGGGTTTTGTAGTCTCAACAGGGAAAAAATGCAATACAGAACTGAAACAATATGTAACAGTAAGTGCTTTGCAATTATGCAGTAATTGGTTTATATTCCGCCAGAATTAATCATTATTGAGTTGTAAATATATGTGTGGCATTATTGGCATATTAAGTAAAAAAACCGTAGCCCAGAAACTTATTGATGGGCTTAAACGTCTGGAATATCGAGGTTATGACTCCGCAGGCATCGCCACTATTGATAAAAATCAGCTCCATCGTCTACGTGCCGAGGGTAAAATCAGCAAGCTTGAAGAACTCTATAAAGCTCAAAATATAAGTGGTTCTGTGGGTATTGGTCACACACGGTGGGCTACTCACGGTGCGCCGATTACTAGAAATGCCCACCCTCATGCGGAAGAAAATATTGCAGTGGTGCATAACGGCATCATAGAAAATTTTCTTGAATTGCGTGAAGAGTTAGAGTCAGAAGGTTATGTGTTTGAAACAGAAACCGATACGGAGGTGATTCCCAAACTCATTCACCGCTATCTAAGAAAGAATAATAATCTTGTAAAAGCCGTACAAAAAGCCATCAAAAGGCTAAATGGTGCTTTTGCATTGGGTATTATTGATGTTGATAACCCAAACATTATGTTTGCTGCAAAACAAGGCTCTCCCTTGGCTATTGGCTATGGGGATGGTGAGATGTATCTGGGGTCAGACGCGGTGGCACTTGCGCCGTTGACCAATACAATCTCTTATCTTAATGAAGGTGACATTGCTCAAATTACATGTGATGATGTCGTTGTATTTGACAAAGAAAATAATATTGTCAAACGGGAAAAGGTACATATTGCTCCGGCAGACATGCAAACTGCCAAAGGCCATTACCGCCACTATATGCTTAAAGAAATCTATGAGCAGCCCACGGTGATTGGTACTACTTTAAATGCCTATTATCACCCTGTCACTGGCGACATTTCTTTGCCTAAACTGCCTTTTAAGCTTAAAAATATTCCAAAAATTACCATCATTGCCTGTGGTACATCTTACTATGCCGCCTCTGTTGCAAAATATTGGATCGAGCAAACGGCTCTTGTTCCTGTGGAAATTGATATTGCTTCAGAATTTCGCTATCGTAAGCCAATATTGTCACCTGGAGGAATGATGGTGGTGATTTCACAATCAGGAGAAACCGCTGATACTCTCGCTGCGTTACGTTATGGCAAAGAGCATGGACAGCATAGTGTGGCAATCTTAAACGTAGCACAAAGCACAATGGCACGTGAAGCTGATGCGTTTATTCAAACACTGGCCGGTCCAGAAATTGGTGTGGCTTCTACTAAAGCCTTTACCACACAGCTCATTGCCTTGGCCTGCTTAACACTGGCCATCGCTCAGGAAAAGAAAACCATTACTGCAGAAGAAGAACAAAGGCTTGGCTCTTCTCTTTCTGAAATTTCTTCCCGTGCGTTGGAGGTCTTAAACCATGATGAGGCAATCCAAAATCTTTCCCACGAACTTGCTGGGGCAAAGGATATTCTCTATATCGGCCGCGGTACGTCCTATCCTATTGCTCAGGAGGGAGCATTAAAACTCAAAGAAATCTCTTACATCCATGCCGAAGCTACTGCCGCGGGAGAACTAAAACATGGGCCAATTTCTTTGGTGGATGAAAATGTGCCTATTATTGCCATTGCCCCTTCTGATGATTTATTTGAAAAGACCGCTTCCAATATTCGTGAAATTGCCGCACGCGGTGGTAAGATTATTCTTTTGAGTGATAAAAAAGGTATTAAGAGCTTAAAAGACGTCGCCTATACCACCATAGAACTACCCAAGGCAGAACCTTTTGCCACCCCTATTCTCTATGCAATTCCTATTCAGCTTATTGCCTATCACGTTGCTGTGGCCAAAGGTACTGACGTGGACCAACCACGCAACCTAGCAAAGTCCGTTACGGTAGAGTAACTGTTATAGAGTAATGTGTTCTAAGCACTGTGGAGCGATTCTGCCACAAAAGAACATCGTATGTTTTGAAAAATAGATGTACCGGATTCTTTTATCGATTTTTCTATTTTATGTATAACAGTTTGTGCGTCTTCTAGTGAAGTTCCCGGCAGTACAATAATATATTCAGACCCTTCAATCATCCCATTAAATGCTTGATCCGTACTACGCAATTCGGAAGCCACCACATCAGACATCACTTCATCAATCGCTTTTAACTGCTGTTTAGAGAAATTATTTCCATTGGCAAGTTTAATGTGAATCTTTGATAAGTTAAATCCGGAACGCTGCGCCATAATTTTAATAACATTATTCTGGCAATCAAAAAATTTTATTGAAAATGGTTTTTTACACTGATCCTTTATATGACGAGCACTAAAGTCATCAGGAAGCTCAGAGCGAAATAGTGATTCAACACTTCTTCTATTCAACATTTTCATACCCCAAAAATTTAAAATGCAGCGTTGGTATAACATGTATAACCATAAAAAGTAAATATTTTTCTTAAATAGCACCCCCATAATTCTATCTATAGTTTAGTAGAATTTAATTAATTCTTGTGTAATTCAATCATGCATGGTATTTACTTTTCTGAAGGTTGTATTATGCTAAAAGAAATTCTTATTATAGTTGCATGGGTATTTCTCTCTGCCACACTCTATGGCCGATCTATCTATGATCTACTTACTATTAATTTTATACATTAGGAAGAACGTTTGTTATGTAATTCTTCCTCTGGAAAAACACAGCAAATCACTTCGTTACCTTTTTCATTGAATATGACTTCATCAAAGCTCATCATTCTTGCGTAAGCAATACCACGTCCATGTCCGTCCATTGCTCTTCTCGGATCAACATTGAGATATGCACGCCAGTCAAAACCATCCCCATCGTCTGTAATTGTTACACAATGACTATAACCTTTGTTGCTGTAATGTACTTTGACTTTTTTGTTGATATTCTCTGATAGTTTCAATCGCCTTTCAATTTCTTCAAGCCAACTGGTTTCTGGATCAAGGTTAGATTTTTCTTTATAGCTAATACCTAAATTTCCATGCTCAACTGCATTGACCATCATTTCAGAAAGCCCAAACACCACTTTTTTGGGTTGCGGGAAAAAATTAGCAACAAACACTGCCATTTTATGAGCCTGGTCTATGGTCTGATATTCCAAGCTTACTTCTTTGACTAGCCCCATAATGGATCTATTATCAGAAACTTCTTTTGCAAGAGAAGAATGTTTTATGTGATGCTGAAAAGCAGAATCAACAATACTGAGTAAAAGTTCCTCTTCGTAAGGTTTTGTTAAATAATAAAATGCCCCGGCGCGAACACCTTCTGCAACCTCCTCCTGTGAGGTGGCCGCGGTTTGCATCACCACCGGAATATTTTCAATTCCATCACTTGCCTTGATCAAATGCAGCAAGTCAATTCCATTTATTTTTGGCATCATTCTATCTAAAAGAATAACGTCAATCACCCCAATATTTTTTTGTAGAATACGCCATGCCTCTTCCCCTCCAGATGCACTAATAACCTCATAGCCTGCATTAGAAAGATAGTTGTGGAGTATTATCAAGTTGTTTTCTTCATCATCAACAACTAAAACAGTACCCTTCAAATCATTAGACATAACCAACTACCAACCCATCCCATAAACTAGCCTAATAATAGATAATCAGGCTACGTATTACAATAATAAATTGTATACGATATAGCGACAGACTTGTATTACTGATAGATACGGTAGCGCATGCCGCCAAATATACTATTAGCATTGACCCCATCCGAACTAAAGGGCAAAAGACATTGCCTAAAAGCAACGGTTTTTTCATCAGCATTGGTAAACTCACCCTCTGTTTCCATGGGCATCCTGCTGCTAAGCACTCCCTTAAATTGAGCATCAAGCTTATCTGCGACTGGAGAAATAATCTTTACCTTATCCACATCAACATCCGACAAATCACAACCATAGGCTTCTTTTATTCCATCCCCTAAAAAACTGTAGTTATATTTACTGCCTGTGATAATGTCGAGAAGTCGTAATTGAAAACAACTTTCCCAAATGTCTTCTAAGTCATCGTGATCTATGTCTGATTCTAGCGGTAAAATCTTATCCCCTTTAAGGTTCACCCAATATTCCATCAATCGGATATTTATACGACGTTCTATAGACATAAAGATTTATTTTTCCTGAATATGAATTAATAATAAGTTTCTACGAATTAGAAATTATTTTGTCTATCTTTTTTATCTATATCGTCATACGAAAGATAATAACTTGACTATTAGTGGTAATAAAATCTATTAACTAGGCATGACAGATCGTAAAAAAACAGGAGCAGCAATCATTACTGGCGCTGCCGTACGGGTGGGGAAAGAAATTGCGATTTTTCTTGCTCACCATGGCTATGATATTGCCCTGCATTACAATCATTCTGAAAAAGAAGCCAAACAAACTGCTGAAGAAATCAGAAAAATTGGGGTTCAATGTGAGATATTTCAGGCAGATTTATTAAAAGTTGATAGCTATAAAACACTCATTCAAGATGCTCATAATACATTCAACCATTTGAATATACTTATTAATAGTGCTTCTATTTTTGAGAAATACAACTTTGAATTCACGGATATTGATATATTTGATCGGCATTTTATCACCAACCTACGCGCCCCCTTTTTTTTAAGCCAAGAATTTGCAAAAATTTGCAATAAAGGTTGTATTATCAATCTCAACGATACCTATATCACTACTAATAATGGAGCCTATTTTGCCTATTTAATAAGCAAAAAATCTTTGCATGAGCTTACAAAAATGTCTGCCAAAGCATTAGCTCCGAACATACGAGTGAATGAGATTTGTATTGGCTCTCTGCTAACTTCAAAATATTGGGGTGAAGAAGATATCAAAAATCATGTTTCTAAATTGCCTTTACAAACAGCTCCCACGATAGATAATATAACCGATACTATTCTTTACCTTACAAACAGCCCCTATCTGACTGGACAATCTATCTTTATCGATAGTGGGCAGCACATTACTAATTAGGAGATTTATGATGCTTGCCACTGCTACCGTTAAGAACATACGCTGCCGTACAATTGTCGGCGCATACGATTGGGAACGTAATGTAACTCAAGATATTATTATTAATTTCTCAGTAGAATATGATGCCACAAATGTAATAAATTCTGACAATCTTGATGATACCCTTAACTATTGTGAATTAGCAGAAGAGATTGTTGAAAAGGTGGAAAAAACAGAATTCTTTATTCTCGAAAAGCTGGTGAGTTTTATTCTTGATATTATTATGTCACGCCCCAACGCTATACAAGCTACGGTAGAAGTGGATAAAGTTGCCCCCTTGCGTAGATTTGCGGATTCTGTTTCTATCAAAGGAAGTCGAAAAAGAAAATAACTCTTTCTAGTGTTTTATTTTATGTTTTTCCTTCTTTTCCGTAAGATTATTAACGTAACCTGACGTAACTGTTTTGGTATCAATCAGTTTAGAATTTTGTGTATTTATTGCTTTGGGGTTAAATTCTTTAATGCCTTTTTCATTAGCAAGTTTTTTTGCTCTTTTTCTAATAAATTCTAATTCGCCCGGGCTCATTTTCTTTAATTCAGCCTCCATCTTTTTAGCATTATAATACACCTCATCTTTTTGGCTGGGTGTCATATTTTTATAAATATCGGCAATGTCGCCAAAACCCTCTTTTTTCATAGCATCATAATCAACTCTATCTTTTGCATACGATACGCTGGTAACTAATGCAACTAATAGAATGGTAAATATTGGTATAATTCTCATAATAAATCAGAGGGTTGTCTTAGTTATCAAAGGGAATAATCGGTGCACAGGCAATGTTTTTATTTGCCACATCATATTCCGTTGTTTTCATTGCTGCTGCAGTATGGCTGAGCGCACAATCATGTGTTCCAGACAGCACAATCATAGCACCAACACCGGGTTTTTCATCATCTATTTTTACGTCAATTTTATAGGCATCTGTTGGAGTAAGAGAGCTCGCTCGCAAAGCACCATTCATTTGATATAATATAAACATATTTTCCTTCGGGTCGTTCCACACTTCCCTATTGGTAAATAATTTATCACGCTGATTATAAGTTACAGTAAATGTTGCTCCATCTATGGCTGTTTTAGGGTGTGTCTTTCCGATTTCAACACCATTACTCAATGCATAATCATAGCTATACGAACCTTCAACAAGCCCTGCACGGGACAGATGGTCAAAAAATAACGCACCATTATATTGCGTAGCAACTGCACCATCTCCATTCCCATTACGCGTGGTTGAACCCCAATATAATGTGGCATTTGTGATATCCCCTGGTAAACCATTATATTCAATTTCAAAAGCTCTGACAGCCGTCTTATATTTATTAATGTTATCAATAATAGAAGTAATGCGCGACGTATGTACCAAGGATCGTCCGGCAACAATTCCACCCGCAATTAAGCTGATAATTAATAATACGATAGAAAGTTCAATTAATGTAAAACCCCGTAAACACCCAATACTGTTTTTTTGCATATAAATAATCCCCTTACCTGTGGATTTTACCATATTTTTTAGGAATTATAAAGGAAATACAACGTCACATTTCGACTGTGAATGGGAGATATCGTATTTTGTTGTAGGCATATCTACAGACGTATGACTTTTTGCACATAGCTCTTTTGTATCCTTATCAACAATTCGTGTTGATACGGTAAAATTACCAACACCTGGTAAACCATCGTCCAGTTTTAAATCAATTCGATACGCATCATTTGGGCTAATAGCATTATCACCATCTCCTGTTTTCTCATAGACAAGAAAATTATTGTATGTCAGGTCGTATTTATCTCCCATAAGAAAGAGGTTCTTTCTGGAATTAAAGTAAGGTTTGAACGTATTGTTCTCTATAGACGTTTTTGGTAGATTCGTCCCTATCGTCCATTGTCCATTTCCTATATAAGCCCCATCAGTAAGGTTTGCTAAAGACAAATGTTCAAAAAAAGTACTGTCTTCACCAATATAATAAGCTTCAGTATTTCCAATAACTGAATCACCAATATCCCCATCCCCATTACCGCTATGTGTTTGCCCCGGCCAATATTCCGCAGCATTTAGCAAATCTCCAGGCAAACCATTATATTCCAATTCAAAAGCCTTAACAGCTGTCTGATATTGATTAATATCATCAATAACATCTACAATTTTTGCCGAACGTATTAGGGATCTGCCTGTAGCTACCCCACCCGCAATTAAGCTGATAATTAGCAACACTATGGAAAGCTCAATTAACGTAAAACCTGCAACAGGAATATTCTTTTTAATCATATAGTTCATACCTATTGTTTTTGATTTCCATACAGAATAAACTAAAAAATTATTCCAAAGAAAAGAATACTTCACAAGCTATATCCCTGTTTGACAAATCATATGTAGTTGTTTGCATGTTAGCATAGCTGTGACTCACCGCACAATCAAGATTTTGAGAGCCTACTGTAATTTTTCCTTTACCTGGCAGCCCATCATCAAGCTTTTCATCAATTCGATGTGCATCCACAGAAGAAAGAGAGTCTCCTTCAGCAATACTTGAATAAGACAATGTATTTTCTTTTCGGTGAGGTACGCTTACATTTTGGCTAAATTTATAAAGACGATTTTCCGTA
The DNA here is from genome assembly GCA_030429625.1 of Alphaproteobacteria bacterium. Lineage (GTDB taxonomy): Bacteria > Pseudomonadota > Alphaproteobacteria > Rickettsiales > UBA8987 > JAUIFA01. The sequence goes on along the minus strand of JAUIFA010000003.1, from coordinate 257,322 downwards.
TCCACAATAAACGTTCTATTCTCAAAAGCACTTGTTGGATTGGTTCGATATTGTCCATCTAACACAATTGCCTGCTCTTGCTCTTCAGGCTGGTATCGTCCTTCTACCACACCACCTAAAGCCATATGCTGAAAAACATTTAACTTTTCTTGTTCATTGGGCGACCCAACATAACCATCTCCATTACCATTAGTGGTCTGCCCCGGCCAATAGTCAGTAGCGTTGACTAAATCCCCTGGCAGCCCATGATATTCTAGTTCAAAGGCTCTTACCGATGTTTGATATTTCGTTGCATCATCAATGATATCTACAAGACGTGAGGAGTGTATCAAGGATCGCCCACTAGCAATGCCACCTGTAATAAGGCTAATAATTAACAGAACAATTGATAGTTCTATGAGTGTAAACCCTGAATTATTTTTCATCCAACCCCTACCCCTAAAACCTAATTATATCATAATTTTAGAGGTATATCTAATATAAAAAAGCTCGGAATATTATAATTCCGAGCTTTTAAAAATATAAGAATTTTAAATACTATTCTGTGAGTGTTTTAAGATAGGCAATTAAGTCTGCACGCTGACTCTCTTTCTTAATGCCTGCGAAAGTCATTTTAGTCCCTTTTAGATAGTCTTTAGGTTTTTTAAGGAACGCATCCAACTCTTCTTCTGTCCATGTGCCACCTTTGGCAGCCATAACATCAGAATATCCAAAACCTTCTTTCTTACCAACTTCTTTGCCCACAATACCAAACAGGTTTGGACCCACTTTATCTTTACCATCCTTGTCAAACGTATGGCAAGCAGCACATTTTTTTGCCACTTTTTCACCCTTGCCAGCATCACCAACATCATCACCGTTAGCCTGCGCATTCACAGAAGAGAAAAGCATTATTGAAACGGTCATTATGGTCAAGAAAAATTGATTTAACATCGGTCATTATCTCCTAAATTATATATTATAGCTCATTTATACTAACTGAGATCAACGGCATTTGTCAAGCCGATTACAAGAATAAACATAGTAATTGTGGTGCCTCCGGTGGGAATCGAACCCACACTTCCCTAAGGAAACGGGATTTTGAATCCCGCGCGTCTACCAATTCCGCCACAGAGGCATGTACAATTAACTCTTACATATTATTAATCTTTAAGCCGCGCCCAAACACGCTTCTTAGCCAGCCAAAATAATACTGTAAATAACATCAGAAACGCCACCACATACATACCGAGTTCTTTACGGTCTTGCATTTCAGGTTCAGATGCCCATTGCAGGAAAACAGTTACATCTTTAGCTTCTTGTTCAAGAGTGGCTTCTGTACCGTCTTCATACTCCACATCGTCTCCCCATAAAGGTTGAGGCATAGCAATTTGTTTGGTTGTACCAAAATATTCGTTATAGCTCATGCCATCTGCGAGAGTTACATCTTCTGGCACATCTTCGCTATAACCCTGCAACAATGAGTAAAGATAATTTGCTCCATCATGACGCGCTTTAACAATTAGCGACAAATCAGGAGGGTAAGCACCATTGTTTGAAGCACGTGCAGCGTTTTTATTAGCAAACGGAGAAACAAAGCGATCTGACGCTTTCGCCGGACGATCAAACATCTCGCCGTCATCATTGGGCCCATCTGTCACTTCATATTCAGCCGCAATCTCTTTGACTTCGTCTTCAGTAAAGCCAATTGCCTCAAGATTACGATATGCCATCTGACGCAAACCATGACAGCCTGCACACACTTCCTTATAAACCCGAAAGCCACGCTTTGCAGAAGCTTTATCAAGCTTACCCGTAACGCCATCAAAAGGCCATTGAGTAGTTTTATAATGATCCCCACCATGGCCTCCAAGGAAGAAAACTGTTCCTAAAACAGCAATGGCAAAAACGACTGTAAATAAACGTAATATAATCATACCTAAAGAATTCATTTATTTACCCTCCTTCACTGCCGCATCAATAGATTCCGGCAATGCCAATGCTTTTTCTTTTTTACTTAAAATTGGCAGAATCACTAGGAAATATCCAAAATAATATAAAGTCGACAGTCTAGCAATGGTGATATAAGGCTCTTCAGCATGTTGACCACCAAGCCAACCAAGCAATATCCCGTTAAACACAAATATCCAAAAGAACCATTTAAATACAGGGCGATAACGTCCAGAGCGTACCGGATGAGAATCCAGCCAAGGCAATACAAACAATATCAGGATAGAGCCAAACATGGCCAATACACCCGCGACTTTAGAGCTGATAAAGACAATGTCTGTCCCGGGAATACCAATGTCTGGCACAGCACGCAATATGGCATAAAATGGTAGGAAGTACCATTCCGGCACAATACTTGCCGGAGTGACCAAAGGCTGCGCCTCAATATAGTTGTCCGGATGACCCATGTAATTGGGCGCGTAAAATACAAACACAAAGAATAAAATAAAGAACAACCCAAATCCCACAAAATCTTTAATGGTGTAATATGGGTGGAACGGTATAGTATCTTTAGGGGTTTTTACGTCCACACCGGTTGGGTTATTTGACCCATGTATGTGCAATGCCACCAAGTGAATTACCACCATACCCACAATCAAAAATGGCAGCAGGTAATGTAGCGCAAAGAATTTAGTAATGGTTGGATTAGACACAGAAAAACTACCCAGAAGCAGTTCACGAATCCATGTTCCCAAGCCAGGAATCATAGCATCAAAAGCAGTAAACAAATTGGTGATTACTGTAGCACCCCAGAAGCTCATTTGTCCCCAAGGAAGCACATAACCCATAAAGGCCGTACCCATCATCAGAAGGAAAATAATAATCCCAAACCACCATAATAATTCACGAGGGCCCTTGTAAGAACCATAATACAGACCACGAATGATATGACAATAAACCGCAATAAAGAACATGGAAGCTCCTACCGCGTGAGAATAACGTAACAACCAGCCATAATTGACATCTCGCATAATACGCTCAACACTGTCAAAGGCTAAATTCACATCTGCAGTGTAATTCATTGCTAGGAAAATTCCCGTCGCAATTTGTAGCACAAGGGCAATCCCCGCAATGGAACCAAAGCTCCAAAGATAGCTAAGATTTTTTGGGGTTTGATATTCACCTTGATGTTTCATAAAGGAGAATATTGGTAGACGATGTTCAATCCACCCAACAATACCTGTATATTCGTTTTTGTTACTCATTTTTATCCCGTTTTAGTAATATAAATTATAATTATACGACACTAACCAATTTTAATAAGTGTATCAGAAAGAAATTCATAGTTTGGAACCACCATATTCAAAGGCGCAGGGCCTTTACGAATGCGACCAGATAAATCATAGTGAGACCCATGACATGGGCAGAACCAACCGTTATATTCTCCCTGATCGCCAAGTGGAATGCAGCCAAGATGTGTACACACACCAACAATAACCAACCATTCTTCCTTGCCTGATTTAACACGATCAGAATCTTTTTGAGGATCCGGCATTGAAGCACTGTCATCGGCTTCCGCTTTAGCAATTTCTTCACTCGTTCTTCTACGGATAAAGACCGGCTTGCCCTGCCACATGATTTTAATCATTTGTCCAGGTTCAATGGCAGAAATATCCTGTTCTACTGTAGAAAGCGCCAACACATCCGCCGCAGGGCTCATAGAACTGATGAACGGCCAAGTTGCAACAGCCCCACCCGCAATAGCCACACCGCTTGCAGATAAAACCAAAAAGTCTCTTTTGCCCTTATTAACTTGATTATCAATTGTTTTGGAATCTGACATACTATCCCCTAAGTTGATAAAAAGATTTATACAAATTTAATGAGCTAGGTCACTACAATTAAATGTTATTTTTTGCAAGAATAAAGAAAATATTTCTTAGCTATTTAAATTATGTTACACTCACCAGATGTCAATTCTGCCACAGAGGGTAAGAAAAATGCCAAAAATCTGTTTGTTTTTAATATCTGTATTTTATTTTTTTAACCTAATATCTTCTCCGCTCTATGCTGAGGAAGAGTCTAAAAAAAATATGGATGACTGCCGCAGTGAATTTATGGGGCAAAAACTTTCCGCCTATGATACTTGTCTTTCTCAAGCACAAGTCGGCGCTGATGTAAGTACTGGCTATCCCGAAGCACAAAAGATAATTGCGGATATGTATTATTGGGGATGGGGAGAAAAATTACAAAAAAATTATGACACAGCGGTTATGTGGTACAAACGGGCAGCCATGAAAGGCAACACTGGAGCTAAATTTGCACTGGGGGTACTTTACGAACAAGGTAAGGGTGTTGGTGCTAATTACAACAAAGCAATTAAGTGGTTTACTTCCGCCGCCGAGGACGGCCATGTTGGCGCACAATTTAATCTGGCCAATATGTACAGCAAAGGCGCTGGCACAAGACAAAACCATTTTATGGCCACAAAATGGTATCTCAGAGCTGCCAATCAAGGGGACGGAGAATCTGCATATAATGTTGCTAATCACTATGCTAAAGGAGAAGGCATTGGTAGCAATCTAGTAGAGTCCTATAAATGGTACCTTATTGCCGAAGATTTGCTAGGAAAATTACCGGAAATTGATAATTCTATCCAACTCATCACCACCCAAATGAAAGAAGCAGAAGTGGATCAGGCAAAAGCCTTAGCGCAGCAATGGCAACCCAAAAAAGAAGATCCCAATCTGATTTATTAAACCCTACTGATATGAATTTCAATGGCCGGCCGTTTGTTCATTATGTCTTTGATATTTCGGCGAATTACTTTGCGGGTAACTTTGTAAATATTATCGTCCGAAACATCCCGCTGCGCCTGTAAGGATTCTACCAGCTCATCACTAATGGTGAAGACAACATCCCTATACTCCTCTTCATCGATCACCCCAGGGAAAGAAATCCCCGGCTCAGCCAGTAATTTACCTTTTTTACTCAACACAATGGTAACAAACACAATCCCATCATTAAGCATACGCCTACGCATCCGCAATACTTCGCCTGCTGCAGGTAGCAGCATATTGTTATTTTCTACCCCAAAATAGCCAAAGGTCTCATGCGAAAGTGAAGAAGGCTCACCCGGAGCAAGCCGGATCATTTCACCGTTTTGAATTTCCACCTGTTTGGGTACGCCCCATTCTTCTCTAGCCAAACGTACATGTTCATGAAGATGCGTTGGCTCGCCATGCACAGGAATCGAAATTTCCGGACGAATATAGCCATACAACTCTTTCATTTCCTCTTTCGATGGATGCCCAGAAACATGCACAAAATGGTCTTTTTCTGTGTACACATTGCAGCCCAAACGTACAAATAAATTAAATAACTTAAAGATTGTTTTTTCATTGCCTGGAATAATCTTAGAAGAGAATATCACTGTGTCTTTAGGCGTTAGACGGATAAAGGGGTGATTTCCGTTAGCAATTTTTGACATTGCCGCATTGGCTTCCCCCTGACACCCTGTACAAATAACCAACACTTCATTGCGGGGTAAATTTTTAATTTGTGTGTCCGAAATAAATTCATCAATGTCGTGTAAAAACCCATTTTCTTTAGCAAAGGTGGTGATTTTATGCAAAGACAGTCCTGCCAGAACCACTTTTCGCCCTGATCTTTTAGCCGCCATACAAATTGAATGCACCCGCGCTACATTCGACGCAAACGTAGTGACACATACCATTCCCGCTTCATTTTTTACCAATTCAAGCAGACTGTCTTCAATGTCCCCTTCAGAACCGGAATGTTTTTCAGTAAAAACGTTGGTGGAATCACACACCATTGCTAAAACGCCGTTATCTCCTATGGTTTTCAGGCGTTCGATATTCGTTGTTTGCCCTTCAACCGGATTGGGATCAATTTTCCAATCCCCTGTGTGCAACACATTTCCATGCTCCGTATGCAAAATAACTGCGTTCATTTCTGGTACAGAGTGGGTTAGATGTACTAGTTCTATATCAAAAGGCCCTATTTCAAACCGAGAATCCGGTGCCACCTTATGGATTACGGCATTACTACCAAAACCCGCCTGCTCAAGCTTATTTTTAGCCACAGCAGCCGTAAAAGGCGAGGCATAGATGGGAAGTTGTAATTTATCCCAAAGCCAGCCAACCGAACCCAGATGATCTTCATGGCAATGGGTCAATAAAATACCTTCAAATTGATCCAAGCGTTCGTAGACAAAGCTCAAATCAGGCGCAAGCATCTGCACTCCGGGGTAATAATTGTCGGCAAAGCCAGCACCGCAATCAATCATCAACCAACGACCTTTATAATGGTACAAATTGACATTCATTCCAATTTCGTTTGATCCACCAAGCGGTAGAAAAATTAAATCATCTTTATTTATATTAACCATATTTTTTCTTTTATTATTAGTTATTTATAGTATATATCTTATCCAAACCTTTAATTGTTAAATCGCTTTCCAAATGGTCTATCATCTGGGTAGAACTGGAAAACAAAGGCGCAAGTCCACCAGTAGCAATAACCACCATTTCTAAAACATATTCTTCTTTTATTCTTGTAACGATACCCTCTATCAGGCCAAGATAGCCAAAAAATATCCCTGATTGCATAGCTGAAACCGTAGATTTACCAATCACCTTTTCAGGACGAGTAATAGCAATTTCAGGTAATTTTGCAGCCGCTTGATGCAAAGCATCGATGGAAAGATTGATTCCAGGAGAAATTAAGCCACCAATATAACTGCCCTCCTGACTGACCACATCAAAGGTTGTGGCGGTTCCAAAATCGATGATAATCACTGCCTGTTTGTATTTATCATAGGCGGCCACCGCATTAACCAACCTATCAGCACCCACCTCTTGAGGCTTGTCCATTTCAATTTTCATGGATAAATTTATATCTTTATCCCCCACAATAATAGCTTTTGCATCACAATATTCTTTTGCAAGTAGTTTTAAAGCGAACATGGTTTGAGGCACAACAGAAGAAATAATTACATCATCGATGTCTTTAAAACCAAGATTTTTTAATGCTATCATGTCTTTTAAAATGATTGCATATTCATCCGTGGTACGTTTAACATCAGTAGAAATCCGCCATTGGCCAACGACATCGCCTCCTGTTAAAAGGGCAAAAACAATATTTGTATTTCCAACATCAATTGCCAGTAACATAGATACCTTTAATCTTCAAAGAACACATCACCGATGGTAATGTTCTCGATCTTATTACCATCATCACACTCTAGTAGCAACTCACCAATCTCTGAAATACCCCTAAATATCCCTTTTTGCTGATAATTTTTGCCTTTAACGACAATCTCTTTGTCCAGATGAGCGCATTTTGTCAACCATAGTTGCTTAATGCCGACAAAACCACTTAGCCATATGCTGTAGTGTTTTTCTAAGGCGGTGACGATCTTTTCCACAAGAGCATCTCTGGAAACAGCCATCTTCTCTTTCTTCAGTGAGGTGGCCGGAAAGTCTGTTTTCTCTGGATAAGAAATAATATTACATCCAATACCAATAACAATGTCTGCCCTATTTTTTGCAATATTAAAAGATTGCACTAAAATCCCCGCAACTTTTTTTCCATCAACCAATATATCATTTGGCCATTTTACACTGACCTTTTGTTCCTCTCCTATTGCTTCTGCAACAGCCAGTGCCACAACAAATGACAATTGTGACAATTGAACAATCGGACGATTCACTTTTAAAACAATGGAACAATACAAATTACCCTTTGTAGAAACCCACTGTCTGTCATATCGACCACGACCATGGGTTTGTTCATCTGCCACAATTACCAGAGGCCCTTCCACTCTGCCTTCTTCAATGTACTTTTGCGCAAGGAGGTTAGTACTGTCTACAGAGTCCAGTTTTATAAGGTCATACGCGTCTGGTAAAATAATGCCCATCTAAAAAAGCGATTCCGCCGCATAGCTGGCATATTCCAACAGCCAGCTTGGTGAAATAAAATATATAAGATTAAAACCACATGTCACAGCCAATACCATTTTCATCTCAAGGGTAATATTCTTATCCATTGCTTCACGCAATTTATCAAAATACATGACCTTCACAATTTTAATATAATAATATGCCGCGACAACACTCGACAAAACGCCAATGATCGACAAGGTGTATAATTCTTCAGAAATTGCGGCCTTAAACACATAGAATTTTCCAAAGAATCCGGCCATCGGGGGAACACCCGCCATAGAAAACATTAAAATAGAAAGCCCAGCAGCATATAAAGGGGAGTCTTTGGCAACACCTGCTAAATCAGAAATATTTTCTACGTCCTCTCCCTGCCTTTTCATCAATATGACACACGCAAAAGCACCTATGCTCATTACCACATACAGCGCGGTATAAATCAATACGGACCTCACCCCTTCTTGTGTGCCAGCAGCAAGTCCAACCAACACAAACCCCATATGGCCAATTGAGCTATATGCCAGCAGACGTTTGATGTTTGTTTGTACTAAAGCACCAAACGCCCCCACAAGCATGGAAGCAATGGAGATAAAAATAATCACCTGCTGCCATTGATCTGAGATCGTACCAAATGGGGTGATTGCAAGACGTAAAAATATTGCGATGGCAGCAACTTTTGGAGCAGAAGCAAAAAATGCAGTAATGATTTTTGGCGCGCCTTCATACACGTCTGGTGCCCACATATGAAACGGCACGGCTGAAATTTTAAAACAGATCCCAACAAATATCAATATCATGCCAAAAAGCACACCTACAGAGACATCATGATGTGCTTCAACGAACAACGCAATGTCTGCAAAATTTATAGAGCCGGTAAAACCATAAATCAACGAACAGCCATAAAGTAAAATTCCTGAAGACAATGCTCCAAGCATAAAATATTTCAACCCTGCCTCACTGGCGCGCCGATTGTTTCTTCTCAAAGCCGTAAGTACATATAACGCTAAACTTTGTAGTTCCAACCCCATATATAACGAAAGAAGGTTGGCCGAACCTACCATCACCAACATCCCTACAGTACTCAAAAGAACCAAAATTGGAAATTCAAAAGGTAATGGGTTCTTACTCCCTTTTTCATAGGATTCACCTGCCATGACAAGCACAAGGAAGGTGGCAGCCAGAATGATTGTCTTTAAGAACAAACCAAACGCATCGTTGATAAACATATCATTTGGATCCTGATAAGGAGTGTATTTACTAAACAATAAATAAACTGCAAGAATCAAAACCAACAGGGACGTCTTATAAACAAACCTCACTCCTGATTCTGTCTTTAAAAATGCTCCAGAAACCAGCAGAAGCAGTGAGGACACTGCGATAAATATTTCCGTACTAAGATGAAAAAGAAATTGCATGTTAGTTTACCTACTTATCTGTTGCATTAAATGTGTTACCGAAGGCTCAATCGCGTCGAGAATTAAATTTGGATATATACCTAAAACTATGGTCATAAGTGCCAGAGGAAGGAATATCACCACTTCACGAACCTCAAGATCTAAAATATCTTTTAAATCTTCATGCACAAGATCCCCAAAAACCACACGCTTGTAAAGCCACAACATATACGCTGCCCCAAGGATTACACCTGTTGCGGCCAAAGCAGCGATGTATGTGTTGTCTTGGTACACCCCGACTAATACCAAAAATTCACCAACAAACCCGCTTGTAGTAGGAAGACCGATTGACGCCATGGTAAACAGAAGAAAATACAACGCGTATTTCGGCATTCTTTGCACGAGGCCACCATAACGGGCAATTTCTTTAGTATGAAGACGGTCATAAACCACCCCAACACATAAGAACAGAGCCGCCGAAACTACACCATGGCTAATCATCTGAAAAATAGATCCGGAAATACCCTGATGATTAAACGCAAACGCACCAATGGTGACAAAACCCATATGCGCAATAGACGAATAGGCAATAAGTTTTTTCATGTCTTCCTGCATCAATGCCACAAGCGAAGTATAAATAACCGCCACAACACTTAACCCATACATCAAAGGCGCAAAATACGCCGAAGCATCTGGCAGCATAGGGAGTGAGAAACGTAAAAATCCATAGCCACCTAATTTAAGTAATATCCCTGCAAGAATCACCGAACCTGCTGTTGGAGCTTGCACGTGAGCATCCGGCAACCATGTGTGAAACGGCCACATCGGAATTTTAACGGCAAATGAAGCAAATAACGCCAGCCATAAATAATTCTGCACTTCTTGAGAAAATTCTGGCATTTTTGCCATCAATACGGGTATGTCCGTTGTCCCTAATTCAAGATAGACATAAATCAGCGCAAGTAATAAGAGTACCGAACCAATTAGCGTGTATAAGAAAAATTTAAAGGCAGCATAAATTCTATTCTCCCCTCCCCAGATACCAATAATCAGATACATCGGGATAAGAGAGGCTTCAAAGAAAAAATAAAATAAGACAAAATCCAGTGAAGAAAATACACCAATAACAAAGGATTCGAGCAGCAAGAATGCTATCATATATTCTCTAACTTGCGATTTTATATTTTTCCAACTGCACAAAATACAGATCGGCATCAGGAATGTAGTTAACAAAATAAAGAACAAAGAAATCCCATCAATCCCCATATGATAAGAAATCCCAGAATTTTCTATCCATTGATATTGTTCTTCAAATTGGAATTTTGCGCTCTTTTCATCAAACCCCGTATACAGCAATAACGACAGAATAAAAGTAAACCCTGTGGTTAAAAGTGCAATAAGGCGTGAACTTCTGGCGATGGATTTTTCATCCGTTGAACGAATAAAAATCAACAGAAACGCAACACCCATGAGAGGGAAAAATGTAACTGCACTTAATAACATTTATAAAAAACCTTTCCTAATTACTTAATAAATTCATAGGTATAAAAACTTAAAACACCCAACACCCCGAGAATCATCACAAACGCATAATGATACACAAAACCACTTTGAATGCGGCTCATTACTTTTGAGAGGGACACCGATAATGTCGCAAACCCATTGGGCCCAAAACGGTCAATAATTCCTACATCACCACCTTTCCATAATAGGTTGCCCAAAGCCTTAGCTGGACGCACAAATAAGAAATCATATAATTCATCAAAATACCACTTATTGAGTAGGAATTTGTAGATTGGATTAAATGCCTTTGCTGTTTTTGCAGGAATTGAAGGCGCAACAATATAGGCAATAAATGCCAATACGAAGCCTGTAACCATTACTATAAATGGCGAGTATTTTACCCATAATGGGACATGATGTGCGGCTTCCAATACATTATCTTCCCCAAGCATTACAATCGCACCGTTCCAAAATTCTAAGCTAGCATCCACAATACCTAACTTATAACCAACATAACCAGACAATACTGCCCCAACAGCTAACAAGCCTAAGGGAATAGTCATGACTTTCGGAGATTCATGCACATGATCGTAGACTTTTGGTGACGAACGAAACGTACCATAGAACGTCATAAAAATTAAACGCCAGGAATAAAATGAGGTTAACAATGCAGCAGACACCCCTAAATAAAACGCATAATTTCCCATTAGGTGCCCATGGTGCCCTGCTGCCCAAGCCGATTCAATAATTGCATCTTTAGAAAAATAGCCTGCAAAACCAGGAAATCCTGTAATTGCAAGCGTGCCAATAATCATCACCGCAAAGGTAAATGGAATCTTTTTACGAATGCCGCCCATATTACGCATGTCTTGTTCATCCGACATGGCATGAATCACACTCCCCGCCCCAAGGAACAACAAAGCCTTAAAGAAGCCATGGGTTGCCAAATGGAAAATACCCGCAGAATATGCCGAAACGCCACACGCAAAAAACATATACCCCAATTGCGAACAGGTAGAATAGGCAATCACACGCTTAATGTCGTTTTGCGTCATTGCAATGGTCGCAGCAAAAATACAGGTCGATGCACCGATGAATGTCACCACCATAAGCGCCGTTGGCGAGAGTTCAAACAAAGGAGAACAACGCGCTACTAAAAACACACCCGCAGTTACCATGGTCGCAGCATGAATCAAAGCGGAAACTGGTGTTGGCCCTTCCATCGCATCTGGCAACCATGTATGCAGACCAAGTTGCGCCGATTTCCCCATAGCACCGATAAATAGTAGGATACAAATCAGCGTCATAGCATGGAATTCAATACTCCAAAAGGAGAGGGTTGCAGATGCATGCTCAGCCGCAGTAGAAAAAACAGTATCAAAATCAAGCGAGCCAAACAGGCTAAATATTGCAAACAGCCCCAGCGCCATGCCAAAATCCCCCACTCGGTTGACAATAAACGCCTTCATTGCTGCGGCGTTAGCACTTGGCTTCTTATACCAGAATCCAATCAATAAATACGAACAAAGACCAACCCCTTCCCAGCCAACAAAAACCTGAACAAAGTTATTTGCCGTCACCAGCATTAGCATAAAGAACGTAAAGAGAGACAAATAAGCCATAAATCTTTGAGGATGAGGGTCATGCCCCATATAACCAATTGAATATACATGTACCAAACAAGAAACAAAATTAACCACTATCAACATTACTGCTGTTAGTGCGTCAATTCTCAATGCCCATTTTACATCTAAATTACCCGACCTAATCCAATCCATCATATTGACGATTAAAACGTTACTATCAATAACCACATATTTAAATAATATGGCGGAGAAAATTGCTGAAAGTATGACGGCACCGCTGGTTAAAATTTGGGCATTCTTAACTGATATCGTACGCGATTGCAAACCCACGAGCACTGCAGCGGCAAGGGGCAGAAAAACAACTAATGTAGCCAAAATATTCATAATTATTAATCCTACTCTTCTAACCTTTTAACTGATTTATTTCATCGATTTCAATTGAACCAGCATTACGGAAATACAATACTAAAATCGCCAGTCCAATAGCGGCCTCTGCAGCAGCCACAGTCAATATAAAGATCGTAAATACCTGACCGGAAAGATCATGCAAATATGCTGAAAAGGCGACCATGTTTACATTTACCGCCAAGAGCATTAGTTCTATAGACATCAAAATTGTAATCACATTTTTACGGTTAAGAAAAATACCGCTCATACCAAGGATAAATAATATCGCGCCCACTATTAAATAATGCAATAAACCAACATGTGTTATCATTTCTAGAATCATATTATTTCCTTCTTATTCAACCCCTTGGCCAGATTCAACTTTGACAAGCCTTACGGCCTTCTTTGGATCTCGCATTACCTGATCTACTATTTTTTGTTTTCTAACATTTGGACGTACACGGTGGGTCAAAACAATCGCTCCAATCATGGCTACTAATAAAATAAGTCCTGCCAGTTGGAAAACAAACGCATAATCCGTGTATAAAATAAGCCCTAATATTTCTGTATTAGTAACTTCTTCACTATTGTAGCTATAGGATTGTGCGGCATTGGCCACATTGTCCATCCTGGCGATGGAATAATCCATCATGATAAAAATTTCAGCGAATAAAATAGCAGCAATAATAATCCCTATAGGAAGGGATTTTATAAATCCAGCTCTCAAGCGGCTTGTATCTACATTTAGCATCATCACAATAAACAGGAACAATACGGCTACCGCACCAACATAGACAATAACCAAAAGCATGGCTAAGAATTCTGCCCCTAACAGAATAAATAATCCGGCAACGTTAAAAAATGCAAAAATCAAAAACAAAACTGAATGAACAGGGTTTCTTGCCGATATAACAGCAACACCGGCAATGATCGCCAACACTGAGAAGAGATAAAATAAAATAACGGGTAACATAAATTTAATTCTCCAAGTTCCTATCTATACGCTGCATCTGCTTTGATGTTACGTTCCACTTCAAACTCCCAACGTTCACCATTGTCGATAAGCTTTGCTTTGTTATACAGTAATTCTTCATGACTTTCTGTGGCAAATTCAAGATTTGATCCTTCCACAATTGCATCCACCGGACACGCTTCCTGACAATAACCACAATAAATACATTTGGTCATATCAATGTCGTACTTTGTTGTCCGTCGACTACCATCATCCTGCCGCGCACCACCTTCAATCGTAATCGCTTGTGCCGGACAAATTGCCTCACATAATTTACAATCAATACAGCGCTCTTCACCACTTTCATAACGGCGTAACATGTGCTCACCACGAAAACGCGGGCTTATCGGCCCTTTTTCATACGGGTAATCAATGGTGACTTTACGCTTGAAAAAATATTTCAATGTAATGGCCAATCCAACCATCAATTCCCACAGGATAAAAGATTTAATTAGTAATTTTAAATTCATTTATATACTCCTAAATCCTAACTAAACCGGTAACTTGTTTGAATAAACAAGATAGCCTGCCGTGCCGATGACCCATGCCAGTGAAAGCGGAAGAAAGACCTTCCACCCCAAACGCATCAACTGATCATAACGATAACGCGGATAGGCCGCCCTCACCCAGAGAAAAATAAACAGGATAAAACATACTTTTGACGCAAACCAGACAAAGCCAGGAACCCAATCCAACACTGACGCGTGGAACAGCGGGTGCCATCCGCCCAAAAACAGAATTGTGGCCAAAGACGACATTAAAATCATGTTGGCATATTCACCAAGGAAAAATAGGGCAAACGTCATGGATGAATATTCAACATTAAAACCAGCAACCAGTTCTGCCTCAGATTCTGGCAAATCAAATGGGTGTCTATTAGTTTCTGCCAAAATGGAGATCACAAATACAATAAACATTGGAAATAAACCGCTAAAAATAAACCATCTATGTGACTGCGCATTGACAATATCGGTTAGATTTAATGAACCAACACATAATAAAACAGTAATAATCACAAAGCCAATGGACACTTCATACGATACCATTTGCGCTGCCGAACGTACCGCCCCCAAAAAGCCATATTGTGAGCCAGAAGACCAGCCGGAAATAATGACACCATAAACCCCTAGTGACGAAATTGCCAAAAGATAGAGTACCCCTACATTAATATCTGCCAATACATAATCTTGGTTAAACGGAATAACTGCCCAGCCGATTAAGGCCAGAATAAACGTCAACATCGGGGCAAGAATAAATAAAAATGGGCTAGAACGGTTAGGAATAATAACCTCTTTTAACATCAGTTTTAAACCGTCTGCCAAAGGTTGTAACAACCCAAAAGGCCCCACCACATTTGGGCCTTTCCTCATCTGCATCGCTGCGATCACCTTACGTTCGGCCAGTGTCAAATACGCCACCGCACCTAATAATGGCAAAATAATGGTAAATATTTTTACCACAATCCACAACACCGGAAAGTCTGTTGGAAATGTTTGAATAAAAGAAATTACCTGATCTAACATCTATGCCGCCTTCTTCTTATTTTTTACATCACCATTCAAGATAAACGTATCGGTACATTCTGCCATAATTTTTGAAACACGTGTAATGGGATCTGTCATATAAAAGTTTGTAAGTGTTTCTTTTATCATTGTTTTTAGAATTTTATCACCAGATTTTTTCTTTTGCCAGTTAGCCGGAGCAACCATATCAATCTGAGAAAATGCATCAGAAGCCTTTGCCAGAGCCGCGCGCACCTGTTCGAGCGAATCATAATTTTCTGCATCAGCACTAATAAGCAGGTTATTAAGAATTTCCCAATCAATTTTTGCCTCACCCGGAGGGAAAACAGCCTTTCTAGTACGCTGCAAACGTCCTTCTGTATTTAAATAGCTAGCATTCTTTTCTGTATAAGCTGCAGCAGGAAGAATGATATCCGCATGATTCGCGCCATTATCTCCATGCGACCCCATATAAATAATTTTTGTCTTTTTTATTTTAGTCAAATCCAACTCATCTGCACCCAATAAAAACAAGACTTTTAGTTTTCCTTCACTGGCAGCATCAAGCATTTGCTTAACGTCCTTAGCACCTTTTTCTGGTACAAAGCCAAGTTCTAGCCCTGCCATGCGAGATGCTTTGCTGTGCAGAACATTAAAACCGTTCCAATTTTCTGAAATCATATTGTATTTGTCTGCCAATTCTTTGGCTTTCGTCAGAATGGCTGCACCGTCTTTGCGTGTCAACGCACCATCCCCAACGACGACCATTGGTGCTTTGGCACTTTTCAAAACTTTAGAAAATTCATGCTTTCCTGATATTATTTCTTCTATTATTTCAGGTGATTGTCCAAGATTATTAACTTTATAGGTTAAATCAGATTCTTCCCCAATTACCGCTACAGGGAATTGGCCATTCAGCTCTAAGAAACGTTTGCGCAAACGTGCATTGATCAACGATGCTTCATAACGTGGATTAGTACCAATTAACAAGCACGCATCGGCCTGCTCAATTCCTGCAATGGTGGTATTAAAGCGTGAGGCGGCACGATCACCACCATCAAGCTGTTGCCCATCCTGACGGCAATCTATGTTCTTAACCCCAAGCTTTTGAGCCAATTGTTTGAAAAGCAATATTGATTCCGCATCGGCTAAGTCACCTACAATAAAGCCCATTTCATCGGCCTTGTGTTTCTTTAAAAGTTCTGTTGTTGCCTTGATAACATCGCTCCAACTTGCCGATTTTAGTTTGTCTCTTTGTTTTAAGTATGGCCGATCCAAACGTTGCAACTTTAAACCATCATAAGAAAAACGGGTTTTGTCTGAAATCCATTCCTCATTAATGTCCTCATTCAAACGCGGAAGTATACGCATCACTTCATTACCTCGGCTATCGACTCTGATATTGGAGCCTACCGCATCCAACACATCTATCGACTCGGTATGATCCAACTCCCAACTACGGCATTTAAACGCATAAGGCTTGGAGGTTAATGCCCCTACCGGACACAGATCAATAATATTACCCGACAATTCGGAATTAATATTCTTCTCGATAAATGTACCCACTTCCATGTCTTCACCACGCCCAGTGCCACCAAGATCATCACATCCGGCAATGTCTGTCATAAAGCGAATGCAGCGCGTACAGTGAATACAGCGTGTCATGGTGGGTTTGACCAACGGCCCATAAGATTTATCTTTAACCGCACGCTTGGCTTCTCGATAACGGCTTTTGCCCCGACCATAAGTAATTGAAAAATCTTGCAAGTCACATTCACCACCCTGATCACAAATAGGGCAATCCAGCGGGTGGTTGATCAACATAAACTCCATCACCCCTTCACGGGCTTTTTTCACCATTTCACTGTTGGTATGCACGACCATGCCATCCCCCGCAGGCATTGCACAAGAAGCCGCAGGTTTTGGCGGGCCACCTTCAACCTGTACCAAGCACATACGACAGTTACCGGCAATTTTTAAACGCTCATGATAACAAAAACGTGGAATTTCTTCTCCGGCAACTTCACACGCCTGAAGCACTGTCATCCCCTGTTCAAATTCAACTTCATTTCCATTTACAGTAAGCTTTGGCATATTCTTTTATCCTTAAGCAACCTTCTGATGTTCACGTTTAATATAATAGCCATTGTCATGCTCTTTACCCACTGCCAGCGGGTTAGCAAAGTCTTTCTTGCGCCAATAATGGGTAACAATGGTTTTACGGGTTAAAGATTTATCCTTTATCGGTGCACCGCCGTGCAATAATTGACTGTGCCACAAAAAGACATCACCTTTTTTACCAATAAACTGCTTTTTCTCTAAACGATGTTCAGCAATTTGCGTTTCCACATATTTGAAGCACTCATCCATTTCTTCGTCAATGGCGCTGATTTTGCCATGAGAAAAGACGTAAGGCGCTATCTTATGACTTCCGGGATAATATTCCAACGGCCCCGCATCTTTACGCATGTCTTCAAGCAAAATAGAGCTCACCACCATTTTATCTTTCTCCGGTGGGGGCATATACCACGTATCAAAATGCGAAGCTTGTTGACTACCCCGCTCAAAACTCAAGCTATTACATACCAAAGGAGCACCGTCATATAAGGCATGAATAATGTTGCACAACGCTTTATCAAGAATTAATTGACGGACTTTTTCTGAAGTAAGAAAAATATCATTAAGTTTATACACCTCACTGCGGGTACTGTTGTCCACATCACGAATATAACAACGCTTTCCTGTTTCTGCACCACTCAAAATATCAATAACATGAGGGTTCTCAGGGGATTTATCTTCCCAGATTTCATCAATCACTGACAAAACATCCGACAATCTTTCATCGTTAAAAAATCCAGGCAACACAAGATAGCCATTTTCTTCCCAAAAAGCATGCTGCTCAGCACTTAGTGGGGATTCAATGGAATCCGAAGATTTAAAAATATTTTTTAAAACTCCCAGCATGACTAAGCCGCCCTCGCTTTCTTTTGTTTCTTTTTATATTCTTTAATACGTTCTTCAATCACCGGCCGGAAATTACGAATCAAGCCCTGCACCGGCCACGCTGCCGCATCTCCAAGTGCACAAATCGTATGACCTTCAATTTGTTTTGTAATTTCAAAGAGCTGGTCAATTTCTTCAATTTCAGCATCGCCTTTAACCATGCGCTGCATAATCCGCCATACCCAGCCCGTTCCTTCACGGCAAGGCGTACATTGACCACAAGATTCATGTTGGTAGAAATGGCTCAACCGTTCAATAGCTTCAATAATATCGGTGTCTTGGTTCATCACAATCAAACCTGCCGTACCCAAGCCAGATCCGGCTTCTTTTAACGCATCAAAATCCATGGTGATAGTGTCACACACTGTTTTCGTTAATACAGGAGTGGATGACCCACCCGGAATCACACCTAACAAATTATCCCAGCCACCAATGACACCACCGGCATGTTTTTCAATTAATTCACGCAACGGGATGCTCATTTCTTCTTCCACCGTACATGGATTATTCACATGACCAGAAATACAGAACAATTTTGAACCCGTATTGTTTGGCTTACCTAACCCAGAAAACCACTTAGCTCCGCGACGTAATATTGTTGGTGCCACGGCAATCGATTCCACATTGTTGACCGTTGTGGGGCAACCATACAATCCCGCACCCGCAGGAAAAGGTGGTTTTAAGCGTGGCTGGCCTTTTTTGCCTTCTAAAGATTGAAGTAACGCGGTTTCCTCTCCGCAAATATAGGCACCTGCCCCTCTGTGCAGGTAAAGGTCAAAATCCCAACCAGAACCGCAGGCATTTTTACCAATCAATCCATCTTCATAGGCCTCATCAATGGCTTTTTGAATCGCTGAAGCTTCGTTATAAAACTCGCCACGGATATAAATATAACACGCATGCGCACGCATAGCATAAGAAGCAATCAACGCACCTTCCACCAATTTGTGCGGGTCATGACGTAAAATTTCCCGATCTTTACAGGTTCCGGGCTCAGATTCATCGGCGTTGATGACCAGATAGGAGGGTTTGGACGACTCTTTGGGCATAAATGACCATTTTAAGCCGGTTGGGAAACCCGCACCACCACGACCACGCAAACCTGATTCCTTAATTTCCTCAATAATTTTATCATGCCCCATGGCCAAAAGTTTTTTGGTATCTTTCCAATCGCCACGTTTTTTGGCGGCTTTTAAATCCGCTCCTTCCTGACCATAAAGATTGGTAAATATGCGATCTGAATCTTTAAGCATTATTTACCACCCTTCTTAACTTCGGTTAAGGTTGTAGCCCCGCCCACCGGTGCGGCATTCTTTCGATCAATTTGTGTGCCAATTTTGATTTTTTTACCCGCTGCCAGATCATCAATAATTTTTTCCATCGATTCTGCGGTTAAATCTTCAAAATAATCATCGTTAATCTGCACCATCGGCGCATTAACACACGCCCCCAAACATTCCACCTCAACAACCGTAAACTTTCCGTCTTTGCTGGTCTGGCCTAATTCAGTACCCAGTTTTTTCTTACAGGCTTTGGTAATATTGTCCGAACCACGCAACCAACATGGCGTGGTGCGACACACTTGAATCAGATGCTCACCCACCGGCTCTAAATTATACATGGTATAGAAACTAGCAACTTCGTAAACCTTGATATAAGGAATATCAAGCAACTCAGCAACCGCGTTCATCGCCGGAACCGGCAACCATCCACCGGCCTCACGCTGTACCAAATCCAACGCTGGCATCACCGCACTGCGCTGACGACCGTCAGGATATTTTTTGACGATCTCTTTTATTTTTTTTACAGTAGCCGCAGAAATTTTATATTCCTTAGGCTGCTCTAATGCCGGTTCTCTTACTGCCATCTTTAGTTCTTATCCCTATTATCTATCCACTTCGCCAAATACAATATCTTGTGAGCCAAGCACAGCACACACATCCGCCAACATATGGCCGCGTGACATAAAATCCAACGCACCAAGATGCGTAAAACCCGGCGCACGAAAATGCACACGGTATGGTTTATTACTTCCGTCAGACACTAAATATATACCAAACTCACCCTTCGGTGCTTCAACTGCAGTGTAGGTTTCCCCTTCAGGCACATTAAACCCCTCAGTAAAGAGTTTAAAATGGTTGATCAACGCTTCCATAGAACTTTTCATTTCATCACGTTTTGGTGGGGTAATCTTGGGATCCACACAACGCACTTCCCCTTCAGGAATTTGCTCACAGGCTTGCAAGACAATATTGCAAGACTGATACATCTCCAACACACGAATGAGATAACGGTCATAACAATCACCATTCTCGCCTACCGGAATATCAAAATCCAGCTTATCATAGACCGCATAAGGTTGCGCTTTGCGAATGTCCCACGCATAACCGCAAGCCCGTAACATCGCACCGGAAAAACCCCAATCTAACGCTTCTTCCTTAGAAACCCTGCCAATATCTACCGTTCTTTGTTTAAAAATACGGTTGTCAGAAAGAAGTGTTTCTACGTCAGCAAGCATTTTAGGAAATTCCCTAACAAAAGCCTCTATGTCTTCAAGCATTCCTTTAGGAAGATCAGCAAACACACCACCCACGCGGTAATAATTTGCATGCATACGAGAACCGGAAACACGTTCGTAAAATTCACAGATTTTTTCCCGTTCTTCAAACAGCCATAAAAGCGGAGTAGTCGCCCCCACATCAATAGCAAAAGTAGTGATATTCATGATATGATTAGAAATACGTGAAAGCTCATCAAAAATCACCCGAATATACTGCGCACGCAACGGAACCGTACAGCCCAAAAGCTTTTCTACTGCCAGACACATCGCATGTTCTTGCGGCAAGGGAGCCACATAATCTAAGCGGTCAAGATAAGGAATGGCTTGAGAATAAGTTTTATGCTCCATCAATTTTTCTGTACCACGATGCAGCAACCCAATATTAGGATCGGCACGTTCAACCACTTCACCATCCAACTCAAGAATCAGCCGCAACACACCGTGCGCTGCTGGGTGCTGTGGCCCGAAGTTGATGGTCATATTCTTGATATCAATCTCTGACATTTATGAGACCTCCCCTGCTTTTTCATCACCAGGAAGGACATATTCTGTGCCTTCCCAAGGGCTGGAAAAATCAAAAGAACGGTATTGCTGATCTAACTTCACCGGCTCATATACCACAGATTTTTTATCTTTGTCGTAACGTACTTCTACGTACCCCGTCAGTGGAAAATCTTTGCGCAACGGATTGCCTTCAAACCCATAATCGGTTAAAATTCTACGTAAATCAGGATTGCCGGAGAATCTGATACCAAACATATCAAACACTTCTCTTTCTAACCAAATAGCTGAGCTAAATATCTCACTTACCGAGAGAACAGGCACGGTTTCATCTACATATATTTTTACCCGAATACGACGGTTGTTCTTGATGCTTAACAATTGATAGACAATCTCAAAGCGGTTATTCCTACCCGGATAATCTACCGCCGTAATGTCCATCAACTGCTTAAAGCGACACAATCCGTCATCGCGCAAATAATTAAGAATCCTAACAATCTGATCCGATTGCGCCAAAAGAATAATCTCACCATTTTTTACCTCCATGCGCACATGGAACTGTGTTGGAATATTATTTTCCAACTTCTCTTTATATTTTAGTAGATCTTTTGCCTGATCATTCATTGGCTATGCCTTATCCGTTAATTTTGAACGATTAATAACACGACCTTCTCTACGAATTTTTTTCTGTAACTGTAAAATACCATACAGCAACCCTTCAGGAGTAGGAGGACAACCAGGTACATACACGTCCACCGGCACAATACGATCACACCCACGCACTACCGAATAAGAATAATGGTAATAGCCACCACCATTAGCACAACTGCCCATAGAAATAACATAACGTGGCTCAGGCATCTGGTCATATACTTTGCGCAAAGCCGGTGCCATTTTATTTGTCAATGTACCCGCAACAATCATTACATCTGACTGACGTGGAGACGGACGGAACACCATCCCAAACCTGTCCATATCGTATCGACTCGCTGCCGCCTGCATCATCTCCACCGCACAACAGGCTAAGCCAAAAGTCATTGGCCACAAAGAACCTGTACGCGCCCAGTTAGCCAGAGAATCCAGGCTGGCCATAACGTAACCTTTATCTGCCATTTGGTCAGAAAATGCTTTTTGAAAAAAATCCTGATCGTTATCCGGAACAGATTCAGGAAGCGTATAGGTCTGTTTTATTCCCATTCTAGCGCCCCTTTCTTCCATTCATAAATAAAGCCAACTGTTAGCACGGCTAAAAATACCATCATCGACCAAAATCCAAACATCATTTCAGGAGTAGTCGCATATTTGCCCAAAACCACAGACCACGGAAACAAAAACGCAATTTCTAAATCAAAGATAATAAAAAGAATGGCCACCAGATAAAATCGAATATCAAACTGGCTGCGTGAATCTCCTAAAGGCTCAAAACCACATTCATATTGAGAATTTTTTTCTGCATCCGGGCGACGTACGGCCAAAATATGGGGAATAATAACAATTATACATGCCAATATGACAGCAATTGCTAAAAATATTACAATCGGAAGATATTCCGACAATACAAAATCCATACAATCCTCTATATAAACCAAGGAACTAAAGTTTGACTCTCTCTATAACTTTAGAAACACAATTTCAAGTAAATATATTACATTTAGTATGGATTTTATTCCTATTACATAATATGTAGTGACCGAAATAAAACAGCACAGTGTTTAGAATGAATCATAAAGACTACATACCGCCCAAACGCAGGGGGCTGGGAGAACCTCTCCCCAATACGAAACATGCCGTTTCCGTGTCCCTTCCCACATGGAAGGATGTCATTGGTTATGAAGAAAATGAACCCCGTGTTATTGAAGCATTACAGGCTGGTTATCCCCGCTTTACTTTTCACCCAACCATAAAAAAACTCTTTGCTGTTTTACTTAAAAAATTTGGTGATCCCATAACACAGGGCTGCCTTGCCTTTCCTTCCAGACGTAGCGCAAAACTCTGCAAAGACTATATTGAAGACAAAACAGGAAACATCTGCCACATTCATAAATACGAGCCTCATGGTATTTATACCACTCTGTTTCGCAAAGAAGATTTTTCCCATGCAAAAGATTTTTGGCAACATACGGGACTTATCTTAAGTTCAAGACAGGCAGAGGATATTCTAGAAAATAATTATGTGATAGACGATAAAGAAACCAGTCACAGCCAAATTATTCAAAGGTTAAGTCACTTAAGCCAGCAGCCAGAAGAAAATATCTATCTCTATGCCTCAGGCATGACTCCCATTTATGAAATACATAAGGCGTTGGACGAGCTCTACCCTAAAGACTGTAAAACAATCCAATTAGGCTTTCCTTATGTAGACACTCTAAAAATTCAGGAAAAGTTCGGACGTGGTTGCCATCTTGTTAACAGCGAGGATTACATTGGCGATATCCGTACTATTTTGGAAACAGAAAAAATAGCGGCGCTGTTTTGTGAAATTCCTAGCAACCCAGAGCTAAAAACTATTGATGTAAAAAAGTTATCGGAATTGCTTACAGCGCATGATGTTCTGCTTATAATAGATGATACAGTGAGTGCTTGGCAGGTAGACCTAAACGACTATGCTGATCTTTGCATTACCAGTCTAACAAAGTATTTTTCTGGTTATGGCGACGTGTTGGCTGGGTCTTTAATCATCAACAACCAATCAAAATACTGTCAACGGGTTAAAAATCTTATCAATGCCTCTTATGAAAATACTTTCTATGGACGGGATATCGATTGCTTGTCCGCCAACAGCATAGACTTCTCTGATAGAATGAAGTATATCAATCAATCAACTGAAATAATTATAGAATATTTACTTAAAGATAGCTCTGTTGAGAAGGTTTTATACCCAGAACTTGTCTGTAAATCCGAATATGATGCCATTAAAAAACCCAATGGTGGCTATGGTGGCTTGTTTTCTATTATTTTAAAAGATCTCCAAACCGCCCAGATTTTTTATGACAATTTATCGCTCTGCAAAGGCCCAAGCTTAGGAACAAATTTTACCCTTGTCTGTCCATATATCTTTTTAGCGCATTATAATGAAATGAGTGATATTGAGAAACATGGTATTCCCCGCCATTTAATACGTTTTTCCATTGGGCTTGAGCCAACGCAAGATATTATAGAAGATATTGAGAATGCTTTATCTTTTATAGGTTAGAAAAATTGTTTTATTGCGTTAGAATAATTTGCCTTTCTTTGGCTAGTACTGTATTATGCGCGTCTATTAATCTATTTTGTCGAGGTCTTGAGATATGTTTAAGAATTTTGTGATCGTATTACTATCAATTGTTTTAATTACCGCATGTTCAAAAAATGGTGGACGTGACGGCGGTATTAAAAAACAAGACGCAGGAACAATTGTTGGTGCTGTGGGTGGCGCTTGGATTGGTTCCAACGTTGGTAAGGGCAAAGGCCAAGTTGCTGCCATTGCTGCAGGTACTTTGTTGGGTGCACTAGCAGGTAATTCACTTGGAGCTTCTTTAGACAAAGCCGACATGGCATATTTTGATCGTACTACGCAACATGCGCTTGAATCAAATAAAACTGGCGCAACATCTACATGGGTGAACCCAGACACAGGCAATCAGGGATCCATCACGCCGGTGAAAACTTTTGAAACCGCCTCTGGGGTTTATTGTCGCGAATATACGCAAACGGTTTCTATCGGCAACAAAGAGCAGGAAGCCTTTGGTAAAGCATGCCGTCAACCTGATGGCTCATGGAAAATCCAGCAATAATTTTATATAAATCGTTATCTAATAGAAATAAATAATGAGACGTATATGTCGGATATTACAGCACACTATCATAAAGGAAGTTTATTAGCAGGTAAACGTGGCCTTATAATGGGGCTTGCTAATAATAAATCATTAGCTTGGGGAATTTCACAAGCATTAAGCGCTCAAGGTGCTGAACTTGCATTCTCATACCAAGGTGACGCACTGTTAAAACGTGTTGAGCCTCTTGCTAATGAGTTGGGTTCAGATATTATTCTTGAATGCGATGTTAGCAATCAAGAAAGTATTGATTCTATGTTCTCTAAATTAGAAAAGAAATGGGGTTCATTAGATTTTGTTGTTCATGCCATTGGCTATTCAGATAAAAATGAATTAAACGGACGATATGTAGATACATCTCGAAATAACTTCTTAATGACCATGGACATATCATGCTTTTCATTTACAGCTGTTGCCAAACGTGCTTCTGAGATGATGAACAGTGGTGGGTCTATGCTCACACTTACATATTACGGTTCTGAGAAAGTTATGCCTCATTACAATGTAATGGGTGTTGCAAAAGCTGCGCTAGAAGCTAGTGTAAAATATATGGCTGCTGATTTTGGTAAAGATAATATTAGAGTTAATGCCATTTCTGCTGGACCGGTAAAAACACTTGCTGCTTCTGGTATAAGTGACTTCCGTTATATATTACAATGGAATGAATATAATGCTCCACTACGACGCAATACCACCATTGCTGATGTGGGTGGTGCTGCAGTATATCTACTAAGTGACTTATCTTCTGGCACAACAGGAGAAAATATTCATGTTGATAGTGGATACCACGTTGTTGGAATGAAAGATGCTGGTGCTCCTGATATAAATACAGCTAAACAAGATTAGCAGGTTCTTATGTCTACAAACACATTTGGCCATTTATTTTGCGTGACAACATGGGGTGAGAGTCACGGCGAGGCCATCGGCTGTGTTATAGATGGTTGCCCTCCTAATATTGAAATTGATGAAACGTACATTCAGCAATTTATGGATAAGCGCAAGCCCGGTCAATCCCGCCATACCACTCAACGTAAAGAAAGTGATACAGTTAAAATTCTTTCTGGTGTTTTTGAGGGAAAAACAACAGGAACACCAATTAGTTTGATTATTTATAATGAAGATCAGCGCTCTAAAGATTATGGCGATATAAAAAATAAATTCCGTCCTGGGCATGCTGACTATACCTATTTAAGTAAATATGGTATTCGGGATTATCGTGGTGGTGGACGTTCTAGCGCACGGGAAACTGCAACGCGTGTGGCTGCTGGCGCAGTGGCAAGGAAGGTTCTAAATTCAAAACTCGGAGAAGATTTTGATGTCCGTGCTGCCTTGGTACAAATGGGGAAATATACTATTGATCGTGAAAATTGGGATTGGAATGAGGTTAATAACAACCCCTTCTTCTCGCCCGATGTGGCCATTGTTCCCCAGTGGGAAGACTATCTAGACTCTATCCGCAAAAATGGTTCTTCCATTGGTGCAGTGATTGAGGTGGTGGCTGAGGGTGTTCCTGTGGGTCTTGGCGCACCAATTTACGCAAAGCTTGATGCAGATATTGCGTCAAACCTAATGAGCATAAATGCCGTCAAAGGCGTAGAAATTGGCGCAGGCATGAGCGCTGCTGAACTTACCGGCGAAGAAAATGCGGATGAAATGTTTAGTGATGAAGAGGGTAATGTAAGCTTTTCTTCTAATAATGCAGGTGGAATTTTGGGTGGGATTTCTTCTGGTCAAGATATTATCGCACGTTTTTCTGTTAAGCCTACTAGCTCTATCCTAACACCTCGTAAAACTATTGACATTGATCACAATGAAACAGAGATTATAACCAAAGGCCGTCACGACCCATGTGTGGGCATCCGCGCGGTTCCCATTGGTGAAGCGATGGTGCTCTGTGCCATTCTTGATCATTATTTACTACACAAAGCCCAATGCGGCTTCTGCCCTGCTACAAAATAGTCTTTCTATCTTGAATGGTGTGAAGTAGTATATACATCTTCCGATATTTCATTTGATTTTATACGATCCACATATCTTTGTTGGCGTGCCTTATGCTTCTCTACCACCTGATTATAATATTCAACCCCCGACCGATATTCATCCCCATATTTCCAGATAGACTCCATAAGATTAATAAACTCATTGCTTAGAAGAAAATGAGTATCGCTATGCTTGGTTTTTTCTAAATTTATTATTTAAGAATACGTATATTATCAAGAACACAGTTATAATGGCTAGAGTCGCAAAATATGTTTTCTGTACTGAAAAGTAAAAGCTGATATAGTAAAAAAGATTCAAAATCAGAATGGTAATAATTAATTTTCGAGCCGGATATTTAAAAAGCCCAAACAACAATAATGCAGACGCACCTCCGCTGCCAAATGGACATAGAAGCAACAACGGCCAGAAATATTTATTAAACAAATGTTCATTAGGGCGTGTGTTACGCTTTCTAAGCTCTTCACCAATGAGTGAATATGTCTCTATCAGATATATTGCTCCTCTCATTGCACCCCACGTTGTGAGAAGACCTAAGCTGTTAGCAAAAAATGCAATAATGATGGCTGTATTTGTATCGTAATTTTCTGAGAAGGCAAAAAGAGTTGGTAAAATATATTCGCCATTTGACTGAAAAACAATGCCAGATAAAAAGCTATCCTTTATCAATAAAAGTAAAATATCTTCCGGCATGGATTCTCTTTTTTAGTTTTTACGGTTTACAATATAGCGTGCTAGGTCTTTTAACAGTTCTGACTGAGGGCTCTTACCAAAAACTTCAAGATGTGAGATTGCTTGCTCGCACAACATTTCTGTCTGTTTTTTAGATTTTTCAACCCCCATAATGCTTACATAGGTACCCTTTTCTTCAGATTTATTGACACGTTGGGATTCATCATCATTTGAGATTTGTGCGTCAAGAAGATCATCCGTAATTTGAAATGCCAATCCGATATCGTAGGCATAACCACGCAAAGCATTACGTAGCGTAAATGGAGCCTTACCTAAAATAGCACCAGACTCACAGGAAATAGCAAAAAGGGCGCTTGTTTTCATTCTTTGCAAACGGGTAATTTCTTCAATATTCAACTCTTTATCTTCTGACATAATATCAATCATCTGCCCGCCAATCATTCCACCCGCACCAATGGCCTTTGCTACAGATTGCACAAGTTCCGCAATAACCTTAGAATCCGCATGCGTACTGGGGTGAGAAATTACCTCAAACGCGTAAGTCAAAAGAGCGTCCCCCGCAAGAATAGCCGTTGCCTCGTCAAAGGCAACATGGCAGCTAGGCTTCCCGCGCCGTACGTCATCATCGTCCAATGCTGGCAAATCATCATGGATTAACGAATAAGCATGGATAAACTCTATGGCCGAAGCCACTTGAGCCGCAGAAGATTCTGAAACACCGAAAAGTCCAGCAGATTTCATTACCAAAAATGGTCGAATACGTTTACCCTCTGAAAGAGCCGTATAGCGCATCGCACGTGAAAGCCTACTTTCTCCTACTCTCGAACCATCAATCTCAGGAATAAGATCGTCCATCTTATCATATATTAGATTTGAGGTCTTCTCTAACTCTTCGAATAGCTTTTCGGACATATGCTGCGCCTATTTATGTGTAATTATTGTCTAACAACCAATACAGAACGATCAGAATGACGAACCACCCTAGCCGCATTTGGCCCAAGAAGATAGTCTTTAAGCTCTGGACGATGCGCTGACATAATAATTAAGTCTGCATCTATTTTTTTAGCTGCATTGATAATTGATTCGTAAACATTGCCCGTGGTAACTATAAATTTTACTTTTACCCCATCAGGAATATTACTTTTTGCAAAATCCTGTAAAATATCATTGCTCGATTCAATAATCCTAGACACCGCATCTTTACTAAAATACTGACTTACCATTGACATGCCTGAATCAGGAATGACCGTCATAAGATGAATTTTAGAACCAAAAGCTTGTGCATACTCAATACCAACGGCAAGGCTTTGCCGAGATGATCCATTGTGAGTGATGTCAACAGGAAGAAGAATATTCTTATACATTATATGCTCCATTGAGAAATTTGTCGTAAGACTGTTTCCCGCCTTCGTCTGTAAAATTGGGATAATAACACAAATAAAAATAAGATAACAGCAGGAATATACATCAAGAATTTATTGGGTTGATGCTGAGGAATGTAGATTTTTGTTAGAGCATAATTCCCAAATGGATCAATGGATTGCGCCTCCGCCGGACTGTTAAACGCCACACGAATAACACGTAGTTTATTACCCGAAACCTCATAGGTAATCCCATAATTTTCAATCGCTTTCTTAATTGTTTTTTCTCCATTTATCTCAGGAAAGATAAAGAATTCCTCAAGCTCACCGTATATATTCTCACCAATGCCTTTAATTTTTAACCCCCTCCCTTCGGAACTATGGCTTATATCAATTTCTTCTAGCTCTTTAAATGAAACCTGCTTGTAAGGCGGATTAAATAAATTATTTGCCTGTTGAGGCACAAAAATCAGTAAAGAGGCCACAATTAATAAAATTGACTCTGTAAATTTGCTTTTGGTTAAGAGATAACCTTGAGTTCCTGCAGAAAATATTAAAATAGCCACGGTACAATAAAAGAATATCCACACCCCTTGAAAAATTGATGTGACGCCAATCATAATCATTTCATGATTAAATATAAATAGAAATGGTAGTATTGCCATACGAAGGCTGTATATAAAGGCTCTGAAACCAGTTTTTATAGGATCCGCACCAGAAATGGCTGCCGAGGCAAAAGAAGCCAGCCCCACGGGGGGCGTCACATCCGCCATAATACCAAAATAGAAAACAAATAAATGGATAGCAATCATAGGAACGTCCAACCCATTCTTTAAAGCTAAGGTATGCACAACATTGGCCATTAATGCGGCAACTATGATATAATTTGCCGTTGTTGGTAAACCCATCCCAAGTATAAGACAGATGATGGCGGTGAGTAATAAAATTAGAAAAATAGAATTACCGGCAATGGCTTCGATAACCTCAGTCAGCACAAGCCCCACTCCCGTTAATGAGACAACGCCAACCACAATCCCTGCAGTGGCCGTAGCTACTCCAATTCCAATCATATTGCGTGCACCGGTAACACACCCATCCACCAAATTACTAAAGCCTTTCTTAATTGCCTGCTTATAATGTTTTTCTTTTCTAAAAACTGCCTTCATAAAATCTTGTGTCAGAATAATAAAAATCGTCAACATGGTCGCATAAAATGCAGATTTTCCAGGAGATTTTTGTTCAATCATTAAAAACCATATTAATACAATAAGTGGCAAAATAAATTGGGTACCCGTCCTTATTGTCTCCACAAAATTAGGAAGCGTAATAATTGGCTGATCTGGGTCTTCTACTTCAGGATCAGGAAATCTACTGCTGTAATATAACAACCCAAGATAAATACACACAATTAAGGAAGAAAAGAAAAGGGAGGAATGTTCTCCAAATAACGGCCGCAACCATCCGATCAAATGATACACAATAAACGATAAAATTATTATGCTCGAAATGACGATTCCATAACAAAGCATCGTAATGTACCAAACAGATTTCTTACTTTTTGGAATGACCGGCATATCATGTTTTAAAGCCTCTAAATGCACCATGTACAACAACGCAATGTAGGAAATCACTGCCGGAAGAAACGCATGTTTAACCACATCAAAATAAGGAATATTGACATAGTTGACCATCAAGAAGGCTGCGGCTCCCATCACCGGTGGCATAATCTGCCCATTAACCGAGGCCGCAACTTCAATAGCTCCGGCTCTACTGCCAGAAAATCCTACTTTACGCATGAGTGGAATGGTGAATGTTCCTGTGGTTACAACGTTAGCGATAGACGAGCCTGAGACTAAGCCAGTGAAGCCTGAAGCAATAACCGCTGCTTTTGCCGGCCCTCCACGCATATGCCCTACGAGTGAGAACGCCAATTTAATAAAATAAGCTCCTGCACCTGCCTTATCCAACAATGCACCAAACAAAACAAACAAAAAGACAAAGCTAGCCGAAACTCCAAGCGCAATCCCAAAAACCCCTTCGGTGGTTAACCATATATGGCTAGCAATTTTTGAAAGAGATTGTCCTTTATGCCGTATTAAATCAGGCACACACTCACAGTCACCAAAATAGGTATACAGTAATAAAATTGAGGCAATGATTACCAACGGCCAACCTAATGCCCTACGCGTAGCCTCCAGTAGCAAAAATACCCCAATGATAGAGATGTATATGTCTATGTCTTTTGGAATACCCGCACGCAGGGATAATTGTTCATAGAAAACAAAGAGATAGGCCGAACATCCTGCCCCGATAATGGCGTAAGACCAATCAAAGAAACCAATTGTCATACGAGGTGAATGTTTGAAGGCGGGATAAGCCAGAAATGCTAAAAATACAGCAAACGATAAATGTATGTATCGCACCTCTGAATCATTAAGTATACCTATATTAAAGTAAAACGGCAGGGGTGATGCAACCCACAGCTGAAAGACCACCCAAAAAATTGCTGAAAGAAATAATATACTCGCAGATATTGGGGAAACTGGATTTCTAGCGCCAGAATCGTTCTCGATAATTAAATATTCGAGCTCTTCAACCGTAGCCTTACTTTCAGATATTGGTTTTGACATCTAAATTGACAATAACAAGTTTTAGAATTATTTAGATTCTACACCGTCATCTTCATGTTTTTTGTTAAAATATCTGTTACGATCTTCGTATTCCTCAGCAAGTTTTTCTTTGGTGATGTAGCCTTTTTCAATGAAGTATCTCTCTGCTCCACTGTGCAGTGGCGCAGTATTTCCATCAAGAATAAGGTTTGCAGGATAAAGTGTTGAAAAGACCGGATGAAGCACTTTAAAGTTTTCAAAATTATCAAAGATAGCCTTAATCACTTGGTATATCACTTCATCTTCAACTTTGGAAGAGGTCACAAATGTGGCTTTTACACCAAATGTTTTTACATCGTCTGGGTTGCCGTTATACATCCCGCCAGGGATGGTGGTATAGGCATAAAATGGGAAGCGATTTACCAATTCGTCAATGACCGGCCCTTCAACAGGGATAATTTTTGTATCACAAATGGTTGTAGCTTCCTGTACTGCACCATTAGGATGCCCTGCCGCATAAATCATTACGTCAATTTCATTATCACACAGTGCAGTGGCCTGCTCTGCGGCTTTTAATTTTGAAGCGACTTTGAACGTATCTTCCGTCCAACCCATACGCTTCATGATGACTTTCATGGTTGCATACATGCCCGACCCTGGATTACCAATATTTACACGCTTCCCTACAAGGTCGGTAAATTTATTAATTCCTGAATCTTTACGCGCAATGACGGTAAAAGGTTCGCTATGCAAAGAGAACAGAGAACGCAAATTGGTATCCGCCCCTCTCTTTTTAAACGGGCCCGTTCCATGATAGGCATGAAATTGCCAGTCAGACTGCGTTACAGCTATATCCAACTCACCTTCTCGTAGAGAATTTAGGTTATAAATTGAACCGCCCGTGGATTCAACACCGCATCGAATACCGTGCTCGCGGCGACCTCTGTGAACAAGACGGCATATTGCCCCACCTGCGGGATAATACACACCTGTCAAACCACCCGTACCTATCGTAATAAATTTATCCGCCGCAATCGCTGGGCTTGTTGAAACCGTAATCAGAAAAGAGGTAACAAATGCTAATATTGCTAAAAATGATAGGGTAATATTTTTCATTATCAATGCCTTTATTATAATGTATGCTCTGTTAGTATATCGCCTACTAGAACGGCTGGAGTCGGTTAATGGAATTGGTCCAGAATGTTTCAAGTTTACGCAGCGTATCAATTGCAGCCTTAGCCTCATCTCCGGTAAAGCCTACATCTCCAAGTTCATCAACGTTCCGCTGGTACATTTCATCTATTTTTTCAATAATATATAAACCTTTTTCTGAAAGCTGTACTTTTACAGCACGTTTGTCATGCGCTGAACGTTCTTGTACAAGATAGCCACTTTCAACCAATTTTTTAATGTTATAGGAGACATTTGAACCAAGATAGTATCCACGATTTGTCAATTCACCAATGGTTAGGCTAGCATCGCCAATGTTATAAAGAATCAATGTTTGGACGTTATTGATATCCTCAATTCCTAAACTATCAATTTCAGCCTTAACAACATCAAGAAAACGTCTGTGCAAACGTTCTATTAATAGTAGCATTGATAAATATTCTTGTTTCATTCTGTATTCTCCTATACTTGAAGATCTTATAATATCTAAATTCTATAAGCTTAGTCAATTAATATCTATTTCTACCCTTAAGAAAAGCAAACTCAGAAACAAATCCCATATCCATTGAAGCCTTACGAAAATCATTATAACTTTCATAAATACGTTTGTTAATGTCACCCTCTTTGGCTGTATCCGCCACTATCTGCTCAGACACAGTAAAAAATTCTTTCAGCACTTCATCAGGAAAAGCCCGTATATCAACTTTATGTTTATCTTTGAGTGCCTGAAAAGACACAACATTATTTCGATAATATTCAGCTTCCATCAAAATATTTTCTGTGGCGCATGCTGCTTTTACAATTGTTTGCAAATCCTTCGGCAATGCGTCAAAGGCCTTCTTATTGACCATCAGTTCCAAAGTAGGGCCACCTTCATGAAATCCTGGTCCGTAATAATATTTTGCCGCTTTATGGAAGCCAAGAGCAATGTCATTCCATGGCCCAACCCACTCAAGCGCATCAATCACCCCAGATTGCAGAGACGTAAATAATTCTTGCGAAGGAATCACTTGAGAACTGCCTCCAAGCGCATCAATCACCTCACCCGCAAGACCAGGAATACGCATCTTGATTCCCTTAATGTCCTCAAGGCTGTTTATCTCGCGGTTAAACCAACCACCCATCTGCGCGCCGGTGTTACCCGCAGGAAACGCACGCAGCCCAAATTCGGCATACAGCTCATCCCACAATTGCTGCCCTCCTCCAAAATAAAGCCAAGCATTTTGCTCTTGCGCTGTGAGTCCACCAGGTACCGTACAGAAAAATGCAGTACTGCGATTTTTATTTAACCAATAATATGGAGCACAATGTCCCATTTCTGCCGTACCTTGAGAAACGGCATCAAAAACCTGCAAGGCCGGTACCAGCTCGCCACCCCCATAGGGCTTAACGGTTAATCTGCCATCTGAAAGACTGGTAATACGCTTAGCAAGACGC
The DNA here is from genome assembly GCA_030429625.1 of Alphaproteobacteria bacterium. Taxonomy (GTDB): domain Bacteria; phylum Pseudomonadota; class Alphaproteobacteria; order Rickettsiales; family UBA8987; genus JAUIFA01. The sequence continues at coordinate 222,902 of JAUIFA010000003.1, read as the reverse complement.
ACCGCGCCTGTCCCCAACCCCGGCAGCGTTTTCTGCCAAGTCATCACCATCTTCCACTCTATGTTCCCTGAAGCGATGGCTGGCTTAGCAAAACTACTGGCCGCTAAAGCCGCTGCAGAACCCGCAAGAAATTTACGCCTATCTGTTTTTGTCATCTAAAACTCCCCATCAATTAAGACCATAATAAAAATGGGCAAACAAACAATAACTTAACCATATTATAATGGCCAAGGGAATCCCTGTCTTGATATAGTCTACAAATTTATAATGTCCTGGCCCCATCACCATAAGATTAGTCTGATAGCCAATAGGAGTAATGAACGAACAGTTACACGCAAAGATAACCCCAAAAACAAACACAATAGGATTGACTCCCAACTCATTGGCCAAATTAACAGCAATGGGCGTAAACAACACCGCCGCTGCATTATTACTCAAAACGTTGGTGACCATCATCATGAAGAAGAACAGGGCAGACAACACAATCAGGGGAGATGCCCCTGCTAAACTTTCAACAAATATATGGGCAAGATATTTCGCCCCTCCGGTTTCTTGTAGGGCTGTTCCTAAAGCAATGGATGCGCCAATCATGAGGACAATCTTTAAATCAAGCGCACGACCAGCTTGTCGTAAGTTAATACAGCCTGTGGCCAGTACCGCGCCCACACCCACAAACGCTGATATTGTAATAGGAACAATATCAAAACCAGCCAAACCAACAACCGCAGCAAAGATTAATGCGGCCTGTCCTGCCTTACTGCCTGCATGAAAATCTTCCGTAGACCACGACATTAATAGAAAGTCCTTGCTTTCATGCAAACTCATAATACTGTTGTGCACCCCCATCACCAACAGCACATCTCCTGGGGAGAGTCTGGTTTCGGTGATTTTAGATCTTATGACTCTATCGTGACGCTGAATCCCCATCACAAGACAATTATATTGACTGTGAAAACCGGTTTGCTCCAATGTTCTACCCAGAAGGCGTGACGTTGGAGACACCACAATTTCAGCCATGCTATATCCGCTTTTTATGTCAACATCGGCTTCATCCTCAACATTGCTGTTAATATAATCGAGATCCTCACCCAAACTTTCTGGATTTTTAACAAAGAAATTTGCTAGATCCTTTTTGGGTGCAGAAATAACCAAAATGTCCCTTGGGCGAATAACAATATCTTCATCAAAAGGAGGCAGAAAAGCATGTTCTCCTCTTTGAATCATCCTTACCGATATATCAGGATATTGATGCATGATACCGCTGTCTATTTTCTGTCCAACAAAATCAGAGCTGTAATCAATATTAATCTGAGCAACAAACTGTCGGTCGTCATCGTCTCCTTCAAAACTGCTTACTAAAGAAGCTCTGTCTTTTAACAATTTTGGTACCACCACTAAAACATATACCAAACCCACAGACGCCAAGAAAATTCCTGGCACCGTAAAGTCAAAGAAATTAATGGGGTTTAACCCCATATCAATTAAAATACCTGAAACCAATAAGTTGGTACTGCTACCAATAAGGGTCGTCATCCCCCCTAATATAGAAACAAAGGATAATGGTATCATCACCTTACTAGCAGACACATTGACCGCCTTGGTCAGTGCCGCCATAATGGGAATAAAAATAACAACCACCGGGGTATTATTTAGAAACCCGCTAACAACCATCACAAATATCAAAGAAATGCTAATTGATAATATCGCGTTGTTTCGGCTAACACGTAAAATAAAATTAGCAATTTCATTTAAAGCACCAGTTTGTACAATTGCCTGCCCTAATACCAACAACGCCAATACACTGATCAAGGCAGGGTTAGCAAAGCCAGCAATTAACTTTTCGGTAGGAAGCATGTTCCAACCACTGTCATGTCGAAGCGGAATAAAATGGAAGAAAAGTAACAATAATGAGATAATAACCAAAGAGGTTATCTCCATAGATATCTTTTCTATAGAATAGCCGATAATAGCGACAATGATCATGGTTATGGTAAACCACATATGTATGTCGGGTATGTTTAGAATATTTTCTATGGTCGCGCCTTTTGCATTATATCAATTATAAATAGAACCCCAAACAAAGATTTATATATCTTGTATAGACAAAAAATACAATATCGATTGTGGTATTTTATTGAGATGATGATTGATTCATTTCTTTATTAAACTGCTCAATGGATTTTTGTATGTCGCTTTTTTCTTCTTGAACTGGTTGGATATTTTGCTTTTCTTTTGACCCCTCAGTATCAAATATTACCTCGTTAGAAACCGAGCTATTGTCATTGGAAACATCACCACTCACCGATGGAATTCCTAAATTTTTAAACGGATCATTTTCATCCATTTCCTCCTCACCAGATTCAATTTCTTCTATAACACCTTTGATTTCAGTATCTTGGTCGTATGATTTTTCTTCTTCTACTTCGTCTTCTTTTTTCACTTCTTCAGGATTGGTCAAAGTCTTTGCATCCCTTGAGGTAGGATCCAAGAACACTCCTGCTGGTGCGCTTTGTTTATGACTTGGCAATAAAGATTGCCTTAACAACACTATGGTAATTCTATTATTGATTGGTAATTCAGGGTGTCTGGTATCAAACGGAGAATTATCTGCCCGACCGACAACCCGAGCAATCTGTTCAGACTGAACCCCAGAAGCCACCAAAAATCTCCTTGTTGAATTTGCCCTATCCGCAGAAAGTTCCCAATTACCATAATTTGCCTTTCCTACAATTGGCGTAGAGCTTGTATGGCCAGTAATTGAAAGATAATTAGGCATGTGTTTAATAATTTCTGCTAATTTTGAAAGAACTTTTGTAATTCTTGGTTCTAAAATTGCCGAATTCTTTTTAAACATAGAGTCGTGTTGAGTGTCGTTGATTTGCACCTCAACACCCTCGGGGGTAACTGTTACCGTGACAGAGCTTTGTATTTCACTTTCTTCTACCGATTCATTAATAAAACTTTCTACTGCTTCGGCCATTTCTTGATAAGATGCTTCGTCTGCATCGGTTTCTGCATCTTCTTTTCCTCCCGTATTGATAAGAATTTTTTCGGTTTCTGCCTGATCGGTTACCAGTTCAAATTTTTCGGTTACTTTCATAATTGGCCCAGATGGCATTCCACCAAACACAATCCCCCTATTGGTATTCTTATCTGCGCCAATACCCTTTGATAACGCCGACTTACCACCACGGAAGCCAATACCCATCTCCCCCTGCACCCCAACGGTAGGCGCAAAATAATCTGCCAGACCCGCGAGGTTTTCTGCTTCAGTCGCATTAAGTAGCCACATCAAAAGGAAAAACGCCATCATTGCCGTTACAAAATCGGCATACGCCACCTTCCAAGCACCACCATGATGACCGTGCCCACCTTTTTTAATCTTCTTAATGATAATTGTTTGACCGGCATCTGCCATTTATAGCACTCTTTTATCCAGCATTGTCAAATGCCTCTTCCATCTCTTTGAATGACGGCATTACATAAGCAGGAATGACTTTTCGTGCAAATTCAACCGAAACCGCAGGTGCATTGCCCTGACAATGCGCCAGAATCCCAACCTTAATACATTCCATATATTTGGATTTTTCACCAAAATATTTGCCCATATAGTTCCCTGCTGGTCCCACCATACCGTAACATAAAAGGATACCAAGGAATGTACCAACAAGCGCGGCACCAATTAACCCACCAAGAATTTCAGGAGGCTCAGAAATTGAACCCATCGTGGTTATTACACCCAATACCGCTGCTACAATACCAAGAGCCGGAAACGAATCCCCTAAAGTAACAATTGACCCTGAAACAACATGGTCATCATCATGGTGAGCATCAAGTTCAGCACTCATCATATCGTCCAACACATAAGGATTATCAATGCCCATCGTCAACAGTCTGAAATAATCACAGAAAAAGTCAACGGCATGATGGTCTGCAACAAAACCAGGATATTTATTAAAGAAATCGCTCTCATAGGGGTTTTCAATATGGCTTTCTATTTCAAGAACACCCTTGGCTTTAACAAATTTATAGATATTGAATTGAAACAACAGCAGTTCAACATACGCCTCTTTTTTATACGGAGTACCTGATTTAAAAAATATTTTTAAAGATGATGCGGCTTTTTTTACGTAGGGAAACGGATTTGAAAGTAGAAAGGCACCTATACCAGAACCAACAATAATAACAACCTCATTTGGCTGCCACAGGACACCAAGGTCGCCATGGTGCATCATATAGCCACCAATTACGGAGCCAAATACAATAACCAAACAAACTATTAGATACATATGTTATCCAATTTAAAAATTCCCTATAAGCCGATAAATATGTCATATTCTTTGACAAATTAAAAGAGACTTTTCTAAATTTTGTCTATTGGCTATTTAACTGTGATTTCACTTATGACTTTTTGGTTACAATAATCAATAACCATTATCTTTTGAGGATCATTACGGGTAGCGGCAGTCATGATAATAAGTTTATTGTTTTCAAGATCAACTGATTGAATGTCTAAACCCAGAACCACTTCAAGATTGCCACCTTCACAGCTTCTTTCTTCTTGATTAACTATTACATTAGCAACATCTGAGGGGTTATTTTTGTTGCGTTTTTCCATATCTTCATAGATAGATGTGCCGATATATATAAAACCACCAATGAGAACAAGCCCCATTGAATACACGAAAATCTTGAGAAGTAATAAATTTCTGTTAGTTTCACTCATATGACACATCCTAATGATAGTTACAGATTCACCGTCGAAGCAGACGATCACAAAACACGCATGGATAAATATCTATCTGCACAGATAGATAACATCACCCGCAGCCGAGTACAATCTCTTATACAAGAAAAAGCCGTAATATGCAATGGGCAGTCTATCACAGACTGTGCGTACAAAATAAAAGAAGGAGATAAGCTAGAAATTATTGTTCCAGAGATTAAAGAGTTAGATATTCAACCAAAACCGGAAATTATATTAAATGTCGCTTATGAAGATGATGACTTACTAATTATAGATAAACAGGCAGGTTTAACCGTTCATCCTGGTGCAGGAACCAAAGACGATACGCTGGTTCACGCCTTACTGGCTCACTGTAAAGATTCCCTCTCCGGCATTGGTGGGGTACAACGTCCGGGCATTGTGCATCGTTTGGATCGTGATACCACCGGCTTAATGGTCATCGCCAAAAACGATCAAGCCCATGTGACCTTAAGCCAACAAATCCAATCACGCGAACTCACCCGAATTTATCATGCTATTGTGTGGGGCACTCCTTCCCCTCCAGTAGGAAAAATAGAAAGCTATATCAACCGCAACAATAACGACCGTACGAAAATGGTTGCTACAAAGGGGCAGGGAAAACATGCGGTTACAAAATTCAAGGTGTTGGAGCGGTTTGGTGATGGCATCGCCTCACTTATTCAGTGTAAATTAGAAACCGGAAGAACCCACCAGATTCGTGTGCACATGCAGTTTAAGGGATTTCCTCTTATTGGCGACCCCGTTTACGGTAAAAATCCTAATAACCATAAAGGATTCAACCAACTTCCTGACAACATTAAAACTGCGATAAAACAATTTGGTCGTCAGGCACTGCACTCTTCTTATATTGCTTTTGAACATCCTATTACCGGTGAGCCTATCGAATGTAAAAGTTATCCCTCAGATGGCCATCCCCAAGACATCTATCAATTGATTGAACTATTAAGAAGTCTTTAGTTGGTGATTGTTAATTGATGCTCATTAATCCCTAACAATGTCATCCTGTGGGATTTTATAAGAAATCAGTACAGGATCTAGGGTGTATGGATTCTGTGCAAGCTATAGCTTCACAGAATGACGGAGTATATTTACAATAACAATGTATTAATTTATTCTTAAATTTGACACTCCTTAAACTATCTGTTATAATGGTTACGATTTTTCAAAACAACCACCAATTGAGGGTTCTAGATGTTTCTTATACTCTCATGCGCGGTGCGTATGTTTTGTATAGAGACTCCTAAGAATTCTCTGACCAAAATGAAAGGGCATCACCATGCCTACTGAGACGGCACAAGCAATTGGGGAATTCACACAGAATCACCCATACATTGCTATGATAGTGATAATAATAGTTAGTCTCTCAGCCGGATACTGTATATTTTGGTTGAGAAATCAACTAAGACGAGTACGTATTGTTACTAGCAATCGTAGTATTCGTTTGGAAATCCGGAAAGTACGTACTGCCAGCACTCACCGTAATCTTGTGCAAAGAATTGCGGATAGAGTCAGGAAGTCAAGGCTGTCTTCTAGGGATATTGAGACAACGGCGTACCACGTGAATATCAGATATAATCCAGAGATTATAAAGGATATCTCCCATTTTGGGAATATTCTTACTCTGGAATATCATGGTAAGGTTGCTGTTGACTTCATCATCTACTCAGATGGGCTGCCGGGTGAGTATGGAGGAAGAAAAGGAATATTAATGCCCCTCAAGCTAACCCTCGTTGCTGAAACGAAGATTAATCCTGCGAGATATAACCATATGGATCTCAGGGAAATGACAATCTACACAGACAAGCTGACGCTAATCTGTGTTATTCTTTTCGAGCCCAAGTACGAGTAGCAGCTGAAGAAGCAACCAAAAAGCCACCCCCTCACCGGGGTGGTTTTTCTTTGTCTAAATTTTGATGTGACAAAAACAGAAATGTATTTTATAAGCTAGCCATTCTGTTATTCTCAGCCCTCTTAGGCTGGCAATCCAGAAAGAGTGGATCTCCACCTTCGGTGAAGATGACGATAGTAACGAACCGGAGAAAAACCATAGAATTTCACATCCATAAAAAATCCGGCAATGCCCGCACGGGCATTCTTAAAACGGCACATGGCGAAATTCACACCCCGGCCTTTATGCCTGTGGGCACGGCAGCCACCGTTAAGGCGATGACCAACGAGGCGGTCAAATCCACCGGAGCGGAAATCATCCTCGGCAACACCTATCACCTAATGCTGCGCCCTACGGCTGAGCGCATCGCTGAATTGGGAGGCCTGCATAAATTTATGAACTGGGACTTGCCGATTCTCACCGATTCTGGCGGATTTCAGGTGATGTCCTTAAGCCAGATCAGTAAAATCAGTGAAAACGGCGTGGTGTTTAACTCGCATATTGATGGCTCACGCCATGAAATTACACCCGAACGCTCGATTGAAATTCAACACATGCTGGATGCAGACATCACCATGATTTTTGATGAATGCACCCCCTACCCCGCCACACACCAGCAAGCGGCTGATTCCATGCGCCTGTCTTTGCGCTGGGCAGAACGCTCTAAAAAAGCATTTGAAAAACTAAAGCCGTCGTCATCCTGTGGATTATCGCAAGATAATAGCACAGGATCTATGGATTCTGTGCAGCCTAAAGGCTCGCAGAATGACAAAAGTGGTTATGGATTGTTTGGCATTGTGCAAGGCTCGGTCTATGAAGATTTACGTCTGGAATCGGCCAAAGAGCTTTGCGACATTGGTTTTGACGGGATGGCCATTGGCGGGCTAGCGGTAGGTGAAGGTCAGGAGCTGATGTTTAACACGCTGGACTATACCTGCCCTGTCCTACCTGAAGAAAAACCGCGTTATTTAATGGGCGTGGGCAAACCGGCAGACATTGTTGGTGCGGTGCTACGCGGGGTGGACATGTTTGATTGCGTCATCCCCACCCGCTCCGGCCGCAATGCGCAAGCCTTCACCCGCAACGGCAACATTAACATCCGCAATGCTAAGCATGCCAATGATACTTCTGCGCTTGACGAGCAATGCTCCTGCCCTGCCTGTACGAATCACAGCCGCGCCTATCTGCATCATCTGGTCAAGGCCGGTGAGATTTTAGGGTCGATGCTGATGACATGGCATAATCTGCAATATTATCAGGATCTTATGAGCGATATCCGAGAGCATATTGCATCGGACACACTCGAGTCCTATTATCAGCAGGTTACCAGCGTCTACAAAAAATAAATCTAGTGCTTGAACAATCCCAATAAAACTTATAAAAACCCCCCAAATAAATTACACTTCCTCGGAGAAAAACATGGTTAATACAGAAAAATTCTTTCACGCCCCCGCTTCTGAAACCGACCCTGAGTTATGGTCTGCCATTGAAGGTGAGCTTGGCCGTCAGCAAAATCAGATTGAACTCATTGCTTCAGAAAACATCACTTCCAAAGCCGTGTTGTGCGCACAAGGTTCTGTGTTCACCAACAAATATGCTGAGGGCTATCCCGGAAAACGTTATTACGGCGGCTGTGAATATGCCGATCAGGTGGAAGAAATTGCAGCGGATCGCGCCAAGAAAATTTTTGGCTGCTCTTATGTCAATTCACAACCAAACTCCGGCTCACAAGCCAATCAGGGTGTGTTTAATGCATTGATCAAACCCGGTGATACAATCCTTGGGCAATCACTGGCTGCTGGTGGTCATCTGACCCATGGTGCGGCTCCAAACCAATCAGGAAAATGGTTTAATGCCGTGCAATATGGCGTGCGTGAAGATACCCAATTGCTTGATTACGATGAAATTCAAAAACTTGCCAACGAACATAAGCCTAAGTTACTCATTGGTGGTTTTTCGGCTTACCCACGTGTTGTGGACTGGAAACGTATGCGTGAGATTGCCGATTCTGTGGGCGCATTCTTTATGGTGGATATGGCGCATGTGGCTGGTTTGGTGGCGGCGGGCACGTACCCTAGCCCAGTGCCGTTTGCCGATGTGGTTACCACCACAACCCACAAAACATTGCGCGGCCCTCGTGGTGGATTGATTCTGTCTAACAATCCTAATCTTGTGGTGCGTCAAACCCCGTCAGGTAAGGATGTTACGCTTGCTCAGGCCATTAATTCAGCCATTTTTCCCGGCATTCAAGGCGGCCCATTGGTGCACGTAATGGCGGCTAAAGCTGTGGCACTGGGCGAATGCCTACAGGACGATTTCAAACAATACGGACAAGCGGTGATCGATAACGCACGCGCACTTGCGGATGTGCTGATTGAACGTGGGGTGAATATTGTTTCCGGCGGAACAGACAATCACCTTGTTTTGGTTGACCTTCGCCCTAAAAACCTAACCGGTAAAGACACCGAAGAAGCGCTGGAACGCGCAGGCCTAACCTGCAACAAAAACGCCATTCCGTTTGACCCTCAACCCCCGTTTGTTACATCCGGCGTACGTTTAGGCACTCCGGCAGGCACAACGCGCGGTTTTGGCGTTGAAGAATTTAAGCAAATTGGGCATTTGATTGGTGACGTGCTTGATGCGCTGGAAAGCAATCCAGAAGGCGATTCTGTTGTGGAGAAAGAAGTCCGCGCTAAAGTTCAAAAACTGTGTGATCAATTCCCAATTTACACTGAAGCGAAGGGTTAAACTCTGGTAGAAAATGCGATAGCGCCTTGGGATGATAAAAGTTTTTGTTTCTCAAGGCGCTCATTGATACAGTCCATAAAAGAATGCAGGGTATCAAACTGTTCAATTATGTGTCCATCCTGGCTTTGAACAGTTACCCACCCTTCCCTTACGTTGATTATATTTTTTGCATCAAATAATAGATTTTCTTTGTCCCCATTGCCTATCAAACAAGCGCGGCATCCTGCTGAAATAGCAGCCTGAATATCAGAGCGGATTTGATCGCCTACAAATACAACACTTGGTGCCTCGCCCGGCATAATTACTAACTTATCCATTGCATACAGTATAGGATCCGGATTCGGCTTAGAAAGCTCACCATCCACCTTTCCTACCAACAACAAATCTCTGAATATTGGCTCTGGTAGCAGCACTTCTTTTTGCCGCCGCAACTCAGGCTCATCCTTATTGCTTACAACACCTATCCTTATACCCTTATTTATTAAGTCTAACAGCACTTCTTTTGCACCTGATTGCAACATCACATCACTAATATTATTGAAGCGTTCTTCCCTAAATTTATCTATAGCCATGTTCACTGCTGTATCGCCAAAGCTACCATAAATTCGTTCAAAAAACTCTGGAACTGTAGGGAAAAACTCCCTCCTCATTGTGGCAATATCCCAGTTCTTATGACCGTTATATGCAATGCCTTGTTCAAGCATATGGCCAAATGTTGCATTAATTGCTTTTAAGTTTGCCTTTTCACCATCGGCTAATGTTAAATCCCAATCAAATAACACCGCACGGATTTTGTTATTACTAATACCGCGCTGCAATGCTTCTTGTAATTTTTCACTTATCACACGATCCATATACGAAACATAGTCCCTAACTTCTGGAAGAATAAGTGGACGACAAGAATTTAAACAGCTATCTATAGAGAAATTTTCACCTTTTTGAACCATCATGTTTCTGGCCACTCTTTCCAGCACAAAAACCTGATCTCCATTATAACGCCCTCTTGTACAATATAAGTTTGTGGTATGCCTTTGAGGGTCAGTGACCGTCACTTCACCTTGACCACGTTTTCTAAAGGTAATAGATTCTGGCACATGAGTTAAAACGTGCAGCGCAGAGTTATCCATCGGGGTGATCGTTAGTTTATCATGGTTGCTTGGGGCTGCTGCTTTATAACGATTCAGGCGTTCCGCCCTCTTATCATTATCCCCTTCTATATAGATAAAAGTAGACTCACCTTTACGATCAAAATTTAGGCGCGCTACATTACCCGTAAATACAGCTCTAATTTGATGTGGTTCGGTATGTATACCCATATCATTCAGAGCATTAATTGCCATGCGCGCAAATACTGGCCCAAAGCTTTTACCCATAATATTAACATCAATACCTCTATCAAGAAGAGGCTTGAGAACCTTCTGGGCAAATTCTTTTGCCCCTTCAGAATAATATTCTAAAGGATTAATATTCGATTTTTCAATATTAACTAATTCATCAGCTGTATTTTTATATGATACAGAAACAATTTGCACCTGCGCATTAGCACGACGCCCACCAAGAGCCTTTTCTGCCACCCCCATATAGCCATTAATCGCCCGCCCTTTGTCATGGGTTGTACTAACTCCGGGTAAGCATATCAGTAGGGGTTTCTCTGGATCAATATGATCTAAATTATCAAGTTCATCTATGTACGATGTCAAATCTTCCCTAAGCTTCCTCTGCCATAGTTTGATTTTATCTGACATCAACGCTCCATAGAATTTGCAAGGTATTTATCAAATGATTTATCTTTTTGTTCTTCTTGCCTTCTTCTTGCTGCAATTTCAACATCTTCATCAGGAATAGAGAAGTGTCGATGGCCAAGTCCATGTTCTTGTTCCATGTCCACAGCAACAACTAATGTATGTGTAGCAATTTCAACGCATTGCTCAAAAAAAGCTTGCTGCGCTTCATCTGGAGAATTATCTCCTGTCTCTTGCATGCCTCGTCTGCGAGGGCCATGTTCTTCTTCTACAGTCGGACCCTTTCCTTTTAATATAGAATAGAGTTCTTTATTATCAATTTCTTTAGCCATCTCTAAAACCCATTAATTATTTTTATTATGTAAATTATTTATTTTATCGCCACCTTCTTTAACAACCCACAACGCTTCATTAATTTTCCACAGCGCAGTATTTACTGCATCAGATTGTTCTTGGGTAGGCGACTGACCAGAAAGTACAAATTCTTCAAAAACAGCACCCAGAACCTCTACAGATTCTTCTATTGTATGAATTAGTGGTTCTGTTATTACAGATAGCTGTGCCGGGTATGTACAACGTGGATCTTCTATACTATCCAATAGCTTATCTGCCATATCCAGAAAAGCCTCTATATTTTTATAACTTTCTATTTGTTTTTCAGTAGGTTCCATAAGAAATAACAATTATTATTTTAATAACTCCCAATTTTAGCACAGAAATAGTTAATAAAGCATTAACATAACATAAAAAAATATGATTAACAGAAATAAATTTATATGCTTCTATCTTTTATTATTCTACTATAAATTCTGTTATCTCAAAACAATAAATATACATGTATGTCCTTAATCTACTTAAATAATAAATTTCTTGATGAAAAACAGGCGGTTGTGCCGGTGAGTGATCGTGGTTTACGCTTTGGCGATGGGGTTTTTGAGACCATATCTGTCTATAATCATAAGATATATCAAGAAGATAGACATAAGAAGAGGCTCAGAGAAGGCCTAACAGCATTAAAAATATCTGGTGTGGATGTCGATGATGTGTTTAAGCAGGCCAATATATTGATTGCAAAAAATAACCTAAAAAATGGCGGAGCGCGTATTACCATCACTCGTGGAAGCGGCTCACGGGGCTACATGCCTACGGCCACAAACCCCACAATCTTTATCCAAACCATGGAATTAAAAGAAAATTTTACCAAGCCTGTGACATTATGGCTGTCGTCATACCAAAAAACTAATGCAAAATCTATTCCCGTCACTATCAAGACATTACAAGGGCTTAATTCCACTCTGGCACGGTTGGAGGCTGATGAAAATGGCTGCAATGAAGCGCTGCTCTTAAACCATGAGGAACATGTGTGTGAATGCAGTAGCAGTAATATTTTCTGGTTTAAAAACAACGTGCTGTATACCCCTTCTCTGGAGTGTGGAATCGTGGATGGAACGATGCGTGCGGCGGTTATCGAGCTTTCCCCTTACGAAGTAAATCAGGGAAATTTTGATCTCTCCGCTTTAAAATCTGCCGATGAAGTGTTTATTACCAATGTAACACGTACCGTTTGCCCTGTGATGGCACTAAATCCTCTTGGCATAAGTTGGCATAATCCTGTAAAAACAACAGAGATTAAAAATATAATAAAGGACGATATTGCAAACTCATGCAATTAGCAAAAACCTTCCCATGGCATGATCCGATGGAATTGGCACATGCGGTTACTAAAGAGCAAGATGTGTGCTGTTTTTTATACTCAGGGCAAGATGTCGGCTATAGCGGCCGATTCTCTATCCTTGCCTATGAGCCAGAAGAGATAGTGTATGAGGATGATTTTTCTGCCCTGGAAGAACGGCTGTCTTCTGATAAGGATCTGTTTGATAATGCCTGGTTTGGCTATTTAGGTTACGGGTTAAAAAACTGTCTTGAAAAACTACCCAAAGACCAACCAGATCGCTTTAATCTTAAAAATCTACTGATGATTCAATATAATGTGATTATCATTTTTGACCATGTTGCTAAAGAGATAACCGTTTTCTCTAACGATGCAAATTACGAGCTTCCAAGAACAAGTAATTTTAAAACCCCTCCTTTTTCTATCCAAAACCTGTCCTCCAACATGACTAAACAAGCCTATTTAGATAAGGTTGAAATCATAAGAAATAACATTGGGCGTGGTGATCTTTCTCAAGCCAATTTAACACGTAAGTTTTTTGGCAGTTTTAAGGACAGTATAGATAATTTTAATCTCTTTACTGCTCTGGTAAAAATCAGCCCGGCCAGCTATAGCAGTTATTTGAAATACAATGAGGTGGCCATTATTTCTTCCAGCCCAGAGCAATTTCTAAAAATTGATGGAGTTGGAAATGTTCAAACCAGACCGATAAAAGGAACTGCCAAACGGTTTAGCAACCCTAAAGACGATAAAGAATCTTATAACACCTTAAAAAATAGTCAAAAAGATAAAGCCGAGAACCTAATGATTGTGGATTTGATGCGCAATGACTTGTCGCGCAGTTGTGAAATAGGTTCTGTGCATGTTAAAGATCTTTTTAAAGTGACCAGCTACCCAACCATCCATCATATGTCATCAACCATTTTTGGCAAAAAACGTGAAAACTATTCGGCCATGGAGGTGGTTAAGGCCGCCTTCCCTCCCGGCTCAATGACCGGCACACCCAAAATAAAAGCCATGGAAATTTGTTCTGAGTTAGAGCAACAAAGGCGTGGGGTATATTCTGGTGCAATTGGCTGGTTTGGCGGCGATGGGTCCGCAGATTTGTCCGTAGTTATCCGCACCTTAATCAGTAATGGTAAGGAATTTGAATTCCAAGTTGGCGGGGCAATCACCGTAGATTCCACTGCCGAAGGTGAATGGCAGGAAACCATAGATAAATCTGCTGCGATTATCAAAGCCCTTAACATCACAGAAGAGCAAATTCTAAAAATTTAAGCGGTTGCATTCACCACAATAACCTATATATTTGCTTGGATTTTATGATTACCAACATAAACAAAAAGGAGGCCAAGACATGGCTATTACTTTACCGGAACTTCCCTACGCACAGGACGCTTTAGAACCACATATTTCTGCTAATACTCTAAGCTTTCACTACGGAAAACATCATAACACATATGTGGTAAACCTGAACAAATTAATTGAAGGCACAGAGCTGGAAGAAAAATCTTTGGAAGATATTATTCAGGCATCTGCTGGAGACAGCAGCAAGCAAGGCATTTTTAACAATGCCGCGCAAGTGTGGAATCACACCTTCTACTGGCATTCTATGTCACCTAACGGTGGCGGTGTACCTAATGGAACACTGGCAGAAAAGATCAATGAGGCCTTTGGCTCATTAGAAAAATTCAAAGAAGACTTCGCTGCCGCCGGTGCCACACAATTTGGCAGTGGCTGGGCTTGGCTGGTGGTGGATGCTAACGGCAAACTGGCCATACGCAAAACTGCTAACGCTGAAACACCATTGACCGGCAGCGATACTCCACTTATCACCATGGATGTGTGGGAGCATGCTTATTATCTGGATTATCAAAACGCACGCCCTAAATATATCGAGACCTTCCTTAACAGTCTTATTAACTGGGATTTTGCGGCTAAGAATTTGGCTAGTGCTTAGTGTGTTTTACATACAAAAAATTAAGGGCAGCTTTAGGGCTGCCCTTTTTGTTTCTACCCATTGCTAAATTTTACTTTGCTTACACCGTGCTCCGTCTTATCCCAATAATGCGGATGAAACAGCAGCTCATACAATCCCTTAAAGCTCGAAATAATGTGTAACAACCAATAAAATGGGAAAATTAACGATTGGAATAACAGCCCCCACCACTGATGATGAGCAATAACAATCAAAGCAATGGCGATGTGTGTAACAATCCCAGCGATAAAATTAGTTACCGCTATGTTGACAAACCAATCTGGAAAAACCAGTGGATAGATAAGAGAAAGACACGAAATTACCGCCACAAACGGAATGGTAAAAAACACTATTGCCGGTGCGCCCATAAAAAACATAAATCCAAAGAATCCACGAGCGCCAAGCTTTTTATACAGCTCCTTGGGTTTACGCATATGCACAATATAGGTTTGCATATAGCCCTTAAGCCAGCGTGAGCGCTGCTTTACCCAAGCCACAAAGCTAATGGGAGCTTCTTCCAGCGTAAGAGAATCCACAATGGCTGTTTTGCCACCTTCTTGACTGATTCTTAAGCCAAGATCCGCATCTTCAGTGACATTATACGGATCCCAAGCGTAAAGACCCTTAAGTGCCTGGGTTAAGAAATGATTGCTTGTGCCACCAAGTGGAACAGGAACTTTTAATATTTCAAGCCCTGGAATCATAAAATTAAACCACGAGGAATATTCCAATGAAAAGAGCTTAGTGAGCATATTCTCATTTCTATTATAGTAATTTAGCTTACACTGAACACAAGTTACATTGTCCTTACTCTGTCTAAACTTGGTGATGACTTTTCGTAACTGATTTGGCTCTGGACGGTCTTCACTGTCGTAAATAGTAATGTATTTTCCCCGTGCAAATTGCAAAGCGTAATTGCAGGCCTTTGGCTTGGTGCGTGGATAAGACACAGGCACGTGCACAATGTGGAAATAACTTTCCAAATTCAATCCTTGTGCGGCATGCAATGTATCTTCATCATCATTTTCAATGATAAGCTTTACGTCCAAGCGAGCGTGAGGGTAGTTAAGCTGGCGAATTGCCTCTATCAGACCAGAAATAGTTGCCTTCTTTTCCTTATACATTGGCACTAATATAGTATAGGTCGGCAAGGTGCGTGCGTCTAATTTTAAATACTCATCGCTACTCTTCCGCTGCTTGTTACTGATCCAACCGGCCAAAAAGAATTTTATCTTAAAGAAAAGGGTTACAAGGTAAAAAATATTAATGGCAATGAACAATGGTATTATAACAATTTTGTGGAATATTATCATAACCATAAGCGATAATGTAAGAATTACTGAGGTTATAAAACCTTTGTCTATGAATAAATTTCTTGCTGAAAAGGCTGGATTCTTTTCCCAAAGAAGGTCAATGGCCTCCTTGGTGTTGGCCGCACGAAAATAATGATCCACCACCCAATAAATATCAAAGATGGAGGTTACTACCAGACGATATTCTTTATATTTATCTGCTGCCCATGCGGTGAGTTCTTCCGAAGGATCACAGGTCGCCAACACCATCACTCCCTCTTCCATGTGCCATGGCACAGTTTTAAGCTTGATATAATTATGACGTTCTTCTTCTTCCAGAAACAAATCGTCGGGTTTGTTCTTAAGCAGATCAACAAACTCCATAGAAAAATATTTGGCCAGACCCTGATAGTAATTATAGGCTTTGATTTTACCGCTGGCCATAAGCACATCACCTAAACGTGAACGACAACCTTCTTGTAAGATCAGCGCTTCGTCCACATCTTCTTGTGAGATGTAACCTTCTTCAATTAATATCTGCCCTATTTTCTTCATAAAAAACTATAACCCCGAATCAAACCTTGTCCATATTGAAAAAAAGATGCCATCGCCCTTACCCCTGTTCTTTCCATATACATCTTTATAAGCACCTACTTCCAGCGAAAACTTCTTACTAATGGCTTTTACCACAGAAAACTGTAGTTTGGTTTCATTGTAGTCTGCAACAGAAGATTGATAATAAGACGAGGATGACATTTTGGGCGAGGATATGGTAGAAAAACTTTGTACGTTAATTACCAAATCATCCAGCAGCTCAATACCAAACGTCGTATCAATTTTGATCTCATTATGCGTACCATCCAAATGGTTTAAATACCCTGCTTCAAGGTTAACATAACTGTTATTGCCCTTGATTTTAAAAGGCTTTCCATATAAGGCTCGAAGCTCAATATCGTAGACATCACTGTCTAACGGCAAAGTCGAATCATCGTTTGTTGGCGGTATCTCAATCATTGGCTGAAGAGAAAACACCCCATATTTTTTATCATTCAACAATTGATGACGGGAATAAATTTGAAAATTAGCGATTCCACTTACACTATGGTCAGAGATTCCGTTAGAAATCTGGTGATAGACATAGGGCATTTTCATGCCAATTGTATGTACGTCCGTGTACCCATATTCCTGCACCACTTCGGCGAGAATTTTTTTATAATCTAATCCTGAATGTACATCACCATATTCATCAAAGAATTTTGAAGAAGTGTAATAATGTACAGAAGTATAGGATTTATATTCGTCTTTTTTTAATGCCCACGCGCCAGCATATCCCCATTGCGGAGAAATCAGAGCAAAAAAGAGGATTGAGAGTGCCATGATACGCAAGACCATCTCATACCCCCTCAACCCTAATTTAATTTATCCAAACGACTAGTGAAACTTACGCCCCATATCATCAATGGCTGCTTCAAGTAATTGCCCTGAATCGGCATCATCAAGATGTTCAACAATCAATGAACGCGCCGCATTGATAGTAATATCCACCGCATTATCCCGAATTTGTTGTAATGCCGCGGCTTCTGCCTGAGAAATTTTTTCTTCAGCAATGTTTGTGCGTTTTTCAATTTCTTCTTCCAAACGCTTTTTAGCCTCTTTTACTAACAAATCGGCTTCTTTTGTTGCGTGCTTCACAATATCTTCTGCTTCTTCACTGGCCTTTCTGTGTTTACGCTGATACGATGCAAGAAGAGCCTGAGCTTCTTCTTTGAGTTTTCTGGCCTCATCAAGTTCCTCTTTAATTTTTTCAGCACGGTTGTCCAGTGACGAACCAACAAAATTAAAAATTTTAAACTTCCAAAGAAGTCCTACAAACATAAAGAAGGCTATACCAACCCAGAATGTTTCATTAAAATGAATGAAAGACATTACAATTCCTTAAATATTAATTGTTTTTATTTATCGCTTTTAAAGCATCATTTTTTGATAACTTTAAACCAGACAGCTTTTCTACAACCAACTGGGATAACTCAGCTGAGACTTCAGAAATACTTTCAAGCGCATCTTTTGATGACTTTTCAATATTACTGCTTGCTTCAACTGCCTGTTTTGCAAGAAATTCATCAAGCTTTTTATGCTCATTTTCTGTCAATTGCTGAATTTCCGCATGCGCCTTAGCAATTTTTTCCCTTGCCTGCTCCCTCACCTCTTTTAATGAGGCCATATATTCTGCTTCAAGATTTTCGGCCTCTTCCTTATAGGTGGCCGCATTGTCAAGATTATTACTGATGGTCTGTTGACGATCTTGCAATACGCCTGAAATCTTTGGTAGAGCCACACGCAGTAAAATATAAAACAATACCGCGAAAGTAACTGCCAGCCAAAAAAGCTGCGAAGGATAGGATGAAATGTCTAACTGAGGCATTTTTTAATACCTGTCAGTTATTTAATCATAATCGCAACAACAAAACCAAGGAAACCCATGATCTCAGCAAGTGCCGCACCAACAAACGCCATTGGAATCATTTGTTTTGCCGCAGAGGGGTTGCGCGCAATACCTTGTAGAAGGCCAGAGAATACAATTCCCACACCAATAGGAGCACCAATCATACCTAGTGTTGCAAGACCCGCACCAACCGCTTTTAAAGTTTCAAGTTCCATAATTAAATCCCTTAATTTAAGTTAACAATATTAATGTAAATTGATTGCATCGTTAAGATACAAACATGTCAGGATGGTGAAAACATATGCCTGTAGAACGGCAACGAATAACTCCATCCCTGTTAAGAATACCAAGAAAGCCAAAGGGAAAACTCCAAATGCACCTAAAGCAATAACAAAAGATGCAATGACTTTCATCAAAATATGCCCACCCACCATATTTGCCGCCAAACGCAGAGACAAACTGATTGGGCGCGCCATGTAAGACACCATTTCAATAGGAACCATAATCGGACCCATAATCCATGGGGCTGGCAAGCCATGAGGCATAAAGAAGGTAAAGAAGTGTAAACCGTGACGGATAAAGCCAACTGCTGTTACGGTAATGAACGTAACCGCGGCAAGTGCAAACGTTACCACAATATGACTGGTCACCGTATAACCAATAAACGGCGTCATACCCAATAAATTACAAAAAAGAATAAACATAAATATGGTAAAGATAAATGGGAAATATTTACGCCCTTCAGCTCCCACATTATCCCGAACCGTCGAGGCAACCAACTCATAGGAAATTTCAACCAAAGACTGCCAATAGCCAGGGACAAGTTGTTTCCTGCGAATGCCAAAAAGTAGAAAGATGCACGCACATGCTACCGCAGCAACCATAAAGGCGGAGGCATTGCTAAAACCTAGTAAAGTATGCCCATGACCTTGGTCTACCCCAATAGGGAAAATGTCATGAATTTCAAACTGATGTAAAGGATCTGCCATATATTTCCTATCAACTTAAACTAGTTACCACTAGCGGGAATTATCATCGTTCTTTTCATCAGAATCATTCCCATCATTTTTTACAGATAGCTTATAGATATTTAATACGCCTGCTGCAACCCCTAAAAAAAGACAAATTGTAAAAAATAGTGGTTCTGTAGCAAACCAACGGTCTATATAATACCCTAAGAACCCGCCAACAAGCATAGCAGCAGCCAATTCTGATATAAATTGAGTGCCTCCAATAGTCTTTTCTTCCTGATTGTTTTTTCCTGCTAATTGGTTTTGCTTAGCCGTAATCTTTTTATCAAGCTCATTAAGCCTTTGGCTGTCATTAACAGGATCTTCCTCCATCAAGTCAGACATCTTATAATTACATTAAATTATCAAGATATTTGGAAAAACCTTCGTATGTTCTGGCCCCGATATAAGGCTGCCCATTGACAAAAATTGTAGGCGTGGATTTTACCAAAAGACCCTGCTGGGCTTTTAACTGTCCATCAAGCAATTTCTCTTCCCCTTCTGTGTCTGAAATACAGTTATCAAAATCTTCATTGCTCATACCGGCAATACGCGCAATGTTCTTTAACTTAAGAGAAAAATCATTGGTATAGGCCCAATTTCCTTGAGACTCAAACAATGTACCAATTAACTTTTTCCTAGCATCCTCATCTTTAAAACAGTTTACCACCAAGCCACCTTGCAAAGCCGGTAAGTTTAATGGAAAATGGCGATAAACCAATTTTACTTTGCCAGTATCAATATAATCTTTTTTGATTTGCTTAAACGTGGTTTCGTAAAAATTAGCGCAGTGTGAACAAGACAAAGAGGCATATTCCACAATTGTTATTGCTGCGTCTTTATTACCATACACCACATCGTTATCAAGCTCTTGGGTCAATAGTTCAGGTGTAGTCATTTCGGTACTGTTATCGTCCACCCCTTCAATTGCTTGTGCATTAAACCCAAACATAACCAATACTGCCATTAGCGCGACAGCAAAAAACTTATTCTTCATCATAAATACCCTCACATATATGTTATTAAGATTTTACAGATCGTGACAAGGATGATAAGGCTTTTTGTAAATCCTCATCTTCAATCTGTTCCATCAAATCACTACTGATTCTAGGGTGATCTGACTCAGGTGCAAGTATTTTCTTCTCATTCCATGTCGCCTGCGCATTTTTATCGTAAGGTTTCTGCTTAATTTTGATTTTATCAATTGCTTTATAGCCAAAAAATACAGCAATTTTTTCAATCAGCACCCCCTCCATATACGATATCTCCAGCGCATCGGCCGAAAAAACATTAATATGCAACGTGCCAATTGATTTTTCCTTGCCAGCATAGGTTATTTTTGAAGGCGATGTTTTTTGCGCGATACCCTCACCTACTATCGTTGACCACTTGGAATATATTTTTGCCTGCACAGCGCCTTTACGTTCAAACATAGGAGAAATAGATTGCTCAACTATGTCCCCTAATGATTGAAACCCACGCAATATATATTTTTTATCCTTTTTATCCATTGGCCAACAATTTTTTTATTGGGGCATAGCTCTTACGATGATGCGCCGTAATTCCAAATTTTATTAAAGCCTCCTGATGGACTTTTGTTCCATATCCGGCATTTTTATCCCACGCATAGTGAGGGTATTTATTATGCAAATCCAGCATAATATTATCCCTTGTTACTTTTGCAATGACAGAGGCTGCAGAGATGGACAGTGACTTTGCATCACCCTTTACAATGGTCACGGTTTTACATTCAAGTTTGGGCGGTTGATTGCCATCTATTAATGCAACTGCTGGAGTTTGTTTTAAATTTAATACTGCCTCTTGCATGGCTAATTTTGTGGCTTCTAATATA
Organism: Alphaproteobacteria bacterium; assembly: GCA_030429625.1. GTDB lineage: Bacteria > Pseudomonadota > Alphaproteobacteria > Rickettsiales > UBA8987 > JAUIFA01. The sequence goes on along the minus strand of JAUIFA010000003.1, from coordinate 201,509 downwards.
TTATATTTATCAATGTCATCAACATTGACTATGCCAACACCGTAATCAATCTTTTCCACTAGGTCTTCATATAACATCCTGCGTTTTTTATCAGACAGTTTTTTAGAATCATTAAGTTGGGAGATAAGCTCTGTGCATTTTTGTCTGTGGTCATATAAATTTGCTGCCGCGGCAACCACAGGGCCTGCCCACGGCCCCCTTCCTGCCTCATCCACCCCAACAATAACATCTGCAACATAACGTTCTTCATATTCAAAATTAGGAGAGCTAAGCACCATGATCTATCTATCACCCACCTGACCACTACGTGAAAACCATTGATAGGCTTGATGCCTGTCTTTCTTAACACAAAATCCATTCAGATAAAAATTCCCTAAATTCCATGAAGCATCCTTACTGCCAAGTTCTGCGGCTTCCAAATACCATTTTTTTGCCTCACAATAATCTTCGTCGATGTTATACATGCCATTGGTATAAATATATCCCAAACTATTCATAGCAATAACATTGCCTACTTTGGCCGCTTTTTTGTACCAACTGATTGCCTTTTCCATACTGCGTTCAACGCCCTTACCTTCCTGATAGGCGTGGGCAACCCTCACATAAGAATCAACATTTCCAGCTTCAGCCGCAATTAACAGCCATTTAAACATTTCCTCAGGCTTGTCGTTTTTACTTGTGGCCAACCACCCGTATATTTCTGAAATTTTTACCAGAACCTCACCCCTAACTTCATCATCTTTTGACATGTCCGCCACTTCTTTATAATGTTCAATGGCCGCTTCAAAATCCTGATCCACATAATATCCACGTATGTACCAATCTGCTAACTTTATGTGTGCCTGAATAACACCTAAATCGGCAGCTTTTTTATAATATCCTAAAGCACGTTCTGTGTTAGGAAAACGTCCTTTACCTTCCTCATAGATAATTCCCATTTCATAAAATGCGTAAGGCTCCGGATTTTCTTTTACCTCCGTAGCCCGCTTAAAAAGTTGTAACGCTCTGGACGTATTCTTTTTATCTCGGTAAATACGTGCCAAAGCCACCATAGCCTTTGCATATTTTCCCTCTACAGCACGTTTATACCACGATATGGTTTTATCCAAATCTGCTGGAATAGAATCTTCTCCTCCAACACCTACCTTACCATAATAATAGCTTACCCCCATACGAAACTGGAGCTCTGGATCGGTAACCATATCAGGGTTAGCATCGTATTTTTTCATCTCTTTGATTGAAAGCAACGGTACATTCATCAATAAGGGGTCAATGTTGGCCATCTCCTCATCATAGGTTTCTGCCACCTGGCCATAATCCTCAGAATCACCAAATTGTTTTCGTATTTCTTCAAACTCATCTGCCTGAGCAGAAAATGAAATATTAACAAGCAGGCAAATCAGTAAAAATATTCGCAACATATTTATCCATTTTGTTTAATTATTCTGGCCACATCCATCGCTGCATAGCTTAAAATGGCAGTGGCACCGGCACGTTTAAAGGCCAAAAGGCTTTCAATGATTACTTTATCGTAATCAAGCCATCCATTATTGCTGGCTGCTTTTATCATAGCATATTCACCGCTGACCTGATAGGCAAAAATTGGAACATTAAAATTGTCAGCCGCGCACCTAACAATATCAAGATATGGCATGCCCGGCTTAACCATTACTACATCCGCTCCCTCGTTGATATCCATCTCTATTTCACGCAGTGCTTCTTTTGCGTTTGCGGGGTTCATTTGGTATGTTTCTTTTCCCACACCTTTCAAATTTCCTGCTGAACCAACTGCATCACGAAAAGGACCATAAAATGCCGAGCAATATTTTGCTGAATAGGCTAAAATCTGGGTATCCTTATAATCATTCATATCAAGGTAATCTCTTATCATTGCAATTCGGCCATCCATCATATCAGAGGGAGCAACCATATCCACTCCAGCCTTAGCCTGCATGCATGCCTGTTTACACAAAATCTCAACCGTTTCATCATTAATCACTTTCTCATCAACCACCAGCCCATCCTGCCCATGTGAGGTATACGGATCTAACGCCACATCTCCAATGATCCCTATTTCCGGCACTTCTTGTTTAATGGCCTGAATTGCACGACACATCAGATTATTCGGATTGTATGCCTCTTTGCCATCCTGAGTTTTTAAATCTTCTGGTACTACTGGAAAAAGAGCCACTGCAGGAATTCCCAATCTAGCAGCCTCTTTCACTTTTGGGATCAACAAATCAAGCGAATAACGACTCACTTCAGGCATGGACGGCACTTGACTCTCAACATTCTGACCTTCTTCAACAAAAACCGGCCAAATAAGGTCAGTCACACACAGAGTTGCCTCTGCCACAAGGCACCTAGACCACTGGGATAAACGGTTGCGACGCATACGTGTTCTTGGAAAACTGCCAGACATAAAACCTCTTATAAAGACTTAACTATTGCCGAGCAATATACAATGTTTACATAAGGTGACGCAATAAAAAAGCCCCGACAAGCGGGGCTTTGTATATATAGAAAATATTTCTATCTCTAACGAGAGTAAAATTCTACCACCAAATTTGGCTCCATGGAAACCGGATAAGGCACTTCATCAACCTGTGGCACACGCACATAGGTTCCTTTAAATTTTTTCACGTCTACATCAAGATATTCAGGGATATCTTTTTCAGGGCTAGAAGATGCTTCAATAGCCATGGGGATATTTTGAGATTTTTCTTTGACTTCAACTACATCACCCACTTTCAAACGATAAGAAGGAATGTTGACTGTTTTACCATTGACCAGAACATGCTTATGACTAACAAATTGACGAGCCGCATATACGGTTGGCACAAAGTTCATACGGTAGATGGTAATGTCCAAACGACGCTCTAGCAGGCCAATAAGGTTTTCACCTGTATCGCCTTTTCCATTATCCGCTTCTTCAAAAATCCGACGGAACTGTTTTTCTGAAATATTAGCGTAATAACCTTTAAGCTTTTGTTTGGCTGAAAGCTGAGTGCCATAATCCGAAGGCATACGACGACGACCAAGAGGGCCGTGTTGTCCGGGCACATAATTTTTCTTTTCAAATGGATCTTTACCGCGACCCCAAAGGTTAACACCAAGGCGACGGGAAATTTTATATTTAGATTCTGTACGTTTTGTCATAGTTTTTCCTTTATAACTCAACAGATTAATAATTTACATCTGTGCGGCTTAGTCGCTATGACGGCGATGCGCTAGGATGTATCCTTCCACCATGAAAGGCTTGAGTTGAGGGCGCAATATAAGCAAACTACGCTACAAGTCAACAAAATTACGATTTTTTGTTGTCATTAACCATATTTTAATCATTATACTCTATCGTACAAAGCTTTATTAAACCAATATAGGACGTTTCTGTGGCATTTAATCGTAAAGTTGAAGGTGCGCATATCATTGAAATATTAAAGGAACTCTACGGCTTTAACTTCCCCCCAACAGAAGATCGACCCGGAGTTCCCAGGAATGTAGACGGCTGGGAGGGCATTGCCGAAGGTACCGTTAACGGGAACTATCTTGTAGAAATGCTAATGCCTAGAGGAGACGCACCGGATAATGGTAATCGTCGGCTGGTTATTACCTTTTTAGAAGACGGTGGTGTGGATGCGGTTCCGCGTCAAGATATTGATTTTTATATGAGCCTGCTTTCACATATTCGCCATAACTGTCTTTCAATAAATGACGATGACGGTAGACAGGTGCGGTTTCGTGTTCCTGCCCCCTATCGTGCTAACAGTGAGCATCCAGATAAACTTGGCCCACTTTGGGTAGACTATACTTACACTCCATTGGATAATGATATTTCGATGACCGAATATCGCCGCATGCGAGAAAGTGGTGAATACGCAACGGAAACCAAACCAATTATTGTTTCTCCGTTTATTAATGGCGCCCCTGCTTCTCATGCTTTAGACGGACAAGAACCAAAAATGTTTTTGAAAGGAAAAACCGTTGATGAATTTTGGGAAAATGGAAGATCTCACCGTGAACCACAAAATCCTGATTTTTTTCCTCTTAAGGTTTGCTATTCGTTTGGCCGCGCTTTGGCTGCTTTTCATTTGGCCGCAATGGACTTCCCTGGTGAAAAGAAAGAAAACCGGATGGGGGTAGACAAATGGCTGGATATTTTATCCGGTGTAGAAGAACACGCACAAAAAGTTGATAAACATGTTGGAAAAGAAGGTTTTGTAAAAGACCGACTATCCCACCATATACACGCCCTTGTTGAACAATGGGAAAAAGATGCTAAAGGCCTACCTAAAGGGTTTATCCATGGCGACCCATTTCCTGACAACGTGCTAATGACCGGTATCGCTAACCATTTGGGTAAAATGGATAAAAAAGTGCGCGGCACGATTGACGTGGGCATTATTGACCCATGGGCCGCCTGCTACGATACATTATTATTGGATATTGGTATTGTGCTTGGCTCTTGGGCAACCACAAAAGACGGAAAAATTATCCCTGAAAATGCAAAAGCCTTCCTTGCCGGATATGACAAAGTACGCCAACGTTCACCGGAAGAAATTCGTTTAACCAGCTTGGCAGCAGAAGTTGGCAGCGCCCGTTTTGCCCTCACCCGTGCCAACATGCGCATTGATCTTGACCCAGACATGACAATTAAGTTACGCGACCCATCAGAAATGTTGGACCGCGCAAATAATTTTAAACGTTTGGAAATGGCACATCCAAATGCGCTAGAGCCTAACACAGTTTCACTCAGAAATGGAAGATAGCCTTATGCCTACCACACAATATATTCATCAATTGCTAAATAGCCATCCGCTGATTGAGGGGCTGGAGGGATATTATACTATGACTGACGAAGCACAGGTGGAAAATATTAGTCAGATTGCTGCCAACGTTGATAAAATTTCTGAGCTTTGGATATTAGATTTAGAACAAAAAATTACAAGAAATCATATCAGTTTTAAAGAAAAGATTTCTCAGAAATTAAAAGATTTCCCCCATATTTCTGGCTCATTATTACAACAAGAAATTATAGATCTATTCAAAAAAACCAACATACTACTTCGGCAACTACCTAAGGCAACCCTTCCAAAATATGTTGAAGATTTTACCCATCATTTTATACAGATTGAAAGTGCCTTTGTGCTTTACACACAAAAGAAATATTTAAGCACAGAAGAGTCTGCCAAAGCACTCTCTTTAATTTCTTGCGAAGCATAAGGAATATCCGATGTCTTATATTAACTATCAGCCAGACGATCAAACGATCTTACCCTTGGAACGGCAAATGCGCTCCAAGGCGCTGATGTCGGTATTAAAGACGCACCCAGATCTTGAAGGTATTATTCAATTGCATGACGGCAACCCCCCATCGGAACACCCCAATCCCGTGGCCAGAGGGGCGTGGACTTTGTTACCACACAATAAACGTTTTCGTGCAGAAATGATGGGTTTCTTAGATCATGAAGGCACGCATCTACGCTGGATTGATGATTTAAAAGAAAACGGCGGATGGCAGGCTTTAAAAGATGCTCCACAGATTAACCCAGCCGTGTATTTATCGCAAACCGCAATTCCTGAATTACTAAGTGCAACAGAACACTATTTTAACCGTCAAGGCGTACAGGTCAATAGCAGCAGTGAAATTTGTGTAGGCCAAGGTTTTCGCCACCTTCTAAATTCCTACGGTGCAGTGATGCAAGATCAGGGGCGAAACCAAATGTTTATTGCCGCTCCGTTTTATGGCAGTTTGAACGAGGTGATGGCTGACCGAGGCGTGGAACTGATCCCTATCCACACCAAAGCACCGGATTATGAACTGACTCCGGAACTAATTAGACAATATAGTGATCAGCATCCTAATGTTAAGGACATGATCTTTATTCATCCTGGCAACCCAACCGGACATGTTCAATCAAAGGCCAATCTACGTGCTTGGGCGGAAGTGGCATTGGAAAAAGGAATCTTTGTAGTAGCCGACGAGATTTACAGCGGAGAAGAATTGGGTAATAAAAAAATTACCTCCTATGCCGCACTGGGTGAAGAATTTTATCGCCATTCATTAACCGGCATTGGTTTGGGCAAGACTTTCTGCGATGCCGGAGACCGAATTGGTATTGCTGTAACGGGTGATGAAACCATTGCCAAGGCTATTCAATCTTCAGTGCGTGGCACCACCTCTTCCCCCGCTACAATGAGCCAATATTCCGCCGCATTGGTGTTGCAATATACTCCCGAACGGTTTTTGGAAGAAAACAGAGTATTTTATCGTCAGCGGCTTGAACTGGTTGAGGGGTTAATTGAACGCACCAATCAACAGCTTAGTGAGCATGGCAGCGACATCCACTTGAAAATAGCGACTCAGCCCGATGCCGGATTTTATGTCACCGTTAGCTTTGAAAACACAAAAGGTAAAATTGCTTATGATGGAGAACCGATAAACAATGCCTTAAAACTCGTTGAGCATACAGCTTTATCTGGTTTAGAAATTAAAAAAGGTAACATCACCGGTAATGTGGGTATTACCATGTTAGACGGTGATTCTTTGGGGATGAGTGATGACATTACCACTCGTATTAATTTTGCTTTACCAAAGGAGCATCAGTTAAAAACTGCATTTGAGCGACTGACTGAATCCTTACTTGCTCTAACCAAAGAACGCAAACCAGAGCGCGACTACCACGAAGCACACGCTGTAAAAGAACATGTTTTCTCTGGCAAGGAACAGCTTCTTAGCCGCTAATATTGGGATAAACTGCGGATAATACCGCGGAAGGTACGGATTTCTTGATCCGTCCAACCCGTGCGAGTAAACATATTGGTAATATTATCCAACATGGAATCACGCTTATTGTGCTCACGGTAAAAATTGATGCGATCCAGCTCTTGTTCTAAATGTTTGAGCATCCCCAACATTTCTGCCTTGGGCGCAACATCAATTTTATCTCCCAACTCAATACCCTGCACGCTCTCGCGCTGCAATTCATAGCACAACACCGCCACAGATTGAGCCAAATTTAATGAGCTACATTCTTCATTGCTCACAATCGTTACAATTTTATCGGCAATGGAAAGCTCACTGTTGGAAAGACCACAACGCTCTCCGCCAAACAAAATAGCTACCTTACGATCTTGCGGGTAATGATTAGATAAATCGGTAGAATTAATGGCCGGTTTGATCATATCCCTTTTGCGTACCGTGGCCGCAAACACATAATCAATATCTTCCAACGCCTCTTCTAAACTGTTGCACAGACGAGCATTTTCTACCACGTCCTTAGCTCCGGCAGACATCGCCTCGGCCTTCTCACTTGGCCAGCCACATTTAGGATTAATCACCCGCAAGTCATGATAGGAAAAATTCTTCATGATACGCGCCGCCGCACCAATATTTTCTCCCATTTGCGGATTCATCAAAATAATGGCGGTGTTTTGTACATCAACAGCCAAAATATGCTATCCTTTTTTCTGCACCAGCTTATAGACATAGGCATCACGCAGTGCCTTATAAGACGCATCAATCACGTTAGGGGAAACGCCCACGGTTTTCCAACGGCTTCCGTCTTTATCCTCGGTTTCAATCTGTACCCTTGTGACCGCTTCTGTCGCACGTTCAGGTGTCATAATACGCACCTTATAGTCGATAAGATATATGTCCATTAATTGAGGGTATTTTTTATATAATGCCTTTTTAAGTGCTTTGTTTAGTGCATTAACCGGCCCATTCCCCTCTTCCAACTCAATAATTTCTTCCCCATCAAGGTTCAAACGTACCTTGGCTTCGGAAATAGTAATCAACTGTCCTTTGGCGTTCCATCTTCGTTCATCAATAACCCGAAACATATGTAACTTCCAAAATTCCGGCAATTGCCCCAGCACATTCTTAGCAATGAGTTCAAAGCTGGCATCGGCGTTTTCATAGGCATAACCCTGACTTTCTCTGGTTTTTACCAACTCAACCAATTCATTGACTTTGTCAGAATCTTCTCCGTCCAAACCAATGTCTTTTAATCGCTTGATAATATTGGACTTTCCCGCCTGATCAGATACCAACAATACACGATCATTACCCACGGATTCCGGATCAATATGTTCATAGGCCTTAGGTGTTTTTAACACCGCCGAGACGTGCAACCCCCCCTTATGCGCAAAGGCCGAGTCACCAACATAAGGCGCATGGCGATTGCTTGCACGGTTGAGGCGTTCGTCCAACGTATGGGAAATTTTACGTAGATTTTTAAGTGCATCATCACTTACGCCCACATCATACCCCATTTTCAGTTTCAATGTGGGGATGATGGAAATTAAATTGGCATTACCACAACGCTCACCACAGCCATTGATCGTTCCCTGCACCTGACGCACACCAGCACGTACCGCCGCCAGAGAATTCGCTACCGCATTTTCCGTATCGTTATGACAATGAATGCCCAAATGGTCACCAGGAATTTCTGTAATCACCTCACGCACAATTTCTTCTATCTCATGGGGCAGAGTTCCACCATTTGTATCGCACAAAATAATCCATTTTGCACCGGCATCGTAAGCAGCCTTGATGGTTTGCAGCGCGTATTCAGGATTGGCCTTATAGCCATCAAAGAAATGCTCAGCATCAAAAAATACATCTATTTTTTTTGCCAGATACGATACAGAATCTTTGATCATTTTTAAATTCTCTTCTAGCGACACACCCAACGCCTCTGTGGCCTGAAAATCCCATGTTTTGCCAAAAATACATGCTGTATTTGCTCCGCTATTAACCAGCGCATTTAAGCCCGGGTCGTTGGCCGCACTGGTCGCAGCACGACGGGTCATCCCAAAAGCAACGATTTTAGATTTTTTTAGTTCGGGCAAAGCAGAAAACAAGTTATCGTCCGTCGGGTTTGCACCCGGAAACCCAGCCTCAATATAATCAATCCCCAGCAGATCAAGCTGTTTGATGATTTCCTGTTTGTCCACCACACTAAAATCAATGCCCTGTGTCTGTGCACCATCTCTTAACGTTGTGTCGTATAGATAAACTCTGTCGCTCATTTAATGCCTTTTCATTCTATCACATTGGTCATCCTGTGGAATTTCATAGAAATTAGCACAGGATCCATCTTCCTTCCATCATCATAAAACCAATTATGGATTCTGCGCTGTCACTTTGTTCCCCGCAGAATGACAAAAAGAAATCGATTATATAATATTATGCTTTTTTACGCAATCTCCGCAAATCTTCCATAGTAATTGCTTTAGTAGCAAAGGCGCACATCATATAACTGATCTTGCCAACTGCAATCATTATTATCAAACTGGAAACAGAAATATCCATATTGTAGCGCATAAACATCAAACATATCGCCATAATGATAGAAGAAATAATTATCTTAAGAATGCGCGAGATAGTTTTATTTTCTATCCTATATTTATTATTTTTTATCAATAGATTAAATAAGATAGTTAAATTAAACCATGAAGATATAGACGTTGCCAGTGCTAGGCCTATATGCGGCATAATTCCCATATTCTGAAAAAGAAAAACAAAAAAGACATTTAAAATAACATTTAAGATCAACGCATAAATAGCAATACGCACTGGCGTTTTGGTATCACCCTGAGCAAAAAAGGCAGGTGTAAAAATTTTGACCATCACAAAAGCCGGCAGACCCAGCGCATAGGCCATCAACGCATAAGATGTAGCCAACGTGTTTTGGGCTGTAAATTCTCCACGCTCAAACAATACTTGCACCACCGGCTCCGCAATGACCAAAAAGGCTACCATTGCCGGAATGGTTAAAAATAATGCCATTTCTAACGCTCGATTTTGGCAATGTATGGCTTCTTCCACTTCCCCTTTTCTAAAATATTTTGAAAGCATCGGTAACATAGCCGTTCCCAAAGCAATACCAATAATCGAAAGAGGAAGCTGGTTTACCCGATCTGCATAATAGAGATAAGCTATCGCTCCGGGAAGGAATGTCGCAATAATAATATCAACCCATAGATTGATCTGCATGACTCCAGCCCCTATTACTCCGGGAACCAATTTACGCAAGAACTCCTTAGTATCCGGTGTTAGCTTTGGTTTAAACAGGTTGAATGTCATCCCGTTCTTTTTACAAAAATAAAGCAACCATAAAAATTGCACTATCCCAGCAATTGCCACAGCAATGGAGGCAACATGCGCCGCCGTAAGTGAAGTAAAATCATACAGCAATAGCCCTAAGATTAGACATAGATTTAAAAGAATGGGTGCAGACGCGCCTGCAACAAACTTATGTACCGAATTAAGCATTCCCGAAAGCAGCGACACCAGTGAAATAAACAATAAATAGGGGAAAGTAATACGGGTAAGCGTAACAGCAAGATTAAATTGTTTTTCATCGTCAAGAAATCCTGGTGCTAATACCACCATTACCACTGGCATAAAAATTTCCATCAGCATACAAAATACCAGCAATGCCGAAAGCAGAACCATAAAAATGTTACGACCAAAGGAAAGAGCTTCTTCTCTTCCTCCTTCGGCTAATTTATAGGAAAACATGGGCACGAATGCAGCGTTAAATGCCCCTTCACCAAACAAGCGACGGAAAAAATTAGGCAGTTTAAACGCAACAAAGAACGCCTCGGCCAATGGGCTAGCTCCCATCACCGCAGCCATAATAATGTCACGGATAAAACCAAATATCCTTGAAATAATAGTAAAACTACTGACCGTTAGAAACGAACGTAATAGCGACACGATATAAACCAACTGTGATTAAAAAACTCAGTTAGACTATATAGGCTTGTGCTAAATTAGCTAGAACTTTTGTGTGACCCTAAAGAATAGCTGATTCTCATCCACCAGATTGGACACATAATTGCCTATTGGATGGGCAAAATCCAGCCGGATAACAGTTGTGCCTGCAGAAACTAAATTTGCCTCCATCTGAGCACCCAGACCCACGCTATACAGGTGAGAATCAATGGCAGAAACACCACGATTATACACCGCGCCACCGTCAAAGAACGGACCAAAACTTAGGGAAAAATCCCCTAAATCCGGCATGTTATGTGCATACTCTAGAGAGAAATTATAACCCGATTCACCGGTTTCTTGCGCCGGATCAAACCCACGCACACTACCATAGCCACCAATAGCAAATAAATCCGAAGACAATAAGCGGTTGGAACTTAACTGACCGCTGGCAGAAAGACGTAACGTCCCGTCTGAGATGGGCGAAAGTACATTAGCCAACACAGTCGGTTGTACCCGCCAAGCTTCGGGATCACCATTAGGATCAGAACGCCCAACACCAGACTCGTCCGCATCAAACGCATCAATACCTTTAATCACGCGTAAATCAGCGTAATACACCGCATTATCCTGACGCTCAAGATAGGCAATATCCCCAAAAAGCTGAGCTATGTCGTCTTCTGACGTAGTGACCTTTACACCGCTTAGCTCGGAAAAACTTTCATGATAGCGCATCTGCAGACCACCAGAAACTGTGGTTCTTTGCTGCTTGGTATACACCAGATCAGATTTTAGGCCAAAAGTCAGTGCGTCTGTTTCACCGCTGGCCTGTTGGAAGGCCAAACGGTCACCAATTTCGTTCTCACTGTGCAGATAATCCGCTGTTACCTTAATATTTTTGATACCAATGGGGCGTTCACCACCTACATTCACGCTCCACAAATCACCGTCTGAACGACGAACATTGGTGTAAATTTTATTTCCTGTGCGCAATAAATTGCTAACTTCTAAATGTCCCGTAGCCACCACCTGACCGGTCAATGGGCTACCATAGTTATCTACGGCAACAAACTGCTCATCATCGTCCTGCTTAAATAAGTCCACAAGCAAATCCGTTGTATTAAATTCATGCCCTTTACGTAAATTTAGGGTTGCTCCAATGCCGTTCAGGCTATTGAAATCAGAAATCATTGATTCCACATCTTTTTCATTAAACACATCGCCAGTTCTAACCCTAGAAGCAAAAGCATCGGCCACAAAATTAAAAATAAGATCGTCGTTTTTTACCACAACATCTCCTACCTTGGCTTCGTATACATCCACGCGCAAGCTTCCTGATTTAAAATCCTGCGGTGGGGTGACCACTTTTACCAAAATAAAGCCTTTGGAATAATAATAGCTGGCAATTTCAAATTTTAATGCGGCAATGTCGTCTGCCGTTACATCACGATTAAGGTACGCGTCGGTAATATGCTGCAATCCTGATGCAGGAATAACCTCCGCCCCTCTGATATCAATATGGGAAAACTGCGCCACAACCTTCTGAGAATCAGCAACTTCTTTCTCAGGAGCAGGTTTTATTGGCTCCGCCATCTTTTTATCTAAAGAAAATCCCTCAGGAATTTTTATGTCAGGAATTTGACGGTCAATCACACCAGGAGCTTCTGTAGGTGCGGAATATGCTATTACTGGCAGTAACAATGTCGAAACAAACAATGCAGAAATATAATTAGATTTTTTCACTCATTCCCCCTATTCAAAAACTGAGTGGTTATACCGAACTTTTTACATAGTCCAGTCAACCACCCTTTGTCAAAATATATCTAAATAAACAATATATTATAGTCTATTATTCAAAATTTGTGTTTTGTTTGGCACAGATTGCAGGATATTTGTCTACATTTACAGATTCACAGAATTTGTCTGTGGCGGTTTGTCCTGCCTCACCACCGGCAGCCGGAGCTATCTGACCAAGGTTTTCACCACCGACAGGTTCACCCGGATTGTTATCTGCAGAATCCCTCAGAGAGTTGATGACATTAATTTTAGGATCAATTCCATTATCATCACCGCCGTCTGGGTTTTCAGGCTCAACCGGAGCCACAGGCTCGTCTGGAGTTACTGGCTCAACTGGATCAACTGGCTCTTCAGGATCTATTACTGGCGGAGGAGTAGGACCTTCCGGCCCCTCAACAGTAATACTTGCTCCGTTTAGTACCAATTGGGCAAAGTCTTCTTCAGAGTCCCCTGCTGTACCGGAGAAATCTTGCTCCAAAATTTCTTCATTAGCGATGACAGTTGGTATTTCATCGTATTTAACGGTCAATTTATTGCCCGCAGACACTTCCGTATAGGCTTGGGCACGGATATCGTCAGGCAAAAGATTCTTATCGTAACGGATAGCTCTGGCTTCATTATAAAGGTTACTGTCTATATTTACATTGCCCGGCGCTTGGATGACCACGTCCGAACCTGCTTTATTTTCTACATTAATGCCACCCGCATAAGAAGAAGCATGTACATTGCCTTTCATCGTAATAGAGCCAGCCAGAGAGTATATGCCAATTTCATTGTCTGAAATTGTTTGACCTCTGCTTGGTGTTGTATTGTACGCGTCCACTACGGAATGGCTGGAAATATTGCCGTCCACATCAATTTCGTCCTGTACGGTAGCGTCGGTCAATGCATAAGCATTAATCGAAGCATATTCCGCATCGTCCGCTGAAAAATATTGGGCATGCGCATTATTGTTGATATCGCTATTGACCTCAAGAGAGTGGGCGTTAAGGCTTACCACAGATGTGACATGGCTGTTTGTATTATTACTAAAACCGCCACGTTCTGGTATATCTACGGCATTGATGTTCAGATTACCCTGAGCGTTACCATTAACCGCACCATTTAGAACAATAGCCTGACCCGCATTTAACGATATATTCGCTGCAATATTAAACTCACGTACGTCTTGAGCAGAAATAACACTGTCTGTTTCTAACGTACCATTGATTGTAATATCATTGGCACTGTCAATGTCAATGGTCACATCGCTTTGTAGATTCGATGGACCATCCGCACGTGTCGGATCATTGTTGTAATGCGAGGTTGCCGATAGATTTTCAGCACGCACCGAACCTTCTCCATTGGCGACCAGATAAATACTGCCAGCCTGAAGCACATCACCACCTGTGCGCAAAGAGCCAATATCAATCCCTTGGCCGCCATTGGTTTGAAGTGTGATGTCACCAAGTGATGTTGTGATTGCATCATCTTTATCTTCAAAAGTAATCAAACCGTTATCAGAAGCGGTTGTTCTTAGCGTAATGGATTTATCAGCACCACCAAGCGCCACTTCAAGATTATTGTCCTGAAGGTCTTCCAAGGTAATGGATTTTTCCGCTTCAAGAATTACATTAGACTCCTGATTTTCTAAATCATCCTCATAGAAATAGCTTGTACGCTCTGTTACTTCAATAGGTTCATCTGGCTCATTATTAGAAACATTCTCTGCATCAACAGGAGTGATGACAATGTTGTCTGCAATAACCGATTCAACACCTCCATCGTCTTCATTGGTACTCTGGCTACCACTGATTGGATTACGAGTTATACGATCACCATTGCCATTTTCAATGTTATTTTCATTATTGCTGTCCACCGGAACAATAACTGCCTCACCGCCATCAATAGGCTCAATTGGCTCTTCCTCAAAAATCGGATGGTCCGACTTGTCTTTAATGACAATATGAGCAGGGTCTATGTATAATGTTCCCATTTTACCATTGGCGGCTAAAGTAGTCACCTTTCCTTTCAGATTAACTCTATCACCACTGACCTCTACAAAACCACCGTTACCCGCAGCCAGACCGCCTTTAGTAGAGATAGTCGCTCCTTTACTAAAGTTCATATCTTTTTCTGCCACACTCAGAACAGTACCGCCATTACCATTAGTTTTTGCATCGGCAGTAATGCTGGCACGGTTATTAATATCACCCACCGAGGATACCAACACACGCCCGCCATTGCCTGCATCAGCGAAGGCATCCGCATCAACCACACCATCAAGATTGACCACGCTGGAAACAATTTCAGACGCTACATTAGCAGAAATTGCAATGGTGCCTGAACGCGCTTGCAGCACACCGTTATTGCTCACTCCAATTTTATTCAAAGATTCTTCTGAAAGGGAGTAGGTAATGAGATTATCACCACGCAGATCCAACGTAAATTCTGTAGCAGAAGCCAACTCAATACGACCGAGATCGGCCACAACAACCCCGTTATTTTCTACGTTAGGTGCAGCCAGCACAGCCCAGCCACCGTTGGACACTGTAATATTACCATTATTGATAATTGAAGCATCACCAGAATTTGAAAAAGAAATTTTATTACCGTCAAAACTTACATCACGTGCTGTTGTCGCAAGCAATGCTCCTACATTTACACGAGACGTATCAAAAAATGTAATGCCGGCATCGTTTAAGATATACACATTACCGTTGGCATTTAATGCCCCTTTAAGCTGACTTGGTACGCCGCCCACTACACGGTTAATGGCAATAGCATCTTTGCCAGGCTGAGAAAAATTAATGGATTCATTCACGTTAGAAGAAAATGTATCCCATTTAATATCCAATGTTGAAGAATTTTGATTGATGTTGGTGTTTAGACCCGACTGTTTAATGGAACCAGAGCCAGCAACAATATTCCCTCCCGTGGGAGCCGCCATTGCAGAAGTTGCTACCACCGCTATAACCAAGGCAGAAGAAGCCGCCATACAACCATTAAGCACGTGTTTTTTACGCTTAAAGATTCTCCAGTTACAAACATTTAATTTGTTGATATTGCTCATTATAGCTCTCCCTGAATGTTTTCTCAATTTATTCTCTCAAAATAAATGGGTGCACTCTTATAGCATGAATATAGCATGAAGGTCAAACAAATATTGTTAAAATTTTATTAAAATGAATAAAATATTAATTTTTATAGGTTATAAAACTAAAACCATGTAATCTTGTAAAGAATCACAATTTTAAAACCCATATTGTTTAGTTGATTTAGTCGCCAACAAATATTATATATACTGGCAAGGGACGTACAAATTATTGAAAAAGTGAAGAAATAAAACCATAATGCCTGAAACAAATAGTTCATCAACAAATAGGCTAACTGAGGAGGATATTCAAAAGCTTCTCACCACTCCTTCACCAGAAAACAAAATTGCGCTGGTTAATAAAATTTCCAATCGTTACAATACTGATGATTTTACCAGTTTACAAAAAGACCGAGCAGAAAAAATTTTTCGATCTCTTATCGGTGATGCCCAAATAGAAGTCAGGAAGGCGATTGCAAATAATCTGGTTCATAGCAGAGATATTCCTGCCGATGTTATTTTGTCCTTAGCGAGAGACATTGAAGATGTTGCCTGCCCCATCATTGAGTTTTCTCAAGTGATAAAAGAGGACGATTTGATTCAGATCATATTAGAATCACAATCAACATCCCATGTGAATGCCGCCGCTAGCAGAAGTGATATCTCGGAGAAAGTCTCAAGTGCCGTCATTGATAGTAATATTGACGAAGCAGTCAGTAGCCTTTTGGATAATAACAGTGCAGACATCAGCACTGCCAACTATGAAAGAATAATTGACAATTTTGCTGATAATGAGATGGTAATAGATTCCCTTGCCACCCGCAGTGCCATTACCGAGAAAATTGTCAATAAAATGGTGGAATCTATTTCCGATACAATGAAATCACGTCTGGAAGATCGGTATCAGACCAATATTGAAGACATCCACAAAATATTCAAACGCAGCAATGAGTCTGCGACCATTCGCCTACTTGGGCAACAAACCATCGATGAAAATTTATTGACTCTGGTTGATAATCTCGACGCAAAAGGACAGCTTATTGATGCGATAAAAACTGAAAACAGCTTTTTAAACCAACTGCTTGAGCAACTGAACAACGATGGAATGTATCCTATTATCCCTACTCTTGCGGTAGGAAATTTACCTCTGTTGTGTATCATTTTTAGCAAAATTACTCATTTACCATATGTGAATGTGGTGAAGCTATTGAGTGATAAGCGTGGTAACGAGGCCATTTATATGAAAGCCCAGCTCCCAAAAAAGCTTTTTGCCTGTGTGAGTTTGGTTATTGAAGTAATTTATAAAATGTATCTTAAAGGCGAAGCCAGCAACACAAACCCCATCAGAGACAATATTGGCCTTTTTGCACAAAGAATCCGTGAGCAGGCACATGGGCAACATATCAACCAGCTACAAAATTTCCTTGATATTGTTGAATATAATATGGAAGCCCAAAGTGGTGGCTGGTAAATCTTAATTTAAGCTTAAATTTGACATTACCCCTACTCCTATCTATAATAACCACGATTTTTCAAAACAACTCATCAATTGAGAGTGTTAAGTTTTTCTTATACTCTCATGCGTGGGCATGTTTTGTATAGAGACACTTAAACTCTCTGACCAAATGAAAGGGGCATATCATGCCTATCGGAAACTTGGAAGCAAATGAAATGGGAACAATACTGTTTGTTGGCGGTGTTGTATGTTTGGCTCTGGCGATCGTGGCAATTTTTGCGCTTCTGCGTAATTCCACAAAGCTCATCTGTGATGGGGATAGAGTGACTATCCTTGACGACAAAGATGGCTACAAGGTGGCAGCCTACCTTGAATCTGGAAGACTTGAGATCGCAGCAGAACAAAGAGGTAAGAACCTCTCAAAACCTGGATGGATTGAAATCATACCAAATGATAGGTATGCAGAAAAACAGGAATGTGTTTTTGAACCAATGTCAGGCACATCACTGACTGTGGCACGCATGACGTTGAAAATGCGCTCAAGCGTACTCGTTTTCAACGATTCCGGTACCGAAATCTGCAAATTCAATGCAGACCCCACAAAGTAACAAAGCTGAAGAAGCAGAAAAGCCCCTCACCCCGCATTGCGCGTGGGTGTGGGGCTTTTCTTTTTTATTGTAAAGATAATAGCAGCAACATCACCCCGCCAATAACAATACGGTAATAGCCAAACGGTGTAAAACCATGGGTACTGATAAACGCCACCACCTTACGCACCACAAACAAGGCCGTGATAAAGGCACTGATAAAACCCACAGCAATGATGGAGAGTGACTCTGTGTTTACATGCTCGTAATTCTTATAAATATCCAGCGCTGTCGCACCCACCATAGTAGGAATAGCCAGAAAGAAGGAAAACTCGGTAGCAGCTTTGCGATCAACTTTCAACAGCAATGCTCCGATAATGGTTGCGCCGGAGCGTGACGTGCCCGGAATCATCGCCAGACATTGTGCCAAACCTATCAGCAGGGATGTTTTAAAGGAAAATTTCTCAATCTCATGGCGCTTGGGTTCAATCTTCATCCGCTCTACAAGAAGGATAATGATACCACCCACCACCAGCATGACCGACACCACCCATGGGTTAAACAACATAGACTTAATAAACGAATGGGCCGCAAAACCAATGATCACCGCCGGAATAAAGGCTAGAGTTACCGCCAAAACAAAATTCTGCGAACTTTTTTTGTGTAACGTTGCCGCCGTATGAAGTAAACGCTCTTTGTACGCATAACACACGGCCAATATCGCCCCAAGCTGGATAGCAATTTCAAAGATTTTGCCCTCCGGCCCTTTAAAACCAATCAAATCAATTACCAAAATTAGATGACCCGTCGAAGAAACCGGAATAAATTCGGTAAGCCCCTCCAAGACCCCTAACAGCAATGTTTCAATCCATAATTGTGTATCCATGCCTACATATTGCTTGATCTTTTTTCCTCACGCAACATTAGGATGAAATAGGTGAAGGTTTTACTGTTTAAATCCTTGTTTCTGACAACGGGATACTGTATAAAAAACCATAGATTTTTAAATACTATTTGGGTGATGTGTTTTGACTGATAATACAAGTGATAATTTAGCGACAAACGACTTTTCAATTCAGCCAATTTCTGTTGAAAAGGAAATGCAGACTTCTTACCTCGATTACGCGATGAGCGTAATTGTCAGCCGCGCTTTGCCAGACGTGCGTGACGGATTAAAACCGGTGCACAGGCGTATTATTTTTGCGATGAATGAATCAAGCTGTTCGTGGAACCGTCCGTACCGCAAATCAGCACGGATCGTTGGTGACGTAATGGGTAAATATCACCCGCATGGTGACTCTGCTATTTACGACTCTTTGGTGCGTATGGCTCAAGATTTCTCACTTAGAGTTCCTCTGGTAGACGGACAAGGTAACTTTGGCTCGATGGACGGTGATAATGCTGCGGCAATGCGTTACACCGAATCCCGTATGGCAAAAGTAGCTCATTCTCTGGTCAACGATATTGACAAAGACACCGTCAACTGGAAAGAAAATTATGACGGCTCTGAAAAAGAACCGGTAGTGCTGCCAGCGGAATTCCCTAATATTCTGGTCAATGGCGCGGGTGGTATCGCCGTGGGGATGGCAACAAACATCCCACCACATAATCTTGGTGAATCTATTGATGCGTGTTGTCTGTTACTGGATAATCCGGAGACTACCATCGATGAGATTATTGAAGTGATGCCTGCACCAGACTTCCCTACAGGGGGAATTATCCTTGGCCGCTCTGGGGCAACCTCAGCCATGCATACCGGGCGTGGTTCTGTTATTATGCGTGGTAAAGCAGAAATCGAAGAAATGACTGGCGGAAAAGAAGCCATTATCATCACTGAAATTCCTTATCAGGTGAACAAAGCACAGATGGTAGAAAAAATTGCCATGCTGGTGCGGGAGAAAAAGATTGAGGGCATTACTGACCTGCGTGATGAATCGGATAAATCTGGAGTGCGTGTTGTGGTGGAAGTTAGAAAAGATGCCATGGCCAGTGTGGTACTCAGCCAGCTTTATAAATACACACCACTACAGACCAGCTTTGGTGCTAACATGTTGGCGCTAAACCATGGTCGCCCTGAATTGATGAACGTAAAGCAGATTTTACAATTGTTCCTTGATTTCAGGGAAGAGGTGATCTCAAGAAGAACTAATTTCTTGCTCAACAAAGCACGTGATCGTGCTCATGTATTAATTGGTCTTTCTATGGCCGTTGCCAATATTGACGAAGTGATCAAAGTCATTCGCAATGCGCCGGATCCTGTTGTGGCGAAAGAAGAATTAATGAATCGTGACTGGCAGGCTGATAATGTTCAGGTATTGATTGACTTGGTGGATGACGACCAAAACGAAATTATCAATGGCAAATGCCGCTTTACCGAAGTGCAGGCTAAGGCAATCTTAGACATGCGTCTTTCTCGCCTGACTGGTTTAGAACAAGGTAAAATTACTGAAGAGCTTGATGAACTGGCTACTGATATTAGCCGTTTCCTAGAAATTCTTGGTTCACGGCAAATCTTAATGAATATCGTGCGTGAAGAATTATTAGCGATTAAAGAAGAATTTGCCACCCCTCGCCGTTCACAGATTGAAGCCTCTGAATTTGAAGAAGATATTGAAGATCTGATCATGCGTGAAGACATGGTGGTAACGGTGACGATGGGCGGATACATCAAACGTGTGCCTCTGGCCACCTACCGCGCGCAGAAGCGTGGGGGCAAGGGTCGTGCTGGCATGTCTACAAAGGAAGAAGATATCGTATCACAGGTATTTGTAACCAACACCCATACCCCGATGTTGTTTTTCTCCACCACGGGCAAGGCATACAAACTTAAAACCTATAAGCTACCGATGGGTTCTCCGCAATCGCAAGGCCGCTCGTTGATGAACATCTTCCCGCTGGAACAAGGCGAAACCATCAATGTGATTATGCCATTGCCGGAAGACGAAGAATCTTGGGAAAATATGAACATTGTCTTTGCAACAGCCAGCGGCAATATTCGTCGTAATTCTCTTTCGGATTTTGAATCGGTTCGCGCCAATGGAAAAATTGCGATGAAGCTGGACGAAGGTGATAGCCTGATTGGAGTGGCCGTAGCTGACCCATCACAACATATCATGCTGGCAGCCAAATCTGGGAAGGCACTGCGTTGCCCTGTGGAAGCCGTACGTGTGTTTAAAGGCCGCAATTCTACTGGCGTGCGCGGCGTTAAACTGGATAAAGCTGATGAAGTCATTTCCATGACCATACTTGATGGAACAAATCAAGATACGGAAATTCGTGACCAATATTTACGCATTCCGGTGGATATGCGTCAGGCCATTGCAAGCGCCGCCTCCGAAGAAAATTATCAGGAAAGTGATATTACATCCTTACTAAAAGACGTTGAAACAGAGCTGCCGATGGAAACCATTGTCCAATGGGCAGCAGCGGAAGAATTCATCTTAACCATGACCGAAAACGGCTTTGGTAAACGCTCTTCTGCTTATGAATATCGCACAACAAACCGTGGCGGCAAGGGCATTGTTAATATCGTTACCAACAAACGTAATGGCGATGTGATCGCCAGCTTCCCTGTATTAGAGGAAGACCAGATCATGCTGATTACCAATTCTGGCAAGCTGATCCGCACACCAATTACCGACGTGCGTATTGCCGGACGTAACACCCAAGGTGTTACCTTGTTTAAAGTCGCTGATGGTGAAACTATTGTTTCTGCGGCACATATTCAAGCCAGTGATGAAGAAGACGTAGACGATGCCATGGCCGAAGAAGATGCAGAAAACAACCAAGCAACTACAGAGGAGACCAGCAATGACTTTACTATTGAGGATTCTGAAGAATAGTATTCTTTCCTTAGCCCTGCTGCTGGATCTTGTTACATTAGGGTTGATGGGCTGCATGGTGTGGGTTTCCACCTGCCGGTGGGCCTTTGATGAAGAGGAAGATGAAGCACACCCTCATGTTGGACAACTTTTACACCTCCCCCCCTCTTTTGTCGTAATCCACCATCCAAAACGTCTGGCTTTTTCTTCCGCCTTTAGGAAAATCCAGCGCTTATTAGTGGATCGCTCCATGCTTACTACTTTTGAAGAAAATCACCACTTTAAACAAAGCGATGTTGAAGAAATTGAATATGGCACGCCTTACACTGTCCGGACAGCGTATCATATCAAACCCTCTTTCTTTGCTAAAGACGTTTTAAAACAACCCCATACCGAATATGTTCTGGAAGATAAAAATGGTAAACTTTTTGTTGCTTTAGAAGATTTTATTAGCACTGCCCAATAAATCATCATTTATTTACCTTTTGTTAACCTAACATATGTTATTATGGAAGGGATTGATTGTAACATTAGGGGTGATGGAACATGACAAACGCCTACGATGCGATAAATTCTGGTGATAGTTGGCGCTCTGAGAGCCTAACTTATACATTTACGGACAACAATACCAACATCCCCAACAGTGACAGCGGCCTTTCAAACATCAACCTTTTTAACAGCGAGCAAAGGGCTGCCGCGCTTGCGGTACTAGAACATATCAGCAATATTACAGATTTGACTTTTTCTGAAGTCTCCAGCGATGCAAAAATATCTTTTAGAGCTGCAGATTTAGATTCTGGTACAGCGGGTTTTGCCTATTACCCCAGCCTATATTACGGTACGGATGTGTACATAGACAATGATTATAATAGCACAGATGGTGGTGGTTATGTGAGCCTAAGCCCAGGCAGCTTTGGCTACGCATTACTGTTGCATGAAATTGGCCACGCTATGGGGCTAGAACACCCTCATGATGGCAGTGATACATTGTCCAGCGCTGAAGATAATTTTAACAGCACGGTGATGTCCTACAACGACTCTACCTATTCCAGTGTGGGTGGATATATTGCCACGGCTGCAGGCCCTACTGCTAATCAAACCTATCAGATATACGACATTGCCGTATTGCAAGAACTGTATGGTGCCAATAGCAGCTATAATTCTGGAGACACAACCTACAGCTTTGATGGTTCCTATGACGTACGCACTTTATGGGACGGTGCAGGCAGTGACCTGATTGATGCCTCTTCTTACACCGGAGATGCAACCATTGACCTGCGTGAAGGTTTAGAAAACGTGACTTCTATCGGTAACAGCTACCTATGGATTGCGTATAATGCCAACATTGAAAATGCAACTGGAGGGTCAGGCAATGACTTAATTACCGGAAACGCTCTTGCCAATACCATAAAAGGTGGCTCCGGCACCGATACACTAATCGGCAATGGCGGCGATGACTGGTTTAATGGTAATGCCGGTAATGACAGCATCACCGGTGGAAATGGCAATGATACAGTTAGGGGCGGCAAAGATTTAGACACATTACACGGAGGAGATGGCGATGAGTTTATCAATGGTAATAACGATAATGACCTTATTTATGGCGATGCAGGAAATGACACCATACATGGTGGTAAAAGCGACGATCAAATAATTGCCGGCGCAGGTAATGACCTTATTTATGGTGATTTAGGCAATGATACTCTCACCGGCGGAAGCGGGGCAGATATTTTTATTGTAAAAAGTAATGGCGAGAATGATGTTATTTTAGATTTTGTTTCTGGGAGCGATACAATAGAACTAAACGGAACATCGCTAAGTACAGAAACACTCTTATCTGCTGTGAGTTTTTCTTCAGAGGGAGCTACTATTGCTATTAGTGACGGCACTTCCTTGCTAATATATGACCTAATCGAATCGTCTTTTAGTCTGTCGGATTTTAGTTTTACATAATAAGTAATTAAATATCTTTTATTATATTTCTAAGAATTAACTTGCAATTAACTTTTTGTACCCTTATGATTGGGCTGAAACACTTGGTAGCAGATATTTCTTATCTCTCTTAATGTTACCGAGTTAAAAACGTCACTGGGCTTATTGCCCAATTTTACTACCTCTCCCAAGGATAATTAATTTTATTTAATACGTTAGGAGTATTGTGATGTGTGATTTGTGCCTTTTAGCAACTGGTGATAACTCTTATGGAGCGGGAACCGTTGATTATAATTCTGAATTCTCAGATTCTTTTTCTGAAGAAAATGGCGGCGGACCTCAACTGACCGACGCAGGGGATGTCACAAACATAACCGACTATATGATGGGTCTAACCACCTACGCAGTCAGTACACTACGTTACAGCTTCGATTTTGAAATGTACGGCAACCAGAATTTTACACCGCTGACAGAAGAGCAGCAAGATCTTTGCCGAGAAATTTTTGCACAAATTGAAACGTTTACCAACCTAACTTTTGTGGAAGAAGAAACTGCCGATGCAGAAATCAACCTATACCGCGCACCGATGACCGGCGGCGTGGTAGGTCGCGCAACAGACCCTAGCCAGAACGGTAGCGTTGCCACTCTAAAAGACACCATCAACAGCGCCGAAGGGTTTACCAAAGGTATTATGATCCATGAAATTGGCCATGCATTAGGCATAGAACATCCGTTTGGCCTTGATGGCACCCCAACCATGCCATCACAATATAACAGTGTAAATACTACGGTGATGACCTATTCCGGCTCCAGCGCCTCAAAAGTTGGCGGAGAAACCTACGGAAGATGGCATAACGAAACCTATCAAATTTACGACATTGCTGCATTACAATACAAATACGGAGTAAACCACGATTACAACTCTGGCAATGACTCCTACCAGTTTGATGGTACAGCCGATAAGCTCTACACAATATGGGACGGCAATGGCAACGATGTTATCAATGCCTACAATATAACCACGGACGTTACCATTGACTTAAATGAAGGCGCAGAACACGTAACCAATATTGGCGCAAGCTTTATCTGGGTTGCTTTTGGTGCCAACATCGAAAATGCAGTGGGTGGCATTGGTAACGATATTATTGAAGGCAACGATTTAGACAATTTCTTGTTTGGGAACGATGGGAATGATGCGATTATCTCCCACTCTGGTAATGACTCCCTTTATGGCGGCAATGGTGATGATGACTTCACTATTTACGACTATGGTAAAGGTGGAAAGGCTAGCATAGAAGATTTTACTATTGGCGAAGATAAAATTAAGATTGTTAGCGAACAATTGATGGATTTTTCTGACCTAAGAATTATTGCCCACAAAGGCGATGGCATCTACATCACCACCCCTGATGGAAGAAGTATTACCGTCAAAGGCGTAGATATAAAACAGGTTGATGCCTCTATGTTTGTTTTTGAAGAAGAGCAAATTGTTGATGACGGCGTTGAAGAATTTGGCGCACATCAAATTGAATACCAAAAAGTCTTTGGCGGACTGTTAACCACCGAGGTATATGCAGATCCAACAAGAGATCACGATATTTTATACGCAAGCAGCGAAAACAACACCACCGTTGTTGCCTATGACGGCAATGATATTATCTATGGCGGCGCGGGTGCGGATTATATTGATGCAGGTGAAGGCAACAACCAAATTCGTACCATGTACAACACTGTTGGCGGTGGAGATGATACCATTGTTGCCGGTAGCGGGGATGATTCGGTTTATGGTTATGGCGCGGGCAATGGCACAGGCAACTACCACGTAGATCTTGGCGAAGGAAACAACTACGCCAATTTAAGTAGTGGCAACGACTATCTAACCGCTGGTAGTGGTAATGACTATTTGGCAGGTGGCTGGGGAGACGATACCATTATAAGCACAGGTGATGATACCATATATGGCGGCTGGGGAGAGGATTTAATTGTTTATGGTCAAGGAAATATGGTCATTGATGGTGGATATGGTGATGATTGTATTGTCTTCAGTAATTTCTTCAGCGGCTCAAATCAACCTATTAATTCTAATACCCCATACCATAACTACTTACATGGCCATGGTGGCAACGATACGATTATTGGCTTTATGTATGACGACACCATTGATGGCGGATACGAAAACGATAGAGTTTATGGATTTGACGGAAATGATTTAATAAGAATGGGCTTTGGTGATGATCTGTTTGCCAATGGCAATGGCGGTGACGACACACTCTATGGCGGCCATGGCAACGACCAAAAGATGCATGGCGGTATGGACAATGATGTATTGTATGGCGAAGCAGGCAACGATGAGCTTTTTGGCGACCGAGGAAATGATACAATTGACGGTGGCGATGGTGATGACACACTTACTGGAGGCACCAGCGATGACATTCTTATCGGCGGCACAGGAGCAGATCAGTTTGTTTTTGAGAATGGCTTTTATGTATTACAAGATGGCATGTGGTGGGGATGGTTTGACCGCTATGGAGCCGGAAATGATACGATTAACGACTTTACCCAAGGCGAAGACGTATTGGTATTTAATACTGAGTTGTTTAGCAACGCAGCCGAGGCCATTGCTACATTCCAAAGCACAGATACAGGGGGAGTTATGCAGATTGATGAAGATAACTCCATCACACTATCTGGAATATCAAGCTTAACTGAAAGCGATATTGTTTTAATATAGTTAACATAATGAGTAGAATAATTAAAATATTTTGTCAACATAGTATAAAATTAACTTGCAATTAACTTTTTATACCCTTATAATCGGACTATAAACACTTGGTAGCAGATATCTCTTATCTCTCTTAATGTTATCAAGTTAAAAACGTCACAAGGCTTATGCCTAATTTTACTACCTCTCCCAAGGATAATTTATATTATTTAATACGTTAGGAGTATTGTGATGTGTAATTTATGTGATTCAATGACCGGAGACAACTCTTATGGAGTTGGAACGCTCAGCTACAGTTTTGAGCTAACAGAGTTCCTTTATGACACCGGCACACGCTCTCTGTTGACAGAAGATCAACAAGAGTTTGCACGTGAAATTTTTGATCAAGTTGCTAATTTTACCAATCTTGAGTTTGTTGAATCCAGCGAAGCGGGTGCAGATATTTCTGTTTGGAGAGAACCAATGGATAGTGGTACCATTGGATTAGGCAGTAACCCTAGCCAAAATGGTAGCACCGCCGCAATTAAAGATACATTTACTTCTCTTACTGGTACAGCAAAAGGTGTCTTATTACACGAAATTGGACACGCACTTGGTCTAGAGCACTCATTTGGTAACGGCACTACCATGCCGTCCGCATATAATAGTACAAATACCACAGTGATGTCTTATTCTGGCTCAAGCGCTTCTAAAATTGGTGGTGAAACTTATGGCAGATGGCACAACGAAACCTACCAAATTTATGATATCCTATCTCTACAATATAAATACGGCGCCAACCACGATTATAATTCTGGTAACGACACCTATAATTTTGATGGCGTGGCGGACAGCCTGTATACTATCTGGGATGGTAATGGTAACGATACATTCAGCGCTCTGTCTCTTGAAACAGACGTAACCATCGACATACGTGAAGGTGGCGCACATGTTTCCCATATTGGTGATAGCTTTATATGGGTTGCTTTTGGTGCTAATATTGAAAATGCCGTTGGCGGATCTGGAAATGATATTATTTACGGTAACGATCTAAACAATGCCTTACTGGGTAATGCCGGTGACGATATCCTTGAAAGTAACGGCGGTATTAATAGCCTTGTTGGAGGAGCAGACACGGATACATTTGTTATTCGAAATAGTGATTCGGTTGGTACAGACCATATTATTGACTTTGACGTCTATGGCGGCGAAGTGGTTAAAATTATTGGATTTAGCAATCTCCAAAGCTTTTCTGATCTTAATATTTCTTCTAATAAAAATGGGGGTGTAATCATTGAACTGTCTGAAGACCGTTCTATTGTGCTAAGTAATGTGAGTATAAAAGCTCTCAATAGCTCACATTTTGTGTTTGAGAATGACCTAACTGTTGCACCAGATATTGATGAACTTGCGCCTAGCACCATTGAATTCCAACGCATTTATGCAACCGATTACATCAACAACATATCTGCTGCTGAAGGCAGAAATGATATCTTGTATGCCAATGATACCGGAACAACCATGACAGGAAGTGACGGCGACAATCACTTTGTTAGCGGCTATGGTAACGACGTGATTATTACCGGTGAAGGTAACAATAATGTTACAGCGCCCGGATCAGCTGGTGGTAATGATTTAATCATTGCTGGTTCAGGTGATGACACCATAGAAAACTATGGCTTCTGGTATAACAATGTGGAGGGGTCAACCATTGATGCTGGTGATGGTGACAACTCTGTAAGCTCTAATTCGGGTGATGATTACATAACCTCTGGTAATGGAAATGATTATATTAACGCCGATAGCGGTGCCGATACTATTATTTCAGGCAGCGGTGATGATACCATATATGGAGGTCATGGCGCCGATGTAATTATTTACGGGAACGGCAATGTATTTGTTATGGGCGGTGGCGATGGTGATGTAATTATCAACTCCAATACAGGCATAATCAATCCTAATAGCTCTATTCTTCCTTCTGCTTCAATTGACGGCGGCAATGGTAACGACACACTTATGGGAACCATTGGCGACGATACAATTCTGGGCGGATATGATAGTGATCTTGTTGCCGGCTTTGGTGGTGACGACTTAATAGAAATGGGATTTGGTGATGATTTCTGGGTCAACGGCAACCTAGGTAACGATTCAATTTATGGTGGCTTTGGTAACGATTCTGGTATGCATGGCGGCCGTGGAGATGACCATCTCTATGGAGAAAAAGGTAACGATACTCTTTACGGTGACTTTGGCAACGATGTCTTAAATGGTGGAGAGCATGATGACATACTACACGGTGGCGAAGGTGCCGATGATTTAATTGGTGGTGCCGGTGCCGATATTTTTGCCTTTGATAATGGTACAGTAGTCGAAATACAAGGCTCAGGCGGTGCTCTTGTGCGATACGACAACATATATGGCGACGGTCATGATATTGTTCATGACTTTACCAGCGGAGAGGATTTACTCCAATTCTCAAGCGCAGCATTTGGTAGCGCCCATGAAATTATCAACCACTTTGAAAATGGCGTATTGTCCATTGACGATTACAACTCCATTACATTGGTTGGTGTGTCTACTCTTACAGAGTCAGATATTATCCTAGTATAATAGGTTACACATCTAAAAGAAAAAGGCGGGGAACTCTCCGCCTTTTATTGTTCTAATCCACATTTTCGTCGAAGATATTAAATATATTGTTTAGAGCATCCGTCCGATAACGTCATTTTCTTTTGGCTCAAAGAAGCGATGTTTTATCGCTCCAGCAACATGTAATATCACAATCCCTAACAAAACGTAGGGTATAATTTCATGCATTTCGTGCGCTATACCCCCTATTTCCTTATTTTTTTCAAAGAAATCTGGCATCAATAAGCCGAAAAATTTTACGTCATGCCCGCCAGCATCCGACATTACATATCCGGAAACAGGCACAAGAATCATAAACAGATACAATAAATGATGTATCCCATGCGACAATTTCTTTTCAAGCGGCTTTATCCCTTCTGGCAATGGAGGGATAGAAGAACGTATGCGGGTAATAATTCTAACAACAAAAAGGAAAATAATCATTACCCCAAAAGATTTATGCAGGCCATAGAGTGTATATTTGATAGGGTCTTCCTTTGGCAACCCTTCCATATAAAAACCAACAGCAATCAGGCAAAGGATCAGAATTGCCATCAACCAATGTAATATACGCATAGAAATATTATATTTTACCATAACAGCCCCTATATTTTTTATAATGGGGATGTTATACACATATTTTACAAAAAAATAAAGTAATAAACGAATGCAAAGATACAAAGCAATTGTTGAATATGATGGGACGGGACTTGCCGGATGGCAGGCACAAAAGTCCCCTGCTATGCCTACTGTGCAGGAGTTTATTGAAGAGGCTATTTTTAAATTTTGTCAAGAAACTGTGCGTGTTCAATGTTCCGGTCGAACCGATGCGGGAGTCCACGCGCGTGGACAAGTGATTCATTTTGATCTTGAAGCAGAACGAGAATTGTACAAAATTCAGCATGGGATTAACTACCATCTTGAAAACAAACCTACCGCTCTTTTAAACATAGAAAAAGTACATGCAGAGTTTAATGCCCGTTTTGATGCTAAAAAACGCTATTATCGCTACCATATAATCAATCGCCAAGCGCCCTTGGTTCTTGAAAAAAACCGTGCGTGGTGTATCCACAAAGAACTTGATATTCCTGCAATGCGTGAAGCCGCTGGATTTCTAGTAGGACAACATGATTTTTCCAGCTTTAGAGCCGCAGAATGTCAGGCAAACTCGCCGATAAAAACATTGGATAAAATTTCTATTTCCCAAGAAGGGGATACTGTCTACATTGATGTTGAAGGGCTTTCCTTCCTGCACAATATGGTGCGTAATATTGTTGGCACATTAAAGCTGGTTGGGGAAGGAAAATGGCAGCCCGCTGATGTTAAAAAAGCACTTGAAGCCAAAGACCGTTGTGCGGCTGGTCCAACTGCCCCCGCCTGTGGATTATATTTTATGAAAGTAGATTATTAATTAATCCTCGATTTCTTCTTCGGGTTTTTCTTCGCTGGAGCTTTCACCCCAAATTCCACGTAGAAAACCAGGGGTGAGCATGCTAAACGGATTGACCGTTACGTTAGGGTTGCTCATACTGTCTTTAATACTAAAACGTGAGGCAATGATTCCTTCACCTTCCTTCCCGATTAATATTTTTCCCAGAAGCGGTACTTTGCCTAAAAATGAATTAATGCCATAGGCCGGAACTACCGAACCGGTTAAATCATAAATTTTATTTTTAATATCAATGTTGCCCTGTGCGGTAATCCCGATAGCATCACCCGACATTTTCATGTCTGTTAAATAAAGGAAATTCTTTTTAATATTAAACTCACCCTTTAATTTACTAAAAATAATTCCCTTGCCGTTTAGAGCATCTAATATGCCAGAAAATGATGCTAATGAGAAAATCTTACCTAAGATAGGGGCTTTAACGATGGAAAATTTCTTCATAATAATTTTTCCCTCCTCAAAATCATTACTTTCTGCTGGCTGCTTAGCAGATATTTCTAACAACCCACCAACAACATGGGTACTCAGATCTAGAGCAGACAAAAACGCTCCCGCATGGTCACTGTTAAGACTTAAAGTGGTGTATTGATCGCCTCCGCGACTTAGATCATCAAAATGTACCTTAAATCCTCCACCATTAGAAAATTGTCCTTCAAGCATGATGTTCTCTAACGACTCTTTCTTCTGTTTATATAACCCACGCATGTTATAAATTTGAATCTCATTGGCCATAAAAACCTTTTCCACATCCAAAACAATGTCTAAAGCAAAAGGCTGCTTATACGCACTATTAATATTGTTTTCTTTTTCAACCTCTTTTTGTGCATCATCAAGATCTGTTAACTCTTCCTTATAGGCAATGAGTGATTCTAAATCAATGGCCACGCCCTTGACAGAAATCTTGTAATAGTCCTTTTCCACGCGGCTAAAGCTAACATTAGCATCGTTATTACCATATTGAAGCCTATCAAAGACAAAATTAAAGTAACCGTCTTCTTTACTTGAAATTGAAGCATTGCCCGCAATATCAACCCCCTCGCCCTCAAGAGAAAAAGATTTGATAACGTACATGTCCTGTTGCTGAAGGTCTGAGAGAATAACTTTAGCCTTTAGCGGAATGTCCACATCTTTATTAAATCCGATAAGAGGAATATTTATCTTTGCTTTGGATAAATCCGCCCCAATAAACGCCCTTCTATTATTGTCCGTCCGTATCTCATGATAGGTCACATCAAATGCACCGTCTATCGCATTAAAACTATCAAGATTAAATTTAGCCAAATCCTGACTGCCGTTTAATGTCATTTTTACCGTGTAATGGCTTTCCTCCTCTTTGTTTTCTCCTTCCTGCTGATAATATTCCACCGTGCTAGTGATGCCATTGAGAAGACCGTCGCCTTTTAAAGAAAAAACATCATTGTGCAGAATGATATCCAGCTCACCTTTAGCAATCTCAAGGTTATAATCAATATTGTGCGTGTAAACATCTTGCAAATGTGAGATCAATTTTACATCAAAATCCTTTACGTCCTCCTCATTCTCAGAAATAAGGAAATTAATAGCAAGTTCTGTTTTGGCATCTCCCGTAATGGCTTTAAGAAAATCTTTGGTTTTGCTGTCTGCCTCCTGATTGTCAATGTCATAAAACTCAACCAAATCCTGTACACCACCATCAAATGATCCGTTAATGGTAATTTTAAAGTTGTCATCTTCCACCTTATTAATGCTGATATATCCTGAGTTTAAGTTTGAACCCTTGATTCTTCCCTTGGTTATTTTCATGTCCATCACACCACGGGAGAATTTCGTATAACCGCTAGCATTGTAAAATATTGGCAGACCTTCATAATAATTAAGTTCTGCATCTTCAAAAGCAACAATTGCCGCAATAGAGTCCGGTTTTATTTCCTGAGCAATGAATTCCTCTGGCGAGATTTTCATTATGGCTTCTGCCCTACTATATTTGCCTTTTTGAATACGTGAGGTCACCCATAGTCGTACCTGAGGGGCAAAACTTGCGGGCCAAAATTTTGCTAAATCTTCCATATTTAAATTACGCACTACGGCTCTGGCAGATATTTCAGGGGCGATAAGATATTCCTTATAACCTGAATAGAGTTTTAGTTTCCCTGTAATATCAAGCATCCCTGATTCTGTCGCGTCTGCTCCCCCCAGATGCATGGTAAATTCCATATCACTTAACATACCGTCCTTAGCAATAGAAAACGAACTTTCGCCCTTTATTTTATGAGACAATTCGCTATAGAAAGAAAAATTTGGGAACAGCTGGACAATCAGACTTGGTGACATGTTTAAAATACGTGAACGCACCTTTACCGAACCGTCATCCTGTAAATCACCTATCGCATCAAACTTAAAAATATTTTCCTTATATAACCCTTCAACACTGGTAGAAAACTGATAGACATGCCCTACATCTTCCACACCAAAAGTTATTGAAGGAAAATACCAGTGTGTTTCTGTGCCAGCAGTATTTTCTTGCAAGCCAACCCCATTCATTTTTATTGATTTGATCGGAATTTCATTATTATTGCCCTTAATCGCACCCGTAATAGCGGAAATTATGGTGCTGAAATTATTTATTACATAAGGAGCCTGAGGCTTGTCTTCTAGGCTTTCTTTTACCGAAAAGATGTCTTCAATAATAAAGTTGGGGTTGTTGATAATAATTTCTTCAAAGGTAGCCTTCCCATATACCAGCCGGCTAAAATCCAGCTTTACGTTCACCGTAGGTAACGATATGATTTTAAGATTGTCTTTCTGTTTTGTGATATTTACTTCCGTTAATATAATACCTGCCTCATTGTGACGACTGTCCCAACTGAAGAAAGCCTCTTCTACATCAAATTTATAACCGATATTTAGAGAATTTAGAGTATTTTCAATATGTTGCGGTATGTAGGGGATAGATCTTTTTCCCGAAACAATCATAAACACAAAAATGCTTATACTGACCATCACCAGTGCCAATATGACAACAACTATTTTGCGTAAAGATGTGCTAATAACCGCCTGCACAAAAACCCTTCTCTCAACATCAAAGAAAACTTCAAGAGACACCCATAACATATAAGCGTCTATGCGGGAATATTTTTTTGGATTTCATCAAGAATTTGTTATATAGAGTCTAGGATCAAGAAAACAAATTTACAGGTATTTTTAGGATTTAATGCAATATTCTACCATCTTATCGTCTGATATTTATATCCCAAAGGCTCGCATTGATGATACCACCAACGGTGCCATCGAGGACTGGATAGCTCATGTTAACAAATATTATGATCCAGACATTGTGTCTAAGGCCAACATGTTACTAGAAAACAAAACAGGTAAGGAGCTGTTGTTATGTATTTTCACCTACAGTCCATATCTAAGCAGTATTTTACATAAGGATGCGGATTTCTTTTTAAATATGATCGACACACGATCCAAAATTTCGGGTTATGATGATACATTCAATGCAATCATTGAAGGCTTAAAAAGCAAAATTTTCTACAGCAAAGACAGTATTATGGCAGAATTACGCATCGCCAAACGTCATATTTCTTTGTTAATTGCCTTAGCAGATATCACCGGTATCTATAATCTGGAAGAAGTCACACAAAAGTTAAGTATTTTTGCTGAAATCAGTGTCCAATTAACATGCAATTTTTTATTAGAACAAGAAAGTAAGAACGGTAATATTATTTTATCTGACCCACAAAGCCCACAATTGCATTCAGGGCTAGTGGTGCTAGCGATGGGGAAATTAGGGTCGTATGAACTTAACTATTCCAGCGACATTGACCTGATTGTGTTTTATGAAAAAGATAAGATTAATTACATTGGCAAGCAAAGTGAGTCACGTTTCTTTATTCGCTTTACCCAATCGCTGGCTGAAATCATTAGCGAAAGAACCAAGGATGGTTATGTGTTTCGGGTCGATTTACGCCTGCGCCCAGACCCGGGTTCTATGCCACCTGCGGTCTCACTGGATGCCGCAGAAATTTACTACGAAACCGTTGGGCAGAACTGGGAGCGCGCAGCAATGATTAAAGCCCGTGCAATTGCGGGTGATCCAGAATCATGCAAAAGCTTTATGGACATGATAACACCGTATGTGTGGCGGCGCTCTCTAGATTTTGCTAGTATTGAGGACATTCACTCTATCAAAAGACAGATTGATGCCAAGCAAGGCAACCTACCCCAAGATTTATACGGTTATAACGTTAAGCTAGGGCATGGTGGAATCCGGGAAATAGAATTCTTTGCACAAACCCAACAGCTCATTTTCGGGGGAAGAAGACCTTATTTACAAAATTCTGCCACCTGTGGGGCTTTGCAAGAACTTGTACACGCCAAAGAAATCTCCCAGAACATATGTGATGAGTTGAATGATGCTTACGTGTTCTACCGCACATTAGAGCATAGACTACAAATGGTAGGAGACCAACAAACCCATACACTGCCTGAATCAGAGGAAGGAATGAACGAAATCGCCCACTTTATGGGTTTTGAGGACGGACATGTTTTTACCGATTACTTATTAGGTTTGATTAAAAATGTTATGGGACACTATTCAGAATTGTTTGATAACTCCCCTTCTTTAGCGATGGATGTTCCCGAAAGTTATGGGAATCTGGTTTTCACCGGCAGTGACAATGATCCAGAAACCGTTAAGACACTGACAAACCTTGGCTTTCATGATGCTCAAACCGTATGCAGTATCATCCGTGGTTGGCATCATGGACGACGCAGAGCCACAAGAACCACCCGTGCGAGGGAGATCCTAACCGAGCTTATGCCGGTACTGATTATTTCCCTTTCAAAATCAAAAAATCCAGACATGGCCTTTAAGAAGTTTGATGAATTTCTAACCAAATTGCCTGCAGGAGTGCAAATATTTTCTTTGTTTTATTCTAACCCTGCCCTGCTTGACCTTATCTCCTACATTATGGGTTCATATCCCCAAATTGCGGATATGCTGAGTCGCAATCCCAATCTGCTTGATTATGTCCTTGCTCCAGAATTCTACAGTGCCTTTCCAAAAAGAACAGCAATGGAAGAAAATATTAACAAAATGATCCTGCAGAACCCGCAACATGATCTTGAACATGTCTTACATGTTGTAAGAAATTGGACCAATGACCGACGCTTTCGGGTAGCCATTCAACTGATTAAAGATAAAATTAGCCATAGAGATGCTACACGCACCTTATCACGCATTGCAGATATTTCGGTTGAGACTGTTTTTGATGAAGTAGAAAAGGACTTTAGAGACAAACATGGATCTATTCCAAGCAGCAATTTTGCCATTGTGGCATTAGGAAAACTTGGTGGAGAAGAGTTAACCTTTGCTTCAGATCTTGATTTGGTATTTATTTATGAGTTAAACCACAATGTAAATGAATCAAATGGTGAAAAACCCTTGCCCGCCAGCCAGTATTTCATCCGCTTGAGCCGAAGATTTGTTGCCGCACTGACTGCGATGACGCGCGAAGGACGGCTCTACGATGTGGATATACGCTTACGCCCTTCCGGCAATGATGGTCCCGCAGCCACCACGCTTGAAGCTTTTAACCTCTATTATGGAACAGACGAGATAAACGGTTCTGCCTGGGCATGGGAATTTATGGCTCTCACACGAGCACGGGTTATTACTGGTTCACAGGATTTCAGACAACGGGTGGAAGAAACCATAAAAAACAAACTGCAAAGACGGTGGAATCATAAAGAACTTATTGAAGGATTGCTTCACATTCATGCCAAAATGAAAGACAGTAAATATCTTAAAAACCCCTTGGCAGTAAAAAATGTTGATGGTGGTCTTATTGATCTTGAATATATTATTCAATATCTGCAACTTAACAATGCCTGTGACAATCCTATGATTTTACAACGCAATACCAAGCGAGCAATCCGCATGCTTTTAGAAAACAACATATTGTCCAAACATCAGGCTGACCTGCTTATTGAGGCAGAACAATTATATTCACGCACCCAGACAGCAATCCGGCTAATTTCTACCGACATAAGCGACAAAGCAGAAATTGAAGAGGATACGAAAAAAGCACTTGCACTTTTTATGAAGGTAAAAGATTTTAATATATTGAAGAAAAAGCTTGTTTCGACGCAAAAAAAAGTACAAAAACTTTTTAAAGACATAATACGTTAGGAGGAGATATATGACATCTGACAATTTTTCACTCAAACCCGGTGATTATGCACCAGATTTCACCTTAGACATATCCGGAGGAGACACCCTTACTCTTTCCAACCTGAAAGATAAAAATGTTATCCTGTATTTTTACCCAAAAGATAATACTCCAGGTTGCACAAGAGAGGCTCAGGATTTTGCTGAAAATCACGACGCATTTAATTCTTGTAACACGGTGATTATCGGTATATCGAAAGATTCTGTAAAATCTCATGATGGGTTTATCGAAAAATATAATCTTCCCTTTGTTCTTGCCGCAGACGTTGATACTTCCGTATGCGAAGCGTATGGGGTATGGGTTGAAAAAATGAATTATGGCAAAACCTACATGGGTATTCAGCGCAGTACTTTCCTCATTGGCAAAAATGGTATTGTTAAAAAAGTCTGGGATAAGGTCAAAGTTGAAGGACATGTTGAAGAAGTTTTAGAAACAGTAAGGGATCTATAATTTTTATAATGAGCTATACATACCCACATCAGCATTTACTGGGAATTGAGGATTTATCCAAAGATGACATCAATAATATCCTTAGTAAATGTGAGGAATATGTTGAACTTAACCGCCAAAAAGATAAAAAACGCCCTATTTTAAAAGGACGAACGCTTATCAATCTGTTTTTTGAAGACTCCACCCGCACCCGCACCTCTTTTGAGCTGGCTGGCAAACGATTGGGAGCGGATGTCATCAATATGAATGTCAAATCGATGGCCATTTCAAAGGGCGAAACCCTTATAGATACCGCATCAACCATCAACGCCATGCATCCGGATTTTATATCGGTACGTCACAGTGAAAGTGGCGCGGCCATGTTGTTGGCTGAAAAAGTAAAATGTAAAGTCATTAACGCGGGAGATGGCTGGCACGAGCACCCTACTCAGGCGTTGCTTGATGCACTGACCATCAAACGCAGATGTGAGAAAGATTTTAAGGATATGACTGTGGCCATCTGTGGGGATGTGATGCACAGCCGAGTGGCACGTTCTAATATTTTATTATTAAAGAAAATGGGGGCTAAAGTCCGCCTGATTGCGCCCCCTACCTTAATGCCTATCGCCATCGAATCTTATGGGGTAGAAACCTATACAAGCCTTGAAGAAGGCATTAAAGACGTAGATGTAATCATGATGTTACGCATCCAACAAGAGCGTATGTCTGGCAATTTCTTCCCGTCTGAGCGAGAATATTTCTATCTTTACGGCCTAACTTATGAAAAACTGGAGTTGGCAAAAGAAAATGTATTTGTGATGCACCCTGGCCCTATTAATCGTGGTTTAGAGATAAGCTCTGATCTGGCCGATGACATCAATAAAAGCGTTATTCTGGATCAGGTGGAAATGGGCGTCGCCGTGCGGCAGGCAATTTTGGATTTAATGGCATAAGAAAAAATGACAAATCAGATTTTTAATAAGCTAGCAAAGAAAATCAGTAAAAAGAAGCATGTTGCTTACGTTAATGCGCGGCTTTTTGATCCGGAAAGTGGATTGGATGAAAAAGGAACATTGCTGACAGAAGGCTCTAAGATTATTGATTTTGGAAAGAATATTGCTACGCCGGAGGGCGCCGAAATTATTGATTGTCAAGGCCACCTCTTAACCCCTGGACTGCTGGATATTCAGGTGCATTTCCGTGAGCCAGGTCTGGAATATAAAGAAACAATTGAAACAGGAAGTAAATCTGCCGTTGCTGGTGGTGTGACCACGGTGGTATGTATGCCCAACACTAAGCCGGTGATTGATGACCCTTCTATTATGGATTTTATCAACGACAAATCAGAAGAATCTGCCTATTGCAATATCAGAGCTTATGGCGCTATTACCAAGGGACAACACGGCAAAAAGATTACTGAAATGGCTCTGCTTAAAAAAGCGGGCGTATCCGGTTTTACTGATGATGGTCTGCCGGTGATGAACAGTCTGGTGATGCGTCGGGCAATGGAATATTGTTCCATGCTTGATCTGCCGATTTGTCAGCATGCAGAAGATTTAAATCTTTCTGACGGTGGTTGTATTAATGAAGGGGAAGTTTCCACCCGACTTGGAGTTAAAGCTGTTCCAAACGCTTCGGAAGCCATCATTGTAGAAAGAGATTTACTCCTTCTTGAATTGGCGCCAAAATGCCATTACCATGTACTCCATATCTCAACCTATCAGGCTATTGATGCTGTTAGGCGGGCGAAAGCCAAAGGGCTTAACGTCACGTGCGAGGCTGCTCCGCACCATTTTATGCTGACCGATGAGGCAGCAAAAGACTACCGTACCTTTGCGAAAATGAATCCTCCTCTGCGTAGTCAAAAAGATATTGAGGCGATTATAGAAGGCTTTAAAGATGGGACTATTGACGCGATTGCTACGGATCACGCACCACATGATCAGGAATCAAAAAGAGTTCCTATTTCTCAGGCAGCCTTTGGTATCGTTGGTCTGGAAACCATGCTACCCCTATCACTAAATCTAGTACATCAGGGACACCTCTCCTTAAAGGATGTTTTGGCAAGAATGACCTATAAGCCTGCGGATATTATCCGTGAACCGGCGGGAAGGTTAAAAAAAGGTGCACGGGCAGATCTGACTCTCATCGACCTAGACATGGAGTGGGAAATAAGGCCTGAAGCCTTTTTTAGCAAATCTAAAAACTCCCCATTTAGCAGCTTTAAAACCAAGGGTCGTGCCATTCGCACCGTTGTTGGTGGCCAAACAGTCTATGAATTAAAGAATTAAAGTCCTTTTGGTGACAAAATTCACTCCTTATAAAAAAAATCAAAGAAAACACAAAATATAGTAGAAATTTGGATATCCCTATGCTATATGATGTATCGTACGTTATATTTGGGAGACGTAACATCATGAAAAAGAAGGGGTTCTTTAGCTTCAAAAAGCTTATTTGTACGACGGCCATCGTGTTGCCAGTCTTATGCTCGGTGCAATCTGCATACGCTATCTCATTAGAGGAAGCGCTGATTCATGCCTATAACTTTAACCCAAGCCTCAAAGCAGAAAGAGCAGCTCATGAAGCAACTAACGAGCAATTACCACAAGCTTATTCAGGCTTTCTCCCTACCGTTAGTGCAAGCTACAGCAAAGAAAAAGATAAAGAAAAACTTGTTGCTCGCCCAACAAGCACAACTCATCCAACATCCAAATCTATTTCCATCACCCAGCCTGTGTTTGATGGTTTTGACAGTTGGTATCAGATCAAACAGGCAAAAAACAACATATTGGTAGCTGACAGTCAACTGCGTAAAGTTGAGCAGGCTATCCTTACCGATGCTGTCATTGCCTATATTGATGTTGTTCGAACCCATGAAATTGTTAATCTCAGCCGCAATAATGAAAATGTTTTAAGTGAACAACTCAAAGCAACGAAGGATCGTTTTGAGTTGGGGGAAACAACAAGAACCGATGTTTCCCAATCTGAAGCACGCTTGTCCCGTGCACAATCAGACAGAATTAAAGCGGAAGGGGACTATATT
This sequence comes from Alphaproteobacteria bacterium, assembly GCA_030429625.1. GTDB lineage: Bacteria > Pseudomonadota > Alphaproteobacteria > Rickettsiales > UBA8987 > JAUIFA01. Next base: position 161,654 of record JAUIFA010000003.1, on the reverse strand, counting down.
CAGGCAAAAGCTGAATATAAACGTGTTTTTGGTATTGAAGCAGATGACACTATGGCCATGCCTAGCAACCTACCAAGAATTCCAAATAATTTTGAAGATGTACTGGCTAGAACATTGGCCAATAATCCAGACGTATATCTAGCAAAATACAAAAAGGAAAGCCTAAAGAACAGTGTGCGTCGGGCAAAATCTTCTTTGTTACCCAGCGTAAGCATTGTTGGTAGCATGTCGCGGCAAACAGGTTTAAGCAGCACTCGGGTTTCTACCGATATTGATAACGACACGGTTGCGCTTAATGTTTCAATTCCACTCTATCAAGCTGGTGCAGAATATTCTGCTATACGGCAAGCTAAAAACAATGAGAGGAGTGCTCAATATCTTTACAGTGAAGCTCGAGATCAGGCTATTAGTAAGGCTACTACGGCTTGGCAACAGGTCGTGACAACCCGCGCCAACACCCGCGCCAATATTTCCAATGTTAAATCAGCCAAGCTTGCCTTAGAAGGCGTACGTCAGGAACAGGAAGTCGGCGCACGTACCACACTTGATGTCTTGGACGCAGAACAGGAGCTGTTTATTGCACAATTAAATCTTGTAACCGCTGTACGTAATAGTGTATTAGCCGTATATAATGTTAAGTCTGCAATGGGTGAATTAACAGCAGGTTCTTTAGAGTTAGACGTTGCACTGTATAACCCTAATAAACATTTGAATGATATAAAATATAAATTTATTGGTTTTTGACATAAAGACGCTATTATCTATGGATAAATTGGGGTAATGTTTTTATAATATGGCAGAAGATAAGAAAAAGGAGATAAGTGAAGAAGATTCTATGGAGGATATTCTTCACTCTATTAGGGACATAATTGCGGATGAAGAGGAAGATGGCGACCCTAAGGAAGCTGATTCTGAAGAAAATTCTGCAAGAGACGAAGAAGAAGAGGTTTTAGACTTGACTGAAGTTGCTGAAGAAATAACCGAAGAAGAAGGTGGCGACGTGCTTGATGAAATTGATGAAGCACTCAAAGACGATGAAAAAACCCAAGAGAAGCCTGCTGAAGAGAAGCCTGCTGAAGAAGAAGCCGTAAAAGAAGAAGCCCCGAAAGAAGAGGCTCCGAAAGAAGAGGCTCCGGCACCTGCAAAAGAAGCCCCTATAAAACAGCCTGTTGACAGCGACAAGCTTGTTGCTGAAACAACGGCTCAAGCTTCAACTGCAGTAATGAAAGAATTGGTAAGTAAAATTCCTGGGCCAGAAATTGAACATAAAGAATTTAGAAGTGGCAATACTGTGGAAGATCTTGTTGTTGAAACATTAAAACCAATGCTGAAAGAATGGTTGGATAACAATCTTGAGCCACTTGTGCGCGATATTGTTGAACACGAGATTCGTAAACTTTTACCTCGTGAATAACCATTTTATCATTCTTGCATTAGGGTCAAATTTGGGTGATCGCCTTTCTCACCTCCGTCAATGCGTCGATGTTTTGTCTTCTGAAATAGAAAATGTTGCTTTGTCTTCTGTGTACGAGTCGGATGCAATGTTGCGTAAAGGCTCCCCACCAGAATGGGACATTAAGTTTTTAAATATGGTTGTTAGTGGGCATACAAATTTATTGCCTATGGAATTGCTGGCCTTTACCCAAGAAACTGAGGTTAAGCTTGGACGTATGGCTGACCACCCTCTTTGGTCACCCAGAGAGATTGATATTGATATTCTGGCGTATGAGGATCAAATTATTAATCTGAACAACTTAAATATTCCTCATCCCGCTATTATCGACAGACAATTCTTTTTGATGCCCTTGGCTGAAATATGCCCTGATTTTATTATGCCAACTCAAAAAGTGAACTGTCGGACGTTGGCTAATAGTATAGAGGACAATCCTTTAAACACCTATAGGACGGGTTTACATGTCTAAGCTGGTCGGTATATTAAACGTTACTCCGGACTCCTTTTCTGATGGCGGAAAATACATAAATAGCGCCGATGCCTTCAACTATGCCAAACAAATGGTAAAAGACGGAGCGGTAATTATTGATGTAGGCGCAGAATCCACCCGTCCCAACGCACAAGAAATTAGCCATGAGAAAGAATGGCAACGCTTAGAAGAAGTCTTAAAGATGCTGCAACCGCTGCGTAAGAAAATACAAATCAGCCTTGATACCCGACATTTTCAAACAGCTAAAAAGGCTATGGATATTGGTATAGACTGGATTAACGACGTTTCAGGATTTAGTGATCCTCACATGATTCAAGCCGTTAAAAATTCAGCTTGCAAACTGGTAGTGATGCATAATCTTGGTGTTCCAGCGGATAAGAATATTACCATTAGCCCATTTGATGATCCGGTTAAAACTGTCTATGGATGGGCAAATATAAAAATTACCGAGCTTATAAATTCTGGCATTGAAAAATCACGTATTATCTTTGATCCAGGTATCGGTTTTGGCAAAACAGCAGAGCAATCTCTTGTTTTAATTCAGGCAATTAGTTGTTTTAATAGCCTGAACGTACCTTTATATGTTGGTCATTCGCGCAAATCCTTCTTAAAGCTTATGAATCCCGATGATTCTATTGCCGCCCGTGATAAGGAAACCTATACGGTGAGCGCGTATCTGGCCAAACAGGGAGTGGACTATTTGCGTGTCCATGATATAAAAAATAATCTACGAGCCATAAAGAAAATATCATGATCCAATACTCTCCTTTTATGGAATTGGCATTAAATTTAGCCCAGAAAGCTGCTGAACTGGACGAAGTGCCCGTTGGGGCAGTCATCGTTGAAAAATCAAGTGGTAACATTCTTGCAGAAGCGCATAATCTGGTGGAAAAACTCTCTGACCCAACCGCCCATGCTGAAATGTTAGCCATTCAAGAAGCTACCAAAAAGATTGGCACATCGCGTTTAAGCGGTTGCGATATGTACGTCACGCTAGAACCCTGCCCTATGTGCGCTCAGGCCATTTCCTTTGCCCGCTTGGATAGTGTATATTATGGTGCCTATGACCCAAAAGGGGGTGGAGTGGATCACGGAGCACATATTTTCAACAGCAGTTCATGCCATCATAAGCCTGAGATATATGGCGGTATTTATGAAAATCAGTGTGGTAATCTACTAAAAGAATTCTTTGCTAAAAAACGTTAATTTTTAAGATTATTTGCTATGGTCTAGAATAATTTTCCCAGCATGTTTAAAATCTATCATTTCGTAATGTGCTCGCTGAACATCGGCAAATTTATAGACAGAATCGATGACCGGTTTTATCTGCCCTGATTCAAATAATGGCCAGACGATTTCACGCAAAGACTGTAACAAATCATAGACAAATTCTTCGTCTTTAGAGCGCAATGTTGATCCAATATATGTTATATTTTTCATTAAGATAGAAGATATATCTAATTCTATAGATGAGCCTTTAATAAAGGCAATGGAAATCATCTTTCCCGCGTATTTTAAAACCTTCAAATTCTTTTGTATATAATCGCCACCAACCATATCCAGAACAAGATCTACCCCCTTTCCACCTGTTATCTCTTTACAGAGAGAGACAAAATCTTCCTTCTTATAATTAATCGCATAATCCGCCCCGATAGAACGGCAAATCTCACATTTTTTCTTACTTCCGGCAGTGGTGATTACTTTACAGCCAAAATGATGGGAAATTTGAATCGCAGCTGTCCCCACTCCGCTTGCTCCACCATGAATCAAGACCGTCTGTCCGGGCTGCAACTTACCGATTTCCATCAAATTCAAATAAGCGGTACTGTAAGTTTCCATAATCCCACCCGCCGTAACAATATCCATATTCTCAGGAATGGCCAAGGCACGATATTCTGGCACGGATACATATTGCGCATAACCACCGCCTTGTAACAACGCGCAAACCTTATCGCCAATACTATGGGAACGGACTTTTGAACCTAGCTGGATGACTTCACCGGAGACTTCCAAACCAAGTATAGGAGAAGCGCCTTTTGGCGCAGGATACGAGCCTTGTGCCTGATAGATATCGGCTCTGTTAACGCCACTGGCAGCCACTTTTATGAGGATATCGTGTTCATCGACTGAAGGCGTATGGCACTCACCTAGTGATAATTGGTATGAATCACCAGAGAGATTGCAATCAATCACCTTCATAAGAAAACCTTAAATGACAGGTAAAAACTAACCCTGACGAGCTTTCAGCTTAGGATTTTGTTTGTTGATAACGTACAGACGGCCTTTACGGCGCACGATCTTACAGTTACGATCACGAGACTTTGCTGATTTTAAAGAATTAATTACTTTCATGTTTTTAACCAGTACTGAAATATTTTATAAAATGTGGGCGAAAAATAGAGAAAAGATCGTCTACTGTCAAGCCTTACTACACATCTTTGTACAAATATTATATGCCAAGGAGTGCGGCAGCCACCAGACGATCCTCCGACATAAGTGTATTGTAGGTTCTACACGCCGCGCCGGTGGTCATAGACTCGACAACAATTCCGTGTTTCTTAAGTTCAAATTCAATGTCTGAAGGCAAGAATTGATGTGTCTCACCACTGCCAAAAAGCAAAAGATCAACCTTATCTTTATAATCAATAATACAAGAAAAATCATCTATGGCTAATTGCTCCAACGAGGTAGCAGACCATGCCTTAGCCTCCTGCGGAAAAACAATCACACTACCACTAAAACGTTTATCGCGCACGGTTATCGACTCCTTACCATAACCACGGATCATCTGGCTTCCTTCAGGAATGAGCGGGGTAATGTCTACCATGATCAGATAGGCAATGTTTTGGGTTTAGTACGCTTCAACCACAACACAATAAACATACGGGTAAGCAAGATGGCCGAGAACATTGAACATATAATTCCTATGGAAAGAGTCACCGCAAAGCCCTTCACCGGCCCTGAGCCATAAATATACAGTAACAATGTCGCCATTATGGTAGTGATGTTGGAGTCAAAAATAGTCTTAAACGCCATCGAAAACCCATTATCTATGGCAGCAAACGGGGTTTTACCGTGGCGAGTTTCTTCCTTAATACGCTCAAAGATAAGCACGTTAGCGTCCACCGCCATCCCCATTGTCAGCACCATACCAGCGATACCCGGCAAGGTTAAGGTTGCCTGAAAGAGGGAAAGAAATCCAACGACAAACACTAAATTAAATGCCAGTGCAATATTAGAGAAAACCCCAAATAATCCGTAGAATAATAACATCAAGACAACAACCAAGACAACACCAGCCAATGCCGCCATTTTTCCCGCCTCAATAGAATCTTTACCAAGGCTAGGCCCTACTGTCCGTTCTTCAAGAATTTTTAGTGGTGCAGGCAACGCCCCTGCCCTCAATAACAAGGACAAGTCTTGTGTTTGCTGCGTTGTAAAATTACCTGAAATGATGCCCTGTCCCCCAGGAATAGGTTCATTGATGTTTGGGGCAGTCAGAACAATGCCATCAAGAACAATGGCAAACGGTTTACCAACATTCTCCCGTGTTACCTGAGCAAATTTACGCCCCCCCTGATTGTTAAAGCGGAATGAGACAACCGGCTGTCCGTTTTGGAAACTCGGACGTGCATCCACCAACAAATCACCACTGAGCATGACCTGCCTCTTAATAAGAAAATAACCCTGATAGTCGTCAGGATTCTCCCTGTTACCATGAAGAAGCATGGTACCTCTTGGTGGAGTAACTTCACGTGCCGGATAAGGGTTGGCCTCATCCATCAAATGAAATGTCATTTTAGCCGTACGCCCCAACAATTCTTTCAGGCGTTCAGGATTTTCAAGACCTGGCACTTGCAGCAAAATGCGAGTATCCCCCTGACGCTGAATAATTGGCTCACGGGTACCGGTTTCATCCACACGACGGCGAACAATTTCAATCGACTGTTCCACAACGCTGACTTTTAAATTTTCTATATAATCATCACGATACTGGATGGACACATTCCCTGATTCTGAAATCTCTAATTGGGCATCCTGATACATATCCTGAAAAATTTCTTCCACCCTGCCTTTCTCATCCGCATTTCTCAATTGGAATGTCGCGCCAGAATTTACCGCCGCAAGCGCACGATAGCCAATACGTTCTTTACGTAGCTTAGCTCTTGTTTCGTCGACAAGATCCTGTAACTGCTCTTTAAGATACGCCTTAAAATCCACCTCAAGAAGCAGGTATGACCCACCCCTTAGGTCAAGACCAAGATTCATACTATTGCGAGGAAGCAGAGAAGGAAAATTCTCCCGAGTTTGCTCAGACAGTATATTGGGCACCGCCAACCACACACCCCAAAGACATATAGCGATGATAAAGGATATCTTCCAGCGAGGAAAATCAAGCATAGATAACTCTGACTATTTCTTGGATTTTGGTTTGGATTTAGACGTAGCTTTTGGTTTTAAAGACACATCATCATTTTTAGCCTTTTTATTTTCATTGGCAGGTTTAAGAGAAATAACCTCACGAATGGAGTTGCCATCATGCACCACACTTACTTCCACCCCATCAGCAATTTTAACCAACAAACGTTTGTTAGCTTCATCCACTTTGGAAACCACAGCCTCAATCCCACTGTTTAAAATTACTTTATCAGCACGCTTGATTCCACCAACCATCGCGTCGTGTTCTTTTTGTTGTTTTAGCTGCGGGCGAATCATTAAAAAATAAAACAGAACAAGAATAAAAATTAGAGGAATAAATGAACCAAAACCTCCTGATTGCGGTGCAGCAGCCTCTTGAGCCATTACATCCGTTACAAAAAAGAATGCAGAAGCCATAAGTGTAAAAAATTTCATATCATAACCTTAACTAATTATAATTTAACGTCTGGTACTATAAGAATTTCAAGCCAATATGCAAACTATTTTATTGATCCGAAATCACACATTAAAGCGGAAATGGAAAACATCCCCGTCTTTTACAATATATTCCTTTCCTTCCTGACGCATTTTTCCCGCCTCTTTCGCGCCAGACTCACCCTTATAGGTTAAATAGTCATCGCACGAAATTGTTTCGGCGCAAATAAACCCACGCTCAAAATCCGTATGAATTACACCCGCAGCTTGAGGCGCTTTTGCCCCTTTATGTACGTTCCAAGCATGGGCTTCTTTTGGCCCTATTGTAAAAAAAGAAATCTGCTCTAAAAGGCTATAGCCTGCCCGAATAATCTGACTTAATCCAGTTTCTTTCAAACCCACTGCCTCAAGAAATTCTGATTTTTCTTCCTCGGTTTCAAGCGCAGAAATTTCTTCCTCTATTCTTGCAGAAATCAAGGTGCATTCAGCATTACGATCTTTGGCAAGTTCTTGCACCTTCCGTGAAAGCTCATTCCCCTCAAGCACATCATCTTCCCCAATATTACAGATAAACATCACTTTTTTCGAAGTCAAAAGCTGTAACAATTTCATCGGGCGAACCTCCTCAGGAGAAAGCTCATAGCTGTAGGCCGGCTGACCTTCTTGAATGATAGGAAGAATTTTTTTGATTAAATCCAGCTGTTCAACGGCTTCCTTATCCCTACTGCGCATCCTCTTTTCAAGATTCGGAATCCGCTTTTCTAACGATTCGAGATCTGCCAGTACCAACTCAGTTTCAATAATTTCAAAGTCACGTAATGGGTCGATATTTCCCTCCACATGGGTAATATCATCATCTTCAAAGCACCGTAAAACATAGGCTATTACATCCACCTCACGGATATGAGAAAGAAATTTATTACCCAAACCTTCGCCCTTACTCGCACCTTTTACCAGACCTGCAATGTCCACAAATTCAATCTGATTGGGAATAATTTTGGCCGATCTAGCAACCTCAGCCAGCTTGCCTAGACGCTCATCGGGAACTGCCACCAAGCCAACATTAGGCTCTATGGTACAAAATGGGTAGTTGGCTGCCTCAGCTGCCGCCGTACTGGTTAGTGCATTGAATAAAGTAGATTTACCTACATTTGGCAAACCAACAATACCACATTTAAAACCCATTTTATTCTCCTTTGTTAAATAATGCACCCAACGCTGCCGACAGCGCATTGCGTGGTTTGTTTTTTACTGGCTCTTTAGAAGGGGTAGTCTCTATTCTTTTCTCAGACGACGAAAGATCTTTGGCTCTCTTATCCTTTTTGGGAACAAGATCTAGTGCCATTTTTGTGGTAAATTCAGCACCACTCTTTTCTAATAAGATAGAAATATTCTGCGCAATATGTTCAAGCAAAATATCTATTTCTTCACGTTCTTTAGGCTTAAAATTTCCCAAAACATAGGAATGCACCTTCTTTTTATCCCCTGGATGATCAATGCCGATGCGAATACGGTGATAATCTTTTCCCAACAGAGAGTCGAGACTCTTTATGCCATTATGTCCGCCAGCACCGCCACCGGTTTTGACTTTTATTTTACCGACCGGAATATCCAACTCATCATAAAAAACATAAATATCTTCTAAGGGAATTTTATAGAATTTTGCTATTTCTGAAACGGAGATGCCAGATTTATTCATATATGTCATTGGCTTAATAGCATATATTTTCAATCCATCTATCTCACCTTGGAAAAATTCACCTTTAAACTTAGTGCTTGGCGCAGAAAAACCATAGCGGCGGATAATTGTATCCACCGCCATGAAGCCGACATTATGCCGATTGTCTGTATATTCAGACCCAGGATTACCTAGCCCAACTATGAGCATATTATTCTTCGCTTTCTTCTTCGCTTTCTTCTTCTGCAGTTTCAGCTTCAACAGTCGCTTTAGCAATACGCCCAGCAATTGTAGCAATAGTGAAGTCACGATCCGTGATCGTTGGAGTAACACCTTCAGGAAGATTAATAGCACTTACATGTACAGACTCCCCAATCTTTTTACCCGTTAAATCTGCGGTAAGAAGTTCTGGAATGTTACCCGCTTTACAGCGTAATTCAATTTTATGACGCACCACATTTAAAATACCACCCATCTTAATACCAGGTGATCTTTCACGGTTCTTAAATTCCACTTTTACCTTTACAACCACTTCCGTGTCATTGTCTATCTGCAGAAAATCTACATGGATAGGAGAATCCTTAACCGGATGAAGTTGAATATCACGCGGAAGAACTTGGAATTTATTTTTGCCATCCGTTAGTTGAAGGACGCGAGAAAGAAAACCTCCTCTTTCCCATACTACAATGATATCGCGTTGAGCGATGGAGATTTTTGTTTCTCCTTGCTTACCATAAATAATTGCCGGAACTTTACCGTCACGACGCAATTGACGTGCGGCACCTTTGCCTACCTGTTCACGTAATTCAATGTTTAATGTATTTGCTTCAGTCATTATTTTACTCCATTCGTTCGCCCTAAAAAATTTAGAACATTATTATTAAGCTTGTTAATTAAAATTTAGCGTGCCTCTTCAAACAGGCTTGAAACCGAGGTTTCCTCTGAAACCCTCTTCATAGCCTCTGCAATAAGTGGCGCGATAGAAACCACCTCAATTTTTTCGCATGATTGTGCTTCCGCAACCAGTTGAATTGTGTTTGTTATGTAAAGTTTTGAAAGCGCGGAATTGGTTATTCTTTCAATTGCTGGTCCGGACAGGACTCCGTGTGTGATGTACGCCATCACCGAATGTGCCCCCTGATCAATCAATGCCTGAGCCGCATTACAAAGTGTTCCTGCCGAATCCACAATATCGTCGACAATAATACAATCCTTTCCTTCAATCTCTCCGATAACATTCATCACCTCAGAAACTCCAGCACGTTCCCGTCGTTTATCAATAATGGCCAGATCACTGTCAATGGATCGCGCATATGAACGTGCACGCACTACCCCACCAACATCGGGAGATACTACTGTTACGTTGCTAATATCATGATTGCTGCGAATATGCTTAACCAACACTGGTTTTGCGTAAAGATTGTCCACTGGTATATCAAAAAAGCCTTGAATCTGTCCAGCATGCAAATCCACCGTAAGCACCCGATCCGCGCCCGCCGTTTCAAGAAGATTGGCAACTAACTTGGCCGAAATAGGTGTTCTTGGCCCAGGTTTACGATCCTGTCTAGCATAGCCAAAATAAGGGATTACCGCAGTTATGCGTTTTGCAGAGGCACGCTTTAACGCATCAATACACACCAACAATTCCATGATATTATCGTTGCAAGGACAAGACGTTGCCTGCACCAAAAACACATCCTCGCCACGGACATTTTCTTGCACCTCAACAAACACTTCTTGGTCAGCAAAACGCTTAACCTCTGCCTTCATTAAAGGCACTTGTAAAAATTTTGAAATTTCCTGCGCAATGGGCAGGTTACTGTTTCCAGCCAGAATTTTCATATATCTCTCGCACACACTTAGTTTAAAAGCCTGTTCAGGCGCATAAAAGAATAACAAAATTCTTATATTTTTTGCCTCTTTATTGTAAAAGACAACCCGTCCTGATCCGGATACCTATTCATAAGGTTTGGCCTGACTATACCAAAGATTATGGTTTGTAAAGTTTTTTAACTAAATTTATAGAAATAAATACAGTATTATGGTACAATAAACCATTAGTGTGGAGATTATATGAAAAGTTCTGATGTCACCCAAAAGGGTTTTACCCTAATTGAATTATCTATTGTACTGTTAATCATCAGCCTAATTACCGGTAGTATTGTTGCTGGACGCTCGCTTGTGCAGTCTGCCCGCCTCACCAGCATTGCAGACACAGCCAATCAATACCAAACGTCTGTACGTGCCTTTGAGTTACAATATCATGGATTACCTGGTGATATTACCAATGCCACTGAGTACTGGCCGGGACAAACCTATAGTGGTAATGGTGATGGTAAGATTACCGGCATATCTCAGGGCGGAACAGGTGCAGCAGATGATGGTGGAAACATTGAAGAAGAAGGAACCGTATTTGAGCAACTCTCTTTGGCCAACTTGACTTCTGGCTCCTATGATAGCAGTAGCGGTGACGCACGCTTTCCTCAATATGCGATAGAAGGCTCGTTCTTCTCACCCAGATATACCTCTAGAGAAGAGGGCTTTAATTGTGGCGCATGCACCCATTTACGAAAGAATTTATTGATGTTCTTAAAAAATACACTGCCATTTATGGTGTTATCTCCACCGGATGCACAAACATTGGATTTAAAAATAGACGATGGCAGGCCTGGCGCGGGAACAGTCACAGCAGCAGATTTTTTTTCTAACTGTACCGATGCATCAAACTATCTTGATATGCCAACTGCTAGATACCGGCTAGAACTTCAAACACCACAATGTGGAATGCTTTTTAACCTTAATTAGAAAAATATATGTTTGTAAACACACATAACAACCGCGGTTTTACCCTTATTGAGCTTTCCATTGTGCTGTTAATCATCAGCCTAATTACCGGCGGTATTATTGCGGGGCGTTCGTTGGTTCAGTCCGCCAAATTAACGGACCTTGCCGATACCGTTAACAAATACCAAACGGCGACCCGCGCTTTTGAGCTACAATATCATGCTCTGCCGGGAGATATCGCCAACGCCACCGAATATTGGCCCGGACAGACTTATAGCGGAAACGATAATGGAAACATTACGGAAACATCTCAAGGCGGCGCCAATGCCGCAGATGGGGGAAGTGCAGACGTAACAGAGAACAGAACATATTTTGAGCAATTGGCACTTGCTGGGCTTGTTGAAGGCAGTTACGACAGCACAACCAGTGGAAAAAGCTTTGCTTTGTTTCCTGAAAAGGCCTACTTCATTCCCATCTACTCCTCACGGGAACAACTTTTTGGCTGTTTTGGCGTATGCTCTTTTTCAGAAAGTAATTATTTGCGACTTGCTAATATCGGCACGACCGGACCTTTAACACCGGTTGCTTTTCTTTCTCCACCCGACGCAAAAACGCTCGACATGAAGATTGACGATGGGCGACCCGGTACCGGCGCAGTTACGGTGATAAATTTTACCGATTGTACCAACGTGGCAAATTATTCTTCCATGGGATCTGCCAAATATAAACTAGAACACCAAACTCCTAAATGTGGGATGGTTTTTGAAATTAATTAGAGAGCAAAAAATGGTTTTAACATCGCCTAAAAATGCTGGCTTTACTTTAATTGAGCTTTCCATTGTACTGTTAATCATCAGCCTGATTACCGGTGGCATTGTTGCCGGACGTTCTCTGGCACACTCTGCTCGCCTTACCAGTCTTGCTGATGATGTAAACAAATATCAAACAGCAGCACGTGCATTTGAGATAACCTATCACGGCCTACCAGGGGATATTACCAATGCCACTGAGTACTGGCCGGGACAAACCTATAGCGGCAATGGTGATGGCAAAATCAACAGTATCTCTCAGGGTGGAACAGGTGCAGCGGATGATGGCACTGACATTACCGAGGACAAGACCGTATTTGAACAGCTGTCTTTAGCCGGCGTCATTCCGGGAACGTATAACAGCGCCAGTGAGGATTTAAATTTTCCTGAATCTGCGATAGAAGGAGGTTACTTTTTACCAAAGTACACATCCCGTGAACAAGAATTTGGCTGCGTTGGCCTATGTTCTGCACCACAAAAAAACCTATTGAGTTTATCAAAGATTGGCATTCCCGCCGTATTGTCACCACCGGATGCCAGAACAGTAGACATGAAAATTGATGATGGCAAACCCGGCACAGGAAATGTTACCGTATCGAATCAAGCAGATTGTACCGATAAATTATGGTATTGGGAGATGAATGTTGCAAAATATGAGCTGGAGTATCAAACACCCAAATGCGCAATGATTTTTAATATAAATTAGGACAATATAATGCGTAACTTAAGCCAAAAAGGTTTTACACTTATCGAACTTTCGATTGTACTGTTAATCATCAGCCTGATTACCGGTGGCATCATTGCCGGACGTTCACTGGTTCATTCTGCCCGCCTTACCAGTGTGATTGATGATGTTAACAAATACCAAACGGCCGTACGCGCCTTTGAGTTGGAATATAATGCCTTACCTGGAGATTTTGATAAAGCCACAAAATTCTGGCCTGGGCAAACCTATAGCGGGGATGGTAACGGACAGATAAATGGTACTGTTAGCGGAGTCACTACCGAACAAAGAGTATTTTTTGAACATCTGTCACTTGCCGGTGTGGTTGAGGGATCGTTTAGCAGCACCGCTACTATGGAAATAGGCATATCCCATCCCAAAACTGCGTTTGAAGGCGCAACGTTCCAAACCGCCTTTATCTCTAGAGAATTAATGTTTTCTTTTGCCGCCCCCAACACCAATCCAGAAAACACCCTTTTTTATATGAAAACCACTACAAATGCAAACAGCCTCTCTCCTGTTGATGCTTATACAATTGATTTAAAATTGGATGATGGCATGCCTGGAACCGGGAAGATGACAATAACATCTCTTAATCTAATAATGAGCCCTTTTTTTCCACTTTGTGCTAAAAGTCATACTGAAGCCAACAGAACCACCACAAAATATGACCTCTCTATAACAGAGCCTTCTTGTATCCCCATCTTTCCAATTCAATAACAAATAACCGATTGTATTTTACGAAAGAACTGCTATATATGTGATACTATATTGTTAAAATATGGAGTGCATGATGTTTAAAAAACCCTCTTTAATTAACCGTATTATTATTGGAAAATCTGTTGGGTTTGCTATTGGCTTAATTGCCTTCTTTACTTTACCAACCATCATGCCTGAAGCCGCTATGAGGCTACGTTTGGGTATTTTATTCTGGTATACGACGGTGGGGGCGATTATCGGTGTTTTTGGTGTGTTTACCTACCACCCTGTTCTTAAACTGCCTATACCGTGGTGGTTCAGAGCGCCACTTTTGGGGGCGTGGATGAATTTTGTGCTCACCCTCTTTGCTTACGATACCATGCAACAATTTATCATTGCCTTTTTTGGGCAAGACCCAGTATTAGAGTCCCCCTTCTGGTTTTGTGCCGAAGGCGCTATCGTTGGGCTAATCATCGGCTATTGTGCGACCAAGTGCGGTGGCCAAGGCAAGGCGACGCTTCAAGGTGACACTCAATAACATAACTATCGACAGCTTTTGATTAATCTGTATAGTAAACGTGCCTAATTTTAGGCCGATTTTTTCTATGCGTGGTCCCGTAGCTCAGCAGGATAGAGCGGCAGATTCCTAATCTGGAGGTCACAGGTTCGAATCCTGTCGGGATCACCATAAAATAATCTAAGGGTTATGCACCTCTTCTGCGCCTGTAGAGTTAATCAATCCTCTCGGGGAAGCCGTAGATATGGTGCGCCCTCTACCCCCTATTTTACCCCATTCAATCTAGAAAATCGATTTCCTAAAATGTAACGATATTGTAATAAACCATAAGTTAACTTTATCTTTACTTTTAATATATTACAGCTAAAATCGGCGGGATTGGATGAGAGAGACGGTTTAAATATGAAAGAAATATTATACTCGATAATATATAAAATCAGGCTGGCATTGTTGCTGTCTATTATGCTGTTTCCGTTTTTAGCCAATGCGCGAGAAGAGCGCCATTTAATCAGTAATTTCAAGAATTTTCGTGAATTGGAAGCAGAAGTCACAGAGGCCCCGCTTGAGCAAGATGTGTATGATCTTTCCTTTGTGGCGTATGATAAGGATTTTGCCGAAGAGTTTGGTTTGATTGCAGATAATGTAACGGATATGGATGAACATCTACGCTTTATAGAAGTACGGATGGTCACGGAAGGTCAGAAAACAAACTGCTATTATAATGTGATACTTGATAAATTGGTAGAGTTGGATTTCCCTGATAGAAATTATACATTGGCTGATCATCCTAGAATGAATTATCCATGGGCGTATCAAAAAGATGGTGTAAGTTTAGAGACTATGAAAACACGAAAAAATTTAACAGGGGTTTCTCATGAAAAAAACCTTCCTTTTACTAATAAAACCTATCTAGGCAATAGAGGGTATACATTTAACATAAAGGGAAAGCCTTTTAGCAATGGTAGTGCATTTGATGTTAGTGTCGCCAGCTATATTCAAGATAGAGATATTAATTATAACATCATTAGTACTTCACGCTTTTGTGGTGGTGCAAATATATATTGGCATCCAGAACCAGCTTTTTGGGTAAGAAAGAAGAATACCAACGAAGCCAGCAGTCTACCTCAGTCAGAAAATTATCATACCTTTGAAATTCCTAAAACGATAGTAGATAAATTTAGACCAATTTTAGTTGAATATATAAAACTAGAAAGAAGTAAAATACAAAAAAGTTTGGAGAGAAACAATGACAGTTAATGCCTCTAATGCAGCATATTATGCACAACAATCGTATATTTCTAATGGTGGCACTGCCCTAAATGGTTGGGTAAAGTTAACCACATCAGACGAACAAAATATATCGGGGCATGGCTACTTTGGGGTTGCCTTTGTAAAAGTTGTTGAAGGAGTGGCAGTTGATGTGGTGATTGCCCATCGCGGAACAGAACCAACGGATATCAGTGATTTAATTACGGATGCCGGTCTAGCACTACAATTACCTAATATTGCACAACAAAATGATGCTGCCGCTTTTTTGAATGCCGCAAGAAGTGCATATAACAATGAGGGATATAATAGCATTAACCCCTTTGATGATATCACCACTAATGTAGGTCATTCCTTGGGAGGGTGGCTTTCTGTACGTACAGCAAATTCTATGGGTTCTAATGGTAAGGCAATTACATTTGATGCACCTGCTTCTGGTTTATCTTCAACTTCCGCAGCAGTAACACATTATCTTAACCCGCCAAATTTTATTAACGGCGCCGGCGGAGACCATGTTGGTACTGTTTACCAATTAGAAAGCGATCGTACCTTTTCCAGCGAAACAGAAGGCCCGTCTCTTGGTAATATTATTGCCGGGTTTGTAGATGCGATAATCCAATTGCCTGTAGGTATTGCGGGTTTCATTAACCTGTTTACCGCAGGTGTTGCCGAACCACTTACGAAGATAGCTTCTGGGCCAGCTGCAGCATTACAAACTATTAGTGAACATGATCTGGATAATATTATTGCGCATCTTAATACAGCAGAATTAAGTAGTACGGATATTGACCCAATGGAATATTATTTTGTGGGAACGTTTTCTGATACAGGTGTTGTTGGAGGAAAAGTTAGAGAAATATGGGATGCTGGTTTTAATGAGATAAATAACATAAGCTTAAATCAGCTTGCTCAACAATTTGTTTCTTATGTTCATTCTAATAATTTCTCATACATGAACCCTGTCAACAATATAGCAATTGGTACAGAAATTGGTGATCAGTTAATTGCCACAAGTACTACTGGCCTTATTGATGGTGGTGATGGAGATGACATTATTTATCTACAAGCACACAATACATTTATCGATGGGGGTAATGGGTTTGATATGCTTGATTATTCCCTTCTTGAAGGCGAGGATTTTGTTAATGTTGATGTTGGTGCTGGGCAAACATATTTAAATATTCCTGAAGGTGAAGAGCAAGGCTCTCCAAAAGACATATTTGACCATATAGAGGCTGTTACTGGTACAGATAATGGAGATATTGTCCTTGGGGATAATGTTGCTAACTTTATTGATGGCGGTGCCGGTGATGATACTCTGGAAGGTGGCTCAGGGAATGATACGATTGTGGGTGGTTTCGATAATGATGAAATTTATGGTGATAATGGAGATGATAGTATTCTCGGCATTGCTGGGGAAAATGAAATTTATGGCGGGGCTGGCAATGACAGTATTTATGGTGGAGTCAATAATGATTATATCGGTGGGGAAGATGGTAACGATGTTATTCTGGGAAATGATGGTGATGACGCTATATGGGGAGATGATGGGGATGACACTTTAATTGGCGGGGCTGGCAATGACAATATTGATGGCAGCACAGGAACTGATCATATTTTTGGCGATGAAGGAGACGACCTGCTCTATGCACCTTCAGGCACAAATTTCTTTTATGGTGGCGCAGATAATGACTATATCATCGGCGGTACAGGGAATGACACCTATATCTATCAAAGCTCTGATTTCGGGCGAGATACCATCTTTGACGATGACGGAGCGCTGTTAATCGATGGCACAATCGTCGGGCAGGATGCGAACTCCACCGATGGCTACGCGGAGGTCATTTTCGTTGGCAGCATATTTAATGTCGAATATGGCAGTGTCAATGCCTTTAATCTGCATCATAATGATCTGGACTTCTTACTGTTCAAAAGCACCATTGATAATACAGATTTGATCATCAGTGACTATACGTTTACCAATAATATTGAAATTGATGATTTTGAGAATGGCACGTTTGGCCTTTTCCTAGATCAGCCTCCTGTGGCGGTGGATGATATTGCGTATATTGGCTCTAACGGATATGCATCGGTGAATGTTCTGAGCAATGATAGTGACCTTGAAGACAATGTACTTACTCTTGAGAATGTGGAAATAGATAACATTATCCATGGCTCAATTGTTGGGTTTAGTAATGATGGAAATATCACATTTAAACCTACCGGGGATACGGGTTCATTTTCTTATAGATTTGCCGATTCACAAGGACAACTATCAAACTGGGCAACGGTGACAATTGATGGAACTGCCCCTAACACAGCACCTGTGGCGGTCAATGATACTGTGCGAGTGAATATTAATGACTATATTGATATTAATATATTGGCCAACGACTATGATGCTGAAGATGTTACCCTATCTCCTAGTAATGTTTCCTTGCCTGAAGAGCCTTTCTATACAAATAGAGGTGGATTAGTAGATTATAACAGCGATACTGGTGTTGTTCGCTATACGCCCAACCAGTTTTCTATAGGACAAGATTCTTTCACCTACACAGTAACAGATTCAGAGGGGCTTGTTTCTAATAAGGCAGTGGTCACGATCAATATAGGCGACAATCATATTCCCATCGCGGGAGATGATTATGCCACTGCACATACAGGAGAATCCATTGAAATTAACGTGCTTGCGAATGATTATGACCTGGAGGATCAAGGTATTGCTCATGACACATTCCATATTGCTTCAGGTGTGGCCACGGGCAACAGCATTAGCTATGACAGCGACTCCGGCATTGTTACTTATACCTCTCGTTTGGGCTTCCATGGGCTGGATTCCTTCACCTATACCGTCACAGATTCCGAAGGTGCCAGATCTAATGTCGCAACCGTTACGATAAATGTCGGGGCTGGCGATAACATCGTTGATGGCACGGCAGCCAGTAACAACATAACAAGCTCATACGTTGATGCGGACGGTGACTCTGTTTCCGATGGAGACGATATTATCATTGGTTATGCAGGCAACGATACATTACATGGCTATGATGGTGATGATCTTTATATCTTCAATGCTGGGGATGGGCTGGATAGTATTTATCATGATGATAGCGGGAATGATTCTATCAGTGTAGATGGTGAGTTCTATTTAAACATTGCTAATAGTGACTTACGTATTTATTACAACGTACAGGAAGACGGAAGCTATGATTTGGTCACCGTCAATGATAATTTTTCTGGCTATCAGGTGGAAACTGTTAACGGTGTGGATGTAACGGGTGGGTTAGAAATCACCGACCGCCCGGGATTAAACAATAGCCTACGAGGCACTGATTTTGAGGATACCATCACTGGCGGCGATGGTAATGACTCACTGTATGGTTATGATGGTGATGATCTCTACATCTTCAATGCTGGGGATGGGCTGGATACTATTTACGAAACCGGCGGCAATGATTCTATTGAAGTCAGTGGTGAGGTATATCTGAATAAATTTAATAGCGATCTTCAGATTTATTATAATGTTCAAGAAGATGGGAGCTATGACAGAGTGATTGTTCAATCTCACTTCAATGGTTATCAGGTAGAAAATCTTAACGGTACTAACCTAACGGGTGGATTAGAAATCACCGACCGCCCTGGATTAAACAATAGCCTACGAGGCACTGATTTTGAGGATACCATCACTGGCGGCGATGGTAATGACTCACTGTATGGTTATGATGGTGATGATCTCTACATCTTCAATGCTGGGGATGGTAATGATACGATCAGTTACGAAACCGGCGGCAATGATTCTATTGAAGTCAGTGGTGAGGTATATCTGAATAATAATGGTGGTTCTCTCTATGTGTATTATGGAGGCGAGCAGGGAAGTTATGATCGCATTACAATATATGATCAAAATACTGGGGTAGCTAAAATAGAAACCATCAACGGAATGAATGTAACCGGCGGCTTAATTATCACTGACCGTCTCGGTTATAACTCCGGCCTACAAGGCACTGATTTTGAGGATACCATCACCGGCGGCGATGGTAACGATGAATTACGTGGCTATGGGGGTGATGATCTCTACATCTTCAATGCTGGGGATGGGTATGATGTTATTTATGATACGCTTGGCTCAAACGCCTTATCCTTAGGTGCCGGTGCAGTATTGGAACAGAATGGTAATGATCTGAGAGTATATTATGGCTACGACGATGGAGAGGATTTTATCATTACTGACCGGTTGATTGTTGACGATTATTACAGCAGCGGCGCGTGGTAGGCATCGACATCCTCACCGATAATGACTTTGTGATGGGATAAATGACGGTATTAAAATATGCCATGACCTCTTCTAACAAGGCGATAGCAAGGTGGTGGTGTAAAAACGCCCTATAAGGGCATACAGTTCAAAAAAGGCCTTACAGCCATTTAAAATCAGTGAGTTGCCATTCCTAATCTGGAGGTCACAGGTTCGAATCCTGTCGGGATCACCATAAAATAATTCTTTAAAAAAATTATGCCTATAATGATTTAATATACCCAGAAAACAATAGAAGGTTTCATATCATTTATTGAAAGGCTTAAACTTAAACAGCTTCTTTGCCAGTTTTTTACGCTCTTTAACATCAAGATTTTCAGCGATAAGCTTGATTGAATTAATCATTTCTTGTCCCATTTTCCCATGTATTTTATGCAGTTTATCTGCCTGCTCTTGGTAAAGGGTTGGATCAAATTGATTGGCAACAAGGACTTCCACCAGATCCTTTCTCGCCTGCCTGATGGCTTTAAAAAGCTCTCGTTTATTATTCTCCACATCCTGTATATGCGTTTGTATGATGACTTTCTTTTCAGACGGCAAATGCTCTGAGAACTCTTCAATCATGATGTCATGACGAGTGTGATGTCCCGCACGTTTTATAGTATGGCTAGCGATAATACCTGCAAGCAACACATTAAGTAAAATCGATACTGTAAGAATTATTTTTATTTTTTTTCTCATAATATATTTCCTTCATCATATATTATTGCCGTAGCTGTCATGTAGTAATCATAATCATATTCTGCAGGAATCTGCCATCCTATAAAAACCCCCAGAACCAGCGCAACACTTAGTGCATAGGCAGGATTTGGTAACATCCAATCTAAAACAAATCGCACCAGCGCTTTATCTTCTTTCTTTGAAAATCTAGCCACATTGATAATATTCTCCGCCATATATTCTGGCACATTGGGTATGTAGCGCTGTGATAATATTTTTTCTAATTTGCTGCCCATGTCTCTATCCTTACACATCATCAATCTTAAAAACCTTTCTCAGGCTTTGCTTTGATCGCATTAAAAGGGATTCCAGTGCCTTAACTTTCATTCCCATAATTTCTGCGGCTTCTTTGTTACTTATCCCTTCATAAAAGCATAGGTTTAAAGCCATTTTCTGCTTTGCCGGAAGCGATTGTATGGCAGATTCAAGCAAATCCTGTTTTTGTTTATGCTCGGCTGTTTCAAATTGATTTAACTCATTGTTGTGTGCCAGAGAATCTTTAAATTCCAAATGGCGCTTTCTCTGCCTTTTATTAATATCCAAGCAACGATTAACAATAATTTTATAGAAGAATGTTGTGAATTTAGCCTTTTTCTTAGCGTCCCAAATTTTTGGATTATCCCATAATTTGATAAAGGCATCCTGAACCACGTCTTGCGCTTCTTCTTTATTATACAAACTTCGATATGCCAGATAATAAAAGCGGCGATTATGCCGTTTTACCAAAACCGAGAAGGCCTGAGAATTATCATTGTTGCATATCAGATTTAGCAACTGCTCATCATTTAAATTTTCCAGCTCTGCAGCCATATTAACCTATGCGATAAAGTGACCACAGAGCCACAAAATTAATTATTAATCGTCGTCCTGCTTGTCATGTTTTTTGCCATCTCTTCTTGGGCAATCATCGCTCTTATCATCATCTTTATCGGAACAATCATGTTTGCGGCCAAATTTTTCTTTCATTTCTTCTTTAAACGACTTCATTTCGTCTTTGGTAATCTTACCATCACCGTCTTTGTCCATTTTTTCAAATTTCTTTTCATGAAAGACTTGGGCTTCTTCTTTACTGACAGCTCCATCATCGTTTGTGTCCATCTTTTTCATCATTTTTTTCATATGATGACCCCCGCGTTTTTTATCGTCATGATCTCTTGCCAGAGATTCTGAAGCAAAACTTAGGGAAATAAGAACTGCCAATGTGGCTATTAATAGTTTTTTCATAATAGACTCCTTGATTTATAATTGGTTAAACGTACGAAAGGTTACTTTCATAATAATTGATACGACTCACAAACCAAAACCCTTCTTTCTTTTTTAACAGACACTGTATCATATCTATTATCCAACTGATATGTAAATTTATTTTTTTATTAAATTTCCATTTAGCATCAACCAGAACTCATCAAGATTGCGGCTGTTTACTTTCCTAAAATTGGCCCATTGCACGTGTGCTTCTGGCTGCTCTGGGTTCACAATGACACCCCACATGGATTTAATATCGTAAGGAAGTGTGCCATAGCGCAAATCAGCAATAACATTCTCATGTTCAGGATGCAGATAAATAAAATCTTGGGAGAAATAGGCAAAGCGCTCTATGTCCTTGCGTTGCTGGGATTCTGGTGGCAGCTCCGGAAAGACGGTATGTTTATCAACGACCGGCACGGAATCTCCTTTCTGCACTAGAGGCTCGCCAAAGATGGGATAATACACTGCATCCACATAATATTTTCCGCCAGACTGGTAAATGGTTCGCCACAGAATATTATTGCCGATGGTGGGGTTTAACAACACACGCTCCACCGCATGCCCTCTTTGCTGCGCTAGCTGACGGACAAAATCCTCTACCTTTTCATGTTTAAGATAACAAAATCCCATATAACACAATGAAAGCACCAGCCCTACCTGCATCAACCTTACAGATTTACGCCATAGGCTCAATCCACAGAACACCAACAATGTCAGGGTATAGACTGGATCAATGATGGAGATGATATTCCATGACACACGAAAATCAGAAAATGGCCAATATAGCCGCGTGCCATAGCTCGTGCAGGCATCAAGCAAGCCGTGCGTGGCAAAGCCCAATGTGGTAAAGGCATAAATCAACTTAAACGAAGGTTCTTTATTACGATAAAACACCAGCCAAATGAAAAAAGCAATGATCAGCCCGCCTATGGGGACAAAGGCCAGAGAGTGGGTAAAATGGCGGTGATATTCTATGCGTAATAGCGGATCTGTTGAGGAGCGGATAAAAATATCCAAATCTGGTGCAATACCACCCAACGCTCCACAAAAAGCCGCTGTTTTGATATGTTGCCGCTTGGTCGCTACTTCCGCCACCGCCGCCCCAAGCACTCCTTGTGAAATCGGATCCATCTATTCTCCTTTAATATATTTGTTTATATGTAAACGGATTTAAGGACGAACTAAAGCACAATTTTTAATAATATCTGCCATTTCTAAACAGGTGTTTTTCCTCGCAGAGGTTTTGCGCCACACCAGACAGATAGTTCTAGAAGGCTCATTTTTAGCAAAAGGGATGTAGACGATGCCATCATTGTCTTTTTTCGCTAATTCAGGAATCAGTGTAATTCCCACATCTGACGCAACCATCTGACGCAATGTTTCAAGACTGGTTGCCCGAAAATCCTGCTTTTCTGACATGCCTGTGAGCGAACACACATCCAGCGCATGTTCTCTCAGACAATGCCCGTCTTCCAATAACAACAGCGATTCGTTTTTTAAATCACTGTTGTTGATAGAATCTTGGTTGGCTAGATGGTGAGAATAAGACACCGCAAGAAAGAAACGGTCTTTAAATAATTGTGTATATTCCAAACTGTCATCATCAATGGGTAGCGCCAAAAATGCCGCATCTATTTGTCCGGATTTTAGCTGATTAATCAAAATATCGGTTTTATCTTCTATGAGAAACATCTTTAGTTTGGGATATTTCTGGGTAATGATTGGTACAATTTCTGGTAATAGATAAGGCGCTAATGTAGGAAAAGCCCCCAATCTAAATTTTCCAACAAACGGATCATGATAGGTCGCGGCGACTTCTTCAATCTCCTCAGCCTCACGCAAAATCTTTCTTGCACGCTCAACAATGTCCCTACCCACCTCGGTCACCATTACCCGTTTATTATTACGCTCAAGAAGCTTGACCCCAAGACTGTCCTCAAGCTTTTGTAATTGCATGCTCAATGCTGGCTGGCTAACAAAGCAAGTTTTTGCGGCTTTGCTAAAATTTTTACAATCAGCCACCGCCACTAGATATTTTAAATCACGTAAATTCATATCATAAGTATAACTTATTGTTTATATAAAATCAATATATTGTACATATAATTACTCAGTGACTATATTGTAAATATCAGTGACGCAAACCATAGGAGTCAATTATGTATGATACTGATTCTTTTTTATTGAAATGCACACTTGAAGCAATGGCTGAAGGTGTACATACTAGCAGCATTCTCGAAGAATGTGAGTGCCGTATGGGCATGAAATCTCGTGATACTGATGTTAACAACAATTATTAATGAAAAAATGGAGAAAATAATGTTAGGAGTAGGTGAAAAATTCCCTGAATTTAATGTAAAAGCAACCTCATCGGCGAAATTAGCTGATATTAATATCGATAATGTGTTTATTGATGTGAACAACAACAGTTACAGCGGTAAATGGCTGGTGGTATTTTTCTACCCGAAAGACTTTACCTTTGTCTGTCCAACAGAAATTGCTGCTTTTGGTGATCTGGTTGAAGAATTTGCCGACCGTGATACACAAGTTTTAGGTGGTAGCACAGACAGTGAATTTGTGCACTGGGCATGGCGTAAACATCAAGAAGAGTTAAAGGATCTTCCCTTCCCGCTTTTGGCGGATGTGAAGCGTGAGCTTACTGAAGCTTTAGGCATTATTGACAAAGATGCTGGTGTGGCACAACGTGCAACCTTTATCGTTGATCCTGATGGCATTATCCGCCATGTAAGCGTGAACGATCTCAATGTTGGTCGTAATCCAAAAGAAACACTACGTGTTTTGGATGCGTTGCAAACTGATGAACTTTGCCCTTGTAACTGGAGCAAAGGCGAGCAAACCATCGACCTTCATGAGGCTGCCGCATAACTAACTTATCAATTTTAGGGAGGATACGATGCGTCTATTAGCAAAAACAATTTCTTATGGTATTGTCCATGTGGTGGTGGCTACTTCGGTGGCTTATGCACTAACCGGTGATTTTACTACCGCACTTGGAATTGGGCTTATTGAGCCATTTGTGCAGACATTTGTGTTCTCCCTACATGATTGGTTGTGGGAACGTGACGGAAGCTCTTTAAAATTAATTCATACACATTAAGGACAAAATAAAATGGGTATAGGAAACGTACGATCAAACTTAGGTGAATATGCTAAGGACATCAAAATTAATTTGGGGAATGTGTTGTCTGAAGAGGGTGCTCCAGACCTGTCACAAAACCAAATTTATGCTACCGCGCTGGCTTGCGTGTATGCCACACGCAATGTAGATCTAATTTCTGCCGTGTCAGAAGATGCCGCGACTGTGTTGAGTGAAGACGAAGTTAAGGCAGCCAAGGCCGCAGCGACCATGATGGGCATGAACAACATCTATTATCGCTTTTTGCATTTGTGCAGCGATAAAGATTTTGGCAAAATGCCGGCCAATTTACGCATGAGCATCATTGGCAATCCCGGAATAGATAAAAAAGATTTTGAGCTTTATTGTTTGGCGGTTTCTGCTATTAATGGCTGCGGTATGTGTATTGATTCGCACGTCCATGAGGTAGTAAAAGGCGGTATCAGCAAAACTGGGGTACAATCCGCTATTCGTATTGCCTCGGTGATTAACGCAACTGCCCAAGCAATGGTCATCAATTAGGAGAAATATTATGAGTAACAAACCCGTAGCAGAAAGTCTAAAAATCGTGTTGGCCGATACCTATTCTTTGTATCTAAAAACACAGAACTATCATTGGAACGTGACAGGTCCACATTTTAAATCACTTCATATGCTTTTTGAAGAACAATATAATGATTTGTTTACTGCAGTAGACGTAATTGCGGAGCGTATTCGTACACTCGGCGAAAAAGCACCTGGCACCTTTTCTGCCTACCAAAAGGTTAGTAGTATTAAAGAAGGCAATGAAAAGGCCGATGCGCAAACCATGGTCAAAGAACTGGCGGAAGATCAAGGTAAAATTATTACCACGTTAACTGAGACGCTCCAAGCGGCTCAAAATGCTGGTGATGAAGGCACCATCGGAATAATTGTGGATCGCATCAGCGTACACGAGAAAAATGCCTGGATGCTAAAAAGCAGCTTATAAAACAAAAGGGGCATCTCAAAGGGTGCCCTTTTTATTTATAACGACATCACTTTTTGTAAATACACACCTTCAAGCTCATTAAATTCCTGCAATGACATCACCGGCTGTTTGTGAACCGGATTGCTCCAGTCATGCAGATACACATTGATACCCCCCTCTGAAGAACCTGTTTCTGACATATTGACCTGTGTACGGGAATATTCCTTCCCTTCTTTTAAAACAATTAATTCTCTATTGGATGTTTTTCCATTGTAGCTTTGAATACATTTAAACACGGCATCTGGCTGCATCATAACCTCCATGGTTAAAAATTATCTTTGATACCCAAGAACAAATTAGTAAAACCAGAAAATTATTTCAAGAGGTAAAGCCGTAATTTTTTATTCCTGAATAAAGGCAAGAAAGAGATTATTTCCCTGATGGGTTAATCCGTCTTGTCCAGTTTTTAAATTGCCTTCTTTATAGCGTAGATCTACCAGAATATGGCCGTTCTCAATCGTCATGTCTGCGTTGTGCAATATGGCATGCACCATGGCACCAATTTCAAGCACTTCTTTACTACCTCTATGACGGGAATAGACTGCCACATTGCATTCCACTTCATAGCCAATGGTAGAAACAGTTGACCAGTCTTTTGAGCTTTGAATGTCTAGCACAATATAGGGAAATTCAGTACCTTGCGGAACATGATTAAAAACCCCACTCACCGCAGCGTTTAAATTACTATCTCCCGACAAGGTATCGTACAGTGCTTTTTGAAAGTCTAATAATGTTTCAGCCATTTTTCTTCACCCACAGTTATTTTAAACCATAGGCTAGAGCAAAAATTTCTATCCGGAAGTGGAAAAACTCAGATTGTTACAGGTAAATGGTATAACAGACAACGTTGCCTTTGCCAATATATTCAATTTGCCCTGGATTGGTGGAATTAGCCAAAGCAATGCCACGACCATTAGGATCAGTCATCCGGCGCGGTTCGAATTCCATATATTGCTGCCAATCAAACCCATTGCCCTCATCTTGAATATAAATTTTTACTACATCATCTTCTTTTTTAAACGAAACAGAGACTTTCCTTGAAGAATATTCTGGGGAAGAGCTACGACGAACAAATTCCTGATTGTAATTGTCGTTAAGTAACAATTCACATTTAAGATCATACCCCATTTCAAGGTTGCCATGTTCAATGGCGTTTGAAATCAACGCAGTCAACGCCACAATAGCATTAGAAGGCTCTTTGGCAAAATTAGCAAGAAATGCGGCAATATCTCGACCCTCTTTCATACCGTTAAATTGATATTCTCCACTCACCGCATAATTCAATACCGCATCTGCCTTATCAAGACGGGTTTGCATGGATGTTTGTTTGCTTAGAGAACGTACTGCCGAATCCACAATGGAAAGCAGAACTGAAGCTTCATATGGCTTAGTGATGTAATAATAGGCGCCGGCCTTAATACCTTCTACCGCATCGTCCGAACCGGCCATCGCTGTTTGCATAATGACTGGAATATCTTGAAGGTCTTTCTTCTTTTTCATCTCCTTCAAAACTTCCATTCCATCCATATTCGGCATCATCCGATCAAGTAGGACAACGTCTATATTGCTTGAAGGATCGTTTAACATATCAATTGCTTCAATACCATCCAATGCCCTGAGTGTTTCATACCCAGACTTACGTAGGTGTTTTTCCATAATATCAAGGTTAAACGTCTCATCATCGACACACAGAACCCTGATGGGCTTCGAGGCAATGTTTGCTTCTTCCGCGGCAATTTTAATCTGATTTTCTGACATTTATACTCCTGATAATTATCATGTTATATGCAAGTACTATTGTACATCCTCTCTTTGAACAGGCAACATAAAAGTAAAGCAGGCACCTTTAGTTTCGTTATTTTCACACCATATCTTACCGTTATGTTCAAGAATGATCTCTTTACTGATGGCAAGACCAAGGCCTGTGCCCCCTGCCCCAGTATGGGTTTTACTGCTTTGAATAAACTTATCAAACACCGCCTCAAACTCATTTTCGGGAACCCCAATACCATTGTCCTTAATGGAAAGAGAAATTGCCTCCACCATATCGTCCTCATAATTGCACGATGGCAATTGTCCTTTTTTATAAGAAATAGTGATGGTACCGTTTTCTGGAGTAAATTTTATCGCATTGGACACCAGATTGTAAATCACTTGAATGATTTTACCCATATCAAATTCAGCAATAGGCGGTTCTTCTGGTTCTACTGCAATCACCCTGATTGATTTTCCTTCAAGCAAATTACTTAATTCGGTTAAAACTGTATTTACCGGCTGACGCAGATCCGAGCGGCGCATATCGAACACCATCTTACCTGATTCCAATTTGGCAAGATCAAGAATATTGTTCAATAACAACAACAGACGTGCCCCACTGTCATTAATACGAGTGAAATATTCCAGTAATTCTTCCCGCTCTGCACTTTTAATTTCTTCTATCCCAAAACCCGAATAACTCAACACCACATGCATGGGCGTACGCAATTCATGTGACATGTTGGTTAAAAAGGCTGTTTTGGCCTGATTAGCCGCTTCCGCTGCCTGACGTGCGTCTTCAAGCTGCTGTGTTCTTTCTATCACCCGAAGTTCTAGCCCTTCATAGGCCTTGACCACTTCAGTATCACGCTCATGAATCTGTTGCAGCATGTGGTTGAAACTGTCCACCAATACACCCAATTCATCGTCTAGAACCTTATCTGCCCGTACTGAATAGTTATAATTCTCCGATACATCCTTGGCTGTTTTTAACAAACTCTTAATAGGATTGGACACAAATTTAAGCATTTGTGAAGAGGCCAAATATCCACAGATTAAAGAGATCAAAAACGCCAATACGGAATATTGGACAAATTGGTAAAATACATCATCAATTGCGTCCAAATCTGTGCGTATATAAAGCGAGCCCATTTTTTCATTGCGGAAAAATATGTCCCGATAGAGGTCCATCTCCCGACCAAAATTATTGCTTCCATATTTTGCTTTGTCTGGGTCAGGGCAGCTTATACCCTCAACGTCCGTACGTGAATAAACCGCAAATTCTTCACCATCATAGTCGTAAAGACACGCATACAAGACCGATTGATCTGAACGTAACGCGTCCAGTTTATCAATCGCGCTGTCATAGTCACGGTAAATAAGCGCGTTGTGGCTACTGATGGAAACCATATCATGGAGGATCTGGAGCTGTTTTTCTTTGTTTCTCTCAAGATAAATATAGCTGAAAAACATGAAAGCACCAAAGGCGCTAAAAAGCATCGCCGAACTGGTTATGATTACAATCCAACGGATTTTGCTTTCTATTGAAGCACGGAGAAAATATTTTGAAATTGACTTCATTTACCCCTATTTCTTAATCTACCTACCGCATTTTATAACATTTAAAAACCGTCTTGGATATGAAAAAATCTACCCTTTTATTCCACAACATAATCCTGAATATCTCCTTCTATTTCATCCTCAGAAACAAGTGATTCATATAACGGATTGGCTTTTATGTGATCCAAGGCTTTGCCTGTTTTGAGCGGATGCCAGTTGGGAAGGTCTTTTCCCTTCGCCACCCTGCGATAAGCGCATGTTTCAGGCAACCAATCATATTCAGGAATATTTTTTATTGTCAGTTTGATGCAATCAGGTACGTGTTTTTGTCGATTGACATAATCCGTGCAGCGACATTGTTCTACGTCCAAAAGCTTACACGCCACATTGGTTACCACCTGCCTGCCTGTATCAATATCTTCCAGCCTGATCAGACAACATTGAGCGCAGCCGTCACACAAAGATTCCCATTCCTGCGTGCTCATTTGGCTGAGATTTTTTTCTTTCCAGAAAGGCATATTTATCCTTTTTCTTGTCGTCATCCTATGGATTACCGTCAGGTAATAGCACAGGATCCATACAAACAGAGAAATGGATTCTGTGCAAGCTATCGCTTCACAGAATGACGGGGTGCGGTATTCTCACCTAAATTTATCACTTATAGCGGCTTGGGTCAGCTTCATAAATCCCCAGAAGCTGCACGTTCTTGGTAAAAAATCCGAGTTCTTCCAATGCGTGCTTTACGTGATTCTGCTGAGGATGACCTTCAAAAGTGATAAAAAATTGTGCTGTACCCTGAGTATAATCGGGAATGTAGCTTTCCAACTTCATGATGTTCACCCCATTGGTAGCAAAACCACCTAACGCTTTATACAAACCCGCGGCAATATTACGTGTGGTGAATAACAGGCTGGTTAAAATCTTTATGTCACTTTCTGGATCTGGATCTACCGGCTCTTTTGACAAAATGACAAACAAAGTGGTGTTGTCGTCCGCATCCTGCATGTCCTTTTGCAAAATTTCGAGACCATACAACTCTGCTGCCAAGTTAGAGGCCAGCGCTGCACGGGTAATGTCCCCTTCTTCTGCCACTTCTTTGGCTGCCAAGGCCGTGTCGGAACAAGGTTCAACCCCATAGCCCATTTTGCGCACAGAATGGGCACACTGCATCAAAGCCTGCGCATGAGAAGTCACCGTCTTCACGCTTTCTAATGTTGCGCCTTTTGGTGCCATCAAATGATGACGCACTTTGTGGAAATATTCCCCGACAATGCTTAAGCCTGAATGGGGCAGCATGTTGTGGATTTCTGCCACCCTTCCTGCATGGGAATTCTCAATAGGAATCATGCCGTATTTTGCGTCACCATTTTTTACCGCATCAAACACATCTTCAAAATAGGCGCATGGCAATGTCTGCATGTAAGGGTGAGCCGTTTGACACGCCATATCTGAGTGTGCGCCCGGCACGCCCTGAAAAGCAATTATATGTTCAGCATCTTTTGCCATATGAATCCTCTTAAAAATTCTCGCATTTTAAAAAATCGCTGCTATAGTGCATTCCTTTAGAAATTAAGGCAATAAAAATGACACAGGCAGTGCAAGAAAATATGACTAAAAAAGACAATTGGACAAAAGGCAGTTGGAGAAAACTTCCTATCAAACAACAACCAGCTTACGATGATGAAACGGAGTTGAATAATGTTTTGTCCCAAATAAGTAAATTTCCTCCCATTGTTACCCCAAATGAAATTCGTGCATTAAAACGTCAATTGGCAAATGTATGCAACGGCAATGGATTTTTGCTACAAGGCGGCGATTGTGCGGAAAGTTTTGCTGAATTCAGTCAGGATAATTTACACGCCTATTTCCAGGTAATTTTACAAATGACCGTTGCCTTGATGTATGGCACAGGAAAACCCGTGGTTAAAGTGGGACGGATTGCCGGACAGTTTGCTAAGCCTCGTTCGGACGATTTTGAAACCAAAGACGGCCTTAAATTACCCAGCTATCGTGGGGATATTATCAACAACATTGAATTTAGTGAAGAAGGACGTAAAAATAATCCTGAGAATTTACTCAAAGCATACCAACAAGCCACAGCCACACTTAATTACCTGCGCTCTCTTGCCAAAGGTGGGGAAGCGTCCTTGCGTAATATCAGCCGATGGAACGATGCGTTTATCAGCAGTTCCAAACAAGGCAAACGCTTTGCTGATGTCGTCAGTCGCATTGACGAATGTTTTTCTTTTATCGAGGCCTGTGGGTTAGAGTTGGACGATGTGGAAAAACTCAAAGAAGCAGATTTCTTCTCTTCGCATGAAGGATTATTATTACCTTACGAAGAAGCCCAAACCCAGCAAGATGAATATGATGGAAAATATTACGATTGTTCTGCACATATGTTGTGGATTGGTGACAGGACACGTTCGCTCAATGAAGCCCATATTGAGTTTTTCCGCGGCATTGCTAACCCCATTGCGTCTAAAGTTGGCCCTTCGATGCAAGAGGACGAGCTGGTAGAGCTTATCCGCGTACTTAACCCAGAAAATGAGCCTGGCCGTTTGACTTTAATCAGCCGTATGGGAGCAGATAAAATTGAAGATTTGCTACCAAAATTTGTTCGTCGTGTGAAAAAAGAAGGTTTGAACGTGGTCTGGTCGTGTGATCCGATGCACGGCAACACCATCAAATCACCTAACGGGATTAAAACCCGTCCGTTTAACGATATTCTTTCTGAAGTACGCAGCTTCTTTTCTGTCCATCAGGCCGAAGGTACTTATGCTGGGGGCGTGCATTTTGAAATGACGGGGCAAGACGTAACCGAATGTATTGGCGGAGCACAAGCAATTTCTGAGGTGGATCTGAAAAACCGCTATCATACCCATTGCGACCCACGCTTAAATGCTTCACAAAGTTTAGAGCTAGCCTTTTTGATCTCTGAAGAGCTGAAAAAACGTAAATAGCTTTCAGTCAGTGGCTCTTTATTGTCATCTTCACCGCAGGTGGAAATCCAGCCCATCACCCTAGATTCCCAGCCCTGAAGGGCTGAGAATGACAACATAACATACGGCTGATAATGACCCTGCTTTACGCTGCATCGGCTCTAGCAAAGGATTTTAGTCCTAGTATTTGGCGCGCCTCAGAAACACTGGCAACATGACGATCATATTCCGGGCATAGGCTTGCTGTTTTGCCAACCAACTCTGCATTGCTTTTGGCCAACACGCCTTTTTCAATCCAGATATTATCTTCAAGACCAGTACGCACATGCCCGCCACGCTCCAATGACCAACGGTTACACATTTCCTGATTTTTACCCACACCTGTCGCCACCCATGTACATTCTGGAATTTCTTCTTTCAATTCTTTGAGCAAAAATTCCAATAACGACGGCTTGGAAGGAATTGCTCCTTTAATACCGGTGACAAACTGGGCATGTACCGGAGTTTTAATTCTGCCTTCGGTGATCAAACGCTTGGTCGTGTAGAGATCGGATACGTCAAAAATTTCGACTTCCGGCTTGATATCAAATTCTAGCACCTTGTCACACATATATTCCACCAGCTCCAGCTCATTAGCATAGATCACCGTATTCAAATTCACCGAACCCACCGAAAGCGAACACATTTCAGGACGATGCGCCAAACTATCCGCACGAGAAAGACCATTACCACAGCGTGCCCCTGTCGAAAATTGTATGATCATCCCCGGACAGTGCTTTAATAGACCTTCCTGCAATTTGGCATAACGGTCTGCGTCCACACAGGGCTTACCCTCATCGTCGCGCACATGCACATGCGCCACCGTTGCACCGGCTTCAAATGCCTCTTGCGTGCTTTCTACCTGCTCTTCAATGGTAATCGGTACAGCAGGGTTCATTTCTTTGGTGGTGATGTTACCGGTAATAGCAACCGTGATAATAGCGGGAGTTGTCATAGCATATCCTTATTTTTAGCCAATAAGTTTGCTATTATATTGTTCACAGCTCAATAGGTAAAGAAATAACTTATGGCTTTAAAAAAGCTGGACAATCTAGCATTTTTGGTGTTGAACACAGCAGACTATAAAAAGGAAATATAATGTCTAAAATACAAACCACGTATAAAGATGCAGGTGTGGATATAGCTGCAGGAAACAGCCTTGTTGAACGGATAAAACCCGCAGTAAAATCCACAAAGCGCACCGGCTCTGATTCTGATATTGGCGGTTTTGGTGGCCTATTTGACCTTGCCAAATGTGGCTATCGTGATCCGATTTTAGTTTCTGGTACGGACGGAGTCGGCACAAAGCTTGCCGTGGCTAATATTGTTGGTAAGCATGATTCTGTGGGGATTGATCTGGTAGCTATGGTAGTCAATGATCTTGTTGTTCAAGGGGCTGAGCCTTTGTTTTTCTTGGATTATTTTGCTACTGGTAAGCTGGATGTTCATCAGGCAGAAGATGTTATAAACGGCATTGCCAAAGGCTGTAAAGAAGCTGGTTGTGCCTTAATAGGAGGTGAAACCGCTGAAATGCCTGGTATGTACAAGGCAGGAGATTATGACCTTGCCGGCTTTGCTATTGGCGCGGTGGAAAGGGAAAATGTTCTACCAAAAACCGGTGATATAAAAGAAGGTGATGTTTTATTAGGCATTGCTTCAAGTGGTGTTCATTCAAATGGTTTTTCACTGGTTAGGCACATCATTAAAGAAAACAATATCTCCTATGATGCTAAAATTGACGGCATCAATGGTACATTGGGACAATCTCTCCTTACACCAACAAAAATATACGTAAAATCTAGCCTAAACGCTATCAAATCTGGAAATGTCAAAGCCTTAGCGCATATTACAGGCGGTGGGCTAAGTGAAAATATCCCACGTGTTTTACCAGAAAATCTGGCCGCAGAAATTGAACTTTCAAGCTGGGAAAAGCCCACTATTTTTCATTGGTTACAAGCAAAGGGCAATATCGCCGAAAGTGAAATGCTGCGTGCCTTTAATTACGGGATTGGCATGGTATTTATTGTGGCTAAGGAAGATGCTCATAAAATTCAATCCTCCTTAGAGTCAGACGGTGAAACTGTTTACCAAATTGGTAAGGTTATCCTACGTAAGGGTGAAGGTGTGGAATATGTCTAAGCTGAAAATAGCGGTATTGATTTCCGGTGGCGGCACTAATTTGCAAGCCTTGATTGATGCCTGTAAACAACCGGACTATCCAGCAGAAATTGCACTGGTGATTTCGAATAGAACTGATGCTTATGGTTTGAAAAGGGCGGAAGAAGCACATATCCCTACCAAGATAATTAATCATAAGGATTTTTCTAGCAGGGAGAAATTCGACGCACAGATGGATAAAGAAATATCCTCATATGGCGTAGAGTTAATCTGCCTTGCTGGGTTTATGCGCCTGCTAAGCGATGAATTTGTCACCAAATGGTTTGGTAAGATGATTAATATTCATCCTTCCCTACTCCCTGCTTTTAAAGGGGCGGATGCGAACAGTGATGCGGTGGCTTATGGGGTAAAAATCAGCGGCTGTACGGTGCATTTTGTCAGTACCGAGATGGATTCTGGCCCGATTATTCTTCAACGCACTGTGCCGGTTCTAAACGATGATGACCGGGATGCTTTGGCCGCTCGCGTTTTGGAACAAGAACATCTTGCCTACCCAGAAGCGGTACGGCTGATTGCGGAAGAAAAAGTGGTCATTGATGGTTACAAAACCATCATTGAAGATTAATTATATTCCAAGACAAACCCTAGTTGGCAGTCTTTATCTTGGTTTGATACGTTATATGTCGCCGTCAAAATATCACCTGATGCATGGCTAGTAGCACATTCGTAAGGAGGAGTTGCACCAGGGGCCCCCACAATTTTACCGTCCCCCGGCATGGCATCGTCCATCTTTTTATCAATGGATTTTGCGTCTTCTGGTGTTAACGCTCCATAAACTGGCCACCCACCCGTTTCTCCACCTAACACGATAAAGTTTTCTTCCGGAGCAGCATAACCACCTATTCCAAAACCGGCGGTCCATAGGCTACTTACTGCATTTCGTTGATGACTCCAAGGGAAAAACACCGCCCCCTCAATGGAGGAGGCTGGAACATTTGTCCCTACCACAACCGGAGTTGTTAAATCTATGTATCCATCGTAACTGCCTTCAATCAACCCCGCCAGCGCCAAATGCTGGTAAAAATCTAAAGACTCTACTAACGTAGAAGGCGCAATGGAGGCCACAAATTTGTTGCCATTGCCATTGTTACTGGCCACCCCCGGCCAATAGCTTGATGCGTTGGTCATATCTCCGGGAAGCGCATCGTATTGCATAGAAAAGTTGTTAATTGCTGTCTGATACATGTTAAAATCTGACATCACCCCATTAAGACGGGATTGGTGAATCATCTTCCTGCCGGCAGTAATTCCGGCGACGATCATCCCAATGACCACCAGCACTACGGCTATTTCTATCATTGAGAAACCTTTTTGTGGCTTCATACCTATTCCTCTGTCATCACATATAATTTGGCTTATAATAGCAAAAAAGGGTGCCAAATGACACCCTTTTATTTTTAACCTTATGCATTTATTAACTAAAGATAAAATCCGCATCCGTCAAAGCACCCACCCCATCAAATGCTATTTTAAGATCAGATTCAGCATCGAATAGGTACGTTGTGATAGCACCAGACGATAATGTAGAGGTTATGAGTGAGAAGTCAGCAATTGATTCATAGCCAAGCGTATGAATATCAATGAGATCAACCCCCTGCTCAAAATCCGTAATAACATCCCATGTTGCCATGGTTGAATGCCCTGCTTTAAAAACAAACACATCTGCACCTTGACCACCCGTTAACGTATCAGCACCAAGGTTACCAAAAATTCTATCGTCTCCTTCACCACCATCGATAATGTCTGATCCTTTTCCACCTTTGATAATATCATTACCTTGAGCACCTTCAAGTATGTCATTGCCTTTGTGACCTTTGATGGTATCATCACCATAATCACCAATTAGGTTATTATCACCAGCACCACCACGGATGGAATCATCACCCATATTGCCACGGATGGTATCATCACCAAACTGTGAGGCTTTAATGGTATCGTCATAATTTGAACCACCAACAAATTCAACATTGGTAAGCACATCACCTTCAGCATCACCGCCGTGATTGTTGTTGGTAATTAAATTAACGTTTACTGCTGCATTGGATTGTGTATAAAACACCCGATCAATGCCTGCACCACCATCAATATAGTCCGCGCCAGCACCGCCGTTAATATGGTCGGTATTATTACCACCATAGACAGTATCATCTCCATCGCCACCAATTACACCATTATCGCCATTGCCTGTATGAATAACATCATCACCAGCACCGCCATATAGTACGTCGCGCTCATCACCGCCAATGAGTGTATCATTGCCGCCATGACCATCTAAACGATTGCGCCCAGCGCCACCAGTAATATAGTCATCCCCAGCACCACCTTTTAGAGCATCATTACCAGCGCCGCCATGTATAACATCAGCACCGCCATTACCATAGATCCAATCATCACCAGCACCACCTGAAAGCGTTTCTTCACCATGTGTTCCTTTAAGTGTATCATTGTGAGCAGAGCCTGTCACATACTCAACATTAATAACATAATCACCCTGAGCATCTCCGCCATGGTTATTATAGTTATTTAGTAAATTCAGATACACACCTTCAGATGAACCAGTATAATATAAATAGTCTATGCCTTCACCGCCATCAATATAGTCCGCACCAGCACCACCGTCTAATTTATCCGCACCATCGCCGCCATACAAACGGTCATTACCTGCCTCACCAAAGAGCTTATCTTCTCCCAAGCCGCCATCAACAGTGTCATTACCTTCGCCAGCATAGATCACATCATCATATGTAGCGTTTATAGACCTACCACCACTATTTCCAGTGTCCTTTGCTTGTGAAACATTTTCTTGAGAACTAGCATGGTTACTGGTTTGTGCTGTTATGTCACCGTTGGATGTCTCTGCTCTGCCTGTTGGTTCTGATGAGCCTCTGCCTATGCCTGCTTGGGACACCAACGAGCCGCCTGAACCTGAAAGACTATTTACCACTCCTTCGGCTTGTTCTATTTTTCCATTCACTGTGCTGGCAACAAGTGTGGTGCCATCTCCACTGATATAATCATTACCCGCATTGCCATAAATAGTATCACTACCCGCATTGCCATAGAGTCTATCATCCCCATTACCACCGGTAATTTCATCGTTTCCATCACCGCCATCAACATCGCCACGGACAATATGGTCAGAAACCGCAGCAATATGTAATTTATCATCTCCTGCACCACCAATGATAGAATTATCACTGCCATATCCGTAAATTTCATCATCACCATCGCCGCCATCGATCACCGCTGCGCCTACATAGCCTTCATCGGAGCTAAGACCGGAAAAATAATATACTGTATCGTCTCCGCTACCGCTGATAATTGTTGCACCACTGCCAACGCCTCCAATGAGATCATTACCTTCGCCGCCATCAATAATACGACCATCTGCCGCAAGCAACACATCATCCCCTAAACCACCAATAAGAGTGGAATTCTCACCCATAGCGGTTAAAGAGTCATTGCCGCCAATACCATCAAAACATGTATTGCTGTCAGAACAGTAATATGTATCATCTCCGTCAGTACCATTCCAATAACCAGGGTGAATATTCTCTCCTCCTTCTTCCCCACCTTCGGAACCATGGTTGCCCAGATTTTCTTCTGTACCACCTTCTACTAGCCTGACTTCTACGATGTTAGGATTTTCTCCAACATTACGAACAATGCCCGAGACATCAAGCGCATGGTTAATTGTTTCGAGTATGTGCGTTCTATTTCCAATTTGAAGATTAGGGTTTTCTATTAAATCTCTCATAGTGGAAATACGCGTCATTAAATGACCGTCTGTTACACCACCATTATCGGAATTATTCTGTTGATCCACAATCCCTCTTTCATCTACGTAAGCAACTTGTCTCATTTTTATTTTCCTTTACACTTATTATCAAAATTACACATGATAAATTTTCAATTGCATTTAACGGATAACATATATGCAATTAGCATGCCAAAAAATAGATGTTATATATCAGGTGGTTATGAGGGTTATCCACAGAGGTGACGGCAAGAACTTCCGCATTAATGAAACGGAGCGGAATATATTTCCGCATTTACACGCTCCTAGGTGTGAAAGACATAAAAAAGGCTACCTTAGAAATAAGGCAGCCTCTTATTATATTAAATGTTTTGCTAAAATTTCTTAGCCGACAATCTCACAACCGGAAAAGAAAAAGCTAATTTCATTCTTAGCATTTTCTAGACTGTCAGAACCATGAACCGAATTTTCACCGATACTCAAAGCAAAGTCTTTACGGATGGTACCTTCGGCAGCATCTTCAGGATTCGTTGCTCCCATTACTTCACGGTTTTTTGCCACGGCATTTTCGCCTTCAAGCACTTGTACCACCACTGGCTCAGACACCATAAATTCAACAAGCTCTTCAAAGAAAGGACGCTCTCTGTGTATGTCATAAAACAAGCCTGCTTCACGACGACTGAGATGGATACGTTTCTGAGCCACAATACGTAGACCATTTTCTTCAAAACGTGCATTTATAGCACCGGTTATGTTGCGTTTGGTGGCATCTGGTTTGATGATAGATAAAGTACGTTCAATAGCCATATTCTTTCCCTTAAAATCACATAAAATTTTTTAATGTGCGGGTGAGATAAGGGATTTTTATTCCCATGGCAAGTAAAAAATGACTTTAACGCCCCCTGGTCGGATCATCAGAATTTCTACCTAAAAGCAGATCATCCTGCTCCTGTTGTTCTCTTATGCCTTCAGGTGATCTGAGATATTCCCGATATTGCTTAATAATCGCCATCATTTTACCTTCATCATCCATGACTCTGGCCATAAACTGAATTCTCTCCTGTGGCTTCATCTCATTTCTTTCAATATACCACGCAAACGCATGCTCTCTTGTTTCTTCTAAAGAACCCGTCATATCAGCCCATAATAAACTAAATTATTGATGCTCAGTACTATACTGCAAAACTAGGTTATAGGCAATTTTATTTATTATAAAAATATTTTTTATTGCATCTATAACTTGCTATTTCTGAAATATTATTCTATAATTCTGCCCCAGAAGGGAGATTAAATGTTGTAGTAATTATGGCAAATTATAATAACACATTACCAAGTTTAGCCGATGGCGGATTAAGTCATTACATCGAATCCGTTAAAAAATTCCCTATCCTTTCACAGGAAGAGGAAGTTGAACTGGCTAATAAATGGATAGAAAATGAAGATGTTGAAGCCGCGCATAAGTTGGTAACCAGCCATTTGCGCCTTGTCGTAAAGGTGGCAATGCATTTTCGTGGCTATGGCCTTCCGGTAACTGATATTATTGCTGAGGGAAATATTGGCCTCATGCAGGCGGTCAAACGCTTTGATCCAGATAAGGGCTTCCGTCTTTCTACTTACGCAATGTGGTGGATAAAAGCGGCGATTAATGAATATGTATTACGCTCTTGGTCTTTGGTCAAGATGGGCACTACTGCTGCGCAGAAAAAAT
Source organism: Alphaproteobacteria bacterium (assembly GCA_030429625.1). Classification (GTDB taxonomy): domain Bacteria; phylum Pseudomonadota; class Alphaproteobacteria; order Rickettsiales; family UBA8987; genus JAUIFA01. The sequence goes on along the minus strand of JAUIFA010000003.1, from coordinate 122,016 downwards.
TGTTCTATAATCTAAAGAAAATTAAATCCCGCATCACAGGCGCAGATAGTCGTAGTTTGCTACCTTCTGAAATTAAAGATCTTGCCGATGATTTTGCTGTGACTGAACGGGACATCATTGAGATGGATCAACGGCTTCATGCTAATGATGTGTCGTTAAATATGACCGTGAGTGACGAAGAAGGCAGCGCTGAATTTGGAGATTATTTGGCGGATGAGCGTGACAGTCAGGAAATTATTGTTGCTGAGAATCAAGAGCTTTCCCTTCAACGTGATATTCTTTCCAAAGCCATGTCTGAGCTCAATGAGCGTGAACAAGATATCATCAAAAAACGTAAGATGATTGAACCTCCCGTGACACTGGAGGATCTTAGCCAAGTTTATAACGTATCAAAAGAGCGTATCCGGCAGATTGAAAATCGGGCTATGGAAAAATTGCAGCAGTCGGTTGCACGTATTTCTGGTAGCATGGCCGGTTAATGTCTGCATCTTGACTTTATCTCAATAACTCTTAAAATACAGAGGATTTTTCAAAACAACTCACTAATTGAGGGTCTTTAGGTTTTTCTATACTCTCATGCGTGGGCATGTTTTGTATAGAGATTTTAAAAGATTCTCTGACCAAATGAAAGGGTTTATCCCATGACTACAACGACGAACTCAAACGGCGGCGTAAAGGTGTGGCTGGACAATATCCGTACGCACCCCATTGCGCATGTGTTATCGCTCGTGGTTTTTGCGCATCTGCTTTACCAGGTAAAACCTGCAATTGTTATCATGGTGATGCTTCCTGGAGCGCTGATCATGCAAGGAATCATTGAGTGGGGAGTACAGAGGGAATTGCGGCAGCAAGGCAAAGAAGTTATTCCTTCTGCTGAGCTGATCGCAAAAGCTAGGATTTTATTGGTTTATGACATAGCAAGTGCAATCTTTGCAGCCTATCTTGCTTTTCATATCCATAGGAATCCTTCTGAGAGCTTGTTACACCTCCTTGCTCTTAGCTCTACGTTATTTGCGGGAGTTGGTTGCATTTGTAATGCTGCTGTATTGTGGGGGGTATTTTACCGCCCCAGCACCGTGATAACCGAAGAAATAATCTTCCAACAGCGCCAAATGTACATCGTTCAATCTCCTAGAATGCAACGATATATTTGGCTCATGGCAGCTATTATGGTAGCATCCACGGTTGGGTTCACCTTCTGGCACCCGGAGATCTTCTTCGGATAGCCATGAACCCCTGAATTCTATAGAACCCCTGCGCATTACGCGTGGGGGTTCTTTCCTTTTATAGGCGCATATTATGCCGCCTCTTGTTCGCTTTCCTGTTCATTACGCGATTCAAATTCTGGAATCATTCCCAGCGCTGCTTTGTACAAATCCAGCACGGCCTCCTGCTCGTTACGGTCGCTTTCTTCCATTTTACGCAATTTAAGCAATGATCTCATTGCCTTAACATCAAATCCATTAGATTTTGCTTCACTAAAAGCATCCCGAATGTTGTCGGCTATGTCCCTTTTTTCTTCTTCCAAGCGCTCAATACGCTCCACATATTGACGAAGTTGTTCACCTGAAATACCACCAAATTTTGTCATAGAATACCCTTTTGTCTGTTTAGAATTAAAGGGAATGATCATACATAACATCATGTACAATTGTCAAAGATATTTAGTTTCATCTTTCATTATTCTTAACATATTGATCAAAGGTTAAAATTACTATATACTGTTCCAGCTAAATCTATTTATAAAATAGTCAGAGAAAATATATGGAAGAAAAAGAAAGCGGAAAAAAGATTCTTATTGTTGAGGATAACGAGTTGAATCTTAAGCTTTTTACTGACCTATTAGAGGCGCATGGACATCGGGTTGTAAAAACCAGAGATGGGGAAAAGGCCGAAGATATGACGGCGGATGAACAGCCTGATCTCGTTATAATGGATATCCAGTTGCCACATATTTCTGGTATTGATATTATAAAAAATATTAAGGCACGACCTGACCTGAAGCATATTCCTATTCTTGCGGTGACTGCCTTTGCCATGCATGATGATGAAGAAAAAATTATGGCGGCCGGATGTGAAGGTTATCTGGCAAAGCCAATTTCTATCGAATCATTTTTGGGATCTGTTTCACAACATTTATGCTAAAGGAAATTTTTAAAAAATGACTGGAAGAGTGCTTGTTGTCGATGATGTTGTTCAGAATGTACGACTGTTAGAAGCTAAATTATCTAGCGAATATTATACTGTGATGCCTACTTTTAGTGGGATTGAGTGTCTGGAAAAAGTAAAAGAATTCCAGCCTGACATTATCCTGCTTGATGTGATGATGCCAGAGCTTGATGGGTTTGAAACCTGTCGTAGACTCAAAGCAGATCCGGAAACCGCCCACATACCGGTGGTGATGGTCACCGCATTGAGCGAACTTTCAGACAGAATTCAAGGCTTGGATGCGGGAGCAACAGACTTTATTACCAAGCCAATTGATGAAGTGCATCTCTTTGCGCGTGTCAAATCACTGATTCGTGTTAAAATTATGCTTGATGAACTCAGAATGCGGGATAAGACCGGCGCTCAACTTGGTATGATGGAAAAATCCCCCCTCTCGCCTAATGAAGTGGTTACCGGCAATATTCTTATCGTTGACGATGACATTGTACAACAACGCAACATGCAGGAAGCCCTATTAGAACGTGGACATACGGTTCATATTGTTGAACCAGAAGAGGCTGTGTCCATGGCCTTACAAAATCATTATGATCTGGCAATTATCAGTACAATGCTTGATGAAGAAGACGGGTTACGTATCAGCATGCAACTGCGTGCGCAGGAAGAAAAACGCTCCATGCCAATTCTAATATTGGTGGACGAAGACGATAAACCTCTTTTAATTAAAGGTTTAGAAATTGGGGTGGACGATTATCTTATGACACCATTGGACAATAACGAACTTATTGCCCGCGTGAATACTCAGCTTAGAAGAAAGAAATATCAGGACGCTTTGAGACTGAATTATGAGGAAAGTCTTTCTGCGGCGATTATGGATCCGCTAACCAAGCTTTATAACCGACGCTATCTTGATGTTCACTTGCAGAATATGGTTGAGGAAGCCATTGAACGGCAAAGCCCTCTTTCCTTGATAATTATTGACATTGACCACTTTAAAGCCGTCAACGACCGTCCGGGCTGGGGACATGATATTGGGGATGAGGTTCTGGTAGAAATTGGCTCTCGTATTATGAACAGTATTCGGAGTACCGACCTTGCCACCCGCCCTGGTGGAGAAGAATTTGTGGTGGTGCTGCCTAACACCAATCAGGAAACCGCTGTTATTATTGCTGAACGAACACGTAAAAGTACCAAGGACACACCGTTTAAAATTTCTGCTGAACCAGGAGAAGCCATGATTACTGTGAGTATTGGTGTTTCAACCATACGGCTGGAAGGCGACAACGCGCAGGGGGTTTTCAAACGGGCTGATGAGGCTTTGTTCCGCGCCAAAAATGAAGGCCGTAACCGAGTTATAGTTTCTCCATAATGATTATTCATTCTTATCAGGAATTTATTAGCCATATAGGCGAGAAACGCCTTTTGGGGCTTGATGTTGGCACAAAAACATTGGGGGTTGCCGTGTGCGATGCCCGCCAAAAAATTGCCTCCCCGTTACACACCATCAAACGCACAAAATTTACCAACGATTTGGAACAGTTGATAGCTATTATTGAAGAACAAGAAGCTGGCGGTTTGGTCATTGGGTTGCCACTGAATACAGACGGCACAGAAGGTGCAAAATGCCAGTCGGTTCGCCAGTTTGCCCGCAATGTTCTTAAAACATACGAAATCCCTATTACGTTCTGGGACGAACGTTTTTCCACCGTAGCCGTTACCGACACATTATTAGAAGCCGATGTTTCACGCAAACGTCGCTCTGAATTGGTCGACAAGATGGCCGCCGCCTATATTCTACAAGGCGCAATTGATAGTTATCAATAAACCTACTATTGCAAAATACTTTTTAATTTCGATAACTCTAAAACTTTTTGACTCATCTGAAGTTTGATGTTACATTGCACAGCACTTTAAAATTGAAAAAATTATTGCATTGCAGCAATTTAACCCTACTTAACATCGCAACTTTTTATAGATTATATATATGACTGAAAATACGTATAAAAATCAGGAAGCACTCGAATTTCACAGAGAAGGGCGAAAAGGTAAAGTCTCTATTAGCGCGACCAAACCTCTTCTGACCCAACGTGACTTAGCACTGGCCTATTCTCCTGGTGTAGCCGCCCCATGTCTGGAAATTGAAAGAGATCCGGAAACCGCCTACGAATATACGGCGAAGGGTAATTTTGTAGCAGTAATTTCTAATGGAACAGCCGTACTTGGTCTTGGTAATTTGGGCGCTTTGGCCTCCAAGCCCGTAATGGAAGGTAAAGCGGTTTTGTTTAAGCGCTTTGCAGACATTGATGCCATTGATATTGAAGTGGATACAGAAGATACGGACGAATTTATCAACGCGGTCAAATATCTTGGCCCAAGCTGGGGCGGAATCAATCTTGAGGACATCAAAGCGCCGGATTGTTTTATCATTGAAGACAAACTCAAAGAAGTGATGGATATTCCGGTTTTCCATGACGACCAACACGGCACAGCAATTGTAACCGCCGCAGGGCTGATCAATGCCGCACATCTGTCTGGTAAAAAACTTGAAGACATGAAAATGGTAGTATTGGGTGCGGGTTCAGCCGGAATTGCATGTTTGGCTCTGGCTAAATCCATGGGCATCACCAATGCCATGCTGGTTGACCGTAATGGCGTGATCTACAAAGGCCGGACGGAAGGCATGAACCAATGGAAAGACCAATATGCCTGCGAAACTGACTGCCGCACTTTAGAAGATGCAATGAAAAATGCCGACGTATTTTATGGGTTGGCAGGCCGTGGCGCGGTTTCGAAAGAGATGGTGGCTACCATGGCTCCAAACCCAATTATCTTTGCCATGGCCAACCCTGATCCGGAAATTACGCCAGAAGAGGTAAAAGAAGTACGGGACGATGCTATTGTGGCAACGGGACGTTCTGATTATCCCAATCAGGTAAACAATGTACTTGGCTTCCCTTATATTTTCCGTGGTGCATTGGATTGTCACGCCACCTCCATTAATGAAGAAATGAAGATTGCGGCTGCGCATGCTTTAGCGGAGCTGGCTCGTGAATCTGTGCCGGAAGAAGTGGCCGTTGCCTATGGTAATAAAGCCTTAGAATTTGGCCCTGAATATATTATTCCTTCACCGTTTGATCCCCGCTTAATTCAGGCAATTCCTGCGGCGGTGGCCAAAGCAGCAGAAGAGTCTGGTGTGGCCAAACTGCCTATTAAAGACATTGAGGCCTACAAACAAGATCTTGCTGCGCGTTTGAATCCAACAGCCAACAAGCTGAGTATGATTTACAAACAATTGCGTGCACATCCTAAAAAGATGGTCTTTTCTGAGGGCGAAGAAGAAAATGTGGTTCGTGCAGCCATACAATGGCGTGATAGCGGTTATGGAAGTGCTGTCCTTGTTGGGCGGGAAGATCATGTTCAAAAACATTTGGACAAGCTTGCCATTTCTGACATGAAAGGTATTGAAATTGTCAATGCCGCGAAGACAGATAAAAACGGTAAATATATTGACTTTATGTATAACAGATTGCAACGCAAAGGCTATTTACACCGTGATTGTGTGCGTTTGGTAAAAAATGATCGTAATAGTTTTGCTGCTTGCATGCTTGCCTGTGGGGATGCTGATGCGTTAATTACCGGCATGACCCGTAGTTATAACAAATCCTTGCGTAGCATTATGAGCATTATTGGCACTAAGAACGAACAACGAATCTGCGGTGTGTCTATGGTTATTGCCCGTAATAAAAAGACTGTATTTATAGCCGACACCTCCACCAATCCTGCACCCAGCCCTGAAGAATTGGCAAAAATTGCTATTCAGGCAGCTCATTTTGCCCGTAAAATGGGACATGTTCCTCACCTTGCCATGTTGGCCTTTTCTAATTTTGGTAATCCACCTCATAAAAATACGGAAAGCATCCGTGATGCGGTAGAAATTCTCGATGGCATGAAGGTTGATTTTGAATACGATGGGGAAATGACCCCAGACGTGGCTCTGAATAAGGATTTAATGAAGCTTTATCCGTTCTGCCGCCTCACCGAGCCTGCCAATATTTTGATTATGCCAAGCCTGAACGCATCAAACATCTCAGCCAAACTGATTCAAGAACTTGGCGGCGGTACTATTATTGGCCCGATCTTGCTCGGACTGGAAAAACCAGCGCAAATTGTTCCAATGAATTCTTCGGTTTCCGACATATTAAATCTTGCGGCCATTGGCGCGGTAGAATTTTCCTCTGATTAGGTGAAAAACACTTGACTATAAAGCACAGGGAATATATTAGTACCCACCCAATTTAAAAATATTATTTAAGATAGAGATATTTATGGCACATCATTCAGCTACAAAAAAGAGCATACGCCAAATTGCAAAACGTACAGAGGACAACATTTTTCGTCGTACTCAAATGAAAAATAGCGTTAAAAAAGTAATCAGCGCTATTGAAGAAAATGACGCGACAGCGGCAAATGAAGCTTTAGAAAACGCGCAAAGTAAGTTATTCCGCGCGGCCAAAGCTGGTGTAATCAAAAAAGAAACAGCGTCTCGTAAAGTAAAACGCCTTAATGCGGCAATTAAATCCATTGCGGGTTCTGCAAAGAAAACAGTTGCAAAGAAAGACACTGCCAAAGCAGCAGCAAAGCCTGCAGCTAAAAAACCGGCAGCTAAAACTGCGACCAAAGCTAAAACCTCAGCAAAAAAGCCTGCAACTAAAGCCACTACTGAAAAGAAAGCTGCTGCAAAGAAGAAATAACTTTCTTTAAAAGAGAAAAATAAAAAACCACGGTGTTTGATTGCACCGTGGTTTTTTTTATGTTCTTAAACAGCTAAACGTCCAATGCGTTGGCCAATTCTTCTTTACGTAATTCAGACTGTTCTTTGATAAAGTTGAAGCGATGTTCTGGATTTTTTCCCATCAAATGTTCCACACGCTCATCGGCAAACTCTTCTCCGCTAACTATTTCTACTCGCAGTAATGTACGGGTTGTTGGATTCATGGTTGTTTCTTTCAACTGCGCCGGTGTCATCTCACCCAAACCTTTAAAGCGCCCCACATCAATAGAACCTTTATTTTTTGGTAATCCAGCGACAATATTATCCCGTTCAGTTTCATTCATGGCATAATAGCTGTTTGCACCTTGTTTGATACGGAACAATGGCGGCTGTGCAAGATACAAATGGCCGTTGCGAACCAAAGCAGGCATCTCTTGATAAAAATATGTCATAAGCAATGCCGCAATATGCGCACCATCAACGTCCGCATCCGTCATAATAATCACCCTATCGTAACGCAAATCCTCTTCACGATAATTACTTCCCGTACCACAACCAAAAGCCAGCTGCATGTCCTTAATTTCCTGATTGGCATGAATTTTATCGTTTGTGGCGCTGGCAACGTTAAGAATTTTACCACGCAGAGGCAAAACCGCCTGAGTCTTCCTATCACGCGCCTGTTTTGCCGAACCACCCGCCGAATCACCCTCCACCAAATAAATCTCTGTGCCCTCAGCATCTTGCTGCGTACAATCAGTTAATTTCCCAGGCAAACGAAGCTTCTGGATAATATTCTTACGGCTGACCTCTTTTTGCACTCGCTTATTGATACGTTCCTGACTACGCGCCACCACAAACTCAACCAACGCATTGGCTTCATCAGGATTGCCGCCAAGCCAGTTATCAAAATGATCTCGCACGGCATTTTCAACCAGCCTACTGGCTTTGACACTGTTTAATCTGTCTTTTGTTTGCCCTTGAAATTCTGGGTCTTTATAAAAAAGTGATAAAATCTGACAGGCTTGTCCCATAAGGTCGTCTCCGGTAACCTGTGAAACTTTCTTGACGCCTGCGGCCTCACCATAGTCTTTCAGACCTTTTAGCAATGCTGAACGGAAACCTGCCTCATGCGTTCCACCCTGTGGTGTAGGTACCGTATTACAATAGGAGTGCGCAAAACCATCCATGGCATTTGTCCATGAAATTGCCCATTCAACCCGCCCCATATTCTCTGCCAGATTTGCTTCTCCGACAAAAGCTTTTTGCGTGATGGTGGGTTTTTTCTCCAACGATACAGACAAAAAATCTTCAATCCCGTTAGGAAAATGGATGGTTTCTTTCTCTGGAACATCGGTTCTTCCATCGAGCAAAGCGATGTCGCACGACCAGCGCACCTCTACGCCTTTAAACAAATAGGCTTTTGACTTAGCAAAATTATAAAGTTTGCCCGGCCTGAAACGGCATTTCTCACCAAATATTTCTCTGTCTGGCTTAAAAGAGATTGTGGTTCCTTTGCGGTTGGTCATCGCACCTAAATCTTGCAATGGTGTAATGGCGACACCCTTTGCAAATTCCTGCTTCCAAAGTTTTTTATGTTTTACCACCTCAATGACAGTGTGTTCTGAGAGCGCATTAACCACAGAGATCCCCACCCCATGCAATCCACCGGATGTTTCATAGACCTTGCCACTAAATTTACCGCCAGAATGCAATGTAGTTAGAATCACTTCTAATGCAGATTTATTGGGGTATTTGGGATGCGGGTCAATTGGGATACCTCTACCATTATCATGGATAGTGACCACCCCATCAGCAGACAGATCTAATTCTATGCGCGTGGCAAACCCCGCCACTGCTTCGTCCATAGAATTATCAAACACTTCATTGACCAAATGGTGCATGGCAGATTCATCCGTCCCACCAATGTACATACCCGGACGACGACGCACCGGCTCTAACCCTTCAAGAACCTCGATAGAATCAGCCGTGTAGTTATCATTATCTTTTGCGGTATCAGATTTGATTGTCTCAATATTTGCGAATAAATCGTCCGACATGAATTTAAATTTTGCCTTTTAGGAATATATCTATATTTAGAAATATTTATGCCCTACAACTACGTACAACTCAACATTTTTATGTATAAAATGATGGGAACATAATCTTTTTTCTGTTATATATCTACCTATGATATATAGTGCGGGGGTCACAGTTATATTTTATTATGTCTTATTACTATAAAAAGAATTACATATCGTTTGGATCAAGAACATATAAGGCATTGATAATATGCCTTATTGTTTTTTTGTCTGTTCATAATGCTCAGGCACAGCAATATGATAGCGATGAACTGCTATCGGTTTATGACGATATTTACTATCAAGACACTCAACCTTTAGATAATGACACTTATTATAACAGAGGGAAGTATAAAGCCCAAAATCCAACACAAAAATTCAAACCACAGCAACTGCCGGAAAAAAGAGAACCGGTAAACACTCCCTCTCCTTCGGAGGATTATTATTATTATGATGATCTTGAAGTGTATGAAACCGAAGAATATGCCAATCCAGAGGAAGGAAAAATTCATGATAACGACACAGGCTATTATTATGAAGGTGGAAAATTTTATGCCCGCCCAAAAGAAGATAGTTACTCACCCTATGACGACCTCCTTTCTGTCTATGATGAAGATGTGTATACGGAAGATGGGTATGTTGATAATGACGATGCTTATGCTAACATCAAAGGCTATGACCCCGCTGTCAAAGAATATGCTCCCATAGAAAACAATGAGGGGGAGGTCATTTATTATTATGAGAATGACACCATCTATAAGCCCCTGAACACTTTTGAAGGGGATGCAGACCAAATGCGGGATTATTATTCTGATTCTCTTACTGAAGAACAAAGAAACAACTACGATCCGGGGAAAGAATTCTATCCTGATTATTATGATTATTATTAACACCCCTCTTAACTATTTCTTAACAAAGATGTGCTACTATTCCCCTATCTTACAGATAAGGAGATAATTATGAGCAGTCAGCCAATAAGAGACAGTGAATTAAAAGAAGAGGTAAAATCCTACTTTGAAGGTGTTCCAAGAGATGGCCTACAAATAAAAGCTGAGGATGATACAATCATTATGCGTAGTAACGAGCCTGTGGTTGGAATTGAAGGTTTTCAAGGAAAATTAGTGATAGACGCTCCTAAAAGGGTTCATCTGGCTTATCTCCATGGCGGAAGTGATCTGAAAATTCTTGCCAATGAAGATATTGTTGCTATGTATATTGGCAATAGTCCGCACAACCCTGCAGAACAAAGTGAAGAAAGGGTCAGTATAAAAGCAGAAACAATGGGTAATCTTGAAGTATACAGTGTTGGCAACAATGTTGATATGGAAGTACTTGTCGGCAGAAATGCTAAAATAGAACATGTGCCTGCTGGTGCAAACATAACCATTCGAAGTATGGGCGGTGAAGTTTCCATAGGTCACGTGGAAGAAGGCGCAAACGTCACAATTGTTAATGCTGGGCAGGTAAATGATTTGGGAGAAGTGCATCCAAAAGCGCTGACTGTAAGCAGTGAAAAGCCAATCTATGGTAGGTACACCCAAGAGGCACAAGAACAAGGCTCTGATCAAGGGCAAGAGCCAAGCCGATAATTATTAAAATAAAATTTAATTCCTTTAACGTTTTGTTAATTAATCCGTGATAGGATGTCGCCATTCAGTCTAAAAGGAGAACATGATATGAGTAATGAAGGACAAGAAATTGTAAAGATTCTTGAGGCTATTAGGGCTGCGGAGGGTTATCCTACAAACGGTTATACCGTTATTATGGCAGAAACTGGTAATGCAGTACAGCACTCACCGGATAAAGATGTTACCTTCGATGGAAAAGGGAGTACCGATCCGGTTCTTTGTACAGGTGAACATATTGAAATTCAACATACTGGTGGGAGTGTCACTGCAACTTCTTCCCGAAATATCCATGCTGGTAAAATTGATAGTGGTGAATTATTCCTTGTTGCACCAGAAAAGATATTGGCCTACCACATTGGTCATGGAGAAGACAAGCATGTTTCTGTGGACGCAAAAACATCTGGCAATGCTAAGTTAGAAAATATTGGTGCGGGTGCTAAAATAGATCTTACTGCTGATGGCAGAGTTGAAATAGACGGTGCTAGTAACGGAGCAAATATCTCTATTGCCATGAGAGAAGGTGTATTAGCCTTACGTGACTTAGAGGCTGGTTCTGTTGTAAACGTAAAGGGTGCTGGAAGTATCTCTAACTTGGGTGGAAACTCTTCTGAAGCGCAGATTACTGTTAATGGTGAAGAATATACGTTTGAATCTCATTCTCGTGCCGCAACAGTACTTGCACAAAGAAAAGAAGCTGCAGAACAAAGTGGGGGAATTGGCCTATAGAGCCATAGCACATATTTTATCTACAAGAAAGGTCAGCACTTTGCTGGCCTTTCTTTTGTTGTCTCCCCTCTTCTTCTACATTCCTAAAAGAAAATATTTTAATCTCTCTCCAATTCCTTTATAAATAAATCTGTTAGAAAAAGGTAATACATGAAAAAGATTTTTATTGTTGGCTTTGGTAGATTTGGTCAGGTTTTTGGCAATTTTCTTGGGGATAACCATGAGGTTATGGCCTATGACCCAGAAGATTTTTCTTCACAAGCTGCCTCTTTAGGCGTCAAATGGGTTGGTCTGGAAGAAGGGATCAACAGCGCCGACACCATCATCTATGCCGTACCAATCTCTGCTTTTAAAGAGATATTCCTTTCCCACTTACCCATACTCAAGGCTAAAAATGAAAAAACACTGGTGATGGATGTGCAATCGGTGAAGGTAACTCCAAAACAAATTTACGACGAATATTTGCCTGAGAATTGTGACTTATTGCTTACCCACCCAATGTTTGGGCCTGACAGTGTCAAAGAGCATGGCGTGGAAGGGTTGCGTATTATGATGGATCATCACCGTTGTCCGGATACTCTGTATGATTTTTGGAAAGACTATTTTATCTCTAAAAAGCTGCATGTAAGTGAGTTAACCTCTGAAGAACATGATTTGATGGCCGCACGCAGCCAAGGTCTGGCTTTCTTTCTTGCGCGTGTATTAGAAGATTTTAAATTCCAACCCACTGAAATTGATACGTTATGGGTAGAAAAACTCCACGAGATTACCGACGCATTGACCAATGATTCCTGGCAGCTTTTCTCAGATTTGCAAAGCTACAATCCCTACACTAAAGATATGCGAGTTGCGCTAGGTGAATCTCTGCACAAAATATTTAACAAATTACTACCCGAAAGGATCAAAGAGGACAGGATGGTTATTGGTATTCAGGGTGGCAAAGGCAGTTTCAATGAAGAGGCTATTCGCAAATATGCCCAAGAAACCAATAGTGAGAATTTTGAGTTGATGTATCTACATACCGCAGAAAATGTGCTAAATGCCCTCTATCATGGCGACATTGACCTTGGCCAATTTGCCGTTCACAATTCTGCAGGTGGCATGAAAGATAGCATTAAGGCCGCAGCACGCTATCGCTTTGAAGTACTTCACGAGCATAGTATTGAAGTGTGTCACGTAATGATGTGCCATCCGGAGGCCAATGCCGAAGATGTCACCACTGTGATGACGCATCCACAGATTTTTGTTCAATGCAAAAACCACCTGCAACGTCAATACCCTCATTTGGAACAAAGAATTGGTGAGGGTGAATTAATAAACCCGGAAAAAGTAGCTGAAGAGCTAGCCAATAGCCAACTGCCTAAAAGTACTGCCGTTATTGGCAGCCGCAGTCTGGCAGAAATTCATGGGCTAAACATTATGGCTGAAAACTTACAGGATCTAGAAAAAAACCTAACCAGCTTCCTGATCGTACAACGCTAGGGTTTTACAGGTCTAATGACATTCCAAAACAACAAGACCTGTATCTATGGTAATTAAGTCATCGCCGAAAGAACGATGATTAAATCTAGATTCATATTCAACTTCAATCACCTTGTCTGATATTGTTTTCAGAGTATAAGCGGTTGTACTGTGATCTTCTGTAGAACGGTAAAAACGATCTCCAACGGACACCGAAAAGGTCTGTGCGCCATAATCATCACTGTTATTATCTTTTACAACATTACCATCTGATTTTATGGACACGCTATCGCCTTGATCCGACAATATACAGGAAATATGTTTCTTAAGAAAATCTGCTGTCCACTCTTTTTCTTCATTGGAGGTACGCTGTTCTTCTGTAGCAAACGTACTTAATGGCAGCATCATAAGGAGTGTAATAAATAGAACAGAAATTGTTTTCATACCAATAACCTTAACAAAAGCATGGCGCACCCGAGAGGATTCGAACCTCTAACCGCTTGATTCGTAGTCAAGTACTCTATCCAGTTGAGCTACGGGTGCGTCTAGTAAAGATGGCGCGCAGTATAGGTATTTATTCTGCAATGGCAAGGGCTTTTTGCCCTAAATAAGCAAAGAAACCTTATTTGCGTGATTTTAAAGCCGCGCTTAATGTACCCTCATCAAGATAGTCTAATTCACCCCCAATAGGGATGCCGTGAGCAAGACGGGTGATCTCCACCCCATATTCAGCAAGACGTTCTGTAATATAGTGCGCCGTAGTCTGTCCGTCTACCGTGGCATTGGTCGCAATAATCACCTCTGATATGTCATCATTGGCCACTCTGTTGGCGAGTTTATCGATGTTCAAGTCTTTTGGGCTCACGCCATCCATGGCTGAAAGCACTCCACCAAGAACATGGTACAGCCCACGGTAAATTGACCCCCGCTCCATCGCCCACAAATCGGCCACATTCTCAACCACACACAAGGTTTTCGTGTCTCTTTTATTCTCAGTACAGATATGACAAGGCGAGGCTACATCTAAATTGCCACAAATCTCGCAATTAACTACATTGTCGGCTGTCTGTAACAACGACTGTGCCAATGGACGCATCAACGCATCTTTCTGCTTAAGCAGATGTAATACCACCCTGCGTGCCGAACGCGGCCCGAGGCCGGGTAATTTTGCCATCAAATGGATTAATGTTTCAAGTTCTGAATGGGACATATTTCATTAAAACGGCAGATTCATCCCTGGAGGAAGCTGAATGCCCGAAGTCACCTTCGACATCTCATCCGCCGAAGTGCTTTCCACCTTACGGACGGCATCATTAATCGCCGCCACAATCAAATCTTCTAACATTTCCGGATCATCACTGTCGATAATTTTAGGATCAAGACTTACCTTCTTAGCTTCATGTTTGCAGTTTAACGTCACCGACACCATACCGCCACCAGAAGAACCCATTACCTCTATTTCTCCAAGTTTCGCCTGTGCTTCTTCCATTTTCTTCTGCATCTGCTGGGCTTGTTTCATCATTTTGCCAATGTTCATTCTTTTGCTCCAATTTTTAGATCAATAATTTCAGCTTCACCTTTCATATCCGGCTTCTTAACTTCTGTCATCTCAATAATTTTTGCCCCGGGGAAACTTTCCAGAATTGCCAAGATTGTTGGATCATTACGAGAAATTTTCTTCCGAGAGGCCAATTCTTCTTCCTCTTGCTGCCGTAGGCTTTTTTGCCCTTGTGCATTGGACACCACAAACACCCAGCGCTCCCCCGTCCAACGGGTAAGCATCTCCCCTACTTCTCCAGCAAAATTTGTTGGCACCCCTTCCGCCGAAGAAAATTCAACCTTATGGTGGGCTGCATCAAAATCTATAACACTGATATTGCGTAAATAACTGCATTTTAATTTCTCACCCTTTACTTTAAATAATTCAACCATCTCACTGAAATTAATAGGATTTCTAATAAATCCATCAGCTGAAGCCTGCACAGTATTGTCTGCAGATGATGCTGTGTTTTGTGTAGGAGAGGAAGCCGTAGAAGCAACCCCTTCAGACTGTATTTTCTTGATTAAATCCCCTGGTGTAGGCGCATCACTTACATAAGTTAGACGCACAAGAATCATCTCTGCAGCTACCAGACTGTTGGGAGCATATTGCGCCTCTTGAACCCCTTTCAACAACATTTGCCACATGCGCGATAAGTATGGAATAGACAGTTTAGCAGCCATATCCTTACCCCGCTTTACATCCGTTTCTGCCAGATGAGGTGCGGAAGCCATTTCCGGAATCACCTTTAACTGCGTGATAAAATGAGACATCTCAAGCAAATCCTGTAATATCGTTACCGGATCTGCTCCTGCCATATACATTGCACGAATCTGTTCAATCGCCTCTTTTGGTTTTCCTTCCACGATATCAGAAAACAAGTCATACATGGCAGCGCTGTCTGCTACCCCCAACATTGAGGAAACAAGCCCCACATCAATAGCATCTCCCTTGTTGGAGATCCCGATAGCCTGATCCAATAAGGATAACGCATCACGTACAGATCCTTCCGCCGAATTGGAAATCAACGTCAGCGCATCGTCTTTTATTTTTACTTTTTCTTTCTTGGCAATGGCCGACAGATGCTCATTTAGCAGCTCAACAGGAACTCTAGCCAAATCAAAGCGCATACAACGGGAAAGAACAGTCACCGGAATTTTACGAATTTCCGTTGTCGCAAAGATAAATTTTGTGTGCTCCGGTGGCTCTTCCAAAGTCTTTAACAGTGCATTAAACGCACTTTTAGACAACATATGCACTTCATCAATGATGTAGATTTTATACCGCGCCATCACCGGCGCGTAATGTACATTCTCGATAATTTCCCTGATATCATTGACCCCCGTACGGCTGGCTGCATCCATCTCCAAAATATCAACATGGCTATCGTTAGCAATGGCCATACACTGGTTACACACACCACAAGGCTTTGTTGTTGGCTTGGTGTTTTTGCCGTCTTTGCCCACACATACCAGAGAGCGGGCAATGATGCGTGCGGTACTGGTTTTTCCTACCCCACGAATTCCCGTCATAATAAACGCATGCGGAATACGATCATTTTCAATGGCGTTGGTTAAGGTTTGCACCAGCACATTCTGCCCAATAAGCCCTTCCAGCTCATAGGGGCGATATTTGCGTGCCAACACCTGATATTCTTTTTTTCTTTCGGACATTACGCCGTCACACTCCCATTTTCCTGCATCGCCAAATATAGCTACTCTTTATGCTCCCGCTTCACAACATCCACCTCGGACAGGCAACGACCGTAATAATTCCATGCCTGACTGTTACTGTGTATGTAGTCCCCTTTGTATATATTAATATCCTCGCATAATCCATATTTTCTGACTTCATTTTCAGAATTTATTTGGCACTTAGAGCTATCCCCCTCAATTGCATGAATTTTATCAAGACGCACCGAAACTTCCGTAAAACGAATACTCATATCACGCTGACCTCCCTGCCCGTCTGGAGCCTGTAAAGTAAGGTCTCTTGCCCCCATATTTACCACCTCTCCTTCAAGCCTACAGGTAAACTCAGCACCCGCATAAGACGAAGAAGAAAACAAGAATAAAACCAATGATATTATTAAAAAACGCATCGATAAAAAATAATATTTTTTCTTAGAAAAATAAATAAATAAATTTATTCTTATATAACATAACACTAACAAAAAACGTTAAAGATTTATTGACAAGGTTTATAAAAATCCTTAATTATTTCATAGTTCGTTAATAATATGTTAACCATTTGCATGTATACTGAAGATATAAGCGCAAAGGAGACAACTTGATAGTTGAACTTTTTTGTAAAGTATAGTACTAATATGAGGAGAAGATTGTGGTAGATTTAAGAAATCCTGAAGGTTTAACAACCGAACAAAGCGATCTATTACAATATCTATCTGGTGGTTCTACTGTTATAAATACAGAGCTTATTGGCTTTGTAGCCAAAGACAGAGATGTAGAATTATCACGGTAGGTGATAAGAAATTAACCGCAAGTGGTATACATGTCTAGCGTATCTAGAACGCCAAATATCAGCCGATCTAAGCTGAGCAACACACAGAAATTATTGCTGGAGAAACACGATGCAATAGTCCTTGCCAATGGGAAGACCCCTTTCGGTGAGGATTTTTACGTTTACCTCAAGGTAGACAAGGCTTCGATTGAAAAAATGCAGAGAGACGTGCAGGCCGGACAGATTGTAAATTTCTTTGAATATGGTGATGTACTTGATTTTGGCCCCGGCGTCAAACCACCGGAAGAAGTCATTGAACGTATCAAAGAAAAATACGTTGATAAAGCCACTTTTATTTAAATACACCTTCAGTGCCTTACCACCACATCTGAGAACAAATCCTATGCTTATCCCATTGCCCTCAATGAGCTTCACTTATACTTCCTTAAATTAATATTATAAAGCCATAGGGTTTTTTATTTCTAGATGGTGGGCGGTAGAGGACTCGAACCTCCGACCTCTACGATGTCAACGTAGCGCTCTAACCAGCTGAGCTAACCGCCCCAAAGAAAGACGCGCCGAACATAGACAATATTTTATCTCTCCACAACTAAAAAATCGCTATTCTGGTTAACCTTTTGTTAACGATTTGTATGGTATAATTTCCCTTAGAGAAGTTTTGATGATGGGGGTCATTATGAAACAAGAAGACGCGATTTTAGTGGTGGAAGACACCGCAAAATGTGCTGAATGGCAAATTCAGGCAATGGGCCGTGTTTTTCCGGAAATAAAAATTATCTTAGCGCGCAATCTTAAGGAAGCACATGACGCGCTAAGCGATGATCGAACACATATCCGCGGAATTTTAACCGACAATGGTTATCCTTTGGTTCGTGGGGGTGAGCGCATTGGTAGCAAATCCATTGAAGGCGGGGCTGGCACCCTGTTGGTCAAACAAATTCGCAGTGGTAAATTTGGTGATGAATATCATAAACTACCCATTGCATGGCATACGGCACGTATAGACGAACGTAAAATTGAACGCGTAATGAGTTATGAAGATGCGGAAAGCGAAGGCATGACGCGTTGTTTTGAAAAAGAAGACGGCCCCTGGGGTTATGAAGAAATGGGCAGCTTCTTAAAGCATTAAATTTACATTTCCCTACTAAAAATCATAGGCGGTATTGTTCTCTAATACCGCCTTTTTTATAAGAAATTAGGTGATTTCAGGTGTTTTACAACAATATCTGTTGCTTATCGTTGAAGAACTGATATAAGCCGCTGAAATATTAAAACAGGACATTATTCTAAATGAAAGAAATACGCAATATTGCCATCATTGCCCACGTGGACCATGGCAAGACCACTCTTATTGACTCACTCTTGCAACAAAGTGGGACTTTTCGTGAGAATCAGTCGGTTGATGAGCGGGTGATGGATAGTAATGATCTGGAAAAAGAGCGTGGGATTACCATCCTAGCCAAATGCACGTCCATTAAATGGCATGATATCCGGATTAACATCATCGACACGCCTGGCCACGCTGATTTTGGTGGTGAAGTGGAACGTGTTCTTTCCATGGCAGACGGGGTGATTTTGCTAACGGATGCGGCTGAAGGCCCAATGCCTCAGACCAAATTTGTGTTGTCTAAAGCCTTAGCACAAGGCTTACGCCCTATAGTGGTGATCAATAAGGTAGATCGCCCTGATGGTCGCCCTGACGAAGTCATTGATGAGGTGTTTGACTTGTTTGCCGCTTTAGATGCCAATGAAGAACAGCTGGACTTCCCTATTCTTTATGCTTCTGGTCGTGATGGCTGGTGTGCGAAAGAACTTGACGATCCGCGTGAAAATCTTGAACCTTTGCTGGAGCTGATTGTTGAACATGTGCATAAGCCTGTCGTTGACGTGGATGCGCCTTTTTCTATGCTAATAACCCTTCTGGAAGCTGATCCCTATCTTGGTCGGATATTAACCGGACGTATCACCAGTGGCACAGCGGTGGTAAATATGCCGGTTAAGGCCATCAATCTGGCTGGAGAAGTAGTAGAAAATGCCCGCCTAACCAAGCTTCAAACTTTTGCTGGCGTAGAACGCGTTCCGGTAGACAAAGCCGTAGCCGGAGACATTATTTCCATTGCCGGTATGGTTAAAGCCTCAGTCGCCGATACGATTGGCGATACAGAAATTACTAAAGCACTTGAATCCACCCCTATTGATCCGCCTACCATGGCCATTACTATTGGGGTAAACGACTCCCCCTTTGCAGGCCAAGAAGGTTCAAAAGTTACCTCACGGATGATCCGAGAGCGGTTATTTGCCGAATCAGAAACCAACGTCGCTATCACGGTTAATGAGGCGGAGAACAAGGATGCGTTTGAAGTTGGTGGTCGAGGTGAATTACAGCTTGGCGTATTGATTGAAACCATGCGTCGTGAAGGGTTTGAACTGTCCGTATCCCGCCCCAGAGTGCTTCTAAAAGAAGAAAACGGCCAGAAGCTTGAACCGATTGAAGAAGTTGTGGTAGACGTAGACGATGAACATAGCGGTGTGGTGGTTGAAAAAATTAGCATGCGTAAGGGTAAAATGGTAGACATGCGACCTTCTGGCGGCGGAAAAACCCGTATTGTTTTCTACGCCCCCTCTCGTGGCCTGATTGGTTATCAGGGCGAGTTCCTAACCGACACCAAAGGTACGGGTGTAATGAACCGCCTGTATCACAGCCATGAACCCTATAAAGGTGAAATTGCAGGCCGTAGAAACGGCACACTGATTTCTACAGGTCAGGGTGAAGCTGTAGGTTATGCTATTTTTAACTTACAAGAGCGCGGAATTATGTTTGTTAAACCTCAAGACAAAGTCTATGAAGGGATGATAATTGGCGAAAACAGCCGCAATAACGATCTGGAAGTTAATATCTTAAAAGGTAAGCAGTTAACCAATGTACGAGCTTCAGGATCAGATGATGCAATCCGCCTCACCCCGCCAAAAATATTTTCCCTTGAGGAGATGATTTCGTACATTGCCGACGACGAACTGGTGGAAGTCACACCAAAAACTCTGCGTTTGCGTAAGAGGTTACTCGACCCTAATGATCGAAAAAAGGCCATGCGCGCAGCACAGAAAGATGTGGGTTAAGCATTCGCTCGGCAGGATTGATCAAAATCGCTTTCAGGCGATTTTGCCCCTACGGGTGCCTACGCGTCCAAATTACTCGGCAATTGCCTTGCATTTGCCTTGCGTCATTTGTCGAACGCTAACGGTTCTCATCCCGAAATGAACATATTAAAGAACCAGCCTGAAGACTGGTTCTTTAATATGGCCCGCTCGGCAGGATTCGAACCTGCGACCTACGGATTAGAAGTCCGTTGCTCTATCCAGCTGAGCTACGAGCGGAAAGCTTATAAAAGCCAAGGCAGGTAAATACACTTAAACAATTATCAGGTCAAACGATGATTTTAATAATCGAGTAAAACAATTTCGTCCTTGCCGGCATATCCCAACAAGCGGCGTGCCTGTTCATCAACAAGGTCTTTGTCCAAAGAATTTGAATACATGCTTTTAACACGGTTGCGCATTTTGATTTTTTCCATCTCAACATTGTTCAGGTCAATGTGCGCGGTGTTCACCCTCTGCTGAAGCTGCATCATCGCCAACACTCCTTTCTCACCACTGATCATGTGATAGGAAAAATAGAAGATCGCCGCCACAAGAACCAACGCCTTGGATAGCTTGCTTAATAAACGTCTTCTCAAAATCACAGAACTTAGCATCATCACTCCGCCATCATACCCGATTTTAGCCTTTGTTTCAACTAGTCTTTACTAAAAGCAGCCTTCACCGGCATAGACACCTGCGGTACTAAGATTTTCTTCAATCCGCAACAATTCGTTGTATTTGGCCATACGGTCAGAACGTGAAAGCGATCCGGTCTTGATCTGGCCACAATTGGTTGCCACCGCAATGTGAGCAATGGTAGTGTCTTCTGTTTCTCCTGAACGATGGGAAAGGATATTATTATAGCCCGCTTTGGCCGCCAAATTGACCGCCTCTAAGGTTTCGCTCAGCGTACCGATTTGATTGACTTTAATCAACACCGCATTGGCGCGTCCAGCCTCAATGCCTTCTTTAATAATTTTGGGGTTGGTCACAAATAAATCATCCCCAACCAACTGAATTTTTTTGCCTAGCTTGTCGGTGAGCTTTTTCCAACCCTCATTATCACGCTCATCCATAGCATCCTCAATAGACACAATCGGATAATCCGCTACCAGCTTTTCCCAATATTCTATTATTTGATCGGAGGAAAGACTTAGCCCCTCACCTTTTAATTCGTATTTGCCTTTTTTATAAAATTCAGATGCTGCCGCATCCAACGCAATAGCAATGTCTTTTCCTGCCTTGTAGCCTGCGTCCTTTATGGCTTTTAATACGTAATCTAGTGCGTCACGGGTGGAGGCAATATCCGGCGCAAAACCACCTTCGTCGCCCACCGCCGTGGAAAAACCATCTTTAGCAAGATTGGCTTTAAGCTTATGGAACACTTCCGCGCCCATACGAATGGCCTCAGACATGGAGTTGGCCGATATTGGCATAATCATAAATTCTTGAATATCAATAGGGTTATTTGCATGTTCCCCACCATTGATAATGTTCATCATTGGCACAGGAAGCGTGGTTGCCTGCACCCCGCCAAGATAGGCATATAAGGGCAATCCACAACTTTGCGCCGCGGCTTTGGCCACCGCAAGGGATACTCCCAACAGTGCATTTGCCCCAAGACGTGCCTTGTTTTCAGTACCATCAAGCTGAATCATAACATCGTCAATGATAGCTTGCCATGAAGCATCCATACCAAGCAACGCATCGGCGATCTCACCATTGACAGATTCCACCGCCTTTAATACGCCTTTTCCGTTATAACGTTCCTTATCACCATCACGAAGTTCCAAAGCCTCCATAGAGCCAGTCGAAGCACCAGAAGGAACGGCAGCACGACCAAACGAACCATCACTGAGTTCTACGTCCACTTCCACCGTTGGGTTACCACGACTGTCAATAATTTCACGCCCCGTAATAGCAATAATATCGGCCATATTTTCTACCTTTAAATGTGGTTATAAATTCTGAGGGATATATAGCAGCCGCTTTCCAAGAATGGAAGATTTTATTTACTTGGATTTTTTAATCCGAGCATAGGAAACTACTTTCTTCACACCCTTAACCGTGCTGGCAGTATGATTCACCGCATCAAGTTCTTCTCTGCTGGCGGCAATGCCCATCACATAAACAATCCTGTTGACGGTATCAATACTATAATTGATTGATTTTACATCCCCATTTAAAAATAATTTGCCACGGATTTGGGTGGTTAACAACGCGTCCTTCATGTAATTTTCGAGAGATTCTTTTTGATTAATCTGAATTTCGTTGATCACTTCTTTCACACCCTCAACCTGCCAAGCAATACGTACTGCCTCTACTCGATCGTCCGGCGATTGTACATTACCGGTTAATAACACACGTCCTTCCAACACTTCCACGGCCACATGCTTGAACAATTTTCCGTTCATTTCCTTCAGATAATGGGCATTGATCTTGGTGCTGATGGTTACATCGTCAATGGCATTGCCTACCGAACGTTCTTGCACTAAAGAATACCCCACGGACGTAATGCCTGTTGCCGCTAAACTCGAGCAACCGGTTAATATTAAAGAAATTACTACTACTATTATCTGTTTCATACCCACCCCTTATTCCAGATATTCCCAAGCGTTGGGAATATATCTTGGCCATGACCACGGCACCACAATTACCAAATCAAAGCGTTTGTTTAGGTTAGCAAATTTCTTCTTCTTTGCAATAAATAACATCGCAGCACGGCAAATTCTTGCCTGTTGTGTTTTTGATACCACTTCTTTTGCGTGTGTATCTTTGCGTGCTTTGACCTCTATAAATGCCACAATATTCTTCTTAGACGCGACAATATCTATCTCCCCCACTTTGGTTTTGTAACGTCTGGCAATGATTCTGAACCCTTTTATCCACAGAATAAGGATCACACAATATTCTGCCCAAATGCCAAACTGATAGGCCGATTCTTTATGTGTTTTCTTGCTCATTTTTTAATTCCAACGCACGGGCATAGAGTTGTTTTTTAGGAATATCAACATTTTCTGCCACCATCGCAGCTGCCTCCTTAATGCGCATGTCCTGCATCGCATTGCGTAACATATGATCAATATCAGATTGACTAAAGGCTTTTTGTTCAGGAGGGCCTATCACCAATACCACCTCTCCTTTAAGCTCATCTCTGGTTTTTAGATATTCTATTAGCTCAGAAGCAGTATTTTTTATCACCTCTTCATACGATTTGGTTATCTCACGGGCAATGGCAACCTCTCTGTTTCCTAACACACTGAGAATATCAACCAAAACCTCGGCAACCCGTGAGGCTCTTTCTAAAAAAACAATTGTGGTGTTGATGTGTTTGATGTTTTGCAACACCTCCTTCCTAGCGGTAGTTTTGGTTGGCAAGAAACCTTCAA
Organism: Alphaproteobacteria bacterium; assembly: GCA_030429625.1. Classification (GTDB taxonomy): domain Bacteria; phylum Pseudomonadota; class Alphaproteobacteria; order Rickettsiales; family UBA8987; genus JAUIFA01. The sequence continues at coordinate 98,638 of JAUIFA010000003.1, read as the reverse complement.
ACAAAAAACGATTGGTCGGCAAACCTGCCAAAGTCAGTGCCGCAAGGACAGACGAAGCTCCTGGTAGGGTTGTCACATAATATTCACGTTCATAGATGTCGTTAATCAGTTTATAGCCAGGATCAGAAATCATCGGTGTCCCCGCATCGCTCACCAGCGCCACCGATTGCCCTTGAGCAATTTGTTCAAGAATTTTTGGCCGCACTTTGCCTGCATTATGGTCATTATAGGCAAACATCTTTGCCTTTATGCCATAATGCGAGAGTAATTTATTGGTAACACGTGTGTCTTCACACACCACAATGTCTGCACTTTGCAGAACCTCCAATGCCCTCAATGTGATGTCTTTTAAATTCCCTATAGGCGTGGCGACAATATATAATCCCGCTTTAAGTTTACAGTTGCTCATTGGTACGCTAATATTGGTCATATTTTTGTAATAAGGTTTGATTGTAAAATGCGTTATATCAAGATACTTATCCTATCTTCTCTGATGTGTCTATCGGCATGTTCATCACAGGACAAGGCTGAAGTTGAGTTTTCTGAAATAAACGATCTACCCTATCGCACGCTACAAATCAAACAAGAATCCACAAAAAGCCAAGAAAAGCCGGCCATTACAGCAACAAAGGTAGACGATATTCCTGCCAGCATGTTGGGCAGACATGCCCGCCACATCAAAGCTGATGGTACAGATTTTGTTGTAAAATTTAAGCCTGCAAAGCTAAATGATAGTATGGCTACCACCTCACCAAAGGCGATAGATCCAAAGCTATTTGCAAAACCTTCTGGGAGACAATATAACGTCGCACTTTTGTTTCCAATGAGTGGAGAAGCTGGAGAAATAGGCAATGAGCTTTTTGATGCGGCACAATTAGCATTGTTTGACCTGAAAGACCCCAATATTCATATCAAATCCTATGACACTGTCGGCACAGAGCGCGGTGCGGTGGACGCCATCAACGAGGCCATCAACGACAAAGCCGACATTGTGCTTGGCCCTTTATTTTCTCACAGCACCAAAGCCATCAAAAGCATTGCCAAAAAACATAACATAAAAATTATTTCCTTCTCTAATGATCGTTCGTTGGCTAATAGCAATGTTGTTATCTTTGGTATTACCCCCGAACAACAAATCAAACGTGTTGTCCAATACGCTTTGGATAAGGGAGTGTACCGTTATTCTGCCCTTCTGCCGCAAAATGATTATGGTCTGCAAATTAAAAATATCATCAATTTTGAACTGGACAAACTCGATATTTTACCTAAAAACATCCAGTGGTATAGCGGAGCAAATGAAGAACTCTCCCAAAATATTCGTAATCTTGCCCGCTTACCAGAGATGGTAACGGAAGATTATCTAAAACCTAAAAGTGAAGTACTTTTTATTCCTGAAAGTGGAAATCTTCTCTCCCCAATTATTTCACGTCTTTCAAGCAAAAATGAGAACACTGACCGTTTCCGCTTTGTCGGTGTAAGCGACTGGGAAAACCCATCAATCTACAGCGATCAAAAATTAAACGATAGCTGGTTTGCCTCAATTGATATTAAAGCGCGAGATGATTTTAATAAAGTCTTTGATATTTATTACGGCTATAAACCCAGTAATCTTGCCAGCCTATCCTACGACGCAATGGCTTTAATATCTTTAATTACCGCCGACAAGCCCCAAGTCATTTATTTCAAATATAGTGACGTGTTCGAAGGCATTGCCGGTAAATTCTTCTTCGACCAGAACGGCATATTACAGCGTGAACTGAACATGTACCAAATAAACAATGGTGTAATTAATAAAATAGATTAGGTATATTATATAACCAACTGATTTATAATAGATTGGTGTAATAACATTCCGTCAATAGTTAGACGGATAGAGTGTTCATCCTCTTCCAGAAGTCGACTTTCTTTCAACTGATTCAATACATCTATATTAAGCAAATTAAGAAGATTCTTGCCTGTTTCCTGAGTAAAGAGCTGCTTGTTAATACCTGAGGCAATACGCAGTCCCATCATGATCATCTCTAGCTCCATGTCAATCTGCCCGACAATCTCATTATTTTGTAAAGCATGTCCCTTTTCTTCAACCGCCTTCAACCATTGCTGCGGGTTATGAATGTTCATCAATGCCTGACGACCGATGATGTTATCTGCCAAGCGTAACCTGCTGTGCGCCCCTGCGCCAATGCCCAAATATTCCTGATAATACCAATAGGCGAGGTTATGCTGTGATTCATATCCCCTCTTTGCATAATTTGAAATTTCGTAGGGATATAACTGCTCCTTCCCAAGCATTTTTGCTGTTATTTCATACAATTGGGCGCTTAGCTCCTCGTTAGGCAGCTCAAATTCTTTGTTTTGGTAAGCGCTATAAAACTTTGTACCCTTCTCAATGGTCAACTGATAAAGGGAAATATGGCCGTTGATCAGCTTTATGGCCTGCTCCAGCTCTTTTTCCCACTGGGCAAGAGTTTGATGAGGGCGGGCATAGATCAAATCAAAGCTGTAATTTTTAAAGATTCCTGCGGCTTTATCCAATGCCCCTAATGCCTCAGAAACGCTATGTTCTCTGCCCAAAAATTTTAGATCATTATCATTAAGCGCTTGAATTCCTAAGGAAATACGATTAACACCCGAACGTTTGAACGCTTTGAATTTTTCTGCTTCAAAGGAGGTTGGGTTGGCCTCTAGAGTAATTTCAGCTTCCTTTATGCTCCAAATATCATTGATATAACCAAGCAGACGCTCAACCATCTCTTCAGACATTAAGGAAGGCGTGCCACCGCCAAAGAAAATACTGACCAACTTACGGTCTTTTAACCGATCCTTATAATAGTCTAATTCATGGAAATAGGCCTGTAGCCAACGCTCCTGCTCTAACTCACTCTCTCTAACATGGCTGTTAAAGTCGCAATACGGGCATTTCTTCAAACAAAACGGCCAATGGATGTAGAGCGATAATGGCGACATAATATTATGAAAAACAACCGGCCACCAACTGACGAAACGCATCTGCACGGTGGCTCAATGCCTGTTTCTTATCCGAATTCATTTGAGCAAAAGTTACTTTGTGCCCCTCAGGGATAAAAATAGCATCGTAACCAAACCCATTATCGCCGCGTGGGGGGAATGTCAACGTCCCATAGACTTTACCTTCAAAACGTTCCGTATGCCCATCTGGCCATGTGAGTGACAACGCACATACGAAGTGGGCGGCCTCACCATGCTTCTGCCCTACTTTGTCCTCTAGCTCACGCCCAACACGTTCCATGGCCATGTAGAAATCTTTTTTCTCTCCGCCCCAACGTGCAGAATAGATCCCCGGCGCACCGCCTAAGCTGTCTACCACAAGGCCAGAATCGTCGGCCAAAGCTGGGAGTCCGGTATTTTCAGCTACATATTGGGATTTAATCTCCGCATTTTCAAGGAAGGTTACTCCATTTTCTTCAGGCTCTTGCAGATTAGGAAAATCACCGGCGCTAAGCACCTCCACAGCAAAAGGCTTAAGAAGCTGGGCTATTTCCTTGACCTTGCCTTTATTATGGCTGGCAATGACCAATTTGGATTCTGTAAATTTTTTAGCCATTGATCGCGTCCTGCTGAATTTCTGTCAATTCTGCGATGCCCTTTTTGGCCAATGAGAGCATTTGCGCGAACTGATCGTCTGTAAAGGGTTTATCCTCTGCTGTGGCTTGTATCTCGACAATCCCACCTTTGCCGGTCAGTACAAAATTTGCATCTGCCTGTGCATTGCTGTCTTCCTCATATTCAAGATCCAACACCGCATTGTCTTTGTAAATACCACAAGAAATCGCCGCTACACTGTCATATATCGGATTTTTTTTAATCTGATAGGTTTTAACCAAATGCTCCATCGCCTGATAAAGTGCCACATACGCTCCGGTGATGGACGCAGTCCGTGTTCCCCCATCGGCATGAATCACATCACAATCCACCACAATTTGACGTTCCCCAAGGGCTTTCAGATCCACCACGGCACGCAAAGAACGACCAATAAGACGCTGAATCTCTACCGTACGCCCCGATTGTTTGCCTTTGGCAGCCTCGCGCCCCATACGTGAATGGGTTGAGCGCGGCAACATACCATATTCCGCCGTTACCCATCCCTGACCGGTATTGCGAAGAAATGGCGGGGGTCTATCCTCCACACTGGCCGTACACAACACTCTGGTTTTGCCAAAACTTACCAACACCGCTCCTTCGGCATAATCGTTGATCTCAGTTTCAATTTTTATTGAGCGTAATTGATTGTTTTTTCGTCCTGATGGGCGCATATTCTTTCCTATATTTATTATTTTGGTAAATTCTTTTAATCGTCTATTGAAAGATTGTCCAAGTAATTTATATATACAAGTATGAATTTATGTAATACTCGATCAAAATAGGGAAATCATGACTGATAAAGCTGAGAACGAAGAAATAGAAATCACTGCTGATGTTCAAGCAGACTCCCAGAACGTTGAAGAAGAATTACCTGAGCACCCTTCTGACGAAGAGTTTGAAAAACGGCTGGAAAATCCTGAACATGCGGCAGAAGAAACTATTAGCCCAGATGTAAAAGAAGTTGAGGACCAGCTATTGCGTGCCTTAGCAGAAAATCAAAATCTGCGTAACCGTATGATAAAAGAGCTTGAAGACACACGTAAATATGCCATTTCTACCTTTTCGCAGGATCTTATTGGTGTTTTAGAAAATTTGCGTCGGGCACAAAAAAGTGTTGAGAACGAGAATTTGGAAGAAAATGCGGCCTTGAAAACCCTCAGCGAAGGCGTGGATTTGACCGCCAATGAACTGCTGCGTGTGTTCAGCAAGAATGGAATTGAGCGTATCAGCCCTCTTGGAGAAGACTTTGACCATAACTTCCATCAGGCTTTGGTACAAATTCCTACTGCCGAATATGAGCCGGGGAAAGTATGTCAGGTGATGGCCGCCGGGTATAAAATTAAGGATCGCTTGTTGCGCCCTGCCATGGTGGGTGTGGCCGCTGCTGCAACCGAAAACACTGAAACACCAACAGAGGAACCAAAAGAAGACAACCAAAACAATGATCCTTCCGCCGATTGTGCGTAGCTTAAAGGTTATATGATGGGGTGGCTGTTTTTCTTTTCTCTTGCATCTATTGCTAGTTTTATAGTGAGTTACTTTGCGACCAAGTTTCTTGTATCCTATTTGCGTAAACGCAACGTTATGGACAACCCGAATGCCCGCAGCAACCACAAAAACCCAACCCCACGTGGCGGTGGCATTGCGATCATCGGTACCATAGTTTTGCTCTATCTTAGTGCCGCAGCGCACCATCACTATATCCTCACCCTCTATTATCCGGCGATACTCTGCCCGTTTATTCTTGCGATTATTTCCTTTATGGACGACATAAAGCCCATTGCCGCTCGGTGGCGTTTTTTGATACAGATTATCGTTGTTGCCCTAGCCATACATGTTTTCTTTGCTGATAAGCTGGTTTTTCAAGGGCTACTCCCACAATGGTTAGACAACTTAGTCATAGGATTTTTCTGGCTATGGTTTATCAATCTGTATAATTTTATGGATGGAATTGATGGTCTTTCCGGCAGCCAGACAATCTCCATTAGCGCTGGGGTGATTTTGATCTCCATATTTTCCGATTACGAACTGACCTACGCATTTTTTGCCAACATTATTGCCTTTGCCACATTAGGATTTTTGGTGTGGAACTGGCATCCAGCAAAAATTTTTATGGGAGATGTCGGCAGCATCCCGCTTGGCTTTTTGCTAGGCTGGTTATTGCTAGATATGGCCGCAGACGGCTATTATATCTCCGCCTTAATCCTACCTTTATATTATTTAGCGGACAGCACCATCACCATCACAAAACGGCTGTTTCAGGGTAAAAAAATCTGGCAGCCCCATTCAGAACATTTCTATCAACAGGCGGTTCGCTCTGGCATGAAGCATAATTCCGTAGTATTACGTATTACATTAACAAATCTATTATTGCTTCTGTTGGCTTTGAGTTCTGCCCTTTTAAATGAGGGTTATTGGCTATTTTCTTTGCCAATGTCGATAGCTTTGGTCATAGGGTTATTACTAAAATTAGCGGGGAAAAATACTTATGCACTTTAGAAAAGCCCTCTTTGTGAGTGTTTATGATATCTTAGCCGTAGCGCTGAGCCTAATTATCTCCCTCTATCTTCGTGTGGGTGGTGACAGCATCTCTTATGTGGAGGTTATGAATGTCTCGGTGCCGCTTTACATGGCCATATGTGCGGTGATGTTTTACTATTTCAAAATTGCCTTTAGGGTGTGGAAATATACTTCAATAGAAGATATTTTTGCCATTATAAAGGCAGTTAGTTTGGCCATTGTCGTATTTTTGCCTATTATGTTTGCCTATAACCGCCTTGAAGGGATGCCAAGATCTCTAATGATCATAGACTGGTTTGTGTTAAACAGCTTACTTATTGCCCCACGTTTCTTTTTCCGTATGTTTAGTGAGCGGACACTTAATATTGACATCAACAGTCGGTCTTCTCTGGCAAAAATAAATGTCATCCTTGTAGGTATTACCGAACATTCCGAACAATTCTTACGCTCCATTGTTAGTAATAAAGGCTCAGAATATCGTATTATTGCGCTCATTGATGAAGATCCTGCCAAGCAGGGAAAATATATCCGCAATGTTAAAGTCTATGGCAACATAAAACAGTTACGTAATGCCATTGAGGCGCTGAACGTTACTGGAAAAACCGCACAAAAAGTAATCATCGCACCAGACGTGTTCAATGGTGAGGAAGTTCAGCAGATTCTTGATGTAACCGATAAACTTGGTCTAACACTTTCCCGTCTGCCTAGAGTAACGGATTTTAGCCAGCCTACCGATAAAATTCCCCTGCGCAACATCATGTTGGAGGATTTACTGGGAAGACCCCAAACCGCACTGGATAAAGAATTAATGAATAAATTCATCAGTGGTAAACGTATACTGGTCACCGGTGCGGGCGGTTCTATTGGCAGTGAACTGGTACGTCAGATTGCTGGATTTAACCCTTCTCATATCAGCCTTTTCGACATTTCAGAATATAATCTGTACGAAATTGACCTTGAAATTGGTAAGAAATTTCCTGACATTTCAAAACGACCCATCATTGGCGATGTGAGGGATTCTAAGAATCTGAAATTAGTGTTTGAACACGAAATGCCGCATGTGGTTTTCCATGCCGCCGCACTAAAGCACGTTCCTATGAGTGAGGCCAACGCTTCAGAAACTGCCTTAACCAACATCTGCGGCACAAGAAATGTTGCCGATGTGTGTGTCAGCACCAATGTGGAAGAAATGGTGATGATTTCAACCGACAAAGCCGTCAACCCTTCCAACGTTATGGGCGCAACCAAACGCATGGCCGAAAGCTACGTACAAGCATTAGGAAATTCAAAAAAAGCCAAAAATGTTAGATTTGTCACCATTCGCTTTGGTAATGTGCTTGGTTCTACCGGCTCAGTCATTCCGTTATTCAAGCGTCAAATTGAACAAGGCGGACCTATCACGGTGACTCATCCTGAAATAAAACGCTACTTTATGACCATTCGTGAGGCCGTAGAGTTAGTCATCGAAGCCGGCGCAATTGATTACAATAGCGGTGATGAAGAGAGTAAAATCTTTGTTCTGGATATGGGAGATCCGGTTCTCATTATTGATTTGGCCAAACAACTCATTCGTCTTTCTGGTTTACGTATTGAGCAAGACATAAAGATTGAGTTTACTGGTCTACGCCCGGGCGAAAAGCTGTTTGAAGAACTGTTCCACAATGATGAAAACACCATACCAACCCAGCATGCAGCTATTATGCTGGCCAACCCAAGGCAGGAGCCTCTGGCCAACGTGAATAAAGCCATTAAAAAGATTGAAAATGCTGCAAACACACGCAATGATAATAAAGTCATTGAGTTATTACATGAATCCTTGCCTGAATTTGTATAATTAAGAACGTCCTACGATGCATAATGCCATATTTAATAAAAAGATAAAGCGAATCCACCGCCAACGGGCTGCAAAAACTATCTTAGAGTCTAATTTTCTTCTCGAAGAAGCCATCGATATTGTTACGCAAACTCTTGACGAAGAACTGAATATAGAATTTTCTGATATCTTGGTAATAAATGATGCGCTGGAACAATTATCCAGTACAGTAGAGTATGTTTTTAAGGACGCTACGGTAATTAAAACCGATTATTGCCCTGAAATGTTAAGTGGAGAAAACAGCCTCATCTGTGATGAAGAACAACTACCTTTTGCGCCAGAAAGTTTTGATTTAATCACCAGCACGCTGTGCTTACACTGGACAAATGATCTGCCCGCAATGCTCAAACAAATCAAGCAGACACTTAAAGACAAAGGATTTTTTATGGCTGTGATGTTTGGGGGTGAAACCTTAATTGAGCTACGTCGTGCGGTGATGCAGGCCGATATCGACCATGGCGTTTCCCCGCGCATCTCACCTTTTGTGCATGTCAAAGATGCAGGGAGTTTGTTGCAAAATACAGGTTTTCACATTCCTGTTGCTCACAGCGAATCTGTGACTGCTTTATACGATAATCTGGATGATCTTATGAGAGATTTGCGTGCGATGGGCGAAACAAATGCCTTACTGCAAAGAAATAAACATTTTACCAGTGCGTCTTCCTTAGAGAGAATCGCTCGTGCCTATGGTCAAATGTATGGCAACGAGGACGGTTCAATTCCTGCTACGTTTGAGTTTGTTACCCTCTCCGGCTGGAAAAGCTAAACCAACAACCCAAGATACCACGTCACAATTTCATTACCACACAACACCGCAATTGTCCCTGCGCCCGCCAAATATGGGCCAAAAGGTATACGCTGCGCGACTTTTTTCCTAGAAAGACCAGCTAAAATTATAACACAGAGCACTCCGACAACCGAAGAAAGTAAAATCACCAACGGCAAAAGCTGCCAACCAACCCAAGCCCCAATGGCCGAAAACAGTTTAAAATCACCATATCCCATGCCCTGTTTTTTACGAACAAGGTAAAAAATCATATTTACTGCCCACAGAGAGAAATATCCGGCAAATGCTCCAATCAATGCGGACTCTAAATCAGTAAATATTCCTAAAGAATTACACCCTATCCCTAAAACAATAAGCGGATAGGTAATGATATTAGGTAATAATTGCAGCTTTATGTCGACCAGAGTCAGAACAATCAACCCGTAAAAAAATACCATCGCCGCAAACGCCTTAAACGAAACTTCCCACATATATATCGGCAATATTGTTAAAATAATGGTGAAAATAACGCTGAAGACATAATTATTATTGCTATATTTCTTTTTTGAAAGGTGTATTATTAGCCTATCCGCACTAATTTTTAATAGTATTCCGGCAACCGCGCCACCCATAACCGCCACAAGTTCATTCATTTTAATATTCCTAAAATCATTGTATTTTTAACACAGTATTATCACATTATTAGCCTTCATAACAGAACTTATATACTTTGCCTCTTGCTCTTATCGCCTTGATTTTATACAATTTTAATCAGATAAGATCTTTAGGGGTCAAGGGGTAATAGGTATTTATAGTCTATTGGTGATGGTTTTAAGATATTTTTGGTATATTTTTACATCAAATTTTATCTAAAATTTCACTAAATAGAATCTAATAAATCCTTTTATTTCAATGAATTATTACTTGACATCTTGGGTGGCCTGTGCCATCTTAAAGAAAGATGACTGGTTCAAAGAATATTAAATAGGTAAGGAGAAAAAGCCATGATTAATATTAAGAAATTTGAAACGAAGTGTGAAGAAGGTTTTACACTTATTGAATTGCTCGTAGTTGTTGCAATTCTAGGTATTCTTGCTGCTGTGGGTATTCCGCAATATCAAGGCTATCAAGCACAAGCTAAAATTAAGTCGGCACAAACCACGCATAAAAACGTCGTTAACTTGATTCAGTCCGAAGGGGCAAAATGTGCTGCTGGTGCAACCAACGTGTTAGAAGGCCTAACCGGCACAACCACTTGTACTCTTGCGGGTACGGCTGTTGGCTTGGCTGCGGCTATCGTCTCTTATGGTGCTGCTTCTAACTGGAACAACCCATATGTACCTGGTTCTGCGTCTGTATTGACCACTGGTAACTCGTTGGGTGTAACCAACATTGCAGGGGTTGATGGTGGTGATGCTACTATGTCCGGTGATACTTATACTGTTACGACTACCACCGAAAGTGGTGTTGTTATCACAGATATTGTTACATTAGAATAGTTCTGAACCGTTAGCTTTTGGCTAACACAAATTTATAGCCCGCCTCATGTGATTATCATAGGCGGGCTATTTTTTTAAAGCTATAATGGGTAACCATAACATTACTCTTAACAACTAGGATAAAAAATGAAAGGATTTACACTTACAGAATTACTTACCGTAGTTGCTATTATGGGTATCTTGTTAGCCATCGGTATCCCGCAATATATTGGTTATAAACAGACTGCTAACGATACCTCAGTTAAAAATAACTTACGGGCAATCTATATGCAGCAGCAGGAATATTACCTCAATAATAATGCCTATTATATCACCGGAGCTGCTTGTGGTGATGGCGCGGCAAACATAAACACCAATTTATTTGATAGTAAAACGGTAATTCCGGACACAACAACTGGGTTCCAATATTGTATTTTACAAGTAACCACTCAAGATTTTACCGCCAGAGCAGAAGAAACAAGCTCTGCACGCGTGTTTACAATAAATGAAGATAACAATACAAATTTTTAAAATATGAAATAGCCGGTGTTTATAAGAATTATATCTAATAATAGAGTTCTTATAAACATTCTAAGAGAAGAGATAAGGCTCTTAACTATCCTTTCCCAAAGCTTCTATCCAGAGCTTTACCTCTTCTTATTTACCACACCTAATACATTACTAACCATTATCTACCCAAGAACCCCCTCACCTTACAAGCATCCTTAGAAGGATACTCTCGATGACGGAAGGATTAGAAGAATAAAGAACCCCTTTCTTCTTTCTATGATAATATCTGTTTATAGGTAACAAAAAAGCCCCGCAGCATTGCAACGGGGCTTAATTGTTACTTAAACTTAAATTCTAATATTAGAATTTAGCGCCGAAAGTTAACCAATATTTCTCAGTATCAACAGAGAATGTATCAGCACTGTAGTTAGCGTATTGGATAGATGCGCTGTAATTCTTACCGAAATCTTTAGAGATTCCAAGATTTACTTCGTCGCCATAGTCCGCGCCACCTTGCTCAGCATCAAATTGGTGATATGCAGCACATAGTCTGATACCGTCAGCAAGCTCGTTACCAGCTTGGATAGTATAGTGTGCTTTAACATACATGTCTTCAAGACCGTTAGCAGGAGTACCGCCAGAAAATACATCAGCCCAACCATTAAATGCATGGTTAGTACCAAGAACAGTTTGGAAAGAACCGGCAGCTCCATCAGCACCAAGAACTTCATAACCTAGACCAAAGTTCCAGTTACCACCGTCAAGACCTAACTCAGCAAGGTAATAGTTAGCATCGTAGTTAGAAGTATTGTCGGCATAATCAGATTGAATAGCATACTCAGCAGCATACGTTACATCAAGACCTTCTTGAGCCGCAGTTTTACCAGCGAAACGCAGACCGTAAGTTTCTGAAGAAAGACCAGAAAGCGCCGCATCATTAAGATCAATCAAATAACCGTAAGCAGTGATCTTACCAAGATCAAGACCTGTGTAACCTACGTTAAATAGATGTGTGTGTGTGTCAAGGTTACCATTTGCATGATCGTCGCCATTGATACGGTTTACGTTATCAACATAGCCATAAGTGGCTGTTACATCTTGGATAGAGTTATTGACAACAGCGATGGCATCATAAGTTTGGTCATTTTGACGGAAGCCAACTGTACCAATATGACGTTGGTTATCAAGGTCAACACGTTGACGACCAACTACCACTGTAGTGTCTTCAATGCCTGTGAAGATTAATTTGGCTTCATTTACTTCTGTGCTTTCAGGATCAGCAATAACTGGACGAGTAGATGTATTAATAGTGTCGTTGTAATCGTCTTCACCAATAGCAGTAATATTTTGCACCTCAATAACCGCACTTAGGTCATTCCAAGTACCTGTTTTATAACCAAGGTTTGTACGAAGAGTTGAAGCGTTTGCAGAGTCTGCAAAACCATTTTGATCAACATATTCATAACGGTAGCGAGCATCAACATATGCAGTACCATTAGTAATTGCAGATTCTAAAGAACCGTCATTTACAGCCGTATCAGCTTCCATACTACCACCTGCGAATGCAGCAGTAGAAGTAAGTACTGTACAAGCAGCAAGTGCAGCGAAAGCAGTCTTTTTAGTGTTAAGTAACATTGCCATCTCCTAAGCATGTAGTTTAAAATGTACCCCTAAAGGGGATATATGGCGTATAGATAACGCTGCGGATAAGGCATCGCAAACTTTATTGCGATATTTGTTACTATTTTACTGCTTGTTGTTCTACGATTGTGTTATTTTTGCAACATCGGTTTTTTGCCGATTTTTGTAGCAATATTTACAACTTACTTGAAAAATAATGATAATGCTTTATTAGGTATTGTATATTTTAAATGTCACAGTAATAAGACCCATAAATATGGTACAATTTCCACCTTCTTTTATCGACGAGCTGAATAATCGAGTCCAGCCTTCGCAGATTGTTGGCAGTCGAGTGAAGTTAAAGCATAAAGCCGGCGGTGAATATTTAGGCTTATGCCCTTTTCATAATGAAAAGACTCCCTCATTTACCGTAAGTGACCCTAAAGGTTTTTACCATTGTTTTGGCTGTGGTGCGCATGGGAATAATCTTAAATTTATAATGGAAACGGAGGGTTTGGGCTTTATTGAGGCGGTGAATAAACTTGCAGACATAGCAGGAATGGCCGTTCCAAAACCTGACAAAGAAACTCAGAGAAAATATGAAAAACAGCTTACCTTGTACGATGTATGTGAGGAAGCGTGCCAGTGGTTTTATACACAACTCCATAGCGACAGTGGTAGGGCAGCAAAAAACTACCTTACAAAGCGTGGAATTTCACAGGGCGCAATTGATGTGTTTCGACTTGGTTTTGCGCCAGAAGATCGCCAATCTCTACAGAAAGCTTTGTTAGAAAAAGGCTTTAGCCAACAGCAACTTCTCGATACCGGCCTTATAATTCAGCCTGAAGACAGAAATAAAAAGAGCTATGACCGTTTTCACAACCGTATTATTTACCCGATTATGGATTATCGTGGCAAGGTCATTGCCTTTGGCGGGAGAATTTTGGGCGAAGGACAGCCAAAATACCTTAACTCCCCCGAAACTGATTTGTTCCATAAAAGCAATGTGTTATATGGTTTTGATCTGGCCAGACAAGCGGCCTATGACGCACAAAATATCATTGCTGTTGAAGGTTACATGGATGTCATTGCCATGTACGAAGCTGGTATTAAAAATGTGGTTGCTCCGCTTGGAACGGCACTGACCCAAGAACACATACAGCTTATGTGGAAAGTCACTAAGGAGCCAACCGTCTGCATGGATGGGGACAAAGCAGGAAAACGAGCAATGTTGCGTGCCGCCCACAATGTTTTGCCCATTCTAAAACCAGGCTATTCATTGAAGTTTTCTTCTTTACCCAACGGAGAAGACCCAGACGATGTGATTAAAAATGCGGGCGTTACAGAGTTAAAAAGAATCATTAAAAATGCGATGACTTTATCGGATATTATTTGGAATGAAGTACTGCAAAACAACAAATTTGAGACTCCGGAACAGAAAGCTGCCATAGAACACCGGCTTATCCAGCTCAGCCAAAATATCCACGATAAAACTGTCTCACAATATTATCGCACCTTCTTCAAGGACAAATTGTGGGAGCTACAGAAGACCAAAAATCTATCGCCCGAGGGCAACAAATCAACTGCTCGTATAGCAACAAAAATCCTTTCAACAAACCAATTACACAGATACGAAACCATGCTTACACTGGCACCCTACTATCATCCGAAATTGCTTGAGGACACAGATATTGAAGAATCCTATGCGCACTTAAATTTGTCAGACAGCACACTAACTGAAATACAATATGCTATTATTGATATGGTTTCAGATGAAGAAATAAAAAATACTGATGATCTACATCGCGTGATTGATGGCGACATATTGGACAAAATCAAACAAATGGAAAAACATGTGCCCATAGACCCTTCTATTAAAAGCAGTTCGCCCTTTGAAATTGCGTTAAAAGCCTGGGAATACATACTCTCCAGCTACCATAGTCTTATCATTGATAATGAATATAATATGCTGGCAAATGACAATACAATATTATCAGATGCGTCTCATGAGAGATTAAAAGAGCTAAAAGAACAGAAAGATGTGTTAAAAAAGCTGGTAAAAACCAAATATTTGTCGTATGAAGCAGCGCTGGACAATTAATTTTTGGTTACTATAGGAGCATCTTTGTGTATGAAAGACGATAAGAGCACACAGAAAAAAGAAGGTAATACAAAACAATCACCTGAAAATAAAGACAAAAACACTGCACTTCTTGATACAGTTTGTAAAAAACTGGTGAAGCTTTCTAAAGGAAAGGGTTTTATTACCCTTGACGAGGTAAGCGCACAACTGCCTGCGGAATTGGTGACTTCAGAACATATTGAATCGTTAATCAACATGCTTACAGAAAATAATGTTTCTGTGACAGAGAAGGACGAAGTCCTTGAAAATCTGGATTCTGAAAGCGATGACGAAGAAGAATCATCAAAATCGGAAGAAAGCACAACTATTTCTTCAAGCCGTACCGATGATCCCGTACGCATGTATCTTCGGGAAATGGGCAATGTAGAACTACTTTCTCGTGAGGGCGAAGTTGAAATTGCCAAGCGGATCGAAAAAGGCCGTAACATGATGATGAATTCGTTATGCGAAAGCCCTGCTGCTATGCGTAACTTTGTCATTTGGTACAATGATTTAATCATGGATAAGCTTTTATTGCGTGATATTATTGACCTTGATGCGGCCTATAACGCAGAAATGGGTATTATTATTGGTGAGGAGCAAATTCCGCCTGAAGGCGTAAAAGCCAAAAGCACCGAGAAAGAAGACGTGGATGAAGACGTTGCTGAGAAAACTATCCCACCCATATCTGACGACGATGAAGACGTTGCTGATATTGATGAAGATGAAGAGGACGATGAATTTATCAGCAATATCTCTCTGGCGGCAATGGAAGAAACATTAAAGCCAAGTATTCTTAAAACATTGGAAAAAATTGTCAACAAAAGTGAGGAAATGATTCATCTTCACGAAGAAAGGCTGGCCTACGCGCTGGACAATAAGAACGTCAGTGAATCGAACCAGAAAAAGTTCAAGAAAACACAGGAAGAGTTGACCGAATTGGTCAATAATATTTTTCTTAATGAAAATTGTATCATGTACATCATCGACGAGTTGTACGGTCACAATAAGCGTCTGATGACGGCCGAAGGAAAATTACGTCGCCTTGCTGAAAACAAAAAGATCAAACTCGAAAATTTCCTAAAACATTATCTTGGCAACGAGCTTAACCCTCAATGGCTAAAAGAAATGGCCAAGAACAAGGATAAGGGTTGGACAGAGCTGGTGGAAAGCGATAAGGAAAAACTAGACAAGATTTTGAAAGAAATTAAAGTGATTGCTGAGAAAATGGGCACAGATATTTCTGAATTCAAGCGTATTGTCAGCTCCATCCAAAAAGGTGACAGGATTACCAACCGTGCTAAGAAAGAAATGATTGAAGCCAATTTACGTTTGGTGATTTCCATTGCTAAAAAATATACCAATCGCGGGCTGCAATTCCTTGACCTTATTCAAGAAGGTAATATCGGCCTGATGAAAGCGGTAGATAAATTTGAATATCGCCGTGGCTATAAGTTTTCCACTTATGCTACTTGGTGGATTCGTCAAGCCATTACCCGCTCTATTGCAGATCAGGCGCGCACCATCCGTATTCCTGTGCACATGATTGAAACCATCAACAAAATTGTGCGCACATCACGACAGATGTCACATGAAATGGGACGCGAACCCACTCCTGAAGAGCTGGCACATAAGCTTTCCATGCCGCTGGAAAAAATCCGTAAGGTGATGAAAATCGCTAAAGAGCCGGTTTCGCTTGAAACTCCAGTGGGTGATGAAGATGGCAGCTTCCTTGGTGACTTTATTGAGGATAAAAACGCTATTCAGCCTCTTGATGCGGCAGTGCATTCTAACTTAAAAGACACCACAACCCGTATTCTGGCTAGCCTTACACCACGTGAAGAACGTGTGTTACGTATGCGTTTTGGCATTGGCATGAACACTGACCATACGCTCGAAGAAGTAGGTCAGCAATTCTCCGTCACACGGGAGCGTATCCGTCAGATTGAGGCTAAAGCATTGCGTAAGCTCAAACATCCAAGCCGCAGCAAAAAACTACGTGGGTTTATTTCCAATTAGTGATCTGGTGCTGCCCGTTACTGATTGATAGTATGTGGTGTCATCCCGTGGCCTGACTGCGGAATTCAGCTTTCTGCCGTCATCCTGTGGATTACCGTCGGGTAATAGCACAATATCCATACAAACAGAGAAATAGATTCTGTGTAAGCTCTCGCTTCACAGAATGACGGAAATGAGGTTGTCATCTTCACCGTAGGTGGAGATCCAGCACCACTCTTTCTGGATTCCCAGACTTTGTCTGAGAATGACAAAATATATTAATTTTTAATTAAATTTGACTTATTCCTATTTTTTGCTTATAATAAAAGCTGATTCTTCAAAACAACAACTGTGTGAGAGATTTCTTTATATTCTCATGCACGTGCATGTTTTGTATAGAGACTTCCAAATCTCTCCAAAAAAACGAAAGGGGCATACCAATGTCCACGAACAACGGCGAAGAACGTGATCTGACGGTCAACGGCGAAGAAGAAACGACTGAGACGACGGCGGTGGCTAAGGATGAAAAGACTGAGACGCCTACCGAAGCCAAGAGAAACTGGATCGTTCGGTTTTTTCTATGGGCACTTAGTCATGGATTAGGTGTTGTTGTAGGCTTGCTGATGGGGGCTGTGAACTTCATCTTGATGGGACTCACGGCATTGATCATGGATAACATGGTCTTCCTGCTGATCTTCATGGTCATTCTGGGTTCGAGTGAAGGGTGGCTGTACCGTCGCCCTGCACTCAAAGGAAAACCCGGAATGCGCTGGGTGTTCTGGCTGAGCGGATTCGGTATCACAATTGGAATGATAGCTGGATTAATCTTCACAGCGCTTCCAAGCTAAATCCCCCTTTCCCCCAGAAGGCCCCCAACACACTGTGTGTTGCGGGGCCTTCACTTTTTTAAGGGTAATGCAAGTGTCGTCATCCTGTGGAACGCAAAGCGTTAGCACAGGATCCATAAAAATACAAAAATAGGTTCTGTGCAAGCTATCGCTTCACAGAATGACGGAGTGGGTGGAGTCATCCCATGGCCTGACTACAGGACCCAATCTTCTTTACCCTGGATTCCCAGCCTTCGGCTGAGAATGACAATCAGACTTCCGTACCGCCAACGGTGATGTTATTGATCCTAATCGTTGGCTGACCCACGCCCACCGGCACACCCTGCCCGTCTTTGCCGCACGTTCCAATCCCCTCATCCAGTGCCATATCGTTACCAATCATGGAAATATTCTTCAGCGATTCCGGCCCAGAGCCGATCAACGTTGCGCCCTTGACCGGCTCGGCAATCTTCCCGTCTACAATACGATAGGCCTCCGAAGCCGAGAACACAAACTTGCCCGACGTCGTATCGACCTGCCCGCCGCCAAAACTCACACAATATAAGCCGTCTTTGACCGATGCAATAATCTCATCTGGCTGTTTGTCGCCATTGAGCATGTAGGTGTTGGTCATGCGCGGAAGCGGTTGATATTCGTAGCTTTCCCTGCGCCCGTTGCCGGTAAGTTCCTGCCCCATAATGCGCGCGCTCAGACGGTCATGCATGTAACCGACCAGAATCCCGTCCTCAATGAGCGTGGTGCATTTCGTCGGCGTTCCCTCATCGTCCACCGTCAGCGAGCCACGGCGATTGGCAATCGTCCCATCGTCAACCACCGTCACCCCTTTGGCGGCAATACGCTGCCCTATCATCCCACTGAATGTGGACGTACCTTTGCGGTTGCAATCCCCTTCCAGAGAGTGACCCACTGCCTCGTGCAGAATAATCCCCGGCCAACCCGGTGCTAATACCACGTCCATCTGCCCCGCCTTCACCGGCACAGAACGTAAATTTGTTAACGCTTTTTCCAACGCAAGATTGGCAAAACGCTGCCAGTTGCCTTCTTCGATGTAACCCTCATAGGCCATGCGCCCACCGCCGCCAAAACTACCACTTTCCATGCGGCCATTTTCTTCAACCACCACACTCACATTCAATCGCACTAGCGGACGTATGTCCGAGACATTACCACCCTGATTATTGACGATTTTAACCACCTGCCAATTGCCCGCCAGAGACACTGAGACTTGTTTCACTCTTGAGTCTTTTGACCTTACATACGAATCAATATTCTCTAACAATTTCAATTTGTTATTAAATGATACTTCATGTAAAGGATTAATATCAGTATAAAGCGGTTTTGCCGATGATTCTCCCTTTGGCGTGAGGTTTTCCACCCCGTTATGACCGGACTTGACCGCTTGGACGGTTTCGCCTGCCCGTTTGATCGCTGCTTCGTTAATTTCAGACGCGTAAGCATAGCCGGTAGTATCCCCGATAACCGAGCGCAGCCCGAAGCCGTGTGACGTATCAAAGCTTGAAGAACGCAACGTCCCATCGTCATAGACCAGACTTTCCGATTGACAATATTCCAGATACAGCTCGCCATCGTCCATCCCATCAAGAGAATGCTCAACAAGGCCTGCAATCTTTTTCTCATCCAAATCAGAATTTGTGAAAAAAATATCATCTCTGTTTGTAATTAGCGTCATTATTTTGTAAAACCTCTTAGGAAGAATAAGATTACATTATTTCATATTATTTGGTAAATGGAAAGCTATGTCCGCATATAAAAAGCTAGAATCATTATTTAAGGAAATTGGGGATATTGAGGGCGCGATTGGTATGCTCTATTGGGACAGCGCCGCAGTGATGCCTAAAGGTGGAGCCGAAGCTCGCTCTGACCAAATAGCAACGTTAAGCACCATCAGCCATAAAAAGCTTATTGCTAAAGAAACAAACGATTTACTGATACAAGCCAAAGAAGAAATTGCAAACCTTGACAAATGGCAAAAGCCCAATCTTGCACTTATGGAACATCGTTATAAACATGCCAGTGCGGTGGAAACAAGGCTGGTGGAGGCTTTATCCAAAGCCGGCTCTAAATGCGAAGCGGTATGGCGATCTGCCCGTGCCGCTAACGATTTTGCCAGTTACGAACCTTTGCAACAAAAAGTTCTCGGTCTGGTAAGAGAGTCAGCGGCGGCGAAGGCAGAAGCCTTTGGCTGTTCAAAATACGATGCCTTGCTTGATCAGTTTGATGCGGGAAGGAAGTCTGAGGAAATTGATGTTATCTTTTCCCAACTGCATGCGTTCCTGCCTAATTTTATCCGCCAAGTGTTGGAAAAACAACAGTCACGCCCTGCAATTTATACACTAAAACCGCCCTTTCCTATTGATAAACAGAAAGATCTGGGCGTGTTCTTTATGCGTGCGCTGGGTTTTGATTTTGACCATGGACGGCTGGATATCTCGCATCACCCCTTTTGCGGCGGGGTGGCCGACGATGTACGCATCACCACACGCTATGACGAACAAGATTTTACCTCCTCCTTGATGGGGATTTTGCATGAAAGCGGTCATGCGCTTTATGAGCAAGGCTTGCCCAAAGACTATCGCGGGCAACCGGTGGGCAACGCGCTGGGCATGAGCATCCATGAAAGCCAATCCCTACTCATCGAGATGCAAGTCTGTCGCAGTAAAGAATTCCTTACCTATGCCACTCCTATCATTGCAAAAACTTTTGGACAAGATGTTAGCAGTAATGACCTGATTTCTATCTATAACCATGTTGAGGCAGGCTTTATTCGCGTAGACGCGGATGAGGTCACCTATCCGGCGCATGTGATGATTCGATACGAGCTTGAGAAACAACTCATAGACGGCACCATGCAGATCAAAGACATTCCTGAAAAATGGAATGCTATGATTAAGGAATTTCTGGGCATTGACGTACCGGATTATAATCATGGCTGCATGCAAGATATTCACTGGACGGATGGCTCGTTCGGCTATTTTCCTACCTACACATTGGGTGCAATGCATGCCGCCCAATTCTACCATCAAGCGAAGTTAGACAATCCGCAAATTCCACAATTAATTCAAGAAGGTGACTTTTCTGCGCTGTTGGGCTGGTTGCGCGAAAAAATTCATTCAAAAGGTAGTAAATTAAGCGCAAATGAATTATTATCTGAAGTCACTGGAAATTCACTTGACGTAGACATTTATAAAGAGCATTTAAAATCACGGTATTTGTAGGGTTCATTTAATACATTATGAGATATATCAGCACGCGCGGTGACGCACCCATATTGAATTTTGAAGATGTCGTTATCACTGGTCTGGCTAGCGATGGTGGCCTGTATGTGCCTGACACTATCCCGACTTTTCCTAAAGAACAATTGTCTTATCTTGCTACCCTGTCCTATCAGGATCTTGCTCTAGAAATTATGTCACCTTTCATCGGCGGAGAGATTCCCCGAAAGGATATTAAAGACATTATTGATAGAAGCTATAGCACCTTTCGTTCTGAACAAATTACGCCAATACAAATGTTAGGGAACGGGGAAGTTGTGCTTGAACTTTTCCATGGCCCGACTTTGGCATTTAAGGACATCGCGTTACAATTTTTAGGCAATTTGCTTGAATATGTGCTTAACAAACGCGAGCAAAAAGTTGCCATTGTTGGGGCAACTTCTGGCGACACAGGATCGGCAGCTATTTATGGCTGTCAGGGCTGTAAACATGTCGACCTATTTATGCTACATCCCTACGGTAAAGTCAGTGACGTACAACGCAAACAAATGACCACTATTCTGGATAAAAACATTCATAACATTGCTATTGATGGGAATTTTGATGATTGTCAAACCATTATTAAAGAGCTTTTCCAGTCACCTAAATTTATTGATAATCGCCCGCTGGCAGCGGTTAATTCTATCAACTGGGCACGCATTATGGCGCAGATTGTGTATTATTTCTATGCTGTTTTTCGATTAAATGGGGTCGATGAACCGGTTTCTTTTGCTGTACCAACAGGCAATTTTGGTGACATATACGCCGGATATATGGCAAAGAAGATGGGGCTTCCTATTAAAAAGCTAATTGTGGCAACAAATAAGAACGACATTTTAAACCGATTTTTTACTTCAAATGACTATAGCAAGAAAGGTGTCACCCCCTCCCTTTCTCCAAGTATGGACATTCAAATTTCCAGCAATTTTGAACGGCTGCTTTTTGACCTTTACAAACAAGACGGAAAAGCTATTGCAGAATTAATGAAAGAATTTAAGCAATCAGGGTCGTTGAAAGTGTCAGACGATATCTTACAAGAATCACAAAAAATCTTTTCCAGTGCGTCATGTGATGATATGGAAACAAAGAAAATTATTGCAGAAGTCTATAATGAGAATGACTATCTGGTTGATCCACATACCGCCACAGCCATCTACGCTGCCCGGCAGTTTGATGAGGGAGACAATATGATTGTGGTACTTGCAACCGCTCACCCGGCAAAATTCCCTGATGTGGTCGAAGAAGTCACTGGTATTCATCCTGAATTGCCAGAACATCTTTCTGATCTCTTTGACAGAGAGGAAAAATACATCAAAATTGACAATAATGTAGAAGATGTTAAATCTTACATCTCCAAATCTTATTGGTAAAAAAGGAAAAGAGGTCGCTGATGCGACCTCTTTAGATTGAAAAGATTCCCTAACTTCGGAAGTTTTCCGGAGGAGAGATAGTTTCCACGCTCTCCCCTGTGGTGATTTTCCCTGTTTTTGCCTTCCAGGAGCTTATCCTTTTCCACAACATAGTGGAAAGGAAAGCCAGTGACACAAGGAGGAAGATCATCCACGGTACTGTAAACCATGCGATGACTGCCATTGTGTCAGGGAAGCCTTCTGAGTACTTCCCAAATAGCTCTCCCATCATGAAGAGCGGACGACGATCTGGAATTGCACTGTCCTTCGTTAGTAGCCCCCATCTCGTTAGAAGTAGTGCTACCCCTGACAGGACCGACCACACGACTGTCAAGGAAAAGGCCATCAGAACATCTTTCCCGATGAAGAAAAACCATACCATCGCTGCAAGCAGTATCAGGTAGGTTATCTCGGGATGTGACGTTGCCGCTGCCATCACCCATGAAAATGGGTAGAACAGTATAAAAGCACCAAAGATGACCTTCCACAGTCCACTTCCTCGAATAACCCCGAAAATGAGAAGCACCATGAAAAACATCGAAATCCAATCCGATGCCTTTATGAGGTACCCTACAGCCACAACAACCCAAAGAAACAGAATAGCGAACAGCCCAATAAAAGCATCCATGACAGACTCCTTCCGTTTGTCTACATTTTTGCCTTATCTTTCTTTTCTTTCTCTTTCTATAGTGAATTTGTTTTCTTTCACTCTACTAAGCTCCTGAAAGAAAATTGGATTCTCTATCAAGAATTTAGAATTTACACCCCAACCTTATACCCGTAATGGTAAATATGCAAGCATATGCGTGTTAGCCTAGCTTGTGTAAGCAATTTTTTATCAATTCCACCAAGGCTTTTCTTGCTTTTTTAGAATCTATTACTATGATGCGCGCAACAACGAAATGGAGACAGACATGAACTATAATGTTGCTGTGGTGGGTGCCACTGGTAATGTGGGCCGTGAAATGCTTAACATCCTTGATGAGCGTAACTTTCCTGTGGGAGAGATATACGCTGTTGCTTCAGAAAGATCTGCAGGCAAAGAGGTGAGCTTTGGTGACACACGGACATTAAAAGTTCAAAATCTTGCCGAGTTTGATTTTTCCGGTGTGGATGTCGCCTTCTTCTCCCCTGGAGCAAGTGTGTCAAAAGTCTATGCACCAAAGGCGGCAAAAGCCGGATGTTTGGTCATTGACAATACTTCCCATTTCCGTATGCAGGAAGATATTCCTCTGGTAGTACCTGAGGTTAATGCCCACGCGCTGAAAGATTATAAAAAACATAATATTATTGCCAATCCTAATTGCTCGACTATTCAAATGTTGGTAGCGTTAAAGCCCTTGCATGACTTAGCAAAAATAAAAAGAGTTGTTGTGTCAACTTACCAATCTGTTTCTGGTAGCGGTAAAGAGGCCATGGATGAGCTCTATAGCCAGACTAAGGCCGTCTATGTCAATGAGATGCAAGAGCCTCAGATTTTCCCTAAACGCATTGCCTTTAACGTCATTCCCCAAATAGATGTATTTATGAAAGACGGCAATACTAAGGAAGAATGGAAAATGCGGGTGGAAACTCAAAAAATTCTTGATCCAAACATTGAGGTTTCGGCCACTTGTGTACGTGTACCGGTTTTTGTGGGTCATGCTGAGTCCGTGAATGTGGAATTTGAAAACCCAATTACTGAAAAACAGGCCTATGAGGCTTTGAGTAAAGCTGAAGGTGTGATGGTGTTTGATCGCCGTGAAGACGGTGGTTATATGACCCCTCCTGAATGCGTTGGCGATGACGGAACTTATGTTTCTCGTCTGCGCAAAGACAGTTCGGTAAAAAACGGGCTTAATTTCTGGTGCGTTTCGGATAATATGCGTAAAGGTGCTGCGCTCAATGCTATCCAGATTGCTGAAGAACTGATCAAAAATCACGGCTTTTAAACAAAAAGAAAGCCCCGCACACGAATGTGGGGGGCTTTTCTGTAGCGGAAATGGCTAGCAGTGGACATCAACAGGAGGAATACCATGCTCTTTTATCCACTGATCTCGGCGTTCTTCCTGGACTTTTCTTACAGCCAACAGACCCCAAATAAAGCCTGCAACCCCTATAAGAGCAGAAACTAGAAAGACGATCACCAAGGCCCAACCAGTCATGTAGAACTTGGTTCCAGTCTGGTGCTGCGCAAATTGCATGAGGCGGTCTTTGTCCACCTCTGCCCAGACCGAGCTGACCATCTCACCGCTGACTCTTACACCATTGGGTAGAAGAGTCAGTTCATCAACCTCGCGATCGTAGGCAATGCCTTCAGGCACTGCAATCACAATCACCTGCTCTCCGCTGTCGGTAAGATTGCTCCTCATATCCACAGCCGGCATCTCAATCACCTCAGCCTGCACAGAAACAGACAACAGCATCAACAGGGCAAACATAAGAGTCTTCATCAGAAGCTCCTTTCTTTCCATATTTTTTGGGGGTTCTACACCGAATACAACTACGTTCGTAGTTGTAAAAAGAAATCGTTCAAAACCTTTCTTTGATTTTGTTTAACTTTCAAGAAATCCCTGCGATTATAGCATGATAGAAGCTTAAAGTCAAGCAGACCCTGCGACGTTTTTGCCACAAACATCAAGGGAATGGATTTCACTGTATTTTTTCGTAATTATGCAGTTGATTTTACGATCACGATGACTATGATGCCTCGCATATCAAATATGGATGTTGGATATTATGTCAGATATAAAAAACACTAACGAATCTCGTAAAAGACCTTTATCACCTCATCTTGGCCATTATAAACTTCCTATCACCGCACTCACCTCTATTACACACCGCCTCACCGGCATATTTTTAACTTTGGGCGGCGCATTTCTGGTATATTGGCTACTTGTAATTTCCAACGGCAAAGACAGTTTTGCATATTACGAAGCCATAAGAAGCAATATATTTGTTCAGTTCCTTATTTTTGGCTGGGCATCCGCATTGGTGTATCATTTACTCACCGGCATCCGTCATATTTTCTGGGATTTTGGGTTTGGTTTTGAGCTTTCAACCGCCAAAAAAGGCAGTGTAATTATCGTTCTTATTGCCTTGGTTGCCGCTGCCATTTACGCCGCCGCTATTTTTGGCATATAATATAATTAGAGGATTGGATATGAAAAAATCTTTACGCTCACCTCTTGGCAAAGCAAAAGGCCTTGGCGCAAACGGAATAGGAAGTGAACATTTCAACGCACAGCGTTTCCTTGCGGTTCTTTTGGTGCCTCTGGTATTATGGTTTATCTTTTGCACCTCATCGCTTGTGCTCTTTGGCACGTATGAAGATACAGTGGACTATTTTAGTACCCCCCTGCATGTAATATTTATCGCATTGTTCATCTCTGCAGCGTTTTATCATGCCGCCATAGGACTGCAAAATGTGTGGGAAGATTATATTCACTGCAGAATTGGCAAAGTATTGATGATCTACGCTTCAAGAATTTTCTGTATCGTGGCTGCCGCCAGCGGAGTTCTTGCGGTGTTAAGTATATTTTTTAAAGGATAGTTGGTAATGGCAAGAGACTATAAAATTATTGACCATGAATATGATGTTATTGTTATCGGTGCTGGTGGCGCAGGTCTGCGTGCGACACTTGGCATGGCAGAAAAGGGTTTAAGCACAGCCTGTATCACTAAAGTATTCCCAACTCGTAGCCATACTGTTGCCGCTCAGGGTGGGATCAGCGCTGCGTTGGGGAATATTTCTGAAGACGATTGGCGCTGGCACATGTATGACACGGTCAAAGGTTCTGACTGGCTGGGAGACCAAGACGCCATTGCCTATATGTGTAAAGAAGCACCTGCGGCGATTATCGAACTGGAACATTACGGTGTGCCATTTTCTCGTACACCGGAAGGCAAAATTTATCAACGTCCGTTTGGTGGGATGACCACTCAATTTGGTGATGGCCCTCCGGCAGTGCGCACGTGCGCGGCGGCGGATCGTACCGGTCACTCAATATTACACACATTGTACCAACAATCACTGAAGCAAAAAGCGCAGTTCTTCATTGAACATTACGCGATTGATTTGATTATGGACGAGGAAAACGGACAGAAAATCTGCCGTGGCGTGATTTCTTGGGATCTTGATAGTGGTGAACTGCACCGCTTCCGTGCTCATAGTGTGGTTTTAGCGACAGGCGGTTATGGTCGCGCTTATTCTTCTTGCACCTCTGCGCACACTTGCACCGGTGACGGTGGTGGTATGGCGGCTCGTGCAGGCCTACCTTTGCAAGACCTTGAATTTGTACAGTTCCACCCGACGGGTATTTATGGCGCTGGATGTTTGATTACCGAAGGAGTGCGTGGTGAAGGCGGCTTCTTGAAGAACTCTGAAGGTGAACGTTTTATGGAACGTTATGCCCCTACCGCTAAGGATTTGGCTTCACGTGACGTTGTTTCTCGTGCGATGACGGTGGAGATAAATGAAGGTCGAGGCGTTGGCCCGAACAAAGACCATGTCTATTTGCACCTGGATCATCTTGATCCGGAAGTGATTCATAAACGCCTGCCGGGGATTGCGGAATCTGCCCGTGTGTTTGCCGGTGTGGACGTAACCAAAGAACCTATTCCTGTTGTGCCAACCGTACATTATAACATGGGCGGCATTCCCACCAATATTCATGGTGAAGTGGTAGAGGTTAAAGATGGGAATGTGACTGTTGTGCCTGGCTTAATGGCTGTGGGTGAAGCGGCCTGTGTTTCTGTCCATGGTGCAAACCGTCTTGGCTCAAATTCATTGTTGGATCTTGTTGTCTTTGGACGTGCTGCGGCTATCCGGGCGGCGGAAGTCATTACTTCTGGAGCGTCACATAAAATACTTCCTAATGGACATGACGATTATATTTTTGATCGCTTTGATGCTAAACGAAATGCTAATGGCTCAAAAACAACGTCAGAAATCCGCAGTGAAATGCAAACTATTATGCAGAAACATGCGGCGGTTTTTCGTACAGAAGAAACATTGGCCGAAGGCAAAAAGCAAATTGATAAAGTCTATAATTCTAAAGACGATGTTTCAATTAAAGACCGTGGCTTGATCTGGAACAGCGATTTGGTTGAGGTTTTGGAATTGGACAATTTGCTACCACAAGCGGTAGTTACCATGCACTGCGCCTTAAATCGTCAGGAAAGTCGTGGTGCACATGCGCGGGATGATTATTCTGATCGTAACGATGAAAAGTGGATGAAACATTCGGTAGCCACCGTTGCAAACAATAAAGCGGATGTAAAGATTGATTACCGCGAGGTGACTATGGAAACTACTTTTGATGAGTGTGATACTGTACCTCCCAAAAAACGTGTGTATTAATTTAGAAGGTGTGTGTTAATGGCTGGAAAATATAACATATTGTGCGCTTTGTGCCTGATCATGTTATGCGCGTGTAACCCAACACGTACTGCCTTTCCTGATGTTAACAGCATAGAACTGAAAAAAGAAACTGATAAACAGCGTTGGGAAGTAGCAAAAAAACAATGGAAAAAAGATCAGCGCCATCGCAAAATGATGATGGAAAAGCAGCAACGACTATTTAATGTGTCTGATAAAATTGCCAATGCCGCCATTGATATGTGCACGAAGGTTGCAGTGGACAGTAGTGATTTTTGTATTTACGATTTTGAGGTTGTTAATAGTCGCAGCATTAATGCTT
Source organism: Alphaproteobacteria bacterium (assembly GCA_030429625.1). Classification (GTDB taxonomy): domain Bacteria; phylum Pseudomonadota; class Alphaproteobacteria; order Rickettsiales; family UBA8987; genus JAUIFA01. The sequence continues at coordinate 70,920 of JAUIFA010000003.1, read as the reverse complement.
GGGCGGACGGAAAAAAAATAAGCATTACCACGGCCATGATGAATTTTACTAAGAATGATGAAGACCTTGCCATCGTTTTAGGGCATGAAGTGGCACATAACATGATGCAACACCAAAGTGCGTCTACCAAAAACAGTTTGATTGGCTCTTTTATTGGTGCTCTGGCAGATGAAACCGCCGGATCTTACGGATACAACACCAAAAAATCTTTGCAAAAAGCCGGACAGCAAATGTCTTTAGCGCTGTTTTCAAAAGACATGGAACGTGAGGCCGATTATGTTGGTCTGTATATTACCCGTAATTCCGGTTATGATATTTCCAACGCGGCAGATTTATGGCGACGTTTATCCCTCAGGGACTTAAAAAACAAAGAGGCAGTGGTTATCGCTGATTCCCACCCTACCAATCCAGAAAGATTTGTTGCGCTGGAAAAAATCACCGATGAGATTACTAACAAAATAAGTAACGGCGAGGAAATACTTCCTACCCAAAAACAATTAGCAAGTAATAATAATTTATAGCAGGTTATTGATATGGTAGAATTCAGTCTTCCTAAAAACTCCACCATCGGAAAAGGCAAAACCTATAAGGCCGCCGCTGGGGCTAAAAATACAAAGAAGTTTCAGGTCTATCGTTGGGATCCTGAAGGTGAAGGCAATCCGGTACTTGATACGTTTGAGATTGATTTGGACGAATGTGGCCCGATGGTGCTGGATGCTTTAATCAAAATTAAGAATGAAATTGATAGTAGCGTTACTTTTCGCCGCTCTTGTCGTGAGGGTATTTGCGGCAGTTGTGCCATGAATATTGATGGCGGCAACACATTGGCCTGCACCAAGGCCATTGCTGAGGTAAGTGGTGATGTGACAATAAAGCCACTGCCACATATGGAGGTAGTGAAGGATTTGGTGCCTGATCTTAACCATTTTTACGCGCAATATGCTTCGGTTGAACCATGGATGAAAGCCGACACACCGATTGCTAAAAACGAAGAAAGAAAACAGTCGCCGGAAGAAAGAGAAATGCTGACCGGTCTGGATGAATGTATTTTGTGTGCGTGCTGTTCCACTTCCTGCCCAAGCTACTGGTGGAATTCAGAGAAATATCTAGGCCCAGCCATACTTTTACAAGCTTATCGTTGGATTGCTGATAGCCGCGATGAAGCCACAGGCGATCGTCTTGACGAGCTGGAAGATCCGTTTAAATTATACAGATGCCATACGATTATGAACTGCACAAACACCTGTCCGAAAGGTCTAAATCCAGCTAAAGCTATTGGTAAAATTAAAGAGCTTATTGCCGAACGCAAGGGCTAATGTCTTGATATTTAAAGCAAGATATTTCGCTGTTGCTTAATTACAACATTGGTTATTTATTATCATAATAACCAATTATTTCACTTGACTTTTCAGATAAATCTGCTATCGCCTTGAAGGACAACGAATAGATTAATAATTATTATCAATAAGGAAAATATTATTAACTATTGGGGGGTTAGTATGAACAATTTAGGGAGAATAGCGCTATCTACCGTGGCAATTTGGGTTAGTCAAATTGCCGTATCAGAAGATAGTTTTGCTGAAGTTACACAATCTGAGAATCCTTACCTGCATGAAGATTATAACATCGCAGATAACGGTAATTATTATAGCAATGATAATTATCCTTTGGAGGATAATGACCATCAGTATCATTACGTTATGCCTAAGAACGATGCGGATCATTATAATAGACACAGAAATTATGCAAATGATAACCGTTATGAATATGGTTCGGCACGGCGATCCAATCCTGGTGATATAGCACAAATCTGGGAGTATGATTTGTTTGATTACTAATTTCCCTCTCCCATCATTGTTGTCGTAAAAATCAGATCTCTTGCGTCAGAATTCTTAATATGTCATACATCTTTTATGGCATTGCAACTTACTAAAGAACAAGAAATTGCTTCAAATCCAGAATGTTCTGTTTGGGTAACGGCCAATGCTGGAACGGGGAAAACCAAAATATTAAGTGACCGTGTGCTTAGGATAATGTTGGGGAAAACCCCCATAAACAAAATATTATGCCTAACCTATACGACCGCTGGTGTCTCGGAAATGTACAACCGTATTATAAAGCGACTCAGCCATTGGGCGATTTGTTGTGATGACGAACTTCTTGAAGAAATTAAGGCACTAACCAATATCGAGCCACATAGGAATACCCTCTCCTACGCACGCACTTTATTTACAAAGGTTATTGACGACCCTGAGAGTTTAAAGATCCAAACCATTCATGGTTTTTGTCAATCCATGCTAAAGAAGTTTCCCTTAGAGGCAAAAATTAATCCTCATTTTACTGTGCTGGACGATCAAACTGAAAAACAATTATTGAAAGAATCATGGATTCGTCTCTTAACCTCAAATCAAGATAAAGATTTGACTGAAGCGGTTAAGAAATTATCTTTGGTGGTCGCAGAAGTAACGTTCAATGATGTGATAAAGGATCTTATCAACAAACGTGAGCAATTGTTGTACATAGAAAAAACCTATGGAACAGTAGACAACGCTCTATTGAAATTATACACATTATTTAATGTCAAACCAGATCTCAGTGAGGAAGATGTCCTAAAAGAAATCGTCCAATATGTTCCTGAAGACATCACCTATCTGGCGGATATGTTAGCATCAAGCCAAAATAATAATGAAGTTAATCGTGCAAAGATTCTCCATGACTGGCTAAAGTTAGACCTTGATAGCCGGATAAAAGAACTGGGAAAATATAAGAAAATATTTTTTACCAAAGCGGGTAATAAACCTTGTGCCCAACGCTCGATAATTACCATACCAACCATCAAAAATGCGCCTGAACTGCCAAACGTTATTGCAGCAGAGCAGGAACGTCTTATGAATCTGTTTGATAGGTTAAATTCGCTAAAAATCATACAACATACTAGACTGTTGCTTACCATCGGCCAGAAAATTATTTCTGTTTATAAAAAAATTAAGGATCACCGTGGTTTGATTGACTATAATGATCTGATTTTTTATGCCAACCGTTTGCTTAGCGACCCATCTATTGCCCCTTGGGTTATGTATAAATTAGACGAAGGAATCGACCATATATTGGTAGACGAAGCTCAGGATACCAGCCCAGCACAATGGGAAATTGTGGAAAGACTATGTGAAGAATTCTTTTCTGGTGCGGATGAAACAGAAAAACGTGATCGAAGTCTGTTTGTCGTTGGCGATGAGAAACAATCTATATTCAGCTTTCAGGGCGCTGATCCGGATAAATTTGGCCAAATGCGGCAGCTATTTGAAAAGAAGGCCAAAGAATCCATGCACAAATGGGAGCAGGTTTCATTGGGCTTATCGTTCCGCTCAACTTCTCCTGTTCTAAACAGTACCGACAGTGTTTTTGCCAACGATATTCATCGACAGGCCATTACAAAGATAGAAAGTAAGATCAAACATTTAACCCATCGTAATAACGATGCAGGACTGGTGGAATTATGGCCTTTGATAAAAGCAGATATTCAAAAATCTAATCGTCTTAAGATGCCTGTCTGCTATGAGAAAAACCAGAAATCTGCTACCTTGCTGGCTGAAAAAATTGCGGGGAAAATCGCTAACTGGATTGAGAGTAAACACCTATTAAAAACAAGAAATAGACCCATTGAAGCCGGTGATATTATGGTGTTGATACGAAACCGCACTGGAGATTTCTGTCACAGTCTGGTTAAACAACTCGAAGCCAGAAATATACAAGTGGCGGGCATCGACAGAATGAAACTAAAAGAACATATTTGTATTATGGATCTGATTGCGCTGGGGAAATTTATGCTGCTGCCAGGGGACGATCTAAATTTTGCTACTCTGCTAAAATCCCCTATTTTTGGCCTAGATGAAGACGATATTTATCACCTTGCCTATGGACGTGAAAGCCAGAGCATCTGGCAGGTGATGTTACAGAAACAAGACGATGAACATTTTAAAGAACATGTAAAATTTATTCAGAACATACTTGCCAAAGTTAACTTTATCGCACCGTTTGAATTTTACAGCTATGTGATTGATGCCTGTGGCATACGTAAAAAGTTTATCCAACGCATGGGATTGGAAGTTAACGATCCGATTGATGAATTTCTAAATATCATAATGGACTATGAGAAAGACAATGTTTCCACCCTTCAAGGTTTTATCAACTGGCTAGAAAAAGGTGACGCAGAAGTCAAAAGAGACATGGCACAAAGCAAAGGTGAGGTTAGAATTTTAACAGTTCATAGTGCCAAGGGTCTACAGGCACCGATTGTTTTTCTTCCTGATACAACAAGCCTACCCAGCAGCAATAAAGACCATATATTATCCTGGAATAATATATTGATCTGGCCAGGGCGTAGAGGGCATTACAATATTTTTTGTGAAGAAATTCTCAAAGGCAATAAAACGATGCAGTACGAAGAATATCTGCGCCTTTTATACGTGGCAATGACTCGTGCGGAAGACGAGCTATACGTTTGCGGGCACAGCGATCAAGCCGTCAATTCAGACACATGGTACAGTCTCGTGAAGCAAGGCTTAGAACGCCAAAACCCGCAGAAGATTAGTGTCTTTGATAAGGAAGATGGGTTGCGAGTGGACAACCATCAAGACACTACAAAGACACAAGATCACATACCATCTATGGCACAAGATGTTCAACCAGCACAGGTGAAACTGCCTGAATTTATCACCTCTCTGCCAGAAAAAGAACATCAGGAAAATATATATATCACGCCATCAGCACAGGGAAATAATGCCATTATTTCGTGCTCACCGATTGAAAATCCCCTTCTCTTTCAAAGAGGAAACCTAATTCATCTCCTGCTTGAAGTCCTGCCGGATGTAGAGCCAGAAAATCGGCTTGAGGTGGCTAATAGCCTAGCAAAGAACCACCCCAAAGACATGGCTGAAAATGCCGTAGAAGAGGTCTTCTCCGTTATCAACCATCCAGATTTTTCTGCCCTATTTTCAACAAACTCTGTAGCAGAAGTTCCCATCTGTGGAAAGATTGGTAACAAGGTCATAAACGGACAAGTAGACAGATTGGTGGTGGAAGAAGAAAAAGTTATGATTATTGATTATAAAACCAATCAGAAACCGCCAAAATCCCGAGAAAATATACCTGAACACTATGCGGCACAACTCTTATCTTATTATAAAATACTGGAACAAATCTATCCCAACAAAACAATTGAGTGCTTTCTTTTATGGACGTATGATCTGAGCATGATGCAGGTAGATGTCCCACATTAGTTAGGGTTTATAGCGCCTCTTCGTCTTCTTCACCGGTGCGTATTCTTACAACTTTTTCAACGTTATAGACAAAAATCTTTCCGTCACCTATGTGCCCGCTATTGGCAGTATTTTTGATGGTTTCCACCGCCATATCAAGCTGTGGGTCGGAAACAATAATCTCCAATTTTATCTTTGGTAGAAAATCCACGATGTAATCCACACCTTTAAAATTACTCTGGTTTCCTCTTTGCCTTCCATACCCCCGCACCTCGGTAACGGTAATGCCTGTAATGCCTGCATCCTGCAATGCGTCCTTTACCTCATCAAGTTTAAAAGGCTTTATAATCGCTTCTATTTTCTTCATACTATATCCTTAACCTAAGAGGTTTATTATATAGACCATTCCTTGGTTCGTTCAAGATGTTCATAGTCATTATGTTCCGCTTTGGGTTTCTGTGTATCGTTTGGACACGCAAGATAGGCGATATTCTGAGCATAGAAAAGATCAACCATCTGACACACTACCGTATATGTGTCGCTGAGGAGATTATCATACTCCTGAAGGTTGAGCTTTGTCAGCGCCATTTCTGACGGTGATACTTGCCAATAAACAAGCTCAACCACCTCTCCCTTCACATCGAGAAAACCATTCTTTTCAGCAATGATTGCCTCCAGACTCAACTGTGGGGATGCAACTGACAATACTGCCTTTGAAGATGGCGGCTGACCCGTTTTATAATCAATAATCTCCACCCCTCCGTTTTTTAGAATGTTAATTCTGTCGGCATTGGCAGTAATGGTAAAATCATGCTCATCAGAAATTTTCCATTGGCCGTTTATTTCTGTTTTTACCTCTTTAATATCAGTATGGTTCTGCATTTCATACTCAACAAACTTTCGAGCAATTTCCTCAAATCTTGTCCACCATAAATGTTCTACAGAAGGCTGATGCACATACGCCGCAAAGGACTGCCTTCCACATTTGAGCAACTTTGCTACCTCCTCTTCAAAAGAATTTCCCTCATACTGGTTCATATATGTTTCCAGTGCTTTATGAATGATATTACCAAATTCCAAGGCAGCGGCTTCTTTGTCTATGTCGTCAAGCTTACGCAGTTTAAGCACATATTTTGCATATATAGAATACGGATCTTTAATCCACCGCTCTATGTTCGTTACGGATAATTTTTTGGGACGTACTGAAACGCAAGGGTTTGGCTCTGGCGGCAAGATTCTTTTCATTGATTCAGGCATATTCATCCATTTGACCCATTGCTGCCAAGGTTGGGTGGGCGCAACCAATGTCTGTTTGTTCTGACTTTCAAGCAATGCCATCATCCTCAACAACCATGGAGATGAGATTGTGTCCGCTCCCATTACCTTCTTTGAACGTGTGATAACAACATTTCTAGCACAAGCAAAAATACTAAAATCATGCGCCAAGAGTCCGGCCATGCGAGAAGAAGAAGGCAGCCCAAAATTCTTACGCATGGATTTACTCATCCATGGACTGTTAACCTCCTCAGGCCAACTGCCTTGATTCATTCCGGCAAGAATCACAAGATCAAAATTCTGCAAACGGGCTTCTATGGGGCTAAGTATGTGCAAACGTGGTTCAATCCCATAGGAGTGGCGATATTTTTTGCCTAACCAGAATGTATTAAATAAGCCCATATACTCTGACGTATCTATTTTGAGTTCTGGGTCTACTGAATCAATAAGTTCGGTAAGAAATGTAGAGATTTGCTCCCCTTCTTCCCCAAGCCATAATCTTTCCTCTCCGTTTTTCCCCGGCATATGGGCAATGGCTTCTGCGCAGGCAATATGGGCGTGCAGCAACTGTGAAAGACGCACCTTCTTTCTTCTTACAACCGACTGTAATATATCAATGTCTTTATGGACGGATGCAAGCATCTCCGTTAGATTTTTCTTGGTGTGAGGGGGTATAAATTCATTACTCTCTATAAAGGCTATCAACCCTTCTATTTCTCCGCTTTTTCTTACTCCTCGGAAAGCATGTTTTTCAAGTTCCGCAATCAATAAATTAATTTCCACCGGATCATACCCGAATGTAGCAAAGGGATGTTTTAATAGGGACAAAAATTCTATAGGAGAAAAACGGCTATCAATGGCCATCATTATAAGCCTCATAAAACTTGCAGCGGCGGTATCCAGCAAAGCCACACCAGCCGAATCATCAATTTCAATCTGCCATTTCTTCATCAACACACACACCCTGCGTGCCAGACTTCGGTCATTGGTAATTAACGCCCCGTTTTTGTGTGAATCTTCCAATTGTCGACGTAAAATCAAAGCAATAATTTCTGCCTCTTGCTGAGCCGTCTCCGCTTCGATGACCTCTAAATTATCACACGCCTCATCTCTTATCGCAAACTCCCTCCAACGACTATTCCCTTCCATAGGCGACATGACGTGACTAATGAAATCGCGTCGTGGATGTGGCAAATATTCTGTCCAGACCTCCACGTCCTCTCTTTCTACACCGACCTTATGTAACAGCTCTTTCATACCGTATTGCGGGTGATGTTCTTCTATTATGTCCCACTGAGCATTGTCCATGGCAACATCAAGGGACGGCAACACAAGATGTCCATATTCTGAATCTAATATTTCTTTTATTATCAATAATGTGGATGGAATACTTCCAGTAGTACCTGCAATTATAATTGGTTGCGTTATAGGATGATTCTGCCAATAATTCACCTCCGATTCTGCCATGAGGTATTTTCTTTGCCAGGGGTCAAGCAATCCCATACTCTCTAATTTTTCCGGCCAGAATTGAGAAATTAACCTAAAGAAATTAAGTGTTTCTTGCCAGTGTTTTGCTAGATCTTCTGGTACAATTTTTTCTAAATCCTCAAAACAGAGATTATATTTTTGTACGTCATCAAGAAACCTCGCTAATTCATAGGCTAAATGATGTGCCTGCTCGATGTTTATTTCAGGATCTTCCGGCGAACGTCTCTCATTAGATTCCATAATAAGCTGCGCCAGTAACATCTGGCGTTTTAAGGGAGAAATGGCACTTTTTATCTCGGTAACATCACAAGATTTACTCATCCTCGTAATATCAGAATCTTCATAATCCCCAATGGCTTTCATTTTTGGCAGCAACAGTGATTGCCCTTCTGTTTGACGTAAGAAGGCATGTTTTAGCGATGCTATGGAGCGCAAATTAGGCAGAAATATAGTGACTTTGGATAGCTCAATCTGGCTTTTACCAAAGCGCTGCAACACACCCTTGGCTAGCTCATCGACAAAGGACATTTCCGCAGGAATGTTATATATGTTTTTTTTAACAGCACCCATGGAGGTACTATATAACATCTCGTGCTATTTAAAATATAATTTAAGCAACTTTGTGTTTTTTGGCTTCATCCAATAAAGGCTGAATGTATTTTCCGGTCACGCTATCCTTGTTTTTGGCCACATCTTCGGGCGTACCACACACAAGAACCCGACCACCTTTAGCTCCCCCGCTTGGACCGATGTCAATAATCCAATCTGAAGTTTTGATTACATCCAGATTATGTTCAATGACAATGACTGTATTTCCCGCATCTACCAGCTTATGCAGCACACTAAGCAATTTAGAAATATCGTCACTGTGCAGACCGGTTGTCGGCTCATCGAGAATATACATGGTGCGCCCGGTGGAGCGTTTTGAAAGCTCTTTGGCTAGCTTGATACGCTGCGCCTCACCTCCAGAAAGTGTGGTAGCCGACTGTCCCAGCTTGATATAACCCACACCCACATCCTGCAAGGCTTTGACCTTATCGTAGACCAACGGCATCTTCTTAAAGAATTCTACCGCATCGTCTACTGTCATTTGTAGAATATCAGAAATGGACTTGTCTTTATATTTTACTTCCAGTGTTTCACGATTGTAACGCGCACCATTACACGCATCACACTTCACATACACGTCTGGCAAAAAGTGCATCTCAATTTTAATCAGCCCATCACCCTGACATGTTTCACAGCGCCCACCTTTAACATTAAACGAGAAGCGTCCAGGTTTATATCCTCTTGCTTTGGACTCTGGCAATGCCACAAACCAGTCACGAATGGGTGAAAATGCACCCACATACGTTGCAGGATTGGAGCGTGGAGTCCGCCCGATAGGCGATTGATCAATCTGGATTATTTTATCAATATATTCTAGCCCATCGATGGAATCGTGCGCTCCAGGAATGGCTTTAGACCCATTCAACTGCTTGGAAATAGCTTTGTACAATGTATGAATGACCAACGAAGATTTACCCCCGCCAGACACACCCGTTACACTACAAAAACTACGCAGAGGAATGTCCACATCTACATTTTTGAGATTATTGGTTCTCGCATTTCTAATTTGTATCACCCGCTCAGAATCCACTTTACGTCTTTTGGGTATAGGAATAAATTTTTTACCACTCAAATATTGGCCGGTAATGCTGTTAGAATCTTTCATTACTTCTGCTGGAGTTCCTTGAGAAATAATTTCTCCACCATGCACGCCCGCACCCGGCCCTACATCCACCAGATGATCTGCTTTAAGCATGGTATCTTCATCATGTTCCACCACCAGCACCGTATTACCAAGATCTTTTAGCCCCTTAAGTGTGTTAAGCAATTTATCGTTATCACATTGATGCAAGCCAATGGAAGGCTCATCCAACACATAAAGTACCCCGCTTAACCCCGCACCAATTTGAGAGGCAAGACGAATCCGCTGGCTTTCACCACCAGAAAGGGTAGAGGATTTGCGCGACAAGGTAAGATAGTCCAACCCAACACTGTTTAAAAACCCTACCCTGCGGATTAATTCCTGTAGCACACGCTCGGATATTGTCTTATGTTGTTCACTCAGGTAATTGGGCAAATCATCCAGCCATACTTTTACATCTTCAATGGTCATCTTACACACTTCGCCGATGTGTAATTTATTGATTTTGATGCACAAGACTTCTGGTTTGAGCCTATAACCCTTACAGGCACGGCAATTCGTTAAATTCTGATATTTCTCAAAATCCTCACGCACCCGAACACTGTCTGTTTCGTTATATCTGCGCTCAATGTTTGGGATAATCCCTTCAAAAGGCTTATTAATTGTGTAAGTTCGATAGCCATCTTCGTATTCTATTTCTACCGACTCAGCCTCAGAGCCATACATTAGCATCTCTTTGATTTCATCACTAAGCTCGCAATACATCTCATCAAGGTCGAATTTATAATGTTTGGCAAGCCCACGTAATGTTTGTTCAAAAAATTTGGACTGTGAATTGGCCCACGGAACAATCGCCCCCTCATTTAAAGTAAGAGTTTCGTCGGTTACAATGGCACCCGGATCAAAAAACATTTCTGTTCCCAACCCATCACACGAAGGACACGCACCATAAGGACTGTTAAAGGAAAAGATACGCGGCTCAATTTCAGTGATTTGAAAACCCGACTCCGGACAAGCAAAACGCTCAGAGAAAATCAGGATATCGCCTTTTTTATGGTCAGTCTTTGCCCCTTCAGGCAGTGACACCACTTCCACATATAACAGACCACTGCTGACCCGAAGTGCTGTTTCGATAGAACTGGCAAGACGGTTGCCCATCTCTCCAGAAATTGAAAGCCTGTCAACCAACACCTCAATATCGTGTTTCTGGTTTTTGTCCACTTCCGGCACATTATCAATGTCATAGACCACACCATCAACTTTAACCCGTGTATAGCCTGCCTTTTTCAGTTGTAGAATTTCTTTACGATGTTCCCCTTTTCCACCCCGTACAATTGGTGCAAGCAGATACACCTTAGTTCCGTCAGGCAATTCATTGACTTTATCCACCATTTGACTGGCTGATTGTTTTTCAATTGGTTTGCCTGTAGTAGGAGAATACGGAATACCAATGCGGGCAAACAGCAAGCGCATGTAATCGTAAATTTCTGTGACAGTTGCTACCGTTGAACGCGGGTTGCGCGATGTGGTGCGTTGGTCAATGGCAATGGCTGGAGAAAGCCCTGTAATGGATTCAACATCCGGCTTGTTTTGTAGCTCTAAAAATTGTCGTGCATACGCCGAAAGACTCTCCACATAACGACGCTGTCCCTCAGCATAAATCGTATCAAACGCTAGGGATGATTTACCAGAACCACTCAGACCAGTGATAACCACAAACTTATTACGCGGAATATCCACATTAATGTTTTTTAGGTTATGTTCTTTTGCACCACGTACACTGATAAATTCTTCCATTAAATAACCTTCACGTTTGATTAATGTGTTGCCATTTCCTAATAAAAAGGGGTATGTATTATTGACAGGTTTTAACGACTACTGCAAGACCTATATTAAAAATTTGAAAAAAGTGGGAGAATTCTATGGCTGGCAGTCTGAATAAAGTACAATTAATTGGTAATTTGGGGGCAGACCCTGAAATCAGATCCACACAAGACGGAAGAGAAATTGCTAATCTTAGTGTAGCAACAACGGATTCTTGGCGGGATAAAACCACTGGAGAACGTCGTGATAAAACAGAATGGCACCGTGTGGTAATCTTTCCTGATGGGTTGGTTAACATCGCTAAGAACTATCTTAAAAAGGGTTCAAAAGTCTATGTTGAAGGAGCCTTACAAACCCGTAAATGGACGGATCAAAGTGGGCAGGATCGCTACAGCACTGAGGTCGTATTGCAAGGTTTTAATGGCACACTGACCATGCTTGACGGCAGAAATGAAGGCTCGTCTGAAGGTGGTTATGCACAAGCCGCACCGGCCGAAGCAGGCAATGCTGGTAGTAAAGCTGAAAGTTTTGTGGACAGCCAATTGGATGATGATATTCCGTTTTAGTTGAAAAAGAATGATAAACTGGCTTGGGTTACAAACCCTTTATATTAGAGAGGTTAACCGTTTTCTTAAGGTGTATAATCAGACATTGGTTGCGCCGATGGTTAACGCCATGCTGTTTTTTGCGGTGTTTTCCCTTGCCATTGGCAATCGAGTTAATTTTGTCAGCGATATCCCGTTCCAAACCTTTATAGTGCCTGGTCTTATTATGATGACCGTTCTACAAAATGCTTTTGCCAACACCTCCTCCTCTTTCATCATGGGCAAAGTGCTTGGAACGTTTATCGATTATCTTATGCCCCCTATCAGCGCCGGAGAAATGACTCTTGGAATGGTCGCGGGAGGAATCACCCGCGGTTTTGCGGCGGGACTGATGGTATTTCTCGCAGTATCATTTTTTGTAACCACTGAAATTCATGATATATTTGCGATGTTTGCCTTTGTCATTCTGGCTTCTATGATGATGGCATTGGTGGGAATGTTGGCAGGGATTTTTGCCGATACGTTTGACCAAATGGCGGCTATCACCAGCTACATCGTTACCCCTCTGGCCTTTTTGTCCGGAACATTTTATTCCACCAAACAATTACCGGAATTTTGGCAGACTTTAAACCATTTTAACCCGTTCTTTTATGCCATTGATGGTTTCCGCTATGGCATGATTGGCCATGGTGACGTGCATTATGGTCATGGACTGTTAGTTATTAGCCTGACCAACCTGGTGTTAATTACTATCGTCTATCGGCTGATTTCCATTGGTTATCGTATTAAAAATTGACAATTTATGCTTCTGGAGCAATAATCCGCGCGTTTTCTAACTGTAAACAACTAACGATTGGAGTGTATTGTGTCTGCAATTTTGCCGGTTTATGCCCGTTGCGACTTGATGTTTGACCATGGGAAGGGAAGTTATCTCTATACCAAGGACGGGCAAGAATATCTTGATTTTGCTTCAGGGATTGCGGTTAACTGTCTTGGTCATTCGCATCCGGCATTGGTTGAAGCCATGCAAGATCAGGCCGCCAAGCTCTGGCATGTCTCCAATTTATACCAGATTGACGGTTTAGAAGAACTGGCACAGAAATTAACAGATAATAGCTTTGCCGAGAAAATCTTTTTGTGTAATTCCGGGGCGGAAGCAGTGGAATGTGGCATTAAGATGGTACGGAAATATCATCACAGCAACGGCAACAAACACAAATACCGGATCATTACCTTTGAAGGCTGTTTCCATGGGCGGACGCTTGCCACTATTTCCGCCAGCCAAAAACCTAAAGTAATGGAAGGATTTGAGCCAGCGGCAGATGGGTTTGATGTTGTGCCGTTTAATGACCTAGAAGCCGTAAAAAACGCCATTACTGAAAACACAGGCGGTATTTTACTAGAACCGATCATTGGTGAAGGTGGTATTAAGGCCATATCGCAAGAGTTTATGCAAGGGGTTAGGACTTTGTGCGATAAACATGGTTTGTTACTGTTTTTAGACGAAATCCAGACCGGCATTTCACGGACAGGAAAATTCTTTGCCTATGAGCATTATGGGGTTGAACCAGATATTCTCTCTTCCGCAAAAGGTATTGGGGGCGGTTTCCCTGTGGGGGCATGCTTGGCAACCGACGAAGCGTCCAAAGGCATGACTGCCGGCACACATGGCTCGACTTATGGCAGCAACCCTATGGCCGTGCGCATTGCCAACACGGTGATTGATATTGTAACCCAAAAACAATTCCTCACTCATGTGAACGCCATGGGGCATTATTTACGCAAGAAACTGGATGATCTGGTTGAAAAATATCCTAGCATATTTATTGAACCTAGAGGCATTGGCCTACTGGCGGGAATTCAAGTGAATGAAAAAAACCTTGGCTTTGACAGCAGGGAATTTGTCCAGCGTTTGCGGGGCAAGCACTTGCTGACTGTGGCTGCAGGGGAAAATGTGGTGCGGATTTTCCCGCCACTGAATGTATTGGAGTCTGAAATTGATCTAGCCATAGAGAAAATAGAATTTCTGTGCAAGGAGTTAGTGTGATGAGCGAGTATAACCATTTTATAGACATTGATAAAGTTGATATAAAAGATTTACGCCTGATGCTAAAGCATGCGGTGGAGATTAAAAAGAATCTCAAAAAAGGCAAACATATTGAGCCGCTAAAGCACAAACATCTGGCGATGATTTTTGAAAAATCCTCTACCCGCACACGAGTTTCTTTTGAGGTAGGCATCAATCAGCTTGGCGGCAAAGCTATTCTTATCGACAGCAGCAGCTCTCAACTTGGCCGTGGGGAAACTGTATCGGATACGGCAAAGGTACTTTCCCGCTATGTGGATATGATTATGGCGCGTACCTACAAACACGATACGGTGATTTTGCTGGCGGAAAAAGGCTCGGTGCCGGTGATTAACGGACTGACGGATTATAGCCATCCGTGCCAAGTGATGACCGACATACTCACCTTTGAAGAACATAAAGGCAATATTGAAGGTAAGATCATTGCCTGGGTGGGTGACAGCAACAATATGTCGAATAGCTGGATGCACGCAGCAGAAAAATTTAAATTCTTCCTGCATATTTCCACACCAGAGGAACTGGCACCTAATATTTCTAACAGCGACTATATTAAGTTTTTTCCTGACCCAAAAGAAGCAGTTAAAGATGCCGATGCAGTCAATACGGATACATGGGTGTCCATGGGCGATGAAAATGCTGAATATAAGCGTGAATTACTGGCAAGTTTCCAAATCAATGATGAGTTGATGTCTCACGCCAAAGGTGACGCAATCTTTATGCACTGCCTGCCGGCTCACCGTGAAGAGGAAGTGACCGATGCGGTGATTGATGGTGAACAATCTGTTGTTTTTGATGAGGCTGAAAACCGCCTGCACATGCAAAAAGCCATCATGCTTTGGTGCTTAAACCTACTAAAATAGCCCGCTATTATTGCTCTGCATACGCACAACCCACATCGCACTCAATAGCTTTGAGGGTTAAATGCACATCATGTCTGGTACTTGCATCATTACAATCTAATGATATTTCAGGATACGTATCGTTTCGTTCTATGATACCACTTGCTGTTTTTTGCTGTTCCACAATATCATCACATGCTCCTGTGTTATCAATACAGCTGTATTCATCGTTAAAAATACTTATGCCATAAGTATCACCGTTATCATTTGCTAACCAGCAGCTTTTTCCCGTAGGCAACGCTATTGAAAGAGTGGCTTCAAGCTTTGTTACCCCCTCAGGAATAGTTAAGTTATCATCTCCATCCGCATCCAACCATTCATTGGCCGAAGAGGAAGCATAACCACCACGTACTGATACATCACCAGCCTCTAAGTCAACCGGATCAACAGCTCCCGTATCTGCATCGTAAAAGTAATAGCCTACCCAATGGTCTTTTGTGTCTTGTGCGTGCATGCCCCAGACCACCATGTCGTCAAAGAAATTAGCGACCACATCACCATTATTAAAACGAGCGGAAGTAAACGTAGAATCCTCATTACAGTTTTCCTCATCCAATGCATCGCCCGTTGCATCACATGCTGTGGCAACAGAAGTTGAACCTGAAGCAATATATGCTCCCTTACTGTCCGAACCATGGCTAACAACCACCCACGCACCTTCATTAGCAGGAGTAATAACGCTAGTAGGCACTATACCATCATTAATCGCAATATCCCCATCATTAGCTGCTGCAAGGGCTGCTGTCCGCGCCAAATCTTTTACCACCGCATAGGTAAAGCGGTTTTTCCATTTATCATTCATATATTTTAGCGGCAAACTTAGTGCCCGCACCGGCAAGGCACCAATACGTACATTTGTTGTACCTGCTACCCCATCAACATCCACATACCCATTTGTAGCAATATTATTGGTGCCAGGGGTGGTATCACAATTACTTCCCTCCACTCCATATGTTGCAACATCGCGAGCGTCCGTTAACGAAGCAGGGCAAGGAAAACGGCCATTTCGGTCATAAAAATCGTTGATTGCGTCTTCAATTACATCCAGCTGTTCTTGAGTTTCTTTAAAGCGGGTGGTTTCCACCACATCGGCACCAATTGAGAGAGAACCAGCCACAATAAGAGATATAATCAGTAATACGACTGACATCTCTATAAGCGTAAAACCGCCATTCTTCTTCAAACTCATATTCCCTCCACCAAGAATGTAAAAGATAAGATATCCTTAAAATATAACACAAAATTAAACTATCTTCAAGATTTTACGCTGCTTCTTAAATATATTATCAAAAACAATATAGATTGTTCTTTTTACTATGTGGGTTATGCTCACATGAACAATACACTATTACCCCATGTAGCTATTAGTTGTAGGGGTGTTTAGTAGTGACCAAGCTGTCGTGATAGATATTGAAACCGATGAGATATTCATCATCAAAAGAACAACAATACGAATAAAAAAATACGGACATGGTAATTTGGATAGAAAAACTTCCTCTGGCATCTGCGATGGCTGCGTGATATGATCACTTTAAGAGGTAACGTATATTGTGTACAAAAACTTACATTATAGCGGTGATGGCGGTGGTGTTTCTCCTATCCTCCACCTCCTATGCCTATAGCGCAGGCCATCAAGAGGAAAGTTACGAAGCTAAACTAACAAAATATCTTGCACGTTTCCAAAAATATCCCGTTTCTGGAAAACTCTACGGATTGGAAGGAGATGTAATTATCCGCATTCAAATCGATAAGTCCGGTCGTGTCCCCTATTACCGAATTGTGCATGATTCTGCACACCCAACCTTAAAAGAATCTATCAAAAAAATGATTGAATCGGCCCAGCCTGTTCCCGCCCCTCCCAAAAACTATTTTGAAAAAAATAATGATAGGGTTGAATTTATGCTACCCATCGCCTTTAGACAGAAGCAAAACACCTCAAATCTACAGGAAATCGACAAAATATTTAAAGAAAAAATAGCAGAAGCATGGAGTAATAATTAGTATTTTACTAACAAGTTATTAATTTATTTAAAATTTTAGTTAATTTTTTTACTTATTTAGTTGACTTTTGATCTATCCCCATGTTATAAGTAAGCTCAATGACGAAATGAATCGTATTTTTCGTATCAACGCATCAGGCGATTCAGGGTACAGTAGCTTATCATACCCCCTACCCCCCCTTACCTCAATAGCTGCTGTACCTACCCCCCCTTTAAGTTATTAAAATTACCCATAAACACAAAATGTTTGACATGTACCCCACAGTGGTATACTACATGTAGTGTATACATGTAGTATATGTTGTTATGTCATCATTGTAGATGGGGTGGTTATGTTTAGGAATTTCCTAAGAGCCGGGGTGTTAGTTACATCTTCATTATGTATTGTTGGGGGAGCACAAGACTCCTTCGCCACAGATAATAATTTACCCGGGGTGATTGACCGGGAATTGCCTTCTTTCACAATCCCAAAATCACACAGAATAGACGCGGAACAGAAATCACCTCTGGCTGAAGCACCCGTAGTTGAGAAAACAGAGAACACCGCAACAACATCCATTACTATCAACCAAATAGATTTTTCTGGCTCCAGCGTCTTTAGCGAAGAAGAATTACTGGCTGAAGCATCTGAGTTTATGAACACTCCCATAAGCAGTGCCGAGTTGGCTCAGCTGAAATATAAAATTACCAAATTATATTACGATAATGGTTATGTTTTAGTCAAAGTGGTAACCCCTCCTCAGGAAATTGCGTCCGGACACCTTACGGTCAACATCTATGAAGCTACTATTGATGATATTAACATTATAGATAACGGAGTGGTCAGTTCCATCGTAGCGCAATCCATTGCTAAAACGCTGCGCCTGAATACCATTTTTAATGAAAAATCTGTTGAGTCTATGATCTCAGATCTCAACGATTTACATGGCATCAGTGCTACTGCTACCTTGAAACCAGGAAATGAATTTAAATCCACCACCGTGGATGTGGCCTTTACCCCAGTAGACGAAGATGAAAATTATGTTCATGTGGACAATTATGGCCATGAACTCACCGGAAAAAATGTACTTACGGCGCATGTAGAAAAAAGCAACGCCCTTGCTATTGGAGAAAAAATATACGCCACCGCACGGGCTTCTGATGACAGTCTAAGAAGTATTGCTGTGGGCACCTCCTTACCTACCACGATTAAAAATGTTACGGCGGATGTGAACTATCTTTACAGTGAAAATGATATTGATGGAACGCTGCAAAGCGGTACCAGTCATATCTTTAATCTGTCTTTAAACAGCAAACTTATCAACACAGGCAAAGAGATTGCCTCTGTGGGAGTTGGGTTTGAATCTCGTAATCATGAATCGGAAATAAATGGCTTATCCTCTGCGCGCACGGAAGACGATATTCGCCAGGTCTATGGCGCAGCATCCTATGTATATCGCGGCGATAGCAGCGTTTGGTACGCTGGGGCAAAAATCAGTAAAGGATTAGATATTCTAAATGCTAGCGAGAAAGGCGCACCAGATGCTTCAAGGACTGCCAATGGTGGTGGAGATCCAGAGGCCATAAAATTGGAACCGGTCATTGTGGCCAATCTTAAGCCTAACACTGATGGGATTGTGAAATTCGTTGCCTCTGGTCAATTATCGTCTGATACACTACTGGCTTCTGACCTTTTTGTTCTGGGTGGCTATGGTAATGTAAGGGGCTTTGAACCAGCACAAGAATCTGGAGAAAGTGGCTATCAATTCTCACTTGAGTATCAACATGATCTACCGGCTTCTGAAGATTTTGATCTCTCTGTCGGCCCATTCATCGATGGTGGCGCGGTATATAATAGGGTAAGTGGCAATTCTGTGGACAGCCATCTATACAGTGCAGGTATTGGTGTGGAAGTTTCCACCAACCTTATTCCTTCTGAGGAAACGTTGCTGCGGCTGGACTGGGCACATCCGCTGGGCAGTTATAGTGCCACCAATGTGGACGATAATCGCTTCTACTTCCGTTTAACGCAAAAATTTTAATCGTCCCAAAAATTTTATAAAAAATAATTTTATTTTCTTAACTCTTTGTTAAGACATCTGTAATATAATGTCGCTTAGTTAACTAACTGATAATTAATGGTTTAATATGTCGAAAGAAAGACAACTCACACGCGAAGAAGTGGCCTATGCTCTTAATGTGAATGTTGACACTACCGTGAACAATAATCCTGGCTTTAATGAATTAAAAAATGGGGGAAATATTTCACGCGGTGATATTATCAATGCTCTGCATCAGGTGTATATCTCCATTCATGCTGATCTGTTTCATGCCACACATGGCTTTGATTCAGACGAAAATAAGGCGGGTTCTATTGATCGACAAAATAGTCGTAAGCTTATTGGCTGTATGAGAGACTTTGCCCGATCTTTGTATGACAGGGATGGTCAGTTACTTGAAACGGTAGACAGGGTCATTCTCGCAGAATCAATGGCCAAATTGTATAACGATGTCTCGGAACTATCTCCTTTTTCTTATGGCAACAACCTAACATTACGTACTTTTATCACCCAAATAGGGGAAATAGATTCTTTAAAATCCATTATTCCTGATGGTATCGATTTTCGCAGGATGGATATGGACGACAGCAACCATATCCACACACATCTATTAGATCAGGAGGTAACTGGTGCCGTATGTTTGACATTATTTGATAAAAATCGTGATCGAAAAACCGGAGAATTGGCCTTAAATGAAAAATGGAAAGAACTTCCTAATGCCAGAATAGATATAGAGGATTATCGATTCTTAACTTATGAAAAAGATAATAACGTATTTTTGGTACGGCATGATGGGTTTTTGGTAGAATTTGGACATCGAGATGAAACCGGTAAAATTGTTGTAGACAATATGGAGATTAGCAAAGCAATTGGTGAGCATCTTTCAACCACAAAACCAAACGGTTTTTATGAGCATATTAATGATTTTATTATTCCTAATAGCGATGTTGTTGGGCATATTTCTGGTGAAGATATTTCTCCAAAAATTGATAAGAATGCTAGCGCGCACCGCCTTGTCTGTCTTGATGTGGATATTCTAACCGGCTTAGAGATTGGTGTACAAATGGACAGTGTTCTTAGGCATCTTTCTGAAAGAAAAGTACCCATTCTGGAACTGCCGGAACGGCTTGATGAGCTGTTGTATAAAAAAGAGCATCTGGATATGGAGGAACGCCGTATTAATGCCCGACTTGAAAGAGCTGCTGAGAATATTAGAGAAATGCGACCGGTGATAGAAGATGTTGTCCAAAGAGCTTTTTCTGAAAAAACTCAGGCGGCGGATGGAGAAAGAAAACTCTATATGAGCTTAGGTGGCACTGGGGTTGGAAAATCTGCATCACAGAACTTTGCCTCCCAAGAAGTTAATGGAAATCTTGTCATTGCTTCACTCGATGAATCAAGATACGAATCAGATGTTCATCACCTTTTAACTAAGGCTGGCCACCATTCTGATGATTATAAAATGATAGAGCAATTTGCTAAAATCATTCGGACAACCATCATAGAAAAGGCCATGAACGAAGGATATAACTTGTTTATTGATGGCTCGGGCATTCCTTATAAGGGCAGAAATGATGTTACCATAGGACACGCTGTTGAGCAGGGTTACACTACCCATATCTTATGCGCTGAAGCCCCTCTACATATTGAGGACGATAGAGGGCGACTTAGTACGCCAGTGCCGGAACGATGGACTTCGCGCTTTGAAGACGGCGGACATTTGGTACCACAACGTATCGGAGTGATAAAAAATATCCAACAACCCACTGCTCAAGCAGAGGCTATGAGCGATCCACGGGTTGATAGCGTACGAGTATTTGATAATGGCATTGGCCTAGGCAACACTTATGTGCGTGAACAAACTTTTACTATCACCGCCGAGACACTCAACGATTTGAGGCAGGCTAAAAATGATACTCCAGAAGCACTAAGAGAAACACTGGGCAGACATAATCTTTTACCAAGGCAGACAGACAATTCTCTTCATATACCAATTGATGAAAAGGATATTAATGTGAACTTCCGAATTACCGCAAAACACGGTGAAGATTATACTGTTAATATCACTTGGGATAATGTACGTACCATTGATGGAGTACAAAAAGGCAGTCTGAATCCTAATGCCAGAGGGCCTAAGGAACTAACAAAAAACAGTATCCCATACCATGTACCTGAGGTGGATTATCCACATGATGAGCGTAAGGAACTTGAAAATAGCTTTGCCGAACGGGTGCGACTACAAGTTTCGCCCACTGCTGCCATCAGATAACAATGCTCCACACATCCATTCTGATGTTAGTTAACCTCTTTGATGATCCTCATGCTGACCAAGTGTCCCTTTGTGCTGAGGGCTGGAAGCTTCTGAAGACGGGGTAGCAGCAGCCTCTTTAATATCCTTAAACTCATTTGCCATGCAGGCATAAGGCTGTATTTGAGATTTTTCAATAAGGGTCACATTCAAACCATCGAGTTCATTTCCTACCATTTCCCTTATCGCATCAAGATCTCCAGATATTAATTTGACAGGAGTCTCTTTGCCCGTAAGAGCTTCTTTTAATTGGCGGACAAATTCATTTGCAATATCAGGATGTCGGGAAGGAATATCCGCAACGATCATCGCCGCCTGAGTAAGGTCATTATTCCTTAGCTTTGGCGCCTTTATTACCTGATCTTCTGTACCAGCATTGTTAAACACACATACGGCCACATCACTTTCTGCACGGACAAATTCCTTAAGAAGCTCTATGGTAAGATTATTTTGTGGATTCCAGGGTTGAGCCACAAAGAGCATTTTTCCTTCCATAGATTCCATTTCCGGATATGTTTTTATTCCTGACATCATGGCCTACAACGTTAATATTTATACTTCAAATCCGTATTTGGTTTTTAATGTCTGAAGAACGTATTCCGTGGGGTTTTTACCAAAGCACGAAGCTAGAATCTGTCCATAATCAGAGAAATTAATTTCCTCGTTCTCCAGCGCACGAATAAAGGATGATTCCTTGATGGGGTCCACCAAAATAAAATAACAAGCGTCTTTTCCACTTTTATCAATGGCTTTGACGTAATGAACATTGCCCCCCTTAGAAGCAATAATCTTCTCAACAAAATTGTTCATGCCTTATCCCCTTCCATGATCATGTGATCTGTTTATTACCCCTTGATGTTCTGGATTTATTGCCTCTTGTGAAGGAACATTCCTTAATTCCATATATTTCTCACCAGCGACGTCCGCCGCAGGAATGCCGTTTTTGCCAGTCATTCTGCCGATTACTTCCGCCTCAATGCCTGCACCTTGTTCATTGGCCGCATCAATTTTGTCTCTGATTGCATCCGCAGAGGAAGATACAATCACGATGGCTGACCTGACCTCCCCAAGCCTCTCAATGATTTTTGATTTATCAAATTGCTTAATACTCGCATCAATAAATACTGTTTCTGCTTTGTTCATGTCTTCCACAGAAATCGTATCAATATCACGACGAACAATATCTTCTGGTTTTGCCCCTCCAAGAGTTAACAATTCTATTTCCTGATAAATGCCATTATTTTTAGGATTATTAAAATGTGCAAGAAAAAGAAGTTTACCTTCTGTGTCTTTTTCTGGTTCCGGTTTAAACGCTGCTCGTCGATCTTCTAATGGCTTTAATATTTCTTCTTTAAATTCTTCTGACAATCTCTTCAAAACCTTCCCGTCTTTTTCTGGAAACTCCAAATGGGATGAAGTAAAAATTCTTTCCACCGTTTCGGCCACACCTTTTGTACCGCCTGCGGCACCCGACATTAAGCGAATAGGTGCCTCTGAACCTTTTACAACATTATCATGCAACATTCTGGCAAAATTTTCTGTGACTTTTGGTAATTCCGAAGGCACATCTGCGACAATATAGGCCGCATCTTTAAGATCATTTTCAGAAACTGGTGGGGCATCAAACTTTTTTGGCTTACCGGTTTTGTCTTGAGCGTCAGCAAATACACGAATGGCAATATTATCCTTACCTACCATTCCAACTAATATTTCAGCAAATATTTCACTCTCAGGATTCCAATGCTGAAGCGCCACCAACATCTTGCCTTCTGTGGATGCGTTTACACCGTTTTTAAAATCAATATCTTTTGCTGAAAAATCGTTCATTTTCTCTCCTAAAAACTTTCTTGCCGGAGAGTATAGCCCTAAAATCTTTAATAAAACGTTAACAACATACAATTTATTTAAAATTTTAATCAAGTATCTCGTTATAATAGGAAAAGCGTAGCTCCACCCACTCTTTCATGGCATCGCCTAGCCTAATTTCATGGCTTTCTAGAATATTAATCATCCACTCCATAAGCATATTATTTTCACAGGCGGCCTTGACCATTCTGTCCAGCAAATGAAGAATTTGTTGTTCATCCCCCTGCTCTATGGCCTCAAACAGAGATGGATCAAGGGTAATTAATTGTGTTGATGACTCTTGTTTGTCCATTCTGCCCTTGTATATCTGGTTAAAGGATTATATAAATATCCTCACCATAACAAAGAGGAAAACATTGTGAAAGGGCAAATATTCTCAGGCGCACAACCCACCGGCAATTTGCATTTAGGCAATTATCTCGGTGCAATAAAACAGTGGGTGGCATTGCAAGAAGAGTATGATTGTATTTTCTGCATAGTGGACATGCACGCCATTACCATTACTCAGAATGCCGACGAGCTACGCCACAACACACGGGAAATAGCTGCAACTTATATTGCTGCTGGGATCGACCCGAAGAAAAACATTATTTACAACCAGTCCATGGTCAAGCAGCATGCCGAGCTGGCATGGATTTT
Source organism: Alphaproteobacteria bacterium (assembly GCA_030429625.1). Taxonomy (GTDB): domain Bacteria; phylum Pseudomonadota; class Alphaproteobacteria; order Rickettsiales; family UBA8987; genus JAUIFA01. The sequence continues at coordinate 47,003 of JAUIFA010000003.1, read as the reverse complement.
GGGCTGCAACACCCCTATGGGATGGCTAAGCCGGATGACGCAATTTAAAGACAAAGCCGGTAAGAATCGTGATAACGCCATGTTGGGGCTTTTTAGCTATCCGGTTTTGATGGCGGCAGATATTCTTTTATTTAACACCAGCCATGTGCCCGTTGGGGAAGACCAAAAGCAACATCTGGAACTGGCACGCGAAATCGCCACCAGCTTTAACCATCACTATAAAACCGAAGCGTTTGTGGTGCCTGAACCACTGATCAAACAGGAAGCCGCAAGGGTAATGAGCCTGCGTGATGGGACAGAGAAAATGAGCAAATCAGCGGAAAGCGACCTGTCGCGTATCAACCTGTCGGATGACGCAGAAACCATTGCTAAGAAATTTAAGAAAGCGAAGGCTGATATGGAGTTTGACGGCATTTTCTACGACAAAGAAAAACGGCCGGAAATTTCTAATTTATTGACTATTTACGCTGCGCTGGCTGACATCAGCATCAGACAAGCTGCCACGCAATTTGCAAAATCTGGCAATGGGGACTTTAAACAGTCTGTTGCTGATCTGGCGGTAGAGAAGCTTTCTCCTATTACTAATGAGGTCAAACATTTGATGAATGATGTTGCTTATTTAGACAGTATTTTAAAAGACGGAGCAGAAAAAGCGGCAGAAAAAGCAGAAAAGAACCTTAAAACAATTAAAGACATTATCGGCTTTGTTTATTTTTAAATTCAGTATAAGCTATAGATTATGACACGTATTATTTTATATATTGCCCTTCTTATTTTGTTCGTCACTCAGCCCGCTCTGGCCAAATCCAGTGATTGGGATCAGGTAGAAGATGCCGCACAAGTTCGTCTGGTTGCAGGAAATGGTGGTACATTTGGTTTGCAATTTTCTCTCAAACCACACTGGCACACTTATTGGCGGACACCAGGAGATGGTGGATTAGCACCAAACGTGAGCTACACAAATTCCAAAAACTTGAAAAAAGCCGAGTTTTTATATCCCGGCCCTACCCGTTTTGAACAAGTATTTGAGGGATATGATCCGATTGAAACTTTTGGCTATGCGGATGAAGTGGTTTTCCCTATCATTGTTGAGGCAAAAGACCCTAGCAAACCAGTTGAACTTGCTGTTTCAGCGGATTTTGGTGTGTGTAATGAAATTTGTATTTTCCATAATTCAAAATTTAATCTCACCATTGATCCCAACTATGCCGATCAACCTAATCTAGATCTTATTAAAAAATACCTTACTCAGACCCCCTCTTCTTCTAAAGAAAACGGTATGGCATTTAAAGACGTACGGTTGGTAGACGATAATGTAATTGAGGTAGACGCTGCCAGCAGCACGTCTTTAAAAAATGCCAGTTTGTTTGTGGAAGCCGGTGAAAATTTCCGCTTTATCAAGCCTAGTATAACTCTGTCTGCTGACGGAAAATCTGCTACTTTTTCTTCCCACTACGAAATATTGCTTAGTGGCCTTACTTTATCTCCGGAAGACATTGTTTTGACCTTGGTTAATGACGGGAAGACACTGGAAAAAAAAAGCCAGTAATTACTAAAATTCTCAACAGAAATATCTCAACTATTGCCTTAGATAATAATTATAGTATATTGTATTATATATTATTTTCTATAGTTGGTGGCTTGATTCTTAACATCATGCCCTGCGTACTGCCAGTGTTGTCACTTAAGCTACTTTCTATCATGAAACATGGTGGAGGGGAAAAAAATGTCGTGCGCAAAAGCTTTCTTATGACCACATTAGGCATTCTTACTTCGTTTATGTTCTTAGCGCTGGTTATTATTGGACTTAAGAGCGCTGGTCATGCTGTAGGCTGGGGATTTCATTTTCAAGAACCAACATTTTTAATCTCACTGATTATTATCATTAATATTTTTGCCGCCAACCAATGGTCTCTTTTTGAGATTAATTTACCTGCATGGTTGGGTGGTTCAATAGAAAAAGCTAGTCGCAAGCATGATGCACATTCAAATATTGGTAACTTTGTCACTGGTGCGTTTGCCACATTGATGGCGACTCCCTGCTCTGCTCCGTTCATCGGTACGGCCATTAGTTTTGCTTTAACGCAAAGCCCATGGGAAATTCTGATTATTTTCTTCAGCATGGGGCTAGGTCTGGCTTTGCCTTATGTGTTGTTTATCTGTGCCCCCAATTTAATAACAAAGCTCCCTAAACCAGGAAACTGGATGATAAAGCTTAAATATATATTGGGTGGATTGCTGTTTATCACCTCTTTGTGGCTAATTTCCGTACTCTATGGACAAACAGGGATATTATCCTCATTGGTTGTAATATTAATGTCCATGTGTAGCATCATATTACTGATACTCTATAAAAGGTTCCACTTTATTAGCCAGTTGCAGCTCCTATTGATTATTATCCTTGGTATTGGGCTGACTGTGTGGGTACCGACAATAGTCTCTAAAACAAAACAAATAACAGAAAACAAAAAGGCTTCTGATCTATGGATACCATTTAATGAGCAGTCCATCCACCGCTACGTTGCTGAAGGCAAAATTGTGTTTGTTGATATCACAGCCGACTGGTGTTTAACCTGTAAAGTTAACAAATGGCATGTGTTGGAAAATGAAGACATCATACATCTTTTAAAACAAGAAAATGTGATTGCTATGATGGGAGATCTGTCCTCCCCCAACCCAATAATAAACGATTATCTGAAGCGTAATGGACGTTATGGCATTCCATTTAATATGGTTTACGGAGCAAATGCACCTAAAGGTATCGCACTCTCAGAATTGCTAAGTAAAGAGATGGTAATCGATGCGTTTAAAAAAGCGCAATAGCTCCTATTGGAAATTACTGGCGTAGGATTTTGGCTTAACTCTACGCTCTTTTGGCTCAACAACACGATAGTCAATGTTGTTGTTTTTTGCATAACTCTCAGCATCATAACATGTTTTAAAGGTCAGGTTAAGCTCCTGCTTCATATCAGAAGAGCTGTTCCACCCCATGACCGGATCAATTTCTGAAGCGGATTCTTGTTCAAATTTTAATACCCATTTGTCCTTTGCCCCAACACCTGTTTGCATCGCACTTGGTGCTGGTTTATAGATAATTGCCTTCACAACGAATTCCTTAAACAAAAAATTTATTATAAAAACAGATAGATAGAGTTATTTTCTAATTATCTGAAAAAAATTGTTTCTGTTAACGATTTATTTACCAACATTGTTGTATAATGTAGTTATGTCAGGAAAGAATATATAGGGGTATGATAATAATGGCAAAGGAAAATATGACAGTCGATAGTATTATTGATCATTATTTCAAGCTGGATAAAAAATCTCTTGAAGAGGCCAGTGATGACATCAATATCCAAACGGTTAAAAAATCCAAGAAGTTGGTTGCGCGCCCTTCTATGTATGAAGTTCTGATTATTAATGACGATTTTACACCCATTGACTTTGTAATCATGGTACTAAAAATGCTCTTTAATAAGAGCGATGCAGAGGCCAATGCTATTGCTATGGCAACGCACACAAGCGGAAAAGGTCTGTGTGGGGTTTATACCCACGACGTGGCCGAAACAAAATTGATGCATGTGATTGATTTTGCACGAGCCAATAATTATCCTCTCAAATGTATTATGAATAAAGCAAAATAAAACTCTATAATACTTTACCGAAGGACATTTTTAGGGTAATTTTGGTTTGTAAACCAAGGTTTTTTAGGTGGTATTATGTTATCCATTAATCTGGAAATTAGCCTACGAAGGGCACTGTTTTTTGCTAAAGAACATAAGCATGAATTTGCCACATTAGAGCATTTGCTGCTTGCTCTTTCTGAAGATCCGGAGGCTTCCGCTGTTTTAACCGGATGCAAGGTTGATATTGAGCATCTCAGAGAGAATCTTATCAATTTTATTAACAACGAATTAGACGCTCTGATTCTTCCCAACATTATCGAAGCTAAACCCACCGCAGGTTTCCAAAGGGTTATTCACCGTGCAGCGGTCAATGCTCATTCCGCTGGAAAAAGTGAAATTACCGGTGCAAACATCCTCAATGAAATCTTAAATGAAGACGAATCTCATGCCGCTCATTTCCTCTGTGAAGAGAACATTACCACAATGGACGTGATGGAATTTATTTCCCACGGAGTTTCTACTCTTCAGGACGTTCATCCCAATGCACACCAAGACTCTCAGGAAATAGACGATCAGTACGATACGGCAGACAGCGATGCTGAAGCACTTGAAGTCAACAAGGCACTGAGAACTTATTGTGTTAATTTAAATAAGCGTGCCGAAGCTGGACAAACAGATATTCTAATTGGCCGTGAAAGCGAAGTTCAGAGAACTATTGAAGTGTTGTGTCGACGCACCAAAAACAACCCTCTGTATGTGGGAGATCCTGGGGTTGGTAAAACCGCCATCGCTGAAGGGTTGGCACTGCGTATCATCCGTGGACAAGTGCCTGAAGAACTTAAATCTGCTATTATCTTCTCATTGGACATGGGCGCTCTTTTAGCAGGGACGCGTTACCGTGGTGATTTTGAAGAACGGCTTAAGGCGGTTATCAAAGGAATTAATAAATTGCCTGGTGCGGTATTGTTTATTGATGAAATACATACCATCATTGGTGCTGGTTCAACCACCGGTGGCTCTCTGGATGCGAGTAATTTATTAAAGCCGGCTTTGGCTCGTGGTTCTTTGCGCTGTATTGGTTCCACTACCTATAAAGAATATCGTAATTCTTTTGAGAAAGACAGTGCTCTGGCTCGCCGTTTTCAAAAAATTGCTATTGAGGAGCCTTCCATTGAGGACAGTATCAAAATTATTTCCGGGCTTAAACCTTATTATGAAGAACATCACAATGTGACCTACACAAAAGCCGCCGTTGAAGCAGCAGTGGAGCTTTCCGTACGGTACATACACGATAAAAAACTGCCGGATAAGGCCATCGACATTATTGATGAAGCAGGCGCTTCAAGAATACTTATCCCTAAAAAAGATCGTAGAAAAACCATCAATGTTACGGATATTGAGGCCATTGTTGCGAAGATTGCCAGAGTGCCCAGTCATACTATTTCACGTAACGAGGCATACTTACTCAAAGACATTGACAAAAACCTTAAAAACAAAGTGTTTGGCCAAGACAATGCCATTACTGCCTTGTGCGATTCCATAAAACTGTCGCGTGCGGGTTTGCGCAAACAAGGTAAGCCTGTGGGCTGTTATCTTTTCACCGGCCCCACCGGTGTGGGTAAAACCGAACTGGCAACACAGCTTGCCAATGAAATGACCATGAGCTTACAGCGTTTTGATATGTCCGAATATATGGAACAACACTCCGTAGCACGTTTGATTGGCTCACCTCCGGGCTATGTGGGCTTTGAGCAAGGAGGCTTGTTGACCGAAGCAGTGTCCCAAAATCCACACACGGTTTTGCTGCTTGACGAAATTGAAAAAGCCCACCCTGATATCTACAACATCCTGCTACAGGTGATGGATTATGGCAAACTGACGGACAATAACGGTAAGACGGTTGATTTTAGCAATATTGTACTCATTATGACCAGCAATGCTGGCGCTTCGCAAATGAGCCAAACTCCCATTGGATTTGGACGCAGCGAAGGAGAGGCCGCCGACACATCCAAAGCGTTGGAACGAATATTTTCTCCTGAATTCCGCAACCGACTGGACAATGTTATTGAATTTCAACCCTTATCAACCGACCTTATGGGCATGGTGGTGGACAAATTTATCGATGGCTTACGTGAACAATTGGCGGATCGTGGGGTTAAAATTGAAATCGGCCCACGTTCGCGTGCACGCCTTGCTGAAATGGGTTATGATAAATTTAACGGTGCGCGCCCGCTCGAACGCATCATTGAAAACACATTGAAAAGAAAAATTGCCGATGAAATTCTTTTTGGTGGCTTGCAAAATGGGGGCACAGTTAAAGTAAGCCTTGGTGATAATGGTGAATTTGATTTTGAGATAGAAGAAAAAACATCCAAACCTAAAAGTTCTAAATCTTCTTCAAGTAAACGTAAAAAGAAGAAAGTTACGTAATCACAAACATCATGCACAAAAAAATAGAAAACCATATTCCCGATTGGGAGAAAAAGGGTCTTGAGCATATCTGGCTTCCTTACACACAAATGAAGGATGCCTCCTCCCCTCTTCCTGTGCAATCAACTCAGGGAGTAACCATCACGCTGGAAGACGGACGTACATTGATTGATGGGATTGCCTCATGGTGGAGTGCCTGTCATGGCTATCAACACCCACACATTATTGAACAAATGCACCGACAGATCGATCAGCTACCTCACATTATGTTTGCTGGATTTGCTCATCAGCCTGCCTACACGCTGGCGCAACGCCTTGTTGAGATCACACCTAAAGGGTTGGATCGGGTTTTCTTTTCTGATTCGGGTTCTACCGCAGTAGAAGTGGCACTGAAAATGGCGGTACAATATTGGTACAATCAAGACGAAAAACAGAAAAACAAATTTATCTGTTTTCATAATTCTTATCATGGCGACACAATGGGCTGCATGTCTGTAGCCGACCCTGACGGTATGCACAGTATTTTCAGTCGCTATATGCCCAAGCAATACCACATGGACTTGCCCAACGATGAGTATTCCTTTGATGAATTTGAATTGTTGCTCGATTCAATCAAAAACCTTGTTGCCGGATTGATTATTGAACCGCTTGTGCAAGCCGCGGGAGGAATGAAATTCCACAGCCCTGACATTCTGGCTGAAATTCACCGTCTGTGCAAAGAACGCAATATTTTGTTTATTGTGGATGAAATTGCCACAGGCTTTGGACGCACCGGCGAAATGTTTGCCTGCGATGAGGCGGCGATCAGTCCGGATATCATGTGTTTAGGAAAAAGTTTGACCGGTGGAACAATCAGCCTCGCTGCCACCTTAGCCAGTAAAGATATTTTTGATGGCTTCCTTTCTGATACGCTAGAACATGCCTTTATGCATGGCCCTACTTTTATGGCCAACCCGATTGCATGTGCAGCGGCTAATGCCTCTCTCGATTTGTTTGAAGACCGTTCAATCCTCACCAAAATATCCGACATAGAAATACAGCTCACAAAAGAGTTGGCGCAATGTACTGCTTTAAAGAATGTGGCGGATGTTCGGGTCAAAGGCGCTATAGGCGTAGTGGAGTTGGAAGAAATAACGTGGAAAGAAATCTTTGCCATGCGACAGAAATTTCTTGAACATGGTGTCTATCTGCGTCCCTTTGGTAATGTGATTTATGTGATGCCGTCTTATACCATCACAAAAGAAGAATTATCACGGCTGACCCGCTCTATTTTTGAAGTATTATCACACGGATAAAAAGAAAAAGGGCGCATGCGCCCTTTTTCAAATTCAGACCTCCGTCTATACCGGTTGTGCCTCTTGCAGATAGAGCCTCTTGTCCACCAATGCCCGTGCCAGAAACAGCATAGTCTCTGTCCCCGGCACACGCAGACGAACATAGATTGCCCCGATGGAATCGACAACTAAATTTGCGTTCTCAGGATAGGTAGTAACCGTCTTGCTGTGAGCAAAACTTTCTACCTCTTGATACCCAGGATGCACTACATTGTATATACCATGCAGTATATAGCCATTACCTTTCACCGTCACTCCTTCTGGCTCCACATACAGCCCTCTAAAAAGTTGCAGAGGAAGCTGCTTTCCTTTTTCTGCGCCTTCCAAATTGGTAAGAAGGTCAGGAAAAACAGGCTGTTTTTCTGCAAAGCCACGAATGTACAGTTCTTCTGCCCATTTCTTGACAGAGGAAATCTGCAGCAACGGTGCGATGAATAATGTGACAAAGGTTGCACACAGAAGCACGCTTATCGTCAGAATGTCTTCCCACATGATGTCCTTTCCGGCAATGGTTATTGCCAACCAGTTTTGGTGTTTTCTTCAAACAGCCTATTCTTTTGTAGGCTTAAGCATCTATGTTATGTGCTAAGAATCAATTGCACAGTATCATGCGCTCTAACCCCTGTCAAATTATGGATAGTAAAGCAAAAAAACCTTGCTATTAGCAATTTTTAGTTTATATATGGGCTAACATTTTTGGTTTTTAGAAATGAGGCGGGCTAGTTCCCCGCCTTTTTCTTTACCTTATTAGAATTTAATGTGGATCTTATTGATAAACATAATGGCCGATTTACTAGAACAAAAGATTGCCGATCTGATTACCCCATCTGTTGAATCCATGGGGTATGAAATTGTACGGGTCAAGCTATTTGATGGCGCTCCAAAAACGTTACAGATTATGGCAGAACGCAGCTCTGATCATGATTTGAATGTAGATGACTGTGAAAAAATAAGCCGTTCAGTTTCTGCCATTATGGACGTAGAAGACCCTATTAGTGATGAATATAATCTCGAAGTTAGCTCTCCGGGAATTGACCGTCCTCTGGTCAGGTTAAAAGATTTTTCTGATTATAAAGACTTTGAGGCAAAAATTATTACGTCTATGCCCATTGAAGGAAGAAAACGCTATAAAGGCCGTCTTCTTGGGGTAGACAAAGCAAATAACATTCAAATTAAATTGAATGAAAATAATGAGGAATTTGCAATTCCTTTTAGTGAAATAGCATCAGCTAAATTGGTTTTGACTGATGAATTGATTAACAAAGTAGTAAAATAATATAAGGATTAGAAAGATGGTTACAAATTTTGCCATTACAGGAAACACAGAAATTATTCAAGTCGCCGAAGCCGTAGCACGTGAAAAAGGGATTCCTTTTGATTCCATTGTTATTGCTTTGGAAGACGCGGTGGTAACAGTTGCGCGTAAGAAATATGGCCACGAACAAACTATCCACGCCAATATTGATAAAAAATCGGGGCACATTGCCCTGTTTAGAGATCGGGAAGTTGTTGAGGAAGTAGTAAATCCTGCGATTGAAATTTCACTTCCTGATGCCAAACATTCCAAAGAAGATGCAAAAATAGGTGATGTTATTTCTGATGAACTTCCTCCCATCGATTTTGGACGGGTGGCTTCACAAACCTTCAAACAAGTCGTTATTCAAAAAGTGCGTGAAGCCGAACGTGAAAAACAATTTGAAGATTTCAAAGAGCGTATTGGGGAAATCATTACCGCGACTGTTAAACGGGTTGAATATGGTAATGTGATCATTGAATTTGGTAAGAGTGAAATGATTCTGCCTAAAGATCAGGTTATCCCACGTGAAATGTTCCGCCCGAACGATCGTATCCGTGCTTACATTGTGGACGTACGCCGTGAATTAAAAGGCCCACAAATTTTCCTTTCACGTACCCATGCTAACTTCCTTACAGAACTATTCACGCAGGAAGTGCCTGAAATTTATGATAATATTGTACAAATTAAGGCCGTTGCCCGCGATCCGGGTAGCCGTGCAAAATGTGCGGTCTATTCCTCTGATAGTTCTATTGATCCTGTGGGCGCATGTATTGGTCCTCGTGGTTCTCGCGTGACTGCAGTTTATAACGAGCTACAAGGTGAGAAAATTGATGTCATTCAATGGTCGCCTGATTTGGCAACCTTTGCGGTTAATGCCTTAACATCCAAAACTCGTGATTCACAGGTTGAAGTGACTAAGATCATTATTGATGAAGATCGTCATATGATTGAAGCCGTTGTGCCTGAAGAACATTTAAGCCTTGCTATTGGTCGTCGTGGACAGAATGTTCGCCTAGCTTCTGAGCTTGTGGGCTGGAACATTGATGTGATGTCAGACGCAGATAATGCTCAGCGTGAAATTGATGAATTTAATAACAACGCCGCGATGTTTGCTAGCGCACTTAACGTTGACGATGTTATTGGTCAACTTCTTTCTTCAGAAGGCTTTAAGACCATCGAAGAAGTGGCGTATGTTCCACTTGAAGATTTGTTAAGTATTGAAGGATTTGATGAAGAACTTTCCGGAGAACTACAACGCCGTGCGGTAGACTATCTTGAAGAGCTTGATACCAATTTAGAAAAAGAATGGAAAAGCCTTGGTGTATCTGAAGAAATTCTTGCCCTGCCATACGTTACCAACGAAATCATGGTTGAATTTGGAAAGAAAAATCTAAAATCTCTTGATGATGTTGCGGATCTTGCCGGTGACGAATTCCGTGAAATACTGACCAACGTTGCCTTGAAGGATACCGAAATTAATGAGCTTATTATGAAAGCCAGAGAACACTGGTTTGAAAATGAAGGTGAGAATGAAGACGCAAAAACAGCCTAATAATCATATAGTTCTGGTAATATAAGCATTTATTTGCTATATAGCCTACGTAATTAAACAAGAAAGGTAATATGAGCGATAATAATAATGACAACGGTGGCGCTAAGTTAACTGCCCCTAGAAAGCTTCAACTTACAAAGACGGTTGAGTCAGGGAAGATTCAGCAGAGTTTTTCACGTGGAAAATCAAAAACCGTCACAGTTGAAGTAAAAAAGACGCGTACATTTTCTCGTGATACCAGTGGGAAGATGCGTCAAGATGCTTATGTTAGCTCTACTGATAAAGAAGAAATTGAGAATTTAGAACAGGCTCTCGAACTTGAATCTCACTTGACAGATCAGGAGCGTGAGAAACGTTTGCAGGTCATCGAACAGGCTCGTGTTGCGGCAGAAAGCAAGTCTTCTTTAGAGCCAGATGAAGCTCAAAGCACTGATCAAGCTGATGATGATGACGCTCTTGTAGAAGAAACATCTAGTGAGGCTTTAGAAGATGCTGTGGGTTCTGATAGATCACAGGAAAGTAAGCGCAAAGTTCTTACTGTTATTCAGGATGCTCCTACTGACCCTGAAACGATTATCGCTGAGAATGAAAAAGCCTCCGAAAATGCCCACCGCTTTATCAAGGTTGACAAACCAAACAAAGATACAAAATTGGAAGATGCGGAAACCAAAGAACAAAAAAAGAAAAAAGCCGCTTATGAAATAAAACGTAAGACAAAATTGACCATTTCAAATGCCTTTGAGCATCAGGAAGACCGCATGCAAAGCCTTGCGGCAGTTCGACGTCGTCGCCAGAAGGTCAAAAGACAAAATGAAGGGGGATTTTCTTCCGATGAAAAAGCAATTCGTGAGATTATTCTTCCTGAGAGCATTCAAGTAGTAGAATTGGCCAACAGAATGGCCGTTCGGGTCACGGATGTAATAAAAGAGCTAATGAAGCTGGGCATTATGGCTACCGCTAACCAAGTGATTGACGCCGACACGGCTGAACTGGTGGTAAATGAACTGGGCCACACGGTTAAGCGTGTATCAGATGCAGACGTGGAAGATATCCTCAGTGCGCCGGAAATTAAGGAAGACGATTTAACGACCCGTGCTCCGGTGGTCACCATTATGGGACACGTGGATCACGGTAAAACTTCTTTGCTTGACGCACTACACAAAACTAATGTTACCGCAGGTGAGGCCGGTGGTATCACTCAGCATATTGGTGCCTACCAGATCAGTACCGAAGCGGATGAAAAAATTACATTTTTAGACACACCAGGCCATGCGGCTTTCACCGCAATGCGTAAGCGTGGTGCGCATGTCACGGATATCGTTGTTCTTGTGGTTGCGGCAGATGACGGCATTATGCCACAAACCATAGAAGCCATACACCATGCCAAAGCGGCAGAAGTGCCTATTATTGTGGCTATCAACAAAATTGATAAGCCAGACGCAGATCCCAGTCGTGTCAAAAACGAGCTGTTACAGCATGAGCTTGTTCCTGAAGACATGGGTGGTGATATTCAAGTTGTTGAAGTTTCAGCCATAAAAGGTACAAACCTTGATGGTCTGATTGAAGCCATCTTACTACAGTCTGAAATGCTAGAACTTAAAGCCAGTTCAAATATGTTGGCTCGTGGGTCAGTTATTGAGGCTGAGGTAGACAAGGGCCGTGGTGTTGTGGCCACTATCCTTATTCAACAAGGTACGTTAAACATTGGCGACATTGTGGTGGCTGGTTGTGCCTTTGGTAAAGTCAAAACCATTTCAGACAGTGAGGCGCGCAGCCTTGAACGCGCAGGCCCTTCTCTTCCTGTTGAGTTATTGGGGCTGAACGAATGCCCGAATGCAGGAGACGACTTTGCCGTCTGTCAGACTGAGAAACAAGCCCGTGATATTGTAGAATTCCGTAGGAAGCGCGATTTAGAAGCACGCTCTGCCGCTAAAGTGGGAGCTACAGATACTGAATCCCTCAATCTATTGTTTGAATCTGCAGCGGGAGGCAAAAAAGAACTTCGCCTAATCATTAAAGGCGATGTTCAAGGCTCAGTGGAAGCAATCATGGGCAGCTTAGAAAAACTCAATAACGACGAAGTAAGCGTGAAATTTGTTCATCAGGCCGCTGGTGGGATTACAGAATCTGACGTTCAATTGGCAGCGGCCTCTGGGGCTGCCATTTTAGGGTTTAACGTCCGCGCACCACAAAACGTCAAACAATTAGCACAAGATGAAAGAGTTGAAATACGTTATTATTCAATAATTTATAATCTTATTGATGACATGAAATCAGCCATTGGTGGCATGATGTCTCCTGTCTTACGTGAGTCTTATCTTGGTAATGCCATCATCCAACAAGTCTTCAAAATGTCAAAATATGGCAAGGTGGCCGGCTGTTTGGTTAAAGACGGCTTTATTAAACGTGGTGCAGGCGTACGACTAATCCGTGACGATGTGGTGATCCATGAAGGCACACTCAAAACACTAAAACGCTTTAAAGAAGACGTTAATGAAGTGCGCGATAATACGGAATGCGGTATGCAGTTTGAAAATTATGAAGATATCAAAGAAGGTGATACGATAGAAGCCTTTGAGATTATCGAAGAACAGCGTGTTCTTGACTAGCCGGAATACATCATGGTTAATAATAACATCAAAATGCCATCGCAAAGGCAGTTAAAAGTAGGTGAAGAATTACGCCATGCTCTTTCTGATATTTTTGTGCGTGGAGATTTTTACGATCCAGACACACGTGAAACCATTACTGTGACCATCTCGGAAGTAAGTATCAGTCCTGACTTGGCCAATGCGACCGTGTATGTGATGCCGCTAGGCGGAAAAAATACTGATAAAACAGTGGATCATCTTCGTCGTCTGTCTCCAAGAATCCGGGGTCTGATCTCTAAAAAGGTGCATCTTAGACGTATGCCACAACTCTATTTCAAACTTGATGAATCGTTTATCCGTGCCAGCGAAATGAGTGAATTGTTAAATAAGTCGACCGTTAAAATGGATATTGAGCGCGAAAGTGAATAACGCTACTCATTACAACGGTTAGCCCACAAAGTTGACGCCCACCCAATTTAGCCGTATACTCCAGTTGTCACTTCTGTTTTGTGTTTATATACTAAAGATAAAAGAGTAAAGAGGACTGATAATTATCAGACCTCTAAAGAAAAAGAAAGGCGGTTCTATGGCTAGAAACCCTGGGAAAGGAAAGAGAACTTCTAAAGTTCTTCCTTTTCTAGAAAAAAGAAAGCGGCAGAGAAAAAAAGCGGAGGATGAGGAAAAAGTCGAAGAGGCTCTATTTCCCCCCAAACGCAAAAAAGACTCAGAAGAATAGGACTAATTATAGGGCTGCACAAGCAGCCCTTTTTTTATTTTCTATCCAGGAGGGTAATCCCGTATTTTTTCCAATTCTTGGTAATTTTTTTAACCACGTCACCGTCTTGTTCAATAGGCACACCCCATTCACGCAACGTTTCAGGATGAATCTTACTCGTCGCATCAATGCCCATTTTACTGCCTAAACCGCTGACCTCAGAAGCAAAATCCAGATAATCAATTGGGGTATTTTCAGTAATTGTCATGTCCCGCACCGGATCACAGTTGGTAGAAATCGCCCACACCACTTCTTTCCAATCCCGACAATTAATATTTTCATCCACAACAATGACAAACTTTGTGTACATAAATTGTCGTAGATACGACCACACCCCCATCATGATGCGTTTGGCATGGCCGGCATAGGCTTTTTTGATCGACACCACAGCAAAACGATAGGAACAACCCTCTGGCGGCAGCCAGAAATCCATAATTTCTGGAAATTGTTTTTGAATAATGGGAATAAATACCTCATTGAGTGCCTCACCCAACACCGAAGGTTCATCTGGTGGCTTCCCCGTATATGTGCTGAGATAAATCGGATTCTTACGGGTGGTAATGGCCGTGATGGTAAAAGTTGGGAAGGTTTCCACTTCGTTGTAATAACCGGTATGGTCGCCAAACGGCCCCTCCTCTTCCTGCTCATCTAAACTAACGTACCCCTCCAGAATAATCTCTGCGTTAGCAGGCACTTTTAACGGCACGGTTTTACAGGCCACCAGTTCTAATTTTTTATCGCGAAATAGGCCGGAAAAATCATATTCTGACACATTGTCCGGAACCGGAGTCACCGCCGCAAGAATGGTGGCAGGATCTGCTCCAATGACCACTGCCGCAGGCAATGGTTCGGATTTTTCTTTCTTCCATTTGTTGTAATGCTGCGCGCCACCTCTGTGCTTTAACCAGCGCATAAGTGTTGTATTTTTTCCTGTTACCTGCATGCGGTAAATACCAAGATTATAATCGTCGGTTTTGTCACTCTGAGCATTGGGACCCTGAGTTACCACCAAAGGCCAGGTAATTAATTTTGCTACATCCTCCGGCCAGCATTTCTGGATAGGAAAATTAGCCAGATCAATATCATCCCCTTGTACCACCACTTCCTGACACGGAGCTTTTTTGACAGTTTTTGGCTTCATCGCCAAGACTTTCTTTAGCATGGGTGTCATCTCCCATACTTCCTTCATGCCCGATGGTGGTTCTGGCTGTCTTAAGAAAGCAAATGTCTCTCCCACTTCTCGTAAGCTATCTTTGCCAACCCCCATTCCTTTTGCAACACGCTCTACCGTTCCAAAAAGATTAACCAAAACAGGAACATTGCTCGGCTTTCCATCATGCAAAACATTCTCAAATAAAATGGCGGGGCCACCTGCATGTAGGCTACGCATATGAATTTCAGTCATCTCCAGTTCTGAAGAAACCGGTTCTGCGACACGCACCAAGTCACCAGACTTTTCTAACTCTTTTATAAAATCTCTAAGACTTTCATAGCCCATCTATTGCACCATCTGGGTGATTTCTGTAGAAAAATCTGCCACAAAGCCTTTGACCGAATGTACAATACTCTCAGGCATATCATGCTGTCCAAGGACTTGAGGATTTTCTATAATTTCATAAAGTTGCTTGATTTGGTTGTCGTTAAGTTGGGAAAACCTGCCATCTTCTGAAAGGCTAGCAAAAGAATCCATTAGCGTAATAAAGTAATCCACATCGCCTATTTCAATGCCCAGCTTTTCCTTTTGGTGAATGTCAAACATGTCGTCATTTGTCCGTGAAAGCTTACGTGCTTCCATATAGGCCACTGACTTCACACCAAAAGCACAGCTACGGGTGATAAATATACTCTTGCTGGCGCGATTAATAATCCGGTTCTCGATCAATACGTCTGCCATACCATCAAACGAACTGCTGTCAATATATATCCCGTCCATCGCATAGTTATGGAAAGTGATAATATCCACATTGTTGGAAAAAACTTTTATCGAAGGCTCACTGGTTTTGTTTACCTTACGCTTTACCTCTGGCATGATTTTGTTGAAATCTTCCGATTCAAACTCTATGGAAGCCCAGTTGTAAGCAAAAGCCACCTCGACAGCAGGATGCACCTCATTAGGTAAAAACAAAGTAAGTTTCACCGGCAACAGAGTGCGGGCATGGTTGATAATATCCGACATGGTGTTTTTACCAATACGCCCAAACATTTGGATTTTCTTAATCAGTGAATGTACTTCTTCAAACGTGAAGATTCTTTTATCGTCTTTTGTGACGATGATATTATACCCTTCAATTTTAAAGTTTAATTTATTGCCATAGGGTGGAATAACGAGATAATTATTGCGTCCGGCAAGACCTCCCTTCACCAGCTTTGCATCAAAATCCGATTCGGTTGTAAGGGATAAGCGATTCTTAGTTATGTCACCACCAGTAATCATCTATTTTTAATCACTCTTTTATAAAAAAAACATATCGCGTGATTCTACACTTATATAAGAACACAGACAATATAAAACTACCGCGTGATATCTTTTGAAGTATGAACATAGGCCATGGAGCTTTGGTTGATTTTATAGCGGTAAATTTGTAGATTCTCTATTACCCGCTGAACATAATTCTGTGTTTCAGAAAATGGGATCTTCTCCAACCAATCTACCACCTCTTCTACTGTTTTCATCTCTCTTGGATCACCATTGGCCTTAATCCACTTACCCACATTGCCCTGCCCTCCATTATACGAGGCAATGGCGAGGATATATGACCCTTTAAAATATTTGATCAGTGAGGCAAGGTAATTACTGCCTAATGTCATATTGTAGGCCGGCGTATAAATCTTTTTCTTATCAAATTTGATCTTACTGCGTCTGGCCACTTCTTTTGCTGTGGCTGGCATAAGCTGCATCATACCCATAGCACCAGCATGGCTTCTGGCAGTGTGGTCAAACATGCTTTCCTGCAACGTGATGGAGTGAATCAGTGCCTCTTCAGGTTCTTTAATTCGTTTACCATTAACATCAAGTAAATCTTCAATGATGGGATAATTATTGTCTATATCGTAGGTATCACTGCCTCGAGAGAGTGTTTTGGCGGCAATCACTCCATAATCCATCCGGCCAATGTCGTTGCCAAATGTGGCGATTAAGATCTTCTCTTCAACATTTTCAGCCAAATTAACCGCATGTTGAATAAACTTTCTTCCGTCCCTATACATCCCAAGCTTATCAAGAAGATAGGCGGCTTTTAACAATTCATTATGTTTGTACTTTTCATAATATTCCCCTCGGGGAACCACCGCTTCCGGTAAAGAAAGTAAGGAATGTCCGGTTTTTTCCGTAGCCAGCTGACCGTAAAAACTTGATGAATAACGTGAAGAAACATTGTACCATTTTTTGGCGATGCCCGCATTTTCATTGTCTTCCGCCATGCGTGCCGCCCAATAGGAAGCTTTACCCAAACTTATGGGGCTTTGGACACGATTAAACATACGATAAAAATGATGGTATGCCTTGCGTGGGTCTTTAAGATAGTGCGTTGCAATCCACCCAGCTTTCCATTCCCCATCAGCAAACCCATAAATATTATTTTTAAAACTATGTTTACTGGCAAGCTCATACGCTAGATTATATTCTTTATTCTCAATGAGTTTTTCAATATAAATCCGCTTAATTTTCCACCATTTTTTAGGATGAACAATGGTTTCTGGCAACAACTTAAGAAGCTCAACCACCCCCTCATCTGAGCCTCTTTTCATTCGCCAGCGCACCCTGTCGTACAACAGCCCCTCATCGTTGATATATTCTTTGGGCAGTACTTTAATGGCTGCATCAAGACCATAATCGTTGTTCTGCAGTTTAACCCGCGCGTTAAATAATTTATATTTTCCCTTGTCCTTGATACGTTTTAACATTGCTTTTGCATCGTCTTCTTTTCCGTCCCAAAGCAAACGCTCAACGCGCATTTCATCATCAATCTCACGGATTATTTTCCCATGTTTATCAAGAAAGTCTAACGCGTCTCTCCGATTAAAATCCCCATCAATCCAAGATTCTCTAACCATCTGGCTTATAAAATTTTTATTAGGGCGGGATTTCTTTTTTCCCATGGAAATAATCGCATCCGCAAGCAGTCTTTTTCCTGTCGCGGTAATAGGTGTTTTAAATTTGCGATATTCACTGGCTGAATCTTTATGAATAGTATAAAAATCTACAATCTCTGAAGACTTAACATTTTTATCAATTGATTTTTCCAGTGCGACATTTACGGATGTCATCTGAGGCCACTGAGGATTGTTAGAAATAAATTCCGCTACGTCCTCAAATTTTGTATGTCTTGACCCTGACCGATATTGGAGCCACCTAAATAATTTTGATACTATGGGATTGTCAGCTTTTTTC
Source organism: Alphaproteobacteria bacterium (assembly GCA_030429625.1). Taxonomy (GTDB): domain Bacteria; phylum Pseudomonadota; class Alphaproteobacteria; order Rickettsiales; family UBA8987; genus JAUIFA01. The sequence goes on along the minus strand of JAUIFA010000003.1, from coordinate 29,008 downwards.
GCGTGTTGGTTTGCATCAATCCAACGCTCACGTCCCATCCAATATTTTGCGTCTTTAGCATGTTTCAAATCGTCTTGCGTAAAAGGCCAGCTATCGTCGAAGGACCACTGGTCTTCAGCGCCATAAGCATTGTTGGTATAAGGATAGATAGAAAACAGAATTAGGCTTACGATAATTAAAAATCTTTTCATTCCCCAGTTAACCCGCTATATAATAGCCCCCACATATTACAAAAAACATAAAGATGGACAAAGATAACATGTTTAAAGGTTCGTTTACAGCATTAATCACACCTTTTTTGAACGGGAAAGTGGATGAAGCTACTTTTGCTGATCTCATAGAGCGCCAGATAAAAAATGGTACGCATGGGCTGGTGCCATCCGGCACCACAGGCGAGTCTCCTACGCTTAACCATGAGGAACATTGTAACGTCACCAAACTCTGTGTGGACGTTACTGCGGGAAGAGTTCCTGTGCTTGCCGGCACGGGTTCAAACTGCACTGACGAAGCCATTATGATTACCCAACATGCGCAGGAAGTGGGGGCAGATGGTGCCTTAATTATGACCCCCTATTATAACAAACCTACGCAGGAAGGTATCTTCCGTCATTTTGAGGCCATTCATAATGCAACAGACATTCCTATTATTATCTACAACATTCCTGGCCGGTGTGTGATTGACATTGCTGACGAAACTATTGCGCGTATCGCTCAGCTCAAAAGAGTGGTGGGCATCAAAGATGCTACGGCCGATATGAACCGCCCCACCTCCCTGAAAACTGCGGGAATAAGTGATGATTTTCAGCAACTGTCCGGTGACGACGAAACGGTCGTAGAATTTAACAAACTCGGCGGCTGCGGAGCAATCTCGGTGACTTCAAATCTAGTACCTAAAGAATGTGCCCAACTGCAACAGGCCTGTTTGGACGGTGATTTTGCTAGCGCAGAAGCTATCCAGCAAACGCTTATGCCTTTGCATAAAATATTATTTTGTGAACCCAGCCCACAACCAGTAAAATATGCCGCCAGCCTGATGGGGCTTTGCTCTGCAAACATAAGGCTGCCCTTAATTGAACCTTCCGACGAGAACAAAGCCCGAATCAAGGACGTTCTCCAGCAAATGCATCTGATATAAAATGGCTAGGAAGAAAAAAACAGATACCGGTTTACTGGCGGCACAAAATCGTAAAGCACGACACGATTACACTGTGCTTGAAGAGGTGGAAGCCGGCATTGTGCTGGTGGGGACAGAAGTCAAATCTCTGCGCTCTGGTAAGGCAAACATTCAAGACAGCTATGCCGAAGCGCAATATCATGACGGCAATCTGGACATCTATCTCATCAATGCCTACATTCCTGAATACAAACAGGGAAATCAGTTTAATCACAGCACAAGACGAGACAGAAAATTGCTGCTCAAAGCCCGTGAGATCAAACGTCTTGCTGGTAAGGTACAAAAAAAAGGGCTCACCCTTGTGCCGCTGGATATTCACTGGAGCTCACGTGGCCTTGCCAAAGTAAAATTAGGTCTGTGCCAAGGCAAACATAGCTATGACAAGCGTCAGGCTGAAAAAGACCGCCAGTGGAACATCCAGAAACAACGTGCCCTGCGCGAACAATAGATAATTTTTTGTTTTACCCTTGTGTGATTGTCTTTTTTCTCTTAAAAAATATCTTGATATCTATCACAGCATGGGAGTAGCAATCATATGGCAATCAGCGCAGAACAACAAGCAGAAGTCAATGAATTAAGAGAACAGAGTTTTTCAACAAAACGGGCAACTGTCCCTGCTTTGGAAGAAGTGCTATACCAGCCAATTCCCGTTCTGGATCATGGCTTTGTCCGCGTGGTTGATTATATGGGAGATGACAATTCTATTGTGCAGGCAGCCCGTGTTTCTTATGGCAAGGGTACTAAGAAAGTTAATCAGGATCGTGGTCTTATTAATTACCTGATGCGCCACTGGCATACGACTCCCTTTGAAATGTGTGAGATCAAATTCCATATCAAACTGCCCATGTTTGTTGCCCGTCAGTGGATTCGCCATCGCACGGCCAATGTCAATGAATATTCAGCGCGCTATTCTGTGTTGGACAGGGAATTTTATATTCCCTCACCGGAAAATCTTGCGCCACAATCCAGCCAGAATCATCAGGGTCGTGCTGAAGGACAGCCTTTGGAAGGAGCTGAGGCTGAGCGTGTCTTGCAATTGTTAAAAGACGACGCGGCGCAATGTTATGACCATTATCAGGAAATGATGAACGAAGACGAAAATGGGAACGTTATTGATGAAAACAAACGTGGTCTTGCACGGGAATTGGCACGGATGAATCTTCCTGTCAATGCCTATACCCAGTGGTATTGGAAGGTGGATCTGCACAATCTGATGCATTTTCTGCGTTTGCGAGCCGACACGCACGCACAATATGAAATCCGCGCCTACGCAATTGAAATGTGTAAACTGGTAGAAAAATGGGTGCCGTTTGCTTACGAAGCCTTTGAGGACAACCGCATGCACAACACACACCTTTCCGGCCGTGCGACCAGTGTTGTCAAAGCACTTATTAAAGGTGAATCTGTTGCTTTTGAAAGCCATGCCGAGGGCATGAGTAAGCGTGAGTGGAACGAACTGATGGACACCATGGAAATTACTGATCTGAAGGTATAGCATGAGCCACACTGCTATTTTATTACTGTCTTTTGGAATTGTTATTCTGGCTGATGCGCTTGCCGCACTGGAAGCCTTGCCAAAATTTAGCAAAATTGGTGGTAATAAGATGAAAATGTCATTTAAGATTTGGACGATTATTGTTGTTTCAAATATTGCACTGTTTTTGGTAACCTACGCCATTCTTTCCCCCTATGCCGAAGAAGAAAAGGACATCAACACCCCTGCAGTGGAATATCGAATTCGCAACGTCAATGACTGGTTTTTTGTCGACCCTTTACGCTGTAAGTCTACTATTATTTCTGGCATTTCCTATACACCTGAAACATTTGCCAAACACTATGAATGCACTATTGAACAAGTGGAGGAAGATTTTGTCCGTATTGACTGCATGAAGATGCTCAATAACATCTTTTTTATGGCCAAAGGTGAAGAAAAATGTGATGAAATTTATATGCGTATGAACGCTGAAATTGATGCACAAAAAAATTCTAAGCCAGAAGCTGATCCAAACGCCCAATGGTAATCTATCCCAACCCAAATTGGTCTGCTTCCTGTATGTTGTTCTGCTGCTGGAGTATTGACTTTACAGTCCCTGCACCACTTCTTTCCCTTGCCCTCTCCATAGCAATTTCTATGGCACGTACTGCCGCATATTCTAACGGATTAATAAGCACTGCAACAGGGTTATGATCTGGCATTTCCTTTCCAGCATTGACCCTTTTATATAATTCAGAGAAAGCCAATGGTATCTCTGTACAACCGGCAATAATTGGCAGTATTCCTTCAAATTCACTTCTGTGTGTATTAAGCTCTTTAGCTGCTTTGCGTTCAAGATGGTTAATCGCTACAAACATATTATACGCTGCACGTTCATAATCTCCGCCTTTGATACCACCATAGATAATACCATCATGTACTCTGGCTTGAGAATGTGGATAATCATTAGGATCAAAGCCTGTTCCTGGCACTTTTATAATATCCGCACGCAGATGCGTTACTGCAGTATCTGGATGAATAATTTTTATCTCATTATTTCGTCCCACCTCCCTTAACGCTTTGATGTACATTCCTGAAGAAATAGTGGTGGTGGTGGCCAGTAATCCCACCGGCATAATGCCTTTCCCTTTATTATGAACCATTTCTCTGGCAGTTTCTTCAATAATATTGACTCTTTGAGAGTGAAGATTAACTTGTCTGTTCCCAATTTCAATATCCACCAGTGGCAATAGCCTGTGAGCTGTGTTACAACACATAAAGACCGCATCACACCCGGCTTTGTCTAACCGAATAAACGTATCTGCCATCGCAGGAACAGGGTTAGGAGGCTCATGCTCCACATTAGGAACAATAGGCTCAGAAACTCCCTTTGTTCTATATTCATCCCACAAAACATAATTTATGTAATTAACCCTATGTACTGTTTTGGCGGGTGAGGTGAACACCATTGCCGGCAACACTTCACCATTGCCTAGTCTTTTCTCTGCCTTATCGATTGTTAGCTTAAAGCCTGCACCACCAGCTGCAGGGCCAAACCCACCAAATATACCAATCTTGCCGTTAGGCAGATAGGCAGCTTTATCAATTATCATATCGAACACAGAATTTTCTTTACCATTGGCAATAACATGAGAAGCTGATGATGGGTTTAAATTATTTTCTGAAGCTTTCACTACAATTTCTGCTAATTCATGGAGTCTATTCTTATAAGCATGACAGGCAAAATCATCAAAATGATATCGCAAGAAATCATCATAATTACTCGGCCTAGTTAACGGGCGTGGATCATGAGGAGAAACCATGTCAACAAGCATGTTTTTTTCCATCCCTGAAGAAAATTTATCCAGAGCGATTACAATTTCTGCACCCATTTCTTTTAATGTTTTTGTGCCTTCATATATTTTAAAAGCCTCCGACATTTTTTTACCTTGCAGGCTGACACTTTCAAGATCTCGTGCATATACCACTATCTCGGGGTGATCTTGATCCTGTTGTGCCCATCTACGGCTGACAAGTTTTGTCACTTCATAGAAAAGATCGCTCGCAACCAGATGGTCACGCGCAAGAATCCCGACTGTTCTATCCTGTGCACTCATAGATATATCTCAAAAATTCATACAACCTACCACCCCCCACTATACACAGAAAATGTTAATATTTTGTTAACGAATGGCTGTATTTATCACATAATTGACACATTTTACTACAAATAGGCACTTCACAAAAGCCTTAAGAAGCCTTATAATATAAGTGTTAGCTTGCTAACTATGACAATAAATGTCTTCTCAGAATAGGCGTTTTGGACCCGGGGGCGGTACCCGGCAGCTCCACCATTAAAGTTTAGATATCACCAAATATGGGGCTGAAATAGGATCGACATGCGTAATAAAAGTTAAGGTTTTGTCCGGTATGATTCCCCCGTAAAGGGTCAAACTTTATAGATGCAAACGACAATTTTGCACCTGTTGAATTACGTGCTGTAGCATAGGGCTTAGGTTCTAGCTACTAATAGTAGTTTTTCGGGGCCCGTGGAGAGCCTAGCAACAGAATCTCCACACCATAATATTATCGACATAATAAAAATAATGTTATAGGCTAAAACGATATGAGCGAAGATTTTTTAGATTATGGAAAACTGATCAATGATGCAATGTATCATGTGGTTCGCTCTGCCTTGGAGATTGTAAAGAAAACTGGGTTGATTGAAGATCACCATTTTTTTATCACCTTCAACACCCGTCATTCTGGAGTGATGATTTCCGATGAATTAAAGAAAAAATACCCCCATGAAATGACCATTGTTATTCAACATCAATTCTGGAATCTTGAGATAGATGAGCAGCATTTCTCTATCGTCCTGAGCTTTGAGAATGTTAAGCAGAGTTTAACTGTCCCTTTTGAGTCTCTTATTTCTTTTGCTGATCCAAGCGTTAAATTTGGTCTACAATTTAGCAATGAACATATTGATTTTGATGACGAAGAAGCCGACATCTCTCACCCTCATGACACAACAAATTCTGATATTGACAAACCAAAGGGTGATAATTCCAACGTTGTTACTTTAGACAGTTTCCGCAAAAAATAAGAGGTTGTCATGAAGCTTATTTTTATGGGAACGCCGGAGTTTGCTCTTCCTCCCTTACAAGCATTGATTGACAGCCCCGACCATGAAATAGTGGCAGTCTATACCCAACCCCCTCGCCCTGCCGGACGTGGCCATAAACTACGCAACACACCGGTGCATGATCTAGCCGCAGCAAATAATATTCCAGTGCTGACTCCCACCAGCCTTAAAGACAGCGCCGCCCAAAAAGAATTTAAAGATTTTGGTGCCGATGCGGCCATTGTTTCGGCCTATGGACTGTTATTACCGCCAGAAATTCTCTCTGCATGTCCGCATGGCTGCATCAATGTTCATCCCTCTCTTTTACCACGCTGGCGCGGTGCAGCACCCATCCAACGCCCGATTATTGCCGGAGACACAGAGACCGGTATTTGTATTATGCAAATGGACGAAGGGCTGGACAGTGGTGACATTCTATTGCAGAAAACCTATGAGATTTCTCCAGAGGCTACGGCAGGCAATTTGCACGATCTCTTGGCCAAAAAAAGTGCAGCGATGGTGTTAGAGGTTTTGGAACAGATTGAAAACGGTACGCTCAAACGCCAACAACAGACCGAAGACGGCATGACCTACGCCAAAAAACTTAACAAAGACGAAGGGCATATTGATTTTTCTAAAACTGTACGGGAAATTGATTGTCTGATTCGTGGCGTAACTCCTTGGCCGGGCGCGTATGTGATGATCAACGATGAAAAATTCAAGATTCTTGCCGCAGAATGTAAGAAATCGGCACATCAGGCTCCTCCCGGCACCACATTGGACGATGCGCTTACCATTGCTTGCGCAGACGGAGTGGTGATTCCCACCACAATCCAACGTCAGGGCAAAAAACCCATGGAGAGACAAGCGCTGCTACGTGGTCATGGCATAGCTTCTGGGACTTTAATATCTTAATTTTCTCTTAAAATTGACGTTTTCATAATTTTATGATATAATCGCACTGATTTTTCAAAACAACGCCTGAGAGTGTGGAATTTATTTATACACACGCCTGAGCGTGTTTTGTATAGAGGTTCCAAAATCTCTCAAAAAATGAAAGGGGCATATCATGATGTCCTACGCTGATCCCATCGCCCTGGTACTGACGACGACGTTCTTTTTCGGAGCAGTTCTGTACGCATTCCACTGCGTTACACATGTATTGCATGTAGAAATCAGAGAGGATGTCGAGCGTGCACCGTGGGTGCCTGATTGGATTGTGGACGAGGGGCTGGTAAAAGTCCTGAGGTTACTAGTCTGGATTGTGACGGTGATGTTGGTGTGCATGATGTGTTCTATTGTCTACGCCCGCCCATTGCCGGGAGCAGTCTATGTGATTGCAGTTATGGCACAATGTTTTGTCTTGCTTTGCCTGCTGTTGGCTAGCAACGGCAGGAAGGTACTGTCAACAGCCGTTGCTGTTATACCGACGTTCTTCATGTGTTACCACATGATGCAGTAGAAGGTGAAGAACCTAAAAAGCCCCCCACTATTTATAGTGCGTGGGGCTTTTTCTTTGCCTATCTTAATCCTGAAGATATGTCGCTGACCAACTGATGAATTTTGGTAGAGACAGAAGGTTTGTTATCAAGGTTTTCACCGATAATATTTACAAAGGCTGAACCAACAACCACCGCATCGGCCACTTTGGCAATGTCTTTGGCTTGTTCTGGCGTTTTGATACCAAAGCCAACGGCAATAGGTAAATCGGTGACTTTGCGCAAGCGGGTTAGTGCAGCATCGATGGAAGTAATATCAGCAGATTTCCCACCGGTGATACCTGCTACAGAGATATAGTAAACAAAGCCACTTGCTTCTTTAAGAACCAGTTTAGCACGTTCTTCCGTGGTGGTAGGTGCAGTAAGCTTAATCAAACTCAACCCCGCAGGAATAGCATATTGGGTAAATTCCCCCTCTTCTTCTGGGGTCAAATCCACCAGAATTACCCCATCCACTCCAGCAGCAACCGCATCGGCAACAAATTTCTCTACCCCATAATGCAACACCGGATTGTAATAGCCCATAAGGATAATAGGTGTCACATCGTCTTCTTTGCGAAACTCTGAAACAATTTTGATGATATCTTTGGTTTTTGAGCCGGCCTTTAAAGCTCTGTTGGCCGCCAGTTGAATGGTAACACCATCGGCCATAGGGTCAGAAAACGGCATCCCCAGCTCAATGATGTCCGCACCTGCCTTAGGCATGCCCTTCAAAATCTCTAAAGACGTCTCATAATCTGGATCAAAGCCCATCATATACGTCACTAAACCGGCGCGGTTTTCTTGCTTTAGCTGAGCAAATTTACGATCAATACGTTGCGTAGTCATTATATTTCTGCCCCCAGATGTTCGGCTACTGCAAAAATATCCTTATCCCCACGGCCACATAAATTCATCACCATAATATGCTCTTTTGGCAACTTACCTGCTTCACGCAATACATAAGCCAGCGCGTGGGATGGCTCTAAAGCCGGAATAATTCCCTCTGCCCGCGCGCATCTTTGGAAGGCATCTAGAGCTTCTTTGTCTGTCGCACTTTCATATTTTACCCGCCCAATGTCATTTAGCAAAGCGTGTTCAGGGCCAATGCCCGGATAATCCAAACCGGCAGAAATGGAATGTGTCTCTGTTATTTGACCATCATTATTTTGAATAATATAAGTTTTATTGCCATGCAATACCCCAACCTCACCTTTAGCGATGGTGGCGGCGTGTTCGTTTGTTTCGAGGCCTTTACCGGCAGCTTCCACCGCTACCATCTTCACCGATTCGTCTTCAATGAACGGCGTGAACAGCCCAAGAGCGTTTGACCCACCGCCGATGCACGCCACCAAAGTATCGGGCAACCTACCCTCAGCTTCCATGATCTGCTCTTTTGCTTCCTTGCCGATGATGGATTGAAAATCACGAACCATTTGTGGGAACGGATGCGGCCCTGCAGCAGTACCAATAAGATAATAGGTATCCTCAACATTGGTAACCCAATCACGCAATCCTTCGTTCATCGCATCTTTTAAAGACTGAGATCCAGCGGTAACCGGAATAACTTCTGCGCCCAATAGCTTCATGCGGAACAGGTTTGGCTTTTGCCGTTCAATGTCTTTTGCCCCCATATACACCACACACTTCAAGCCAAACAGCGCACATACCGTCGCCGTAGCAACGCCATGCTGCCCCGCTCCGGTTTCACAAATAATACGTTTGCGCCCCATGCGTTTGGCAATAAGTATCTGGCCAACGCAGTGATTAATTTTATGCGCTCCGGTGTGATTAAGCTCATCCCGCTTGAAATAAATTTTTGCACCGCCAAGTTCTTGGGTCAAATTCTTAGCAAAATATAACGGGCTGGGGCGACCAATATAATGTTTGGCATAATAGTGCAGCTCAGCGATAAATTCTGGATCGTCCTTGTATTTATTATACGCCGCTTCGACTTCCAAAATAAGCGGCATAAGGGTTTCAGCAACATAGCGACCACCATATTGCTCAAAATGCCCACGCGCATCAGGATATGTGTATTTTTTCTCTGCCATTATATGTTTTTAACTGTTTTTATAAATTCTTCAATACGCTGCAGGTCTTTTACACCCTTACTGCTTTCAACACCAGAAGATACATCAACAATTTTTGCATTTGTTTGTTCAATTGCCTCCTGTACATTGGCACTGTTCAACCCGCCTGAAAGCATCCATGGTTTAGTGATCTTTATCTCAGAAAGTAGCTTCCAGTCAAAAGCAATTCCGTTACCCCCAGGCAGATCTGCGCCCTCAGGTGCTTTGGCATCAAACAGAAACATCTCCACAAAATCTTCATATTTCTTAGTATTCTCAAGGTCTTGTGCAGATTTTACTGTAATCGCTTTTATCAATGGTACGGCAAAAGTGGTTTTGAGATATTGTACACGCTCAAGGGATTCGTTTCCATGCAATTGCAGATAATCCGGATCAAGATAGTCGATAATGTCGCTGAGTAAATCATCCTCCGCATCAACCACCACGGCAACTTTTTTGACCGTACGCGTAATGTCTTCTGCTAGCGACTCACACTCCTCAGGAACAACATAACGTGGTGACGGTGGAAAGAAAATAAAACCCAAATAGTCTGCTCCACTGTCCACAGCACATTGGATGGCCTGCTTGTCTTTTAATCCACAGATTTTCACCTGCACCATCTCACTTCCCCTCTTCCACATCAATGGCCTGACCTTTGACCTGCAAAATGGCAATTTCATCTTCTAGGGCAGTAAGCTTTTTCTTTAGCGAACGCACCTGTGCGTAGGCCTTTAACCGAGAGACAATCAGCGCCACACTGCTGGCAACTATTCCGGCTAAAAAAGACAGCAACACCACAATGTATAATGGTAGGTTAAAATGCGCTTCTGGCAAAGGTATTGTGAGGGTAATTTCTTGCAGATTATGCTGGGAAATAAATACCAGATACACCACAAGCAGAATCAGTATGACATATTTGATAATACTGATAACTGACATTTCTGCCCTCCATACGGATGTAGAAAAAGAAAATTACTCTACTGGCTGTTCATACGATCACGCAGATCTTTTCCTGAACGGAAATAAATCGCACGACGTGAGCCTAACTGTACTGTTTCACCGGTTTTAGGGTTACGAGCTTTACGAGGTGCACGATCACGAGTAGAAAAAGAACCAAAACCTCTAAGCTCAACCCGATCACCATCTGTCAATGCCTGAGAAATGGTTTCAAGCACCGTATCCACTACTGTGCTAACATCTTTAAGAAATAAGTCATCGTATTTTTCTTTTAGACGTTTAATAAGCTCTGATTTTGTCATAACAACTCTCCACTCTTTTAATAATTTAATTTACAATTGCATTGCGCCATACGGATACTAACCCTTGCATGGACAGACCCTCAGGCACTAAAGACTCACTGGCAAAAGTCTTGATTAATTTTTCTATAGGATTTTTCTCTTCACCATATTTAATGTCTGAAACCCTAAGCCCTGATTTTATATTTTTATTCTCTTCCAGCCATTTTATTGCTGTCTCTTCGGTACCAATCTCATCGATTAACCCATTGGCAAGAGCCTGTTTTCCACTATACACCCTGCCATCGGCCAGAGCAAGGACAGTCTCTTTATTTAAGTTTCTGTGTTTAACAATTATGTCGACGAACACATCGTAAAAATCATCCACAAGATCTTTCATAATTGCATACACATTATCGTCCATTTTTTCAAACATGGACGGAGAGCCTTTTAAAGGAGATGTCTTAACAAATTGCATTTCAACACCCACCTTTTTTGCCAATTCTCCAAAATTTGGCACTTGCAAAATAACACCGATAGAGCCGGTTAATGTGCCTTTATGGGCAAAAATTCTGTCTGCCGGAGTGGCAACAAGATAGGCGGCTGATGTGGCCATATTGTTCATGGTTACCACGACAGGCTTTTTCTCTTTTAGCTCAAGCAACGAATAATATAACGCTTCCCCGCCCACAGCTGTCCCACCAGGACTGTCTATATTAACAATAACGGCTTTAACTTTGTCATTGTCTTTGACTTTTGCAATGGCCTTATCCCTCAAGGAATCTACCATAATCATATCCGTCACATTTAAACGTGCTATGTAATCTTGAGCTGGGAAATTTCCTTTGATAGCTATCATACCGATCATAAAAATGATAAAAATTCCAATCGCTGTACCACGCCAGAAGCGAACAGATTTTTTCATCTCTATCCTTTCCAACAATGCATCCGTACTAATAGCCATATATTTTCTACCGTTTTATATGTGAGCGGAATGCATCATACACCCCGCTCACCTATTATAAAGATCTATTTTTTAGCTTTTTCTTCAGCTTCTTTCTGAGCCGATTCAAGCGCCACACCCAAAATACCACCAAGAGCTGCGCCAGAGTCTGCAGAACCAAATTCTGCAATGGCTTTCTTCTCTTCGTCTACTTCAAGTGCTTTAATAGAAAGCTTCAATGCGCCTTTTGTCACACCCACAACTTTGGCATCGACTTTATCGCCTGCAGAGAAACGATCCGGACGGCATTCCACACGATCTTTGGCAAGGTCGGTTTTCTTGATAAACGCGGTTTCATTGTCAGACACCTTCACTTCAATCCCGTTGTCGTTGACAGCTGAGACAACAAATGTTGCCACCGCACCTTTCTTATACGCACCGGAAGAAGAATCAGATGATTTTCTGTTCGTAGCAGGTCTGTCTTGACCTTTGTAAGGATTGTCTGTCAACTGTTTGATGCCCAAAGAAATGCGTTCTTTTTCTGGATCAACATCCAACACAACCACCTCAATCTTATCACCTTTGTTGTAAGATTGAAGCACTTCTTCAGGATTGTCTTCCCACGTCAAGTCAGACACATGAACCAGACCGTCTGCGCTACCACCAAGGCCAACAAACAGCCCAAAATCAGCAACAGATTTGACTTCACATTCAATCTTATCTCCCACTTTATGCTTGGCCGCAAAATCTTCCCAAGGGTTAACTTCACACTGTTTCATGCCTAGACTTAGACGGTTTTTGTCCATGTCAATTGACAACACTTCTACTTCCACTTCTTGGCTTACTGTTACAATCTTTCCTGGGTGAACGTTTTTACGCGTCCAGCTCATTTCAGAAATATGCACCAAGCCTTCAATGCCCGGCGCAAGCTCAACAAACGCACCGTAATCGGTAATGTTTGTTACATGGCCTTTGTGGCGTGTACCAATAGCATATTTTGCTTCTGCATTATCCCAAGGACTGTCTTCAAGTTGTTTCAGACCCAAGGAAATACGTTGGTGTTCTTGGTCATATTTGATTACTTTTACTTTGATGGTTTCACCAAGCTTGATTACTTCTGATGGATGCGTGATACGCTTCCAAGAAATATCCGTCACATGGAGAAGACCATCGACCGCACCAAGATCAATAAACGCACCATAATCTGTGATGTTTTTCACCACACCTTCAAGCACCATATTTTCACTGATTTCAGAAAGAGCTTCTTCTCTTTCTGCACTACGGCTGTCTTCAAGAATAGCTCGACGAGACACCACGATATTACCACGCTTGCGATCCATTTTTAAAATCATAAATGGCTGCGTGATGTTCATCAAAGGAGAAATGTCCTTAACCGGACGTACGTCCACCTGACTGCCAGGAAGGAAGGCTACTGCACCACGTACATCTACGGTAAATCCACCTTTCACACGGCCAAAGATAACACCATCAACCTGCTCTTCTTTCTCATGAATTTTTTCGAGGACACCCCACGCTTCTTCACGAACCGCACGCTCACGCGAAACTACCGTATCATTATTTGAATTGTCAACTTTTTCTAGGAACACGTCCACTTCGTCGCCAACTTTAACGGCATCACGTTCAGAATGTGGAAAATCTTTGATGCTTACACGACCTTCAGACTTTAAACCAACATCAATGATGACATTGTCTTTTTTAATCGCAATAATTTTGCCTTTTACAACTGAACCCTCTTCAGGGGCATTTGCCGCTTCTTTTTCAAATAAAGCCGCAAAATCTTCTCCGGTAGAAAATGGATTTTCTAACTCTGGAACTACACGGGTTTGTACCATATTTTATCCTCTAGACATTGGCCACGATGTAACCAACTGCATGTTACTCAGCCACTCCAAGCCAAGGTTAATTCTTAAAAAACAAACTATTAAAAGCCTTTATGTGGAGTTGGCATTTTTAACTGTCTGCAACATAATCTCCAACACTTCTTCGATTGATAGTTCAGTCGTATCCAGAAGTATTGCATCTTCTGCAGGGCGCATGGGAGCTACCTCCCTTTGCTTATCTCGATCATCTCGATCTTTCAATTCCTGCAAAAGTGTGTCGTATATAACCTCAATATTCTTAAGTTTCAAGTCTTTATAACGTCTTTTTGCTCTTTCTTCTAACGAAGCGGTAATAAAGAACTTAAAATCTGCATCAGGACACACTATTGTTCCTATGTCTCTTCCGTCCAATACAGCGCCTCTTGGGCTTGCAGCAACCTTTCTTTGAAAATCAAGCAATGTCGCTCTGACCTTTGGTATTTGTGATATTATTGAGGCCATTACCGCCACATCATCGCCGGAAAGAGCATCGTCTTTCTGATACTCTTTTAACGCATCAAAGGAGAGTTTATCCGCTACAGATATTGCATGCGACTCAAACCGATCTTTTTCTTCTTCAAAAGATTCTTTTTTAAACCCATTACAAATCATGATGTGCGCAACGGCACGGTATATTTTTCCGGTATCAAGATAATCAAGGCCCAACTCTTTGGCCAGTTTACGCCCCACCGTACCTTTACCCGAAGCACCCGGACCATCCACCGCGACGACAATTGGTTTTTTCTTCATTTAAACAGCTCTAATTAACCACGTGGATGTCCGCACCAATGGCATTTATCAGACCCCTAAAGCCAGGAAAACTGGTGTTGATAAACGAACCATCATCTACCGTAATAGGCATCTCAGAAGAAAGTCCTGCCACCAAAAATGCCATGGCAATCCGGTGATCCATATGGGTTTTGACCACACCACCGCCTTTGAACTTTCCGCCTTCAACAAACAGGTCATCGCCTTCAATCCATGCCTTGACCCCGTTGACTACCAACCCATCGCATACGGCCTGCAAACGATCACTTTCTTTCACCCGCAATTCACCAAGCCCCCGCATAATAGTTGTGCCTTGGGCATACGCCGCCACAATGGCAAGAATGGGGTATTCATCAATCATCGAGGGGGCACGTGATGCTGGCACTTCTACCGCCTTCAATTGACTATAATTTACCACAACATCTGAAATTGTTTCACCGGCTACATCGTGAATGTTGGCATATTCAACAGACGCACCCATTTCCAATAACGTGTCAAAAAATCCGGCACGTAATGGATTAATCATCACATCGCGCACACAAATCTGCCCCTCAGGAACAATCAGTCCAGCGACTAACATGAATGCGGAAGACGAAGGATCTGCCGGCACGAGAAAATCCTTAGCTTCAAGCTCCGGCTGCCCTACAATGCTAATGGTATTTTCATTTTCTTCTATTTCAATTTTAATGTCTACCCCAAGATATTCCATCATTTTTTCCGTATGATCACGGGTAGATTGCGCTTCAGAAACCGATGTTTTGCCAGCAATGTTTAACCCCGCAAACAATATCGCCGATTTTAATTGAGCCGAAGCAATGGGAGAGGTGTAATGGATGGGAGAAAGACTAGAAGATCCTTTGACTGTAATGGGCAATGTACCACCCTCACTGGCAACAATTTCTGCCCCCATCTCTTCAAGAGGGGTAATAATTCTTTGCATAGGCCGCTTTGAAAGGCTTTCGTCTCCAATAAATGTGGTTTGAAAATCGTAAGGGGCGACCAACCCCATCAATAACCGTGCTGCCGTACCGCTATTACCCATATCAAGTGGCTCTTCTGACGGGCGCAACCCACCCACACCAACACCTTCAACCACCCATTTTTTGGATGCCTCATCCTTGTATATGTTCACACCAAGTTTTTTTAGTGCTTCAGCGGTGTTAAGCACATCCTCGCTTTCCAACAAACCTGTTATGTGAGTTTCGCCTATGGCTTGAGAACCCAGAATCAACGCCCTATGTGATACAGATTTATCTCCGGGCACCATAATATTGCCCCATATTCTGT
Source organism: Alphaproteobacteria bacterium (assembly GCA_030429625.1). Lineage (GTDB taxonomy): Bacteria > Pseudomonadota > Alphaproteobacteria > Rickettsiales > UBA8987 > JAUIFA01. The sequence continues at coordinate 13,573 of JAUIFA010000003.1, read as the reverse complement.
TAATACGCTTGGAAATCATTGGTCTGGGTGTGTGTGACATAAGAACCTACAAAGAACTAAAATTTACTGTTAAAAAGGACGCCAACGCATTCCACCTAGAATATGTGTAATCCGACCATTTTGATCTCCAAAAGGCAATAAAAGCTGGCGGTATTTTATCAGCATATTATTGACATTTATAAACTCCCCCAGATCCTCAAATACATTACGAGTATCCACCACCTGATTAAAATTATCCGCTACTTTCTTAACCGAGGGATACACCAACATTTCCACCTCTGAATGACTTACCTCATCCCCATACGCCTCGATAAGATTTTTACCGAGATATTCATATTTGTAAGGTTCGCCATTACGTATATTGACCAAATAACAATCGTCCCATATCGGGTTAAGTTGGGATGCATCAATGTCGTCTTCTTTTGGCACACCATCCACTTTTGCCAGCCCATCCCAATAGCTGTTCAAAAGATCGGTTATTCTAACGTAATCGGCCATGTGCTCCTCTTTACAGTATCGGGTGTGAATATAATTCATTTAACTGTTAGATGCAAGCACCGTTCCTGCTAAATACAACGACCCACATATGACAATTCTTACCTTCCTATGGCTTTGATCCAAAATATTAGAAATGGCACTAGCAACATTAGGATGAACCTGTGATTTAAGTCCTTTATTTTCTGCCGCCTGCGCCAAAATATTTTTATCCATTGAAGACGGTTCATCAGGTATATCCACACAATGTATCTCTAAAAAAGCAGAAGAAATTTCATTTAAGAACGCCTCGTAATCTTTACCTGCAATCATTGCACACACAGCATATGTTGCCATCTCTGGCATGTGTGATAACGAAAAAGCCATGGCCTTCCCCGCGGCTTGATTGTGCCCACCGTCCAACCATAATTCAGCTCTACCCTCAGCCAAATCAACTAAGTTCCCTTTTGTTAGAAGCTGCATTCGTGCAGGCCACTGCACGTTTAAAAGACCGGCTTCTATGTTCTGTGGAGAGATGTTCAGTGATTTGAGGGCTTTTACTGCCTCTATGGCAAGCTGAGCATTGCGTTGTTGATGTTCGCCGACCAAACCCACATTAAGATTTTTCGATGATGGTTTGACGTATTGAAGTGCTGAACCAACCTCTTGCGCACATTGCTCCAGAACCTCTTGTACTTGCTTATCCTGCATGGTTGAAATTGTTACTACCGATTTTTTCATAATTCCTGCTTTTTCCGCAGCAATTTCTTTGAGACTATTGCCCAAAAAATCCATATGATCCATAGAAATTGAGGTAATTAAGGTTAAAGCTGGCTCTGCCACCACATTTGTTGCGTCCAAACGACCACCAAGCCCTGTTTCCAATAAAACAATGTCCGCCTCAATTCGAGAAAACAATAAAAATGCCGCAACCGTCGTCCCTTCAAAGAAGGTCACTTTGATGTCTTTTCCCGCTGCCTGCTTACATTCTTCAAGAACGTCGTTGAGAAGCCCATCACTGACAATCTCACTCCCCACCACATAACGTTCGTTAAACTCGACAAGATGAGGAGAACTGTAAACATGCACTCGATGGCCAGCATCTTCGAGAATTGCACGCATAAAAGCGATGGTAGATCCCTTTCCATTGGTTCCCGCCACATGCACCACCGGTGGTAATTTTGTGTGTGGATTACCAAGCCTGTCAAGAAGCTCATACACCCTATCCAAACCAAGATCTATGTTTCTGTAACCAATGGGAACCGGCCATGCTGGCATTTTCATATTGTTTCCTTCCAAACAAACATAATCCGCATTCATAAGCATACAAAATAGGACATGCCAGTTATATTTTTCAAATCTTTATCCTGTTTAGGCTGGACAAAATAAATTTATTGCTTTAAATACTCATTCCAAACATTTGATAAAACACAATAAATAGTTATATTTATTTATTTTTTATCTATATCTAGTGTTATTTATATTTACTTTTTTATAAATTATAGACACAATGAAATCATAATTTAGTGATCTTGCGGGAGAAGGAACACAGATGGACATTTCACAAAACGGTAACGACAGCACAAACTGGCTTGATAACTTCCCTAAGGAGTATCAAAGTCGTATCGTTGCCCACAATCTCAGTCAGAAATACATTCGAGATTCCCACAAACGGGCAAATCGATATCGGGAGCTTTTTGACGAAAAAACGGAAGAACCCACCCCCAGTGAAAAAACATATCCAGAAGAACGTAACACCAATCTGAATCTGATTTCAGCCAATAGAATTTATACCAATCAGAAGCTTGCGGACAGAAGAAATTCTGAAAAACCAACGGATTACCCTCAAGAAAAATGCCGCCGTAGCAAAAGAGTTCTGTCTTCGGGAGGCTCTATCGCGCACTTTTCTCCCCTACGTGAACATTATGTAGATGATGCATTTGAAAAGAGAAAAAGAATATTTGAAGCCAACGCCGTTATTCCTCCTAAGGAAATTGAAGGGCTAGAATATAGCGTGTTAATTGGAGATGATTTTATGTTCATTGGCTGCATAGAACGCTCCATTGAACAATGGCGTCATATTAGCGATCGTGATATATTGGCGATGGACGGACGTAATGGCCTTAATTTCTGGCAGAAACATCGTGATATGTTGTTAACAGAATGCGATAAACATCAGGAAAAAATCAGGTTGTTGAAAAATAGCTGACAACTAATCTTCGCTTTCCTTCTGTTTTCTTAAATACACAACATTGCTCATTTCATCTGAGGCTTTCTGCTCTTTTGCATTATGCTCCTTTAATTCCATAGCAATTTTCTGATCTAACAAAATCTCATATTTCTTTAATTCTGAAAAAGCCTCTGAGATTGACTCCTGCATTTGGGAAATCAACACGTCAAATTGCTTCATATCGTATTCAATGTTTTGAATTTTTGTCTGCACATTCATGGCAAATAGATCATAGGCCGCTTTTGCCTCTGGATGAACCACGGTATATTCGGCTTCACTTTTTAGTTTTTCTTGCAGGTCAGACTTTTTACTTTCCAGATCACTCTGATAATCCAGAAGCTTATTCATCTCCTTTCGGAGTCGATCAAGCTCTTGATTTGAAATATCAATTAATGTCTTAAGAGATTTCATAAAAAAATTAAGCTATCTGTCTATCAGGAAAGCCGTCCTACAATCTTCGTCCTGATTTTGTTGATCGTATAAGAAATCCGGTGAAGATCCAGACGTACAGGTATCTACCGTCCAATCTCCTGAGCCACCAAGAATTACCCCACTGTCAGGCAATCCATCATCACTTTTGATATCAATCATATAAGCTTCCAGAGGCGTAAAAACCGAACCAATCGGTTCATCACCATTTATTTTACCAAAATAGATGAAGTCACTTGTTGCCGTACCACAAGACGGATTGACTGAACCTCCGACAAATTCATCTGGAGTACTGTTGCCTATCCAGAACGTCGCACCCTTTAATTCTGTGACAGGGGCAGACACTTCAATTTCAGCAGTAGTCGAATCCAGATATTCTCCCCGAATCAACTGCGCCATAGAAAGATGTTGAAAAAAGCCGGCTCTGTCATCACAGATCACACCGTCCTCATCACCAACATAAGAGCCACTCCAATAAGCCGAACCATTAATATCCCCGGGCAAAGCCTGATATTTGGTATCAAATCTTTCTACTGCCGATAAATATTTATTTGCATCACTGAGCACACTGCTGATACGTGATTGCCGCAGTAGCGACTGTCCGGCAACAATTCCTCCAATTAAAAACCCGATAATAACGAGCACCACAGCCAGCTCAATTAGCGTAAAACCTGAATTATTTTCTTGTGTTACTTTTTTCATCTCTTTTACCTTTTTCCACCAAAATCACCAAACCATTGTCTTTATAGTAAGCTAAATACGGAATAATTTCAAACTTATTGTCGAATGAATCATTTCATACATAGCAGGTTAATCAAAACTCAGTATCCTTCCAATCCGGCAAGTGACCTCTGTTTCTGATATTAAATACCGGTCACTAAGACGATTGGTTCCTGTTGAACATAAATTAGCATTTGAACTGTCATTGCTTGTTGGGGCACCAAGAACACTGCCTCGCCCTGGGTAGCCATCGTCTATTTTTTTATCGATAAGATACGCGTCTTTTGGCGCCAAAGAGGCAGACTCATCATTATCAATTTTACGAAATTCAAAAATTGTGTTCTTTCCTATATGTTGCGCTGGCGGAGATGTCGGAGAAAAATAGGTATTAGCATCAAGAAGACAATCAGCATAAAATGTTGTTTGGGGAATTCGTGTTACTGGAAGATTAACCCCTATTTCTCTATCGCCTTCACCACTGTAGCTTCCTTCAATGAGTCCCGCTCTTTGCAAATGCTCAAAGAAACCAATTATTTCTGTATAACTAATGGAATAAAAAGCACCCGGCACCCCCGAACAAATTGCCCTATTTCCATTACCGTTTTGAACATCCGCGCCCCATATGTCGGTTGCGTTCCTCATATCCCCTGGAACAGCTCCATCAAACTTCAACATGAAGGCATTTGTTGCTCTTTGATATTTTGCAAAATCTCTTACAATGGAATTTATTCTTGAAGAATGTAAAAGCGAGGCTGCAGATGCAATCCCACCAATAATAAAGCCAATGATAACCAAAACAATGGCCAACTCCACTAGGGTAAAACCGTGATTATGCTTCTTTCTATGATCGTACAAAATATTGCCTTACAACTAATTAAAATTTAATACTCTACCTATACGGCAAGTGACTCGTGTGTCAGAAAGAAGATATCTGTCCGTATCTTTGTTGGTTCCGGTAGAACAATTATTTGGCACGGCAGATCCTTCCTGTGAACGCGCCCCTAACAAATCTCCCCTTCCGGGATAGCCATCGTCGGTCTTCTTATCAATCAAATAAGCATCTTTGGGCGCCAACGCCGCACCCTCAGAACCTAATTTACGGAATTCAAGAATCGTATCACCAGTATCAGCCATTAAAGCTATAAAAGGTGGGTTAAAATAATCATCTATATTTTCAAAACATCTGGGTCTAAACGTAGCCTGCTCAATAGACGAACTGGGAAGATTCACTCCTATCTCCTCATCTCCATGCCCATTATACGACCCTTCAATCATTCCCGCTTTAGAAAGATGCTCAAAAAAACCCATTATCTCTGTTTCTGGATCTGGCATAAACACAGCATTAGTACAAATAGCCCGATTGCCATTTCCATTGAATACTTCTGCACCCCAAATGTCGGTAGCGTTCCTCATATCACCCGGAATAGCATCGTCAAATTTTACCCGAAATGCCCCAATGGCCGATTCATATTTGGAGAAGTCTTTTATAACAGAGGCAATGCGGGAAGAGTGTATTAAACTACTGCCTGTTACAATCCCCCCAACGATCAGAGAAATAATTAACAACACCACCGCTAATTCTATCAATGTAAACCCGTTATCCCGCATCATATCCCAGTATATTAAATATTTATTAAATTATACCATAAATTTATACTAATATCAAACTTATTACTGCTGTCCTAATGCTTTATGATTATTGGCTGAAGCAGTATTGGCAGCCTCCACATTATTATCCTGTTGAGGCATCTGTGCATCGCCTCCGTTTAAAATATTCTGCATTATGGCATAACATTGTTCAAGATTCGTATGTTCATTGGCTTCCTGTGCTAAAAATGCTTCAATTTTAGGGTAATATAACATTGCCTCATCCACTTCTGCACTCGAACCTTGGCGATAGGCTCCTAACCGAATCATCTCTGCCATATCTTCATAAGTTGAGAGGTAAGACCTTGCTTTGGATACAATCTGATTCTGCTCTGTTGTGTTACAATTTGGCAGGGTTCTGGACACACTACGCAATATGTTAATTGCCGGATAGCGACCACGATCAGCAATCGCCCGATCCAACACAATATGCCCGTCCAAAATACCCCGCACCGCATCGGAAATTGGCTCATTATGATCATCCCCTTCTACCAACACCGAGAATAACCCGGTAATATCCCCTTGCCCAGGTAAACCTGGGCCAGCACGCTCTAAAAGCTGCGGCATTTCTACAAACACGGTCGGCGTATAGCCTTTGGTGGCTGGCGGCTCTCCGGCAGAAAGCCCAATTTCTCGCTGTGCCATGGCAAAACGGGTGACAGAATCCATCAGACAGAGGACATTTTTACCCTGATCACGGAAATATTCTGACACTGTCATGGTTAAATAAGCTGCCTGACGACGCATCAACGCCGATTCGTCAGACGTTGCTGCAATAATTACAGCAGATTTTAAGCCTTCTTCCCCAAGATATTCATGGATAAACTCGTATAGCTCGCGCCCACGTTCACCAATTAACCCAATGACCTTAATGTCCGCTTTGGAAAACTTAGTCAGCATAGAAACCAACATAGACTTCCCTACACCCGAACCGGCAAAGATCCCCATTCTCTGCCCTTTACAGCAGGAAAGAAACGTATTGATTGCGCGCACACCAAGATCAATCTTCCCTGCCACAGGCTTTCGTTTTGAGGCATGCGGAGGCGAGTTGCGATAGGGATAGGCCTTTCCACCCTTAATAAGAGGGCCTTTGTCGTCCACCGGCTCACCAAGGGAATTAATAATTCTGCCTTGCCACGACATGTCAGGATAAACCACCGACTCTTCATGATCAATAACCACCTTGCAGCCAACCCCAATACCCTCCACACTGGAATACGGCATCAGCATGGCTTTTTGCTGGTCTAGCCCCACGACCTCCACCAAAACTTTCTTACCGTTACGGGTAACCACGTGGCAGCGCGAACCTACAGAAACCGCGTGATGCAACCCAATACACTCCACCAACAGTCCTTGCACCTTGCTGACACGGCCATAAACGTCTATGTCCTCAATTTCCGCAATCTCGGAAAGGGCATGTTCAATTTCTTTTTTCACAGAATAGACTCTCTTTTCACATCAGAGAATTACTATCACAATCTGTATTTAAGTTGAAGTTTTTATTTAGAAGAAATTTGGAAAAACAGAAATGGAGTCGTAGGTTGCTTTAATTCTGCATGGTGCCGGCTAGAAGACTTGAACTCCTGACCCGCTGATTACAAATCAGCTGCTCTACCAACTGAGCTAAGCCGGCACACTATGCAGGTGGATTTATAATCATATTTTTTCATACGGCAACAAGAAAAATAAAAAACAAGAAAAATAATTTTCTTAACGATTATTTAAGAATTATGGCATATAATGCCCCGCATAGTATTAAAAATAGACGGGACATATATGAGTACAGCACCATCCGTGGCAAAACAAAGTAATATAGAACAAATACTTACTACAATTGTCAACCATGTTGATGAAGATATTCGCGACGCTGCTAGAGCAGTTAGTAAATTACTGCGTACCAACCGAGATTCCCATCTGACGGTTGACGGAAAGTTACACAGTGAGATTGAAGATGCTTTGTCTGGCTTTCCTATGGAAAAAGAACAAGCCGTACAATTGTCCAAAGTAATCCCGCTATTGATTCAGGCAGAACGGGTGAACAATCTTGCCGAAGCCTACAACGATAAATCTATTAAAATTGCTGAAAGTACCATTGCAGGCTTGCGCTCACAAGGTTTGAACACTGAGCAGATTGTTGACCACTTAAAGCTTGTGGCATTTGACTCCGTGTTAACCATGCACCCCACCTTTGTGGGTACGTTGGAATATGCCCGACACATGCATGAGTTTGATACCGCCATTGAACAGGGGAATTTTGAAACACTGGGCAAAATCACGCAGAGAGTGCTCAGCAGTCCCACCGTGGTAGAGGGCAGACGAACCTCTGAAGAAGAAACCGCTATTATGGTGCATTATCTTACCAATATCTACGATGCAATTCCTAAACTGTATGGTGAGTTTGATACTGCCTTTATAAAACAGGGCATTACCGGCTACGACAAAAAGGAGTTAAATCTGGACATTACCCTAAGATCCTGGGGATCATCGGGCGACAAAGATGGCAACAGCAACATCAACTACCAAACCACGCTTGATGCTGTAACAGAACATAGGCAAGCCATTGCTAGCTTGTACTTAAGGGATTTATCTGAACTGGGACGCAAATCTAAAACCCTACAGGATTCACCTCATTATGCAGAAATTCGTCGTAATCTAGAGGAAATACAGCGCCTAGATCCCAATATAAATAATGTAGAATTTATCACCGGTACCACCCGCATGATGCAAACAACCCTGAATGATGTCTTTGACCGTGCCGAAAAAGGTTCTGAAGAACAAGCACTGGCTTTGGGCTTAATGAGAAAATTGCAAACTTTTGGTATGTCTATTGGTAAGATTGAATATCGCGAAACTGCTGATGAACATGCCCATGTGCTAGACAATATCCTAGTCAATCTTGCCGGTAAAAAGCCCTATTCTGCAATGAAAGACGCAGAAAAAGAAAAAATCGTCGATGATTTATTGGCTGACCCAGATTGCAAGCATAAGATGCAGGACTTGATTCAGACCGCTATGAAAAACGTTCCTGAAGAGGCAAAAGGCCGTGAGAATGTGTATCAGAACGATGATGAAAATGGTTATAAGGGTATTTTTTATAACACCATCAAACGGCTTGAATTGGCTGCGGCAAATCCTGATATGATTCAGGGTCAGGTTCTTGCAGAAGCGGAAACTCCTCTGCAGGTAAAAGAGATGTTACTGCTTTTAAAGGCAACTGGAAACGACCGTAATGTTCGGATTGTACCACTTTATGAAAAGCCTTCGGTTTTAAAAGAAGCTGGCAATATCACTCGTACCATGCTCAACGACCCGGAATATTTTTCGTATCTTGTGGAAACAAGCCTAAGGGAATGGGACGAAAAAGCAGGAAAAGGAATCAACAAACCACTGGACGAACTTACTCAGGATAACATTCGTACACTGAACCCACAAGATATTGATTTCAAGCAACGTCTGAGTGATATCAACACAACTTTGATGGCCGAACATGGTGTAACACTTTCCGATGTTTTAAAGATACAGACCATGATTGCTCACAGCGACAATACCCGACGCAGCGGTATTACCGGAGCAAAAGGCGGTATCTACGAAGCCCATATCCGAATCAATCAGGTGGCAGAAGAATTTGGCTTTGGCACAGTCTATCACGAAGGCGGCTCGCATACGGATTCCCTGCGCATGGGCGTACGTCGCGAAAGTGGCCAGATTGATACGTATGGTGTGTATGAATATGTCAAGTCTACGGTACAGGGAATTGATAATTTCATGATGAATAACAGTGTGTTTGCCGTGGGAAATCGGCTTAAGGAAACATTGTGTCATTGTGCCTCCCGCATTGGTGTGGACCGCGACGATGAAGGTCACCGTATCATGGGAGGAACTTCACTTGAAGCGGCCTTAACCCGCCATGTCCACCGCTTTGATTATGTGCTGGGTGCTCTGGTGGATCAGGTAGATAATTACAAAGACAAGTTCTTTAATGACCAGCGTTTTGGTACGGTGTTGGCACAAGTTCTCGGCTATTCTCAGAACAAAGAAGATGGGAATGTGGGTTTACGTGCAGCGGGTAGAAAGGGCAGTAAAGATACTACCCGTTTTATTGACCCAATCAGTGGCACACGTACCATTGGTTTTAGTGAAACCGGACAACATAAAAACTCTAATTTTGGGTTTTTAGGCGCGGGAGCATTACAGCAGAGTCTCGTTGAGAAATTTAACGAACGAACAGAAAGCCACCAACCTCATACCATAGGTGGGCGTATTTTACATCAAGAAACAAGATCAATAAAAGAAGATGCAGAAAAAGTACAATATATGTATAGAAAGTCGCCTGCTGTGCGTAGCGCGATTGACCCGGTAGCGTATGGAGCTGCTGCAACAAATTTTGATGAAATATGGCGCAGAGCCATGTTGAATAATAACGGCACAAAACGGGTCATTGAAATTGTTGATCCAAAGGAAAGAAGTAAAGTACTGGCAGAAGAACAGATTTCTCAAAGACCTTCACCGGATCAATTACCCGAAATGGCAAAACGGAATAATGTAGCCGGATTTTTAGCCAAGGCTGAAATTGAATATCGCAAAGCTGCCAAACTTTCTTATGCTGCACTGACTGGCAAAGAGTTGGATATGGATTCTTCTATTCCTACCATTAAATTGATGGAAATGATACGTCAGAATTTACCGGAGCATGCCCAAAAACTAGCACAGTCCGATGTGGTTATTGCACTAACCGACTATTTGGAAAATCTTGTTGGAACGGAAAATTCAAGATTACTACATCATGCCCGCGCCAGCAGCATCATGGTACCGCCAAAATCCAAAGCGGAAATGATTCATCTTGGTTTGGCTGAGAATAAAACCTTAGCAGCAACCAACGGCAGATAAGCATAAATTATTTGCATCACGCAATACAGTTGTTATGATACCTCACTTAAATAATTAAGGGAGGGTTGAATGTCTACGTTTAGAGATAAAGAAGATCACACGGTGGTGGTTGCAGCACAAAGCCCAAATGACCAACACTGGATTAACAAAGACATATATAGAAACATGTATGCCCGCTCCATCAGTGACCCCGAATCTTTCTGGACAGAACAGGCTGAGGAACATATCGACTGGATAGAAAAATGGTCGCAGGTCAAAGACACTAAATTCAGCAAAAATGATGTGAAAATCCATTGGTTTAAAGATGCCAAACTTAATGTCTGTTATAATTGCGTTGACCGTCATTTAGCAACACGCGCCAACCAAACCGCTTTTATCTGGGAAGGAGACAACCCTGAAGAATCAGAACATATCACCTACCAGCAACTCCATAGTGAGGTCTGCCGCTTTGCTAATGTGCTAAAAGAATTAGGTGTAAAAAAGGGGGACGTGGTCACCATCTATATGCCAATGATTCCTGAGGCAGCCTATGCTATGCTGGCCTGTGCGCGTATTGGCGCGGTGCATTCGGTAGTCTTTGGTGGATTCTCGCCTGATGCACTGCATGGACGAATTGAAGATTGCAACAGTAAATTGGTTATTACAGCAGACGAAGGGATTCGTGGTGGGAAGAAAATTCCTCTATTGGATAATGTGAGAAAAGCTTTAGAACGTCATTCTGCGGGGAGCAAAGCGACAGCGCAGAATCCAGAAAATAAAAGTGGATCCTGTGCTAATGACACTGTCATTCCACAGGATGACATCAAAACACTTATTATTTCCGCATCAAATACCCCACAAACACAGACAAAATCTGAATATTTATATCAGGATTTACACAGCAAGGTTTCTGACCAATGCGACATTGAGGTGATGGACTCAGAAGATCCTTTGTTTGTGTTGTATACTTCTGGCTCCACCGGCAAACCAAAGGGTGTGGTGCATAGCTCCGGTGGCTATATTTTATATACGGCGATGACGCATAAATATGTGTTTGATTATCAGGAAGGCGATGTCTATTGGTGTACGGCCGATGTCGGCTGGGTCACCGGCCATTCTTACATTGTCTATGGTCCATTGGCCAATGGTGCAACCAGCCTTATTTTTGAGGGCACGCCAACCTATCCTTTCCCCTCACGTTTTTGGGAAGTGGTGGACAAACATCAGGTGACCCAATTTTATACCGCGCCTACCGCCATCCGTGCTTTGATGGCATTGGGCGACCGTCCGGTACAAAAAACCAGCCGTAAATCTTTGCGCATTCTTGGTTCGGTCGGTGAGCCTATCAACCCAGAAGCTTGGCAATGGTACTATAACATTGTAGGCGATGCACGCTGCCCCATTGTCGACACATGGTGGCAAACCGAAACCGGTGGCTTCCTGATCACCCCCTTCCCCTACGCGACCGATTTAAAACCTGGGTCGGCGACATTACCTTTCTTTGGTATACAGCCCGTTATTGTGGACGCACAGACCGGAGAGAGACTTGAGGGAGAATGTGAAGGCGCGTTGTGCATTGCCGATTCCTGGCCGGGACAAATGCGCACCGTTTTGGGAGACCATGACCGCTTTATTCAAACCTATTTCAGCCAATATGATGGGCACTATTTCAGTGGCGATGGTTGCCGTCGTGATGCAGACGGCTATTATTGGATCACCGGAAGGATAGATGACGTACTTAATATTTCCGGTCATCGTATCGGTACCGCAGAAGTCGAAAGCTCTCTGGTGGAACATCATGATGTAGCCGAAGCCGCTGTGGTGGGCTACCCACACGACATCAAAGGCCAAGGCATGTATGTCTATGTTACCTTAAACGAAGGCATTGTGTTTGACCAAGCGTTACATGATGAACTTGTTGCTAAGGTGCGCTCTGACATTGGGGCGTTTGCCAAGCCAGATCATCTGCAATTTACCCCCGGCCTTCCCAAAACCCGTTCCGGTAAAATCATGCGCCGGATTTTGCGCAAAATTGCTGAGAATGACTTTAGTAATCTTGGTGACACGAGTACATTACTTGATCCAGAGATTGTGGAAACACTGATCAGCCAACGGCTAAATCGTTAGCAACCGTTGCTGTCAGCTTGCTCATATTTGACTTTTGATCCTTTTGCGTGTAGAGTGAAGGTTCAATCTTGGAAAACGCCAACGCTTTTCCTATTGCTGTTCAAAAAATGAATGACAAGAGCCCTAACGCCGAAGAATCTCAGCGTAAGTGGGCATAAAAGACACCTAAAGTGAAAAAAAATGAAAGGGCAGAAAGATGAAGACACATCTTCGCTATCTGCTGGTCTTTCTTGCAGCCATCCTTTTGGTAGGCTGCGGCGAAGACTACGACCCGGATCAAAACGAAGAATACGCATATGTCTCTCCCATTGCGGTAGGAGAATATGTATTCGAAACCGGGGCCTCGCCCTTTGTGTCGCTCTATGGCGCAGAGGAAAACGCACCGGGTGGAAGCAACCTTGTGTTACTTTCCACTTTTATCTTCTCGGTGGCAGTACAAGACAGCAATGCTGTCATTTTACAGCGACCGGAGGATGACGGTTTTATTCGGCAGATTTCTGGCCCCGTCCTCGTCTCATTCTTGGATGAGTACGGTGAAGCGGATCAGGAATCCTTCCCCAATGGCATGAAATACCATCTGGGGGATGAATACGGATACGAAGTCGTGGGCCTTCCATTGCTTCGTCGGATCAACTGACATTCACTAACCGAAAAAGGAGCCGCCCCACAAGGCCGCTCCTTTTTCTTTTTCCCTTATATTTTAAACCCTCCTCAAAAAAATACGATAAAAGTCAAATAATTCCTTGATATTTAAAATCAACCCGTGTATTTAGTGCGCCCCTGCTGTCTATAAATTTAGATTGCGGGTGTAGCTTAATGGTAAAGCCCCAGCCTTCCAAGCTGGTCACGAGGGTTCGATTCCCTCCATCCGCTCCATGAAAATGGTAGCAAATTAAAATCTGATGTAACGGGGAAGTTGCTTCAGCAAATTAATTGATAAAGAATAGGTATACATACAATGGCAAAAGAGAAGTTTGAGCGTAATAAACCGCACTGTAACATTGGCACGATTGGTCACGTGGATCATGGTAAGACAACGTTAACGGCTGCAATTACTAAAGTATTAGCTGAGACGGGCGG
>JAUIFA010000011.1 GCA_030429625.1 Alphaproteobacteria bacterium | reverse complement strand
GTCTTTGATCTTATGCCTGCTTTGTCAATGAACGCTATTTATAAATTTATCGCAAAAGGACCTTCTTTAGATTTCCCTTTGCTAGAATAATATTCTAAAGCGAGAATCGCTGACAAAATAATCTTCCAATTATCTTATTATCAATTAGTTCAATCATTATGCGCTGACCAATTTCACTTATCTATAATTTTGATCCGTCACTTAACTAATTACTGCCTCATACCTGTAAATGAGTCATGAATTCGAGACCCATCATCGGCATCATACCAAAAGTTAATGGTAATTTTATCATAGTCTTCTCGATGTAAGCGCCCGATAGCGGTAAGATTACGGCAACGAAAATTAAGTCCATTTAAAAGTAAGGGAGTAACAAGGTAGTCGTACCTTCCCAATACTCTAAATCCATCATCATCTTCTGGGCAGTCTAGATCATATCCTCCTAGTTCAGACTGATAGATACCACTGGTTGTACTGAATATGTAGGTAGTTAGGTTTAGTGACTCATCTGGGGCACTTTCTAAAGCTCCTTTAAAAGTTCCCATGATGGGCCATTCTTCAGCTGGTAAGTCAACAAAATGAAGCGTTTGTGTAGAAGAATCAATTTTTTCTGCTTCTGATAAACATCCAAGTTCATCTTCTATTTCAACTATCAAGCTTACCTCGATTGTTCCTTCAAATCCTTGAAATAATAAGGAGAAAAGTGATTCATTGAAAGTACGTGGGTCTAATCCTACTTTCCAAGTATATGTTGCATCATCACGTATCTGGTTTGCCTTAAAATAGACAGAGTTTCCCGTAAGGGTAGTATCCCATATTTCAAGTGTAAACGAAGTGTCCGCAGCAAAAGAAGGAATCGAATCTAATATTTTGAAACTGGCATCTGCTGGCCCAAATACCAAACAAGGGTCATAATTAGGACAATAGACATTCGTTGGATCATTGCAGGGCTGATCGTCATCAGGGTTGCAGCTGCTAAAGCTAGATATTAGTAGAAGCAAACCGCTGACAACTAAAAAAAACGAATAATCTGGATTAAATCTTTTCATAGCAATTTATTGTAAGTAGGCGTACTTTGAATGTATATCAAGCATTGCATGCAATAAAAGTTGGGTTAAGTATAATAAAATGTTATATGGTCAGCACAAAATAACAGCGATTCTCGGTTTAAAATAAAATTTGGTTAAAAAGTGAAAAAGTATTAAGCTGCATCCAAAAAGTTGGATGTTTGATTACTTGACAAAACAATTGGGCCAATTTTTTGGCCAGATCAAAGACCACAGGCGTGCAAATGCCAGTTATATGCTAATCGACGTCTTAAAAGGCGCTTTTGCGATGTTTTCGCTCAAATCGCCTTCGTTACTGGTATTCCGGCAGAATTTCCAGTGTGAAGTGCGCAAGCATAACCTGCGCACGGTCTATGGTGTCGAACAAATTCCAGAAGACACGGCTCTTCGCCAAGCTATTGACGGGGTTAACCCGGCAGAATTGCATCCAGCCTTCCAAGTGCTGACGGATGAGTTGCGCAGCGAAGGTATTTGGGAATCCCGCCAGGTCCTTGAGGGCTATATGCCTATCAGTATCGATGGCACCGGCTATTATTGCTCTGGTAAAAAGTCTTGTCCTCATTGTTTGGTTAAAACCCTACGCAACGGAGAAAAACGTTATTACCACCAGATGCTGGGTGCCGTACAAATGCATCCAGATGTAAAGACCGTTTTTCCTGTAGGCGGCGAAGCCATTGTCCGTCAAGATGGGGCCACTAAAAATGACTGTGAGCAAAATGCGGCAAAACGCCTTATTCCAAGAATATGCAAAGCACTAAAGCAAGATAAATTGCTTTTTGTCCTGGATGGGCTTTATGCTACTGGCTCCATGGTTAAACTGATAAAAGAACATCAGGCCAGCTTTATTATTGTCATCAAAGAGGGCTATGTCTTGGTTCAGGCTCAGCGCCTGGCTGAGCAAAATAAGCTGGAGCAATATTCCTGGTCAAACGGAAAAACGAAGAGCACCGTTCGATTTATCAATGGCTTGATTCTCAATGGCCAGCATCAAGAGCAATTGGTCAACTATGTGGAATACCTGCAAGTGGATATCAAAACGGGTAAAACCGTTTATGCCAATACCTGGATTACGGATATTCCAATTACTAAAGCCAATGTCAAAGATATTGTAGCCGTAGGTCGTTCGCGGTGGAAAATTGAAAATGAAACTTTCAACACCTTGAAAAATCAAGGTTACCACCTAGAGCACAACTATGGGCATGGT